>CBFIFY010000162.1:0-1044 GCA_965661985.1 uncultured Myxococcota bacterium | reverse complement strand
TCACTCAAATCAACGGTGTGGCCGTTGTTGTTTAAAAAGGACTGCAATCCAGTAACACTTGAACTCTGTACATCATAGATGATCAGAACATTGGAAGCAGAAGCGATTTGAGAAAACAACAATAAACTAAGCATAAAAGCTCCATGTGTGAACAAAAAGTTGATAACCGTGGGTTATTTTCGGCGTCGAGAGAGACCAACAAGCCCCAACAGAGCAAAGAGGCCAAATGAACCTTGAGAAGACTGAGTTGCACATCCAGCTGTCACTTCTTCTTTGTCACCAGTGCCGTCTACTTCCTCACTGGGCTCTCCTGATGGCTCACCACTGGGCTCACCAGATGGTTCACCACTTGGTTCCGAACTGGGTTCGCCCGAAGGCTCAGAAGATGGTTCAGTATCCTCTACCAAGTCTTCGCCATTGCAGTCCTGATCGATACCATCGTTGGCGATTTCCACACCGCCAACATTGATATTGGCATCGGTATCGTCACAGTCATCACCACCATATTCGGCTGAGTCGTACCCATCACCATCCGCATCGTAATCACTGGACCCATCACAATTGTTGTCTAGACCATCATCGTAAATCTCTTCGGCGCCCGGATAGACCATGTTTCGAAGGTCGTCACAATCATCACCACCAAACTCAAATGAATCGTACCCATCACCATCACGGTCATAATCAGAACCACCTGAACAGTCAGAGTCGATTCCGTCATACCAAGTGTCGGTAGCTTGTGTGTTGACGCCAGCGTCGGTATCGTCACAATCTGTTCCTGCGACAAAATCATCCACACCGTCATTGTCAAAATCACAAATCATATCCATGATGCCGTCGCCATCGCAGTCTAGACTGGCAATGATTTCACCGTCACCATCTTGATCAAAGTCATCCAAGCCATCACAGTTGCTATCAACACCATCGTACCAAACTTCTGATAAAGTCGATGCCCTTGTAGGGTCGAGATCATCGCAGTCTCCACCGCCATAAGCGATATCAATGTCACCATCTTGATCTTGATCGAAGTCATCCAAACCATCACAG
>CBFIFY010000161.1:0-1091 GCA_965661985.1 uncultured Myxococcota bacterium | reverse complement strand
GGGGTTCTGTCAACATGGATACAGCTCAGGACAAAGCCGATGCCTATCAAACGTTGTATGACTGTTTGGTTGAGTTCTCGAAAGTGCTTGCCCCTGTATTGCCATTCTTGTCGGAAGGTATCTATCAACACTTGGTTGTAGAAATGGGTTCTGCCAAAGAAGGTGAAGACTCTGTACATCTTTGTGATTACCCGACTGTTCAGTCAGATTTAATTGACGAGCGTTTGGAGTCTCAGATTGCCCTCACGCGTGAAGTTGTGTCGTTGGGTCGAGCGTTGAGAGAGCGTCACAAACTAAAAACTCGTCAACCCTTGGCAGCGGTGACGGTTGTGCACCACGATGAGCAAGTGCGCAAAGACTTGTCTGCTCAAGCCCATCTTCTCGAAGAAGAGTTGAATGTCAAAGGTGTTCGATTGCAGGCTAGCGACGCTGAACTGACTACGGTTTCCTTTCAAGCCAACTTTAAAACCTTGGGTCGGCGTTGTGGCAAACAAATGCGCGACGTGGCTAAGGCAATCGGTGAGTTTACTCGAGAACAGTGGGCGGTTTTGCAAGCGGGTGCGACGGTGGACGTACTCGGCTTTGACATTGAAGAAGCGGATATCGTTGTTCGTCGAGAATCACGGGGAGATGTGGTGATTGAAACGCAAGGTGCGATGTTGGTTGCTCTGGACACCGAACTCACACCAGAACTTGTGCAAGAAGGTGTGGTCCGAGAGTGCATTCGTACCATTCAGCAGTTTCGTAAGGACTCAGGCTTGGAGATTTCAGACCGCATCCACCTTCAGTTGTCGACAACCGACACAGACGTTCTCGCCGCTTTGAATGCATTCAGCGCAAAGATTGCCGAAGAGGTTCTGGCGGAGAACATTGCTGTTGAGTCAGGGGCTGTTGTTGGAACTGTGGTTGACATCAATGGTGTGCAATTGGGACTTCAGTTGCTCTAATCGGTTACTGTATTTCAGTGTGACTTGATGAACCGTCAAGCACAGGCAGGAGACTTTCATGCGTGCACGTGGCTATAAACCTTTTGGTACCAACCTTGAACAAGATGCCTTGCTAGACCGAATCATTGCCGAGGCCAAGCCGGG
>CBFIFY010000160.1:0-1109 GCA_965661985.1 uncultured Myxococcota bacterium | reverse complement strand
CCCGTTCGACGATCGACTCAGAAAATGCAGTGTCAACCTTAAATGAGTATGGCATCGACCCCAAATGGTGGAACTCTTGATCAACGTGCACCCATTCTGGATTGGCGTGAGCTTGGACTTGGTGACCCAAAATCGAAAACCACTGTGTGCTATAGAGCACCAGCCGTTCAATCTTTGCATCGATGAGTTTCTGACGCACAGCCTCAAAGCCCTTGCGAATTTCTCCCCAAGATGGATTGCCCTCAGGTTGAAGAAGTGGATGGGGCAAGCCCGGCAAAATCAAACCCAATACTGCGCTCATTGAACACCCCCTTCTTTCCATTCTGGATTCCATTCCACCACTGCGTTGCCCGTACCGATGACTGAACCATATCCATGCACTTCTCCAGGATAGTCTGGTACTCCGAGCGCTCCCATCAGCCACGTCAACGAACCATCTTTGGTTTCCGCCATCGCTTGCTCAATGAAATCCGGCATGATGTCCAAGACTTCTTGACACTTGCCTTCTTTGATGAGGTTCAAAACCTTCATGTCCCACAGATATTGTCCGTTGTGATAGACGTGTTCGTGCTTCATGTCCTCAGGCGTTTCTGGTTCCTTGGTAAAGTGACGATGCGACAGTGAACAGGATGCCAGCAATACAGCCCGTTTACCACTTTTCTCAATCGCTCGAGCCGTCGCACGACCCAAAGCCAGCATACGCGCCTCACCAACTTCATTGCTGAAATCAAAATAGCCTTGATTGGACGAAATGCAAACAACGGGCTTGTTCCACTCTGGATGACTCAAGTGACAGGCGGTAATCGTGCCATAGTCTACGCGAAAGTCAGGATTGCGCATCATCTGAGTTTCCAGTCCTTCCGCCTCAGCTTCCGCACAGATCAGTTCACTGAGCTCCACATCGACTTTCAAGTCATAGGAATAGCGAAAAAGATGGGGGAAAATCGGATCAACACTCTTGGATGCAAAGTGTTCTACGCCCAAAAAGTGCGTACCACAACGGGTTTTCCAGTGCGGTGAGTGAACAACGATGACATCGTAATCGAGTTTCGACCAATTGCGACGGAGACGCTCGTAGCCCCAGCGCAACACTTCCCAGCCACCTTCTG
>CBFIFY010000159.1:0-1232 GCA_965661985.1 uncultured Myxococcota bacterium | reverse complement strand
CGCCATTTTCGAAACAACAGTGCGTGCATTTTGCCAGCAAACAAATCGGGTTTTGCATAGGTCTTTACATAAAAGGAAAAGGGTTGAAGCAACAGTTTTTCTTCGGTTTGAAATCCCAACGGTGGATTGATGTCCACTTCAATGTTGATTTTAATGCTTCGCTGTGAAGGAAGCTGTATTTCTAGGGCATGGATATGGGAATCCGTCTTCAAAAAGGCTGATTGAATACTGGACGGCCGCCGTTTCTGCTTCTGAGTCAATTCAATTGGAATCGACAGTGCCTCAAACTCTCGTTGAACAGCAGGGAAAAAGTCTTGGATAGCAAAATTAGGATTGGGCTTCAGCAACGAAAAGTCAAGGTCTTCAGAAAATCGATCCAAACCATACAGTATCCGCAAGGCTGTTCCACCATAGAACGCAGCCTGATCAAAAAAGTTACCCTTCCACAATCCAGCCAAGACGATTTCCTGTAATATCTCTCGATAGGCCTGATGGGTTTCCTCTGGGGTCTTGGGAGCGTACCTTTGGAGCATTGAATCTAACATTGTATTTCCTGAATCATCGCGTGCAAGGTGTTCAACAAACGGCTTTTGTATCCCTTAGAGGCAATCTGTTGGAGCAAATTCAAATCCAGAGGGGGCAAGTCGTCCAAATCCAAACGGAGAAAGTCTTCGCAATAGGACATCAGATTCCCGACCGACTGAATGCGAAGATTGCGTGTACTCACCAATATGTCCGCCAATGTCTTTTCAGGACTGGCGATCAAGAAGGCGTGGGTATCGACCACCACACTGTGTATCCCAACCCCATAATACTGCATTGGCACCGGATGATAGATGAATCCTCCCACATCGGTTTGTACATTTTTGCGACGTCTGGTGGTGATGGACATAATTTGATGGACCCTCTCGGTCATCCATCCATAGTACTGAGCCGCCCACTGCAATGACACATAAGACGGTCGCACCAGCTGATTGGCAATCAAGTTCAATGGTGGTTGGTCTCGCTCACTGTTTACAAGGTACAATTCGCGTTGCAATCGAGTGAGTTTGCCTGCGTGAATAAGATGATTGATCTTATCGTTGGGTCTGGCATAGCCTTGAAGATGAGACAGAACCGTTGAATGTGTCAACAATGGAATGGGTAGGGATTCGAACATGGTATTATTGTAGCAGAAATTGTATAGTTAATCGGATATTTTCCGATTATGCTGACATTTTTTGCAAACAAAA
>CBFIFY010000158.1:0-1266 GCA_965661985.1 uncultured Myxococcota bacterium | reverse complement strand
CCTTCAACAACCATTCCCTCGGCTGATCAGAGTGCTTGAAGTCCCACGACCATATGTTGGCGGAGGTTCTGACATACAGTTGATTCTCTACGACGACAAGTTCAATCACATCGGCATCCAAGCCCGTAAAGGTTTGAAGACACTCTCCGCTCTCTCCATCCCACACTTTGACAACTGTGGGCATATCTACATCCTCATAATTGGATGCGACAATGCGTCCATCACCCAACAAACGAACGGTATCGATCTGAGCAGCATGCCCGTCTAGAACCATCAAACACTGCCAAGTTTCAACGCTCCAAACTCGTAAAGTGGCATCTTCAGACCATGACAGCCAGCGGTGCTCATCCAAAGACAAACCACCCCTCACTGGTGCCGCATGCCCTTCTAGAGTTGCCATACACTCTCCAGATTTAATATTCCAAACGCGCAATTCCGCATCATCCGACCATGACAGCAAGTTGCCGTTGGGCAGAACTGTGCACCCACGCACCCAATCCGTGTGGCCCTCATAGCGCTGCAATACATTTCCCTCGATATCCCATTGCAGCAGTACACCAGCCCAATCGCCAGATACAACTTCAGTGTCTGAAATCCAGTGCATGCACTCAATGGGTTCTGTATGCTCGGTGAATTTCAGTAAGCATGTAGCTGTGTCTGCTTTCCAGACCCTCAGCGTCTTATCATGAGCCCCTGTAAGGACCAAACCATTTCGAATCGGCACTGAAGATATAATCACATCATCATGATTGTCTCTTGGTGGACGAAGGGGTGCCATTGATGGGTCCCAGATACGAAGAGATGGCTCAAACATCGCCACAGAAGCCAAACGTCCATTGGACAGTTGTTTGACATCCGACACAGATGATGTGTGCCCCATCAACGAGCCAATCTGCTTTTGACGCTCGACATCCCAAATCAAAATGTGCCCACTCACCGACCAAAGCGCCATCGTACTTTGATTCAACATCAAAGCCCCACTCAACGCATGGGGAACAATGTTGTGAATCTGAAATACTGGATTGCCCGTCGACAAATCCCATACGATGGCCGTTGTGTCAAAGGAAGTGGTGGCGATGCGTCCATTGGATACCTGAACCATATCGGTCACAATATCGGTGTGTCCATCCAAAGAGACGACTATATCTGGAGAAACAGTGGACAACACATGAACAGAAGATTCCCCCAGATCGTTCCATTGAACCACACCAAAGTGCGTCTCTGACAGAATGTGAACCTTTCTGCCCGTACTTGCAAACAACGACC
>CBFIFY010000157.1:0-1313 GCA_965661985.1 uncultured Myxococcota bacterium | reverse complement strand
GTCGCAAAAACCTGCGATGGGTCTTGAAAGGACTTGAACTCCAAGGCATTGCCCGATGGGTCTCGAAAGAACATCGTTGCCTGCTCTCCAACCCCACCTTGAAAGCGAATCTTGGGCTCGATGATCCAAGAGATGCTGCCCGCGTATTCACCGTGCATCAGTCGATCGCTGAGCGCATGCCAGTCTGCCCAATCCAAAATCAATCCAAAATGTCTGACCGGTACAGCGTCTGAATCCACGCTGTTGGTGGAATCTGAAACGGCCAAATCGTCCACCAAATGAAGACTGACTTGGTGTCCCCAAAAGTTGATGTCGACCCATCGCTCTGCCGTTCTACCGACTGCACACTGAAGCACAGTTTCATAGAAATGACGGGCCTCTGCAATATCATGAATGGGTAGCGCAAGATGAAAGAGTGTCATAATCAACTGTCCTACAATCTGGGTTCTTCCTTGAATACTATCACATCCACCCTAAATCGAACGTCAAATCAACCGTCGATGGATTATAAAAACACCATGAAATTTTCGATCCGTACCATTCTCAAGCTGCTTCGTTTCTATCCACCCTACTTTGGGGCTGGGGTATCGGTGAAACACATCAATGAGGACATGACCTCCATCACCGTGCAGATGAAAATGCGCTTTTGGAACCGAAACTATGTCGACACACACTTTGGTGGTAGCCTCTACAGCATGTGCGATCCGTGGTACATGTTCATCTTGTTGGAGCATCTGGGTAAAGAGTGCGTTGTGTGGGACAAGGGAGCCGAGATTGACTTTGTGTCTCCCGGAAAAGGCACCATGACGGCTGTCTTTGAAATCGACCATCAAACCATCGAGCTGCTACGTGAACAAGCACAGGACAACCAAAAGCATCTCCCAGTCTTTCACACCACCGTGACCGATGAAGACGGACAAGTTGTGGCGACGCTGAAAAAGACGCTGTACGTTCGGAAGAAGCGCGCGAAGTGATAGGGGAAGCACTCAAATCACACTCAAATCTTTCCACTTCTTCATAAACCATTGCTCTCTTATCTGTTCATCACCACCTCTGGGCAAATTCCCTATACACAGGGTTTCAAACCAAGATTGAGACTGAATACCTCGAAGATGATTCCCTATCCATTCACGAAGTTTCTGGTCTTGCTCCTGAAATGAAGCGATAAGTTCAGAACACCCATCAATCAAAGCCACGATATCTTCCAAATCTTGGCTTTCAAAGGGCTCTGCTTGTCCTCTGCTCAAGAACGCTTCAATCTTGGTGGCCAAATATAGCGCGGGTTGGGCTATCAATATTTGATGCCCATTGAT
>CBFIFY010000156.1:0-1342 GCA_965661985.1 uncultured Myxococcota bacterium | reverse complement strand
CCACCGAGAGGTCGTGGGCAATGAACATATAGGAGAGGTCATATTCGTCTTGCAAGTCTTGCAATAGATTGATGACCTGTGCCTGTACCGATACGTCGAGAGCAGAGACTGCCTCATCGCAAACCACAAAACTCGGATGGAGAGCGACGGCGCGGGCTATCCCAATGCGCTGACGCTGACCGCCGGAGAACTCGTGTGGATAACGGTTGATGTAGGAGGCTTGCAGACCCACTTTGACGAGGAGTTCCTTGGACATTTCAAACTTGTCGTCACCCTGTGCGATGCCGTGGAGTTCTAGTGCATCCCCGATGATCGAGCCGATGGTCATACGGGGGTTCAAAGAAGAGTAGGGGTCTTGGAAAATGATTTGCATGTTCTTACGGAACGAACGCAGCTCAGAAGCACCCAGCTTGAAGATGTCCTTTCCCATGAAGTGGGCTTCACCACCGGTGGGTTCAATCAATCGCAGCAACGAACGACCCACAGTGGTTTTACCACATCCCGACTCACCCACAATCCCAAGTGTCTCTTTGGCGTGTAGGTCAAAGGAAAGGTCATCAACCGCTTTTACGGTGCCTTTGAGAGAGCGGAAGAGTCCTTTGTAGATGGGGAAGTATTTCTTCAGCCCACGAACTTGAAGCATGGGTGTGTTTGAATCAGACATCATTCTGCTCCTTCAGTTTCAGCATTCTTGGCATCTTCTTTGGCATAGAAGGCCTTTGCTTCTCGCCAGTTGTGACAGGCAACGAAGTGATCGGGTTCCACCTCTTCAATGTCTGGCTTGGTGTTGCATTGCTCTGTGGCAAATGGACAGCGGTCCTGAAAACGACAGCCTTCAGGAAAGTTGTAGGCAGAAGGCACCATACCGTCAATGGTAAAGAGGCGTCCCCCTTTACCCACAAGGTCTGGGATACTCTTGAACAGCGCGATGGTGTAGGGGTGACAGGGATTTTCAAAGAGTGCGAAGACGTCGGCATTTTCAGCCACGTGTCCCGCATACATCACCACAACGTGATCGCAGGTTTCTGCCACCACTCCAAGGTCGTGGGTGATCATGACGATGGCGGTGTTGCGCTCTTCTTGGAGCTTGTTCATCAGGTCCAAAATCTGGGCTTGAATCGTTACATCGAGTGCAGTTGTCGGTTCATCGGCGAGTAGCAGTCTTGGCGAGCAGGCTAGTGACATGGCAATCATTACACGCTGTCTCATCCCACCCGACATGTTGTGTGGATAGTTGTCGACGCGCTCTTCTGGTGACGGTATGCCCACCTCTTCAAGTAACTTGATGGCGCGCTCACGGGCTTCTTGTTCGGTGACATCTTCGTGGTTGAGAATCATTTCC
>CBFIFY010000155.1:0-1571 GCA_965661985.1 uncultured Myxococcota bacterium | reverse complement strand
CTCTATGCGGTCAGTAAAGGCTTCTACGTCACGATTACCACGAATGGAACGCTGATCAGCAATGGGCGAGCACGGATGCTGGCTCGTATTCCATCTGATAGACTTCACCTCAACATTTCCCTAGACGGCAATCGAGAGAGCAACGATGTCATCCGAGGGCAGGGGATGTACGATAAGGCGATACAGGGGTATACAGCCATTCGGCAAGCCGATGCCGAAGCCGGAAACTCGAAACGCAAAATTTTGGTGAACAGCATTTTGCATCGTCAGAATCTCTCTCACTACATCGAAACTCTACAAGAATTTCAACATTTGGGTTTTGATGGTGTGCAAGTCTTGAATCTTTTTCGCACCGAAGAAGGTACCGAAACCGCCAATGAACTGTGGTTTCAACCGTCTGACTTTTCCAAACTTGAGCAGGTCTGTGAGCAGCTTCTTGCGATGAAACGTGATCACGGATTCTTACAAAACTCTGAGCGGGAGTTGCGAAATATTCCATCCTATTACAAAGATGGTTTGACTCCGCTGGATGCACCATGCTGGGCTGGCTGGAAAGAGTTCTACATCAACGCCGACGGTCAGGCGATTATGTGTGATGGCAAACTCGACTTTTTGAATGGGGCCTTTGGTTCTGTTCGGGAGCAGTCCCTTCAAGAATTGTGGAATTCAGAGACTCTCCGTCAGCGCCGAGAAGTGGTCAAAACCTGTTCAACACCGTGTGTACAAACCTGCTATCTCCGCCAAGAGTCAGACTCTACCACCAGCATAATGAAACGGGCCGGTAATCTGATACAAGGTGGACTCGATCGCAAAGTGTGGTCAAAAATCCAATCATGGAAACCGATTCCCGATGGCAAGCTGATACTCGAGTTTTCTGACGTGTCTCATTCAGATTGGGAGGGGAGTACAACGCCCCACAAGCGCTGGATAGACTTGATTCAATCTGTCGATGAACCACCAACTGCACAAAACTGGACTCGTTTTCGAGACGAAGGTCAGGTTGATTTTGGTCGAGGCTTCATGGGATTCGATGAACTGAAGCGCATTACCGCATCTTTAGAACGCTCTAAACTCCAATTTGAAACGGTCTCTGTTGGCTGGCGAGGGGAATCGTTGCTTCATCCAGAAATTGAACCGATGCTCCACCATCTTGTGCATTGGGTACACCACGGCATGTTCAAGCGACTGGAGGTTCATACATCGGGGATGTTTTTGCGAGAGAGCATTGCCAACATTGCAGGGTTGGATGTCCCACAACGCTGGGTGCTGGACCTGGATGCTGGAAATGGAGCAGGGTTCGATCTGTTGCAAGCACATCGAGGTGAAAATACACAAATCATTGTGAAGCAAACGGTAACCGCAGGGGTTTCGGAACGTATGTGGTCTCATTTGAACTTGCCCGTTTGGATAGGGGATGCACCACCCAATGAAGGAGATTGGCTGTGGCTCGCACACCACAATCAAGACAACTTTTTTAAAGACAAAGAGGGGCTCGAGCGACTTAAAACTCTCTCCGGAGGTCTAAGTCAGCCGCTCCATCACAATCGACAACGAAGCTGTACATTGCCCTC
>CBFIFY010000154.1:0-1692 GCA_965661985.1 uncultured Myxococcota bacterium | reverse complement strand
CAGTAGAAAACCAATCTACGCCGCCAGCACTGGAAGCCTGTTCCACAACCGATGCGTGGTGTCGAACCCAACGCGCCGTCAACGTCATCAAACACCAAGAGTATCTTCTGGCAGAAGATATTTGTAACACCCTATCCGATCGACAGGCCCAAGAAGAATGTTTCTTTGAGATTGCCGAACAGGTATCGAAACAGGAGCACCCCACCTCGATGGAGAAAGCCTTTGAGTACTGTGCGCAAACTCCTACGTACAGCGCACACTGTCAATACCACATCATTGAACACATTGCCGGTACGTTCCACACCCCAACGGCTGTTCTCAAAACCATCGACGCTCGTGTTGCGTCGACCCAGTTACGGTCAAAGTTGCAAGACTATTATTGGACCCTCAAAGCGTTGCACGCACCACGAAATACCCTTCTACCACACTGGGACCAACACTCTGTGCAAACCATCCAATTTCTACAAACCCAACAAAAAGTCGACTTGCCCTTGGACGTTTGGATAGAAAAATTTCAAGACGCGCGCCAGAATCTTCCCTATGAATCTCTCACGCTACCCTATCCCATTCCCAGTTATTGGCTTCAACAAGGACAACAGCAACACCCCTCGACGTTGTTTCTATCCTTGGAGACTCGACCCTACGCCAAAGATCCCACACTCGACTTATCCTTGGCTATGGTGGCTGGGTTGATTTATCTAGAATTTCCAACCGGTGCCGTTCAAAACACTGAAAGTTCAACCATTCAGTGGATGCTCAACCGAGCCAGTCACAAACGATAAATTAACGCAAAAAACAGTTCAAATACCCCAAATCAATCCGAGTATAGAATTATAGCAATACTGATTTGGAATACCTATGACACCACAACCGTTACCCGATTTTCTCGCAGACCTCTCATTCACCCTTCAAGGCAAGCCCTACCAGATGTTTCCCATCCCAAAGAAAGAAGGGTGGTTCATTCTGGGCTTCAAAGACGATGGATACTACAACCATGGTCTCACCTTCAACCCAGATGCCGAACGGGCTGAGATAAAAAGCAGCTGTGACCTCACAATCTATTTGGGCGGAGAAACGAGAACCCATACACAGTGGGATGATAGTGAGCCCGACTGGTATGCGGCAGGTCCCTTTGAAGAGTGGATTCGTGAACAGGTCAAAAAGGACATCGATCGCCAGCTGGGTTGGCACCTCGAAAGGGTGTTCCGAACCGTACCCAGAGTATATACAAACCCCGAACTCTACGCCAAAATGTGCGAAGACTTTGCAGGCTTGCCAAACTTTGAGTTTACCCATTGGCGAAACAAGGGCATCAAATATTCCGTGCTGGGTGCCATTCACCGTACGCGTACAACCAATCACATCTCCGATGAAGACCTGATCATCTTTGAAAAATTTGCCGACGCCCTACAGAACAGTGAGATGTTTGAGCACGACCGTCAGCATTTTCGAGACATCATGACCAAACTCATGCCCTTTCAGCCGGACTCCGTAGACAAGAAGCAGCGTGAAGAAATCAAAAATCTGTATACTGGTATGGAAACATGCACCATTCCCCCAGAATACATGCAATACAAAGTGCGTGTACTCAAGCACATGACAGCAGAAGAGCGCCAACTCCATCATCCCTACGTCTTAAACCTCTGCCAAAGTGCAGTAATGTGTCACACCATCGCCGCAGGACTCTTTGAA
>CBFIFY010000153.1:1163-1796 GCA_965661985.1 uncultured Myxococcota bacterium | reverse complement strand
GACGTTGCCTGCCATGTCGGAGATTCCGTCCGGTGTGTCTCCATCTGGGTGTGTACCAACAGGCTCAGGACGCTCGGCACACAAGGTTTCATTGGTGTAATAGATTGCTTTGTGGCAAGACCATCCCGGAGTGTCCCAAGGTACACCACGTGGATTGGCGATGTCGGACCCTTTGGCTGCAAGCTCCCATTCTGCTTCGGTGGGCAAGCGTTTGCCGATGTGGGCACAGTACGTCATCGCCTCGTACCAAGACACATAGTTCATCGGTCTTTGCTCGTAATCCTCTTTGGCGGTAAATCCAGATTCTGCGTTGTATTCAATCGGCATCAGTGGGTTGATGAGTCTTTCAAGCGTGCTGGGATAGTCGACCATATCATTGAGCATATCCGTGTAGGCTCCGACGGTCACTTCCGTCTTGTCCAAATAGAATGCGGAGACGGTGACGTCATGCTGAGGCTTGGAGTATGCTTTCCAGTGGTTGTTGTAGGGGCCAGGATCGAGATCGGGATAGCCCATGCGATAGGTGGTGTCCTCAGTCGCAATTTCTACCATGTTGCTGGTGTCGACTTGAGTGCTGAGGGTATGCTCTTCACCACATCCAAGGAGTGTTAGAAACAACATCATTCTGCACCT
>CBFIFY010000153.1:0-1153 GCA_965661985.1 uncultured Myxococcota bacterium | reverse complement strand
TCACTGTCACTGTCACTTTTCTTTGCGTAGAGTGGATTGGGATGGTCATAGAGCCAGTTCCACATTTCTTGATTCAAATGACTTTGCCATTCATGCGTAGCGTCGGGTATGCGGAAATACAGCCAGTCATCGAAATAATCATATCCAGCAGCTTTGTACAAATCGTGAATCGCATCCGACTCGACAACTCGAACATCTGGATCGGCATCCCCATGAATGAGCACGCCACTTACTGCAGAGTCTGCCAGCAATTCTTCGATTCGAGCATTGTACTCATTTGTTGATCCAAATCCTGCTTGGGCACAGTACCCCGCAAACAGATCGGGTCTTTCAAATGCGGCAATGATTGAAAGGGCCGCACCGCGAGAGTGTCCCGAGGTAAAGACCCGACTCTTGTCGATGTTGTACTGCGTAGAGAGTTCGTTGTAGATAGCCTCCATGTAGGCGATGTCTGGATTGTCAATCCAATCTCCCTCGAAAGCATTGTTGTAGACATACCAAGCAAAGACGTCGTAGTTGCCAAAGTCACGCCATTCAGGGTGTCCATAAACAACGATGAAGTTCTCTCGATCTGCCATTCGGTTCATCTCGCTAAACTCTGCCATCCAATACATGTCCACCGTAAACCCACCCAGTGCAAACATCAGTGGTACTGGAGTTTCTGGATCGTAGCGTCTTGGAACGTAGACTCTGTATTGACGGTCGACCGAGGTGTTGGTTCTAGAGCCGCGAACGGTGACGGTGGCATCATAAGATCCAGTGAGCCCACCTTCACCAAGTGTACCTTCTCCGTGTGACTGTTCGCTTTGTGCAATGCGATTGCCATCATCCAAGGCGCAGACTCCCGCCATCCTAAAGTCACCATCGCTGGGTGTCCATGTCTTACAGGCGGCATCACAGTCGGTGCTGTCGGTTCCGAGTGCACAGGTCAGCAACTCGTCACAAGAGTCATTTTTCGCAGTGGGACAGACATCGGTTGTGTCTGGCGTACAGGCCCAGAGCCAGAGAAACATGTGTGCTCCAAAATTGGGGTTTCAAGCCAATATCGTAGCACAATCGTGGTATTGTGTATAAGCCTAAGAATGCTTTGTGAGGTTGGGGTCTGATAGTGCACGTTCAACGGATAATATTGCGCTCGACAATCCACGTTTAG
>CBFIFY010000152.1:0-2033 GCA_965661985.1 uncultured Myxococcota bacterium | reverse complement strand
ATAGCACAACAATCATGATCCACTGAATCGATTTCATATGGACCTTTTATCCGATTTGTTGCTCGAAGGCATCCAGCGTACTTTTCTCACAATAAAATCACTTTCTCTCCAAAGTCTGTAAGATTTGTACCTATAATGCAAACGGATTATTGTGGAGTTCGACGGCTTGTTTGTTAATTAAGTCAAACAACACCAAAGGAGTCCACCATGTCACAATCAAAGTTTAACCCTGCCAACGCCGTTCAAGATGTACAAGTGTTTGGAGAGTTTGGTGGGGTCAACCCATCGATCACCGATTCTTCGACCTACACTTATCTTGCGGGGCGCACCATGGAAGAAGTCTTTGGTGGAGAGCGTGAAGGGTGCTACCTCTATTCTCGACACTTGAATCCTTCAGCGTCCTACTTGGGACAATCTCTCGCACAGTTGGAAAACACTGAAGCCGCACAAGTAACAGCCTCTGGAATGGGAGCAGTTTCGGCGGTGTTGATGCAGTTGTGTGGTGCGGGCGATCACATCGTAACGTCTCGGACAATCTATGGTGGAACCTATGCCTTCATGAAGCACTTCTTGCCCCGCTTCAACATCACAACCGACTTTGTCGATGTCAACGACCTAGACGCCATTCGAGCAGCCATCAAACCCAACACCAAAGTGCTGTACTGCGAAGTGTTGAGCAATCCTCTCTTGGAGGTTGCCGACATTCCAGCCTTGGCCGCCATTGCCAAGGAACACAATCTGACATTTGTGGTAGACAACACCTTCACCCCCATGATTTTTTCACCAAAGGAGATGGGGGCAGACGTGATCATCCACTCCTTGACCAAATTCATCAATGGGGCATCGGATACAGTGGGTGGTGCGGTATGTGGAACCAAAGAGTTTGTCCACAGCCTCATTGACGTCAACCACGGTGCAGCCATGTTGCTCGGTCCCACGATGGACTCGTTGAGAGCCGCCGGCATTTTGAAGAACACCCACACCCTACACATTCGGATGCAACAGCATTCTCACAATGCAAAATTTTTGGCACACAAATTTGAAGAGTTGGGTCTGCGTGTTCTGTATCCTGGATTGGAAAGTCACCCACAGCACCGACTCTTTGCCGAGATGGCACACCCTGACTTTGGATTTGGTGGGATGATGACCTTGGATGTGGGCAACATGGAGACCGCGTACAGGTTGCTTGAAAGTATGCAAAATGCTGGAATTGGATACTTAGCCGTCAGTTTGGGCTATTACAGAACCCTATTCAGCGTCTCTGGAGCGAGCACATCCTCTGAAATCCCAGAAGACGAACAAGAGCAAATGGGTCTGTCACCGGGCTTGATTCGCTTCTCGATTGGGTTGGACCACGACATTGAACGAACGTTTGAAATGATGACGAACTGTATGCGAGAAGTGGGTGTTCTCTCAGCGTAACAGAGCGTAGAAACAGCAATGCCCCTGCCCCATTCTCTCTGCAATTTCGTTCACTTCACCCTTCGTTCGCTATTTGCACAGAGGCATACGTTCAAGGTTCGAACCTTCATGTTGCGAACCTTCATGTTGACTTGGGGCACAGTCTTTTTAATGAGTGGATTGTTCGGTTGTGATGAACACACCGCCATTTCCGAGTCACAAAGCCCAGCACTGACTGAGGTGATTGCACTGTGGAAAGCAAACCCGCAAGCATTTGCACAACGCAGTCGGTCTCTTTCTACTGAAGAACGCCTGTACATCGTTCGATCAATATTAACCGACCCCACAGCAGAACACAGCCCGCGCCTCTGTCAGATATTGGACAAACAACACCATGACTATTGCATCCACACACTCAATCGTTCGCACTTGTGGGATGTTCCCATCCCCTTACACGAAACAGTAGAAAACCAATCTACGCCGCCAGCACTAGAAGCCTGTTCCACAACCGATGCGTGGTGTCGAACCCAGCGCGCCGTCAACGTCATCAAGCACCAAGAGTACCCTCTGGCAGAAAATATTTGTAACACCCTATCCGATCGACAGGCCCAAGAAGAATGTTTCTTTGAGAT
>CBFIFY010000151.1:0-2059 GCA_965661985.1 uncultured Myxococcota bacterium | reverse complement strand
AACTGGATGCTGAACAAGAAATAGACACCCCAGCATTTGAGCCAGAAATCGAATATGCGCTGTGGCACCTCAGACCCTTGTTGCAAACAACGATGGTCGCTATTCAATCAGAGGAATCAAAACGGTTGTCGACACAAGAATCGATGCGTAAATGGACACTCTTAAGCCCAGAGGTGAGACCATGACACTGTGGTTGGAAAAAATATTAGAAACGCTCTCAACAGAAAATCGTGCACTCTTAGAGAACACACTCAAGGAAACTGATGTTGCTCTCCCCAAAGAGTTCAACAATATTTGGACGATGGCTCAAAAAGAGTTCCTTCAAACGTCCGAATTGAACCCCACTGAAGTTGCAGAAATCAAAACAGAACTCTCAGCAAGTTGGGCTTGGAGACGACTGCACTTGCAACAGCATCTCAAAAGTTTGTCCTACCCTCTGTCGAGAAAGTCAATCGATTTTGTACAGCAACGTATCCAAATTGAAGAAGGTGAAGACTTTCCCCAGTTTGCCTATCTTCTCACGGCGACCACCTCGCTACTGGTGCGCCAATGGGCAATTTGCACCATTCAAACATACCTGACAGTTTTCCAAGGCAATGACCCCACCATCAATGTCTCTATCGTCCGAACATTGCGTAGTCCCACAGACAATCAATGGTGGCAACTGACACAGGAACTGGTTCAATGGATGCGCAAAAAGGGCAACGTCAAAACACTCAAACCGCACAAGTTGCACGCCTTCATTGAATGCCTCCACACCACCATCACCCAAAAAATTAACTTGACTGAAAACGAACGGTTGATTGAAGAAAGCACCTACGCCAAAAAGCCCCTTTCCAAACTCAAAAGCCTTGGACAAGGTCTAAAGCATCTGTTGGACTTTCGAAATGCTTTGATCCACGCACACAGGTTGGAAGACAGCGACATCACCCATGCCAGCACGGTGTTGGAGAGCGTCCTGCAAGGTCTCATTCCAATGAACCGTTTTCATTTGGCCTGTAAGGTCGGCAATACTGAGTATCTTTTACAAGGACTGTTTCCAACAGAGGTCAACTCAACCTCTTGGGTGAATCAAGTTGAAGACAAGGAGTTGGTCTTGCTGATGGATGGGCAAACCTTTTTGTGTCCGATTTCTCCACTGATGTCTTTGGCCCAAGACTTGGACACACTCAGTGTAGACAATGACGTATTTTTCATCAATGCTGGTTCCATCAGCCTTCTAAAATACGTCGGTTTTGTCAATGGAGAACACAAGGATGGAAAGTCCTTGGGCTCTTATGATCAGTTCAAACGGTATATGGCCAGCATTCCAGTTCCAGTTGGCACAACCGACCAACCGCTCATAGACTTCACAAACTTTGTCACTGACAAAACAAAAAACTTTGTTGGAAGAACTGAAGTTTTACAAGAAATCGAAGACTGTGTACAACAGCGTGGTGGACAGTACTGCTTTCTTAAAGCCTTGGCGGGAATGGGCAAAAGTGCCATCATGGCCCGTTTGTATCAACTTCATCCCTACAAAACCGAAGAAGGAAAGCGAACCAGTGGAGACATTTGGCTCTATCATTACTGCATGCAAAGTGAGGGTAGAGATCAGCCCATTACTGCACTGCGATCATTGATTACCCAACTAAACTTTGCCTGTAAGGGACAAGAGGGAAAGCGACCGTCCATGAAGGTCGATGAACTCAAACAAGAGTTCCAAACAACACTCAACTCCAGTCTCAAGGCTCTGCAACGACGCGAAGGAGAAAAGATCGTTGTTGTCCTCGATGCCCTAGATGAGGCATCTTTTACAGGAGATGACAGCATTATCACCTGCATCCCAGATTACATTTCCGATCATGTGGTGTTTATTTGCTCGTACCGAGTAAATGCTCAATGTCAAAATCAACGTGTTGAAGCCCACCTCAAGCATTTGCCTCAAGACAAGGTCTACACATTGGAGAGTGCACACCCCCTGAGAGGACTCACCAAAGACAACGTGCAAACATTCGTCGAACACTTGTCTCCAAATAGTCCCAGCCAAGAAGCGACGTTGACGCACCTCTGGAATGCT
>CBFIFY010000150.1:0-2204 GCA_965661985.1 uncultured Myxococcota bacterium | reverse complement strand
TGCTCACTTTTAGAATACGGCACCAATGTTAAGTCTATTTTAAGATTTGCCCCATTTTGTGTAAAGTTTTGTTAAGAACTGAATTTTAGAGCCTCTCCTACGAAGGCAATACCCACTCACCCAACATCGCCAGCAACCCATCTGGATTGTCAACGTGTAGCCAGTGCCCAGCATCCAACACATGATACTGCCCTTCGCTCAATTCTTCCAGTGTAGAGATTGACTCAGCATCCCACCTGTCAGATTGCAACGCCCGCACCAAATGGGTACTGGTTTGAGAGTTGGGGAACTCCAACACATGCCACAAATCTTGAATGAAATAGTCATTGAGCATTTCGGCTATACCCGCAAGGTTAAAGCGCCAAACGAAGCCTTCTGGAGTGCGAGACAGGTTGGTGGTCATCCACTGAGCAATCATCTGAGAAGCCCCTTGCGTCATCAAAAAGGACTTCACCGTCGAGCGTTTTTCTACTGGCAGCGGTGTTGAGTTGAGCCAAGACAGCACCGTTCGAACTTCATTTTGATCTTGATCATCGGTTGTGAGTGCACCCGGAAACGAGTCCAATGCCCAGATTTGTTCAATGTGGCTGAAAATGGGTATCGCTGCACATTGTAGCGCAACTTTTCCACCAAAAGAGTGCCCAACAATCGCACTAAAATCACCAACCTCAGATTGCAACTCCAAGACTTCCATTGCACACTGCATCAACGTATTGTCGGTACCAAAGTGTGGTGAATCACCGTGGTTTCGAAGGTCTATCAGTACAAAGCAAAGATCGGGACGCATGCGATGCCACTTTTGAACAAAGGATCGCCAGTTGTTTCCAGCACCGAAAATGCCGTGCAACACTGCAACAATGGGACTGGTAGTATTTCCGATGACGACGTGGTTGAGCATGTGTATTGATAACCGACCACAAAGCAAGATTCCATTTCATTTCGATCATTGATTGGGATACGGTAGGTCTCAATCTCGTCACCAAAAATCCACAGTGTTCTCCTGTACAATCGGTTAATATTTCGTGTTCTGATCGGAGGAAGTATGAGACTTGAAAACGACATGAAACTGGACTACAAAGATGTATTGATTCGACCAAAACGAAGCACTCTGCGCAGTCGGAGAGAAGTGACACTGGAGCGCACGTATACTTTTCGCCACAGTGGTCAAACCTGGACCGGTATTCCCATTATGGCTGCCAACATGGATGGGGTCGGAACCTTTGACATCCACAATGCCCTTGCCGAGCACCAACTGTTCACCTGTCTTGTGAAGCACTATGACCAAACAGATTGGGAAACTCAAGAAAGTTTCAATCCAAATTATTTGGCCATCAGTACAGGAACTGGACAGGCTGACTGGGAAAAGTGTCAGGAAATCATTCCAAAGTACAACCTATCTTGGATTTGCATCGACATCGCCAATGGATACTCTGAGTTCTTCGTTGAATTCATCAAGAAGGTTCGTGCACATTTCCCAACCCTCACCATCATCGCTGGAAACGTCGTGACTGCTGATATGACCCAAGAACTCATCATGAGTGGCGCAGACGTGGTCAAAGTGGGTATTGGACCTGGTTCGGTTTGTACAACACGCATCCAAACTGGTGTTGGATATCCACAACTGAGCGCTGTCATGGAATGTGCCGATGCCGCTCACGGTCTGGGTGGACACGTCATCGCAGACGGTGGCTGTACCTGTCCAGGCGATGTATCGAAAGCTTTTGCCGCAGGTGCTGATTTTGTGATGCTCGGCGGAATGTTTGCTGGTCACGAAGAAGGTGCCAACAACGTCATCAGCAAGTTCTACCACACCGGAGAATACCAGATGGTAGACGGTGACATGAAACCCAAATTCGAAGAGAAGAAATTCGTCCAGTTCTACGGCATGAGTTCAGACACCGCGATGGAAAAACACGCAGGTGGGGTCGCCAATTACCGTTCTTCAGAGGGACGCACCGTTGAAGTTCCGTTCAAAGGGTCTGTGCATACAACTGTACTCGACTTATTGGGTGGCATCAGAAGCACCTGTACCTATGTTGGTGCACCAACCTTGAAGCAATTGAGCAAATGTACAACCTTTATACGATGCACCCAGCAATTCAACGCCGTGTTTGTGAAATAAGCCTTTTATTCAAAATTCATGGTACACTGGGCTTCAATCACACATCCTTTCCTATAAACGATCGGAGCCCTGATGAAACACA
>CBFIFY010000149.1:0-2351 GCA_965661985.1 uncultured Myxococcota bacterium | reverse complement strand
TGGTTTTGTGATAGCCCTTCTCATAGAAAAGTCCCTTCTCAACAGCCGTCACATTTTCCAAATAATCATAGGCAAGGTTGTGAATGAAATCGTATTTTGCTTGAGACACTCGGTACAACCAATCGGCATCCACTTCTCGCATTTCGCTTCTAAATCTTTCTTTCAACAGATTGTAGGCCCAGTCAACTGCATTACTGCTTTTCGACTGCTCTACCACTTTGAATAAAGCCTCGGCTGTCCACAACTCTGTGTACTCATCGTCCATCACAAAGTAGCCGGCACATGTGTTCTGTGCACCCATCAACATTTCAGTAGCCGCAGACGCAAAAGACTCGGGAAAATCTTTCGCAAGGTGTCGGAACACACGACAGGCACGACGTGTCAAATACGCCATGGTCTTGCTGCTTGGATCATAGTTGTATGTGGTAGAATTGTTGTTGTACTCATGGTCACCATACTTATTCGATTTTGCTTCAAACAAAGATGGACTGGTCACCGAAGGCTCATTGTTTCTATTGCGGTAAGCCGTTTGTAAAGCCTCGTTCAATTCACCGATCTTCAGGTCAATTTGTGCTTGCGTTGCCTCATCTGCATTTTCTTTTTGGGCTTCCAATGTTGCGAGCCGTTCCTCCTGTTCGCGAATGAGAGTCTCTTCAGCGTCTCTCGCTTCCTGATCGGCTTCGGAAATATAGCGATAGCTCGGCGAAGATGGTGACGATGACCTGAACCATGATAAATTATCCCAACGCTGGTCCAAAATTCCATACACTTCCCAATCGAATCGCACTTCGGCTTCCTTAAAGATGGTCTTGATGGCCTTCCAAGCCCCATACTTCAAGTCTACAAAGCGAAGCACGTTCAACAATTGCTCTCTTGCATAGGGGGTGTTGTCATTCCACAACTGCATGATAATCTCATGCACTCCGACACGCTCAGGCAACAAATCTTTCATTGTATCTGAAGTCAAATGGTCCCAAACCGCCTGATGTCCACGCCACACAGATGGGGCAGAATGGATTCTAGAAATACGACCGGATTCACCATCCGTTCTGGCCTTCGGATCATTCCTTAGAATGGTTCTTTGCTCGGCCGTTTTCATCAAAATCTGCTGGTGGATGGAAGAAAAAGTCGAACCACCTCGCCCTTCTTCCAAAAACATTAGACGAGGAGCTGGGTCAAAACGAATTAACTTCCAAATCAATTCCGCAAGTTTAGGAGACTGTTCTGCGTATGCTTGTCGAATGGACTCGAGTGTGAACACACCTTTCTTCGCCGAAAACCGATCTTCTTCTGTAATGGAAAACATTGTCACTCCTTTCAAAGACTCTGATGAATGTGTATCAATATATTAAGTTATCAGAGGTCTACTCTATCACTTGTGCATACAAATGGAAAATTACCAACAAACTGTATCATATCTCTGACAAGCTGGACCATTATATTAGTTGCGTGGTCATTTTTTGACAGGACACATTGGAGACAGACCTTTGTGGTTGCACCCCTACCGGTTTTGTGTTCTCTTAATCCAAAATTTCGATTCAAAATTGGACCAACCATGTCAGAACTGTTGTATACATTCATCAATCCCAGCAACCCAAAGCACTTAGCAAAGATCGATCACGCGCTTCAAAACCATGGCGTTGTCGCTTTGCCCATGGGAACCAGTTGGGCTTTTTGTTGCAATTACAAATCCAAAAAGGGCATTGAGAAGTTGCGAAAACTAAACCCAAATCATCCAGATGATAGACCTTTTTCTCTGATTTGCAATGAAATCTCCATGATCTCTCAAATAGGCTCTGTTGGCAATCAAAATTACCGTACCCTTCATCGAATATTTCCCGGTCCATTTACCGTCATATTAAACAGTACAAGACAACTCTGTAAGCGACTGGGAGAAAAGCGCCAAACTGTCGGTGTCCGTATCCCCAATGAACTACTCACGTTGGACATCATCGCCCACCACGGAGAGCCGTTGGTTGCCACTTCTGTACCGGTGATGGAAGATGGTCAACCGTGTACCATGGGCTATCAAGTGTTTGAACAGTATGAACACATGCTCGACATGGTTGCCGACTTGGGAGAGGACCTGCCCGGAACTGAAACGACCGTCCTCGACCTTACAGGGGACGACATTGTCCTTGTTCGCGAAGGGGCTGGTTCTTTGGACATTCTATAATTGGTGTCATGCGCCCCCAAACAATCCTACGTGTGTCGTTCACCCTCCGACTCCAAACCACCCAACAATCACCCAACGACCAGCCATTCAATCATCTATCCGTCGCGGACTCCCACTGAAACTTGCTGAGATTGCGTATATCGGGGTCAAAAGTCATTCCAACGAACCAAATGCG
>CBFIFY010000148.1:0-2421 GCA_965661985.1 uncultured Myxococcota bacterium | reverse complement strand
TATGTCATCGGACGATATTTGTTTCCAGTTTGTCAATACTATTGGTGATAGTCTCTACACACCCAAAACCAAATTACAACTTCGGCAACCGTAGGACCATCCCATCCCCCAACTCAACCGCATCCACATGTCCCATCAGCTGCTTGTCTGACTGCAAGAAGTGCATGTGTAGGTTGGTGGTGTGGTGGGTGAATACACCGGTGTGTTTGGTCGAGTAGAAGCCAACGATTGTGCCAGCAACGTCATTGTTTGTTCCATGTGCTCCGGAAGTCACATGCTTCTCGTGAGTGTGTTCAGTATCTCCAAGTGGCCAATGAATCACGTGCCACCCGAGTGTATCAAAGGTGCCTGTGATTTGGAAGGGCAGGGGGCCATCAGCGGGTAGGTTGTGCTTCTTTACTTGCTCCTGGATGAACTGGTCGAGTTGTTCACTGCTTTGAATGGTGGATGGAACCTTGATCTTGCGCCACTTCTTTACCTCTGAGGCGACAAACAGCGTGGCATCCACTTCAGGTTCTACGGTCACAACGGTTTCTCCATCGCGCTCACGGGATACGTAGACTTTTGAATCCACCACTAAAATCTCTCCATCGAGTTTGCTGACCGCTCCAAGACCATAGACGTGCTTGGTATCCGCGTAGGAATCAAGGGATACAACTGTGTCAATTTTCCCTTGGTGCATGATGTCCATGAGCCGTCCGTGAACTTGAACCGGTTCAGCATGGACAAGTGTGCTGTACAACGACAACAGTGAAATCATTTGAGTTCCTGTAAGTAGATGACGCGGAGTTCTTGTGCGCGGATGGAACGAAGTGCTTGTACACCAGCCAATGCCGCCCGTAAGGTGGTGATGCAGGGAATGCCGAAACGCAAACCAGCCAATCTCATGGCGGCTTCATCGTGGATGGATTTTTGTCCAAGCGGGGTGTTGATCATCAAGTGAATCTTTTCATTGCGGACTTCATCGACAATGTTTGGACGTCCTTCTCCGACTTTGTTCACACGCGTGCAGGGGATGCCCAAGGATTGAAGCGCCAGGTAGGTTCCTTGAGTCGCGTATAGGGAATAGCCCATGGAATGTAGGGGACCAGCAATCTTGTCCAGTGAGGCTTTGTCTTGATCGCGCACAGAGAGGAAGACCCCACCACTGGTTGGCAATTTCATGCCTGCCCCGATCAACGCTTTGGCGTAGGACTCGCCAAAAGACCGTCCAACGCCCATCACCTCACCGGTGGAACGCATCTCTGGGGTGAGGGCGACATCGTCAATGTCGAAGCGTTGCCACGGAAATACTGGCGTTTTGATGAAGTAGAGCCCCTTGCCGTGGGCGTTGGGCATTTGAATATCCTTTAGTTTTTCTCCCAAGCACAGTCGGGTACCGATTTTTGCAAAGGAGATGCCTGTGGCCTTTGATACAAAGGGCAGTGTTCGAGATGCACGAGGATTGACTTCAATGACATAGAGCTGGTCATCTTTGATGGCAAACTGAATGTTTACAACTCCGACAACACCCAATTCCAATGCGATGCGTTGTGTGGAGGCCACCATTTCTTCTTTGAGACCATCCGACAAGAATACTGGAGGGATGACGCAAGAAGAGTCTCCAGAGTGCACTCCAGCTTCTTCAATGTGTTCCATAATCCCAGCAATGTGAACGTCGCTACCGTCACACAAAGCGTCTACATCATACTCAACAGCCATTTCCAAATACTGGTCGATCAAAATGGGGTGGTCACTGGAAACTTGTAAGGCATCATTCAACGCAAGTTCAAAGGCGGTTTCATCGAAGCATATTTTCATGCCTCGTCCACCGAGGACATAGGAAGGTCTCACCAGCAGGGGGAAGCCGATTTCGCTGGCTGCCAGTCGAGCTTCTGTACGGTTGATGGCGAGAGCCCCTTTGGGTTGGCGAATGTTCAGTTTGGACAACAGCGCGTTGAAACGCTCACGGTCTTCACACAGGTCAATAACGTTGGCGTCGGTTCCCAAAATGGGGTTGATTTGATGAGACAATTTTAGGGGCGTTTGCCCACCAAATTGGATGACGATGCCCTTGGGCTGTTCCTTGTCCACGATGGCATCAATGTGTTCGACGGTGATTGGTTCGAAGTAAAGTGTATCGGACGTGTCGTAATCCGTTGAAACAGTTTCTGGATTGCAGTTGACCATGATCGCTTTGTAGCCGGCTTCTTGGATGGCCATGGCAGCGTGGCAACAACAATAGTCGAATTCAATTCCTTGTCCAATGCGGTTGGGTCCATTGCCGATGACAATTACCGAATCAGTTTCGGAAATCTTGCTTTCGTCTTCGTCGCCGTAAGTTGAATACATGTAGGGTGTAAAGGATTCAAACTCAGCGGCACAGGTATCCACCCGTTTGTAGGTGGGCGTGATGTGCAAGGACTTTCGATGTGCTCGAAC
>CBFIFY010000147.1:0-2635 GCA_965661985.1 uncultured Myxococcota bacterium | reverse complement strand
GGTAGAGAAGAAGGTAGAGAAGAAGGCGTTAGACAAAAAGCGGTCCAAACCGCCAAACACATGCTGGAACGTCAGATGGATATCCAAATCATCGCCGACATCACCGAACTCAGTCTCGAAGAAGTCACCAAGATTGCACAGGAATTGAAGTCCTAAATCATTGCAAGATTGGATGCACAAACACAGTACACACTGTACAAATCATGGAAAGTAGTACTGCTTAAACAAGCAAATACCAAACATGGAAATGGTCTCCACACTGATTCAAAACATCCTCAACAACATGGCATTACAAAGATGTGAATGGCGTCAGAGTCATTCTTTATTTGAGTGAACTCCTAACGAGACGAAACCCCAGATAGTCACGCCTATCGGTAAAATTTTCGCTATTGCGCTTCGATACTCGAACATTCCGAGCCCTATCATCCCACCCCCCACCACGAACTACACGGCGAGTGCGAGTTCCACTGGTCGGTCCTCGTGGGTCTACTGTCGACGAGCCACTGTAATACTCTGCATCATACCAATCCCATACCCACTCGGACACATTTCCATTCATGTCACATAAACCATACCCGTTTCGATTCTTCGTACAGACACGACGAGTCCACCCTATGCTATAATATGACATTCCGTATCTATCATACTGAGCCACCTCATTGACTTTATTGCTCCCAGCGAAATAAAAATCTTGTCCGCCTCTCGCGGCATACTCCCACTCAGATTCGGTGGGTAAACGCCAACCTTTACATGAAATATCAGTCCACTCAACACGCCCTCGATTGATCTTGTAGCATGGCTCCAATCCTTCCATTTGACTAAGTCTGTTGGCAAACTGAGCTGCATTCAACCAAGTCACAGACTCTACGGGATGTTGACGCCCAAAGAACCGACTCGGATTGGTCGTCATCACTTCTGTGTACAAAGCCTGCGTCACCTCACTTTCCATCATATAAAAATCTCGACCGATGCGTACTTCGTGAGTCGGAAATTCATCATATTCACAATGACTACTTCCAGTACATCCCATCGTAAATGTTCCCGCTGGTATCAGTTTAGCCTGATATCCATCCCCTTCCAAAGTTGAGCCGCTTTGTTGAACCTTTTGTACCCTATTGACTTTATTTTTAGGGGATGTGTCATTAGGCATCTCGAACCCCAACCCACTTCGAATCAGTTGTTGAGACTGTCTATACGCCTCTCTCTTCATATCCAGTAAATCTGTTTCTTCCACATCAAGCGTCGACAACAACCGTCCAGAATAAGTGTCATACAATTTAAGCGTCAACACATACGTTGATTCTATCTTCATAATGTCGCCAGCAATGACCAAATCGGCATTGATGTTTCGACCCACCTCTACCTCACACTCCCCTTTCAAACACGAGACATCCAAGCCCATATCTGCAAGGATTAACAGCATATTCTCTCGTGTCATGATCAAATATTGTTCTTCAGGCAATACGTCGAGAGCCGCCCTTCTTGATTGGTCCGACAATTTGAGTAAATATGCAGACTGTATTCCCACACCTCGAAACTCCAGCACTGCAACGCGCTTAATTTCTGCCAATGCCTCCGACACCATCGATAGACTCAGCAACAAGACAAACAGTATTCGATTCAACATTTTGGACTCCAGTGGCTACTCACTTTATAACAATCCAAGACAGCAACACTCAACAGTGATCACGGGTGACTGAAAAGTGATCGTTCGAGTTCTCTTTCCCATCCGAAAAGAGTACACAACAGACACACTAAAGCAACACAAGTGCAAAGATGTGAATGGCGATGGGTTCACCCTTTAACCCTTGAAAGAATGTGCTCCACCACCGAAGCATCCACCATCTTCGACGCCCCAAAGGCTCGAGAACCCGTTTGAGCAGACAATCGCAACGCACAGAACTGTTCTGCCACAGTCGGGTCTCCACTGCTGAGCAGTTGATGGGCTTGCAACAACAACCCCAAGTGTTCGACCAGCCAACGTGCCATCCACATGGACTCTTCAGGTGTTGTGAATTGCTTCATCGTGCGACCAACATCCTCGAATATAGCATCGTATCTACAGTCCTTACCAAGACTCTCAGACAATCGAGCCATCAGCAATTTCATACTCTGGGGTTCTTTGTGCATGGTTCGAAGGATGTCTAAGCAAATCACGTTGCCCGACCCTTCCCAAATTCCGTTCAATGGAGCTTCTCGGTAGAGTCTTGGAAGTATCGACTCTTCCACATAGCCAGCACCACCCAAACACTCCATTGCCTCTCCGACAAAGGGCACACAGCGCTTGTTCGTCCAGTATTTCCCAATCGCGACCGCCAAACGAGAGAAGGCCTGCTCATCTGAATCTTTCGACTGGTCATAGGACTCTGCAATGCGAAAGACCATCGCCATCGAGGCTTCCCACTCTACAACCAATTCCATCAGCACGTGGCGCATCAACGGTTGCTCGATCAGACGTTTGCCAAACGCCTCTCGGTGCGACGCATGGTGTACGGCCTGAAAGAGCGACTGACGCATCAGACCCACCGCCGCGGTTGCACAATCCAAGCGCGTATGGTGCACCATTTCAATGATCGTCGCCACCCCACGACCTTCATCACCCACACGACGCGCCCAAGTTTTGTCGTATTCAATC
>CBFIFY010000146.1:0-2700 GCA_965661985.1 uncultured Myxococcota bacterium | reverse complement strand
GACGAAGAGTTGGAACCGGTGGATCATCGGGTGTGAACTATTTGGATGAAACCACCAAAATCCGTGTCTTCCACGACTTGTGGACTGCCAGAACAGTGCTGTTGCCAAAAGAACGCCGTCCAGCTCTGGAGAATGCGGATTTTTACCGCTATGTGGGGTAAGCTTTACAAACTCAGTACAAAAAGTTTGGTCCATCGTACTAACGCAAAAAACTGAGCTCAAATAGGAACCCAGTTCTGCAGATGTGCCAAAGCACAATAGTCAAGCTTAACGTTACTTTGTTGCGGTCTCAGCCTCTGTGGGCTGCGATGCTTCCACACCATCATCCATGACTGGAGATGCTTGACGCGTAATATGTTCGGTAAGTGTGGTATGAATCTGACCAATGGTCAAAAAGCTACGAATAATATCCGTCAATAGGGAAATCAACATATACCCAAAGTACGCAATGAGAGGAAGTGCCATAGCCATTCCTACTGCCAGATATCCTGAGGTGACGATTGCGAGGTACTTAGCAGCCTCATATCCTTCTTGAGGAAATGCTGCCATCATTCCAAGTACAATCGCAACATTTCCGATGACCAAAAGCCAGTTGGTCATAACCTTCATACTGCGCAAAACAACTTTTACAGGAAGCAGCAATAAGGTAATAAACTCTTCCGCTAATGATATCGACTTATTAACGGTGAGCCCAATTAACTTGGGATTGATGATCAACCAAGTTGTCATAAACAAGACCAGTCCCATGGCAAACATCGTTCCAGCCGGCTGATAGGCTTCTTCCTTTACAAAGTATAGTACAGAAAGAAATGCCCCCAACGTAGCTGTACCAAAAGCCAATCCCCCTAAATCTGTATAGGCTTCCAGGGAAACATTGAGCTTTTGATTTTCAGAAATATTTTGGCAGCCAGCCACGAATTTTTGACTAATGTATCCAACCACTGTCAGGGCTACGACCGCCTTAAGTCCATTCTCAACAATAGAATCACTTTCAAACTTTGAATACAGGACCCCTGCTGAAATCAAAATTGCAAACAGTGAATAGGCACTCCATACCTTCGTACTCTGCTCAGATTTGTCTTCAAGTTGATAGAACTTTTCAACGGTCAATCGATTTTTAATCGCCCCTACAATTGCGTCCAAAAAACCATATATTTTATGCATACCTTCTCCTTTTGTATATTTATATTTTTGAGTTTAAAAAATCATTCTTTGCAATTATACAATTCTTTTAATTGTATAACTAAATTACATTATTTACAAGAGTATGGGATATCAATACCAACCATCTCATACATATCTTCAACCTGTTCTAAAGCCTTCTTGAAACTATCCAGCGCTTGCCCACACGCCTTTCCATTTGCAGCCGATAAGTATCTATTGGCTTGCTTACATTGACCAGAGTACACATTGGTTCCGTAGCTCGAAGAGCTTGCCAATTCCTCACCCAAATCACATACACAATCCACATACTCTTGACATTGTTTTTGACCGATTCGCTTAGCCTTGGCCTGCTTTGCCTTTGCTCCACATTTCTGGTCACCCTTAACATATGTGCCACCCATATAATCTTCACCCGCATCAGATACAACAATATTGTCACCATCTTCGGCCAAGAAGAAGCTCCATCCTGAGCTGTTCAAACCAGAGTGCTTCACTTCCAGTTTATCTACCTTCATCTTTGAATATTCCAAATCTGCTTCGTCGGTTACACAGTCCTTACCGGTTCCACTTATACCAATCTTATCTGCAGATAAGACCAGCTTTGCTTCAGTACAGTTGAGTGGCTCACAGCTCGTCCATGTCCCGTGAAATTTTTCTGGGATAAGCACAGAACTTCGTTGTACAAATTCCCCTTTATACAGCTTACTAGATGGACCGTAATTTTCTTCGCCTTCAATGAGGTCAAACCCTATCACTTTTTTATCTGAACCATATAATTTTATTTTTGCAATTTCAGTATTTTCTTTACCATATCGCTCATATTGAATCTGAGCATGCCACATGCCTTCCTCTTTCGCCTCAAATCCAACCAGTGAAAGCTTCTCATCATCGACAACCAAAACATCGTCTTCAATATCAAGCTTAATAGTTCTGGTCCCCATATTAACCCAAGTCTCCTTAAGTTCATCAGGAACGGGCTGCTTCTCTAAATTACTACCACAAGCCCAAAACAATAATGCCAACATATATTCTCCAAATTAATATACCAAAATAAATCTTGCATACATATACTATCATACGTACAAACTGAATTAGCCTCATATATGAATAATTTAAGGCTAATTGAGGCTAATTGAGGCTATTTAGATTTCACAACGACCCAATATTACAATTTAATATGTAAATTAAATTGATACACTATTCAACCTTCAATTCAGTTTGTTAATTATTTAAAACCAGCTTTGATTTGCTTTGGATCGTACCACACAACCGATTCTTGTCATACATAAAACAAACACATCAGATTGGATACACCTTGACACAGTATGAACCATGCATCCAAATATCTCTTGTACGGAAACCACTGTGTATTTCACAGACTTGTACGATGCCAAAATCACACAGCTTTGCAGCTTACCAAGGCCTACGGTGAGGCCATTCGAGCCCACCACAACTCACAGTATGACCGTTTGGTTGCCACTTCAGTTGGTCGAGCCGATGAACTTCGAGCCCGCTATGATGGCACGACCGCTACGG
>CBFIFY010000145.1:0-2749 GCA_965661985.1 uncultured Myxococcota bacterium | reverse complement strand
ATGGATTGGACCCAGTTTCGTGGATAGGGCTCACCAATGTATGGAAAGCCCGCTTGAATCAAAATCTGCATCCACATGGATGTTCCGGAACGCTTGGTTCCCGTGACAAAAATCATGGTCCTGCCTCACAATCACAGCACAATCTAATTCAATTAGAGTGGTGATGCACCGTCTTCTTGGTGACACATCAACAGGGGTTCTTTGGAGAAGTGGCTATTTTGCGACTTGTTCTTTTTTGCTAGAAACATCAGACGCAACCGGTTTCAGTTGTGCTGCCCAATCTTCTTTGACCAACCGAGCGGTCATCTTGGCACTCATCATAACGGATGGTGTTCCCGCCCCTGGCTGAGTGTTGGCACCAACCAAATACAGATTTTGAATGTCTTCTGAGCGGTTGTGGGGACGGAAAAATGCTGTTTGTGTCAAGGTCGGTTCCACACCAAAACCATTGCCCAAATAGGAGCCGAGTACATCTTGGAAGTAATGTGGATCGACAAAACTTTTGGTGACGATATTCTCTCTCAAGCCTGGGATGTACCCCTTCTCATCCAAGAAAGTAAGCACACGATCTACCAAGGCGTCGCCTTCAACTGACCAGTCAATGTCGGCACCCAAGTGCGGTACAGGGATCAAGGTGTATGCTGCGTGATGCCCCTCTGGTGCCATGCTTGGATCGGTCAACGTGGGAATGTGCAAGTACTGACTGAACTCTCCGGTGAGAACTTTGCGATCAAAGATGTCGGTCAACAGTTCTGCGTAATGCTCACTCAAGATGATGTTGTGGTGACGCAGGTCCAACTCTTCTCCATTCAGTTCTTCATCGGACTTTTTGAAGCCAAAATAAATCACCAACAGGGACATGGAATATTTCATGATTTTGATCTTCCAATCGGGGTTCCACGTCCGAAACTGGGAAGGAATCATCTTCATGTAAGTGGTCGCATAATCTGCGTTGGAACAGACCACATCCGATTCAAACACACGCCCATCGCTGAGTTTGACACCTTTGGCTTGTGCCTTGGAGAACCATCCATCTTTCTCAACCAAGATTTCCGACACTTCCGCGTTGTATTCGACTTGACCACCGAGTTCTTTGAACTTTTTGACGTAGGCCTGAACCAGCGCGCCTGTGCCACCCATCACATAGTGTATGCCCCAAGTTTTTTCGACAAAGTGAATCATTGAATAGATGGCGGGTACTTTGAGTGGGTTGCCCCCAACCAACAAAGTTTCAAAACTGAATACACGTTGCATTTTGTCAGACTTAAAGTACTTTTTGGCAAATCGGAACAAGTTGCGAATCGCATCCAATTTCAACAAGTCTGGGGTGACGGCAAGCATGCTGGGAATATCACCAAAATACGTATACCCCAGTTCCATGAACCCCCTGTGAAATATCTTCTGGGCATCGTCGTGGAAACGCTCGTAGCCTTCTAAGTCTTCGGGAGCCAACTCTTTGATTTGTCGGCGTGTGCCTTCTGGGTCACCATCGTAATCAAAATAGGTTCCATCATCAAAATAAATCCGATAAAATGGAAAGATTGGGCGTATGTCACAGTAGCGTTTGGTATTTGGATATTCCACGGGTTCCACCCCATTGGGAAAGTCTGGAGTCTCCAAAGAATCATCTCCCACTTCAATCGAAAAGAGTTCTTCGATGAACTGCGGTACGGTGATGACCGTGGGCCCCATGTCAAAATAGAAACCGTCCTGTTCACGAACATAGGCACGCCCACCCGGTTTATCGAGTTTCTCCAACAAGGTGACTTGAAAGCCCATCCCTTGTAAACGGATGGCCAAGGACAGGCCTCCAAATCCAGATCCAATCACGGTGGCTGTTGGGTTTGCAGTCATAATTCACTCCGTTTGAATTAAATATAAAGAAAAAACATGATCAAAATGGCAAACAACGAGACAATTGTCTGGACCAACGAGAAGATGCGGGGCCCGTAAACAATGGGGTAAAAAATGAACTTGGCTGTTCACGAAAATGAGTCTTCATTCGAACAAATGGTTGTTGCCACGGAATTCCAAGTTTGGTGGGCACAACGTGTTCGAGATAGCCATTTCCATGCTCCCCATCGATCACAGCGGATACCAATACCCGTTGATAGAAGGGAGAATCGTCCAGCCACGAAGAGACATTCAGGTTGATGGATGGACCGTTGGACAGTTTGAGCATCCATCTCTTGGGCAACGTCAATCCATATATGGATTTTTTTCCGGCGTCGATATCAATCGACTCTACTTTGTGAGACGTCCACTGACCAGATGCATCAACACTGGCAACCGACAGAATGGGGTCGCTCTGTTCTGCTGGATACACCAAATAGACAATCCATGTTTGCTCTCGCAAGGACACCCGAGCCCACCACCAGTGACCAATGTCCAAATTGGGCAACGCTTTGAGAGAGATGTTGCTGTCGTGATACGCAGAACCAGAAAAGGCATACCGTTCGGAAACAGTCTCCAAATCAACATCGGCGGTGCACTGTGTCATCAACGGTGTCCATTGATGCGCCGACAGACCAGTGCTTTCGAGGCTCGAACAACCCTGAATCAATGCTCCAGAAGCACCAATTGATCCAATCAACTGATGTTCCATGCCTTCACCAATCCGCAATTCACAGTCTAAGGAGGTTCTTGGGGATGCGTCTTCAAAATTCAGCGTTCTGCGAAATGTGCTGTTCCCAATGTGCCAAACTTCTTGTTGACCGTTTTTCTCGTTGCTACGTGTATAGGACACTTG
>CBFIFY010000144.1:0-2967 GCA_965661985.1 uncultured Myxococcota bacterium | reverse complement strand
CGTCTTGGTCTGTTCCTGCTGCGTAACATGTCCATGTATCCCCCACTTGGGTACCACTGGTGGTGACGGTGGCGGGGGTGATGAAGGTTGGAACGGTGTTCAATACGGTTTCATTTGCGGCGAGTGTGGCCGTTCCGTTGCTGGTGTCGGTGACGGTGACAGAGCACTCGACTACGTCGGTGGGACTGACAGTGGTGGGGTTCAATTGCAACGTGCTGGCAGTTGATGAGAACTGGGTGTTGGTCGATAAGTTCGTCCATGTATAGGTGGGTGTCAACGTTTGGTTATCGGCATCTGTTGCTGTATGGTTGCAGGTCAATGACGTGGTCGACGTCAGGGCACCGGTGTACGATATGGAGACATCAGAGATCACTGGATCTGTGTTGGTGATCGTAGCCACAGCCGTATCCACAGCCGTTCCACCATAGCCATCGGCGACATCCACGGTACACACGATGCCATCACCAGGGTTGCCCATGCTTGGTGTCAATTGTAGTGTGCTTCCAGTGCCGGCGTTGTTGTTGGCACCCACACTCCAAGTATAGGTGGGCGTTAGAGACTCTCCATCAGCATCGGTTACGGTGGTGGAACAGGTCAACAACGTGTCGGTGGTGACGTTCGTACTCGGGTTGATGGCTGTGCTGGTAAGGGTGGGCGCACGGTTGGTGACGGTGCGCGTGATGCTGTCTGTGGCAGTGGCACTGTCAGAATCACTCACGGTGACAGTACACGTCAACACATCATCGGGCATCACACCAGTTGTCGATAAGTCCAAAGTAGCACTTGAACCGATCACACTGCCGCCAACAGTCCACTCATAGGTCGGAACTGGAGACTCGTCTGGGTCAGTGACCGTTGCAGCACAGGTCAACGTATCGTCATTGTAAGTTGTACCAGTCGGAGTAATCGACAGTCCACTCAGTATCGGTGCGGTGTTGGAGATCGTGATGCTGGCCGATGCGGAGGTTCCATCTGTGATGCCGTCATTTGGTGTGACAACTACGGTCCACTGTTCACCTTTGGATGTGGCTGAACTTGGCAGTGTGCTCGTGGTGTGGGAGGATTGAACTTGTCCACCCAATTGCCACTCATAACTGTAGGTGGGTGTATTGCCTTCGGGATCGATGGATGGTGTATCGAGATTGACACTCAAACCATCTGACGTGGTCGCAGGATCTGGATTTATCGATATCATCGGAGCACTCGGTATCCCGTTCACAGTGAAGTTGATTTGGTCGGAGTCGGTCAAACCATCGGTATCGGTAGCGGTCACTACAAGGTTGTAGGTTCCAAAGGTCAACGAAGAGTCTGAGAAGGTTGCTTCACCAGAACTGGTGGCACCTTGTGTCGAGATGCTTGTACCATCAACAACCCAATCCAGGGTCACGTCGTTGGCTTGGTCTTGAGCATCCGATACCGTCGCACTAAAGGTGATCGGTGTTCCTTCGTTGATAACATCACCATCTGTCGGTGCATCGATTACGATACTGGGTGCCGTACCCACTGTGTACGTTCGATTCGCCACACACTCAGCGCCAATCTCATCGGTGACCGTCATCGAAATCACATGGGTATTGACCGTTAAATCTGCGAATGGAAAGGACACATTGCCACTGGAGTCTGGTGACGAAGACCCGAGCACACCATCTTTATCGGAAGACCACTCAATCGAAAGATAGGAAGCAGGTACATCGACATCCGATACGGCTCCTCCAAAGGTCACCAATTCCCCTTCTGGACCTGCAGACCCGTCTTCTGGACTGGAAATCTCACACAACGGTGCGGAGTTCGGAGGACCCACAGTGATGAAAACCGACTCTGTATCGGGTTTACCAGTGGTATCTTCCACATGCAGTTCAATCGCATGTTCTCCTTCAGTGAGATATCCATACCCGAGTACCGTTCCAGCACTGTCAGGAATCGAATCTACCTCACTCAACACACCGTCGATATCAGATTCCCAATAGGCAACCAACATATCTGCATCATCTTCGGCATCGGACACCAATCCCTCAAACGCAATCTTCTGATCCGAATAATAGACTCCGGCACTCTCAGGCGTGATGATTTCAACAATCGGAGCTTCTGTCTCTACGATGATGACATTGATGCTATCAGAACCAAACTTTTGTTCCGCATCACGAACTTCTAAGGAAATCTCAGTTTCATCGGTATCAAATACCGTTTCACAGAAGGTACTTCCATCTTCATCGGGAATGATATCATCACATATGACTTCCCCATTGATGACCCAACGCGTAATCAATTGATCTGGTGTATGATTGGAATCCGATACAACCCCTTCTAAGGTCACGGCGAAACCTTCCAAGATTTCAGAACCATCGTCGTGTGAAATGATATCAGCGGTGGGTGCAGGGTTTTGTACAGTCAAACTCTTATCAGACTCACAAGCAATTAAATGTACCAAACCAATTGTGGTAAGAATGCGCATGGAAACTCCAAATATCTTAAGTGATGCACATATAACAAACTGGCATATACCCATCCATTATGAGTTCCTATTGAAATGGCAACACCACCGAAAGAATCAAAAAACGCTCAAAAAATTGAAATTGGTAGTCCAAAATCCAAAACGCCACAACATCACATTCCAGAACAGGAAAAAATCACTGAGAGGGAGAAGAAAACAAGAGGGCGCGAGTACAAAAGAGCCACACAAGCCTCTAATTTGCATCATGCTTCAAACTTTCAACCCAATGGTTCGAAATCCTTTTGCCCGCTTGTGAAGCCGCTTTCCAATACGAGCAGCAATCTTACAGTCTACCAACTCTTCGCTAACCTCCGAAGTGATAGTCGGCAGTTGAACGTTAAGTGTATTCCACATTCGTTGAAGTCGATTGAGAATCGTTCCGGTCTTGATTCCGATGCTCTGCTCAAAGAGTTGAACATTTCGAGTGCTCAAACTCAACACATCAAATCGTCCACCAATCTGAAATGCAAAATCTC
>CBFIFY010000143.1:0-2973 GCA_965661985.1 uncultured Myxococcota bacterium | reverse complement strand
TACTTGTAGGATTGGCCACCACGAGCACTGTATTCCCACTCTGCTTCCGTTGGCAGTCGATACCCTTTCGCATTCCAGTTACACGTCACATTCTTACCGTTGATGGTATACGCTGGTTCTAAACCTACTAGCTTCGACAGTTTATTGCAAAACTCAACTACATCAAACCAACTGACAGTCTCCACAGGCCTGTTTGCACCCTTGAACCGACTCGGATTTGAACCCATTACACTTTCCCACAATGCCTGCGTCACCTGATATTTGCCAATCAAAAAGTCACGGGTCAATATCACCTTGTGACGAGGAGATTCATCCGACCCGGCATCCTCATCCTCCAGTGCGCCCATCGTAAACTCGCCAGCGGAGATCAACACCATTTCGTCTACACAATCGATGGTGTTAATGGTATCAAACAACGGTACAGTAATGAGATCATCACACGACCACAAAGAAGAAACTTTATCGAACCTCTGCTTGACTTGTTCAAAAGATTCTTTCAACGAAGCCACCTCTCTGGATTGTTCCTTTATTTGCCGTTCCAAATCCGATTTCTTCCACAGACTGCCCCACCAAGACAACCCCTCTAGTTCACTTTGCAAATCTCGCAAAGTCCGTTTTGCGTTTTTCAAACGTTTTGCAACCTCATCTCGCTGGTCGACCTCTTCACGCAAACGATTCTTGAGTACCCAATCCCCATAGGTTTCTATAGCGGTTGGATCCCTTGTGGGCTGTACAATGCCCCACAACATCAACACTCGCTCATCCAACGCTCCCGAGGTACGCCTTTCCGTTGCCACACTGACCTTATCCTCAAACGCACGTCGATACGCCTCAAATGCCTTCTCTGCCGATACTCGCTTGGATGCCACTGTGTTCAACAGTTGCTCCCAACTCCCCAGTATTTCTGCCCACAGTGCTTCTTCTTGTTGTGCCCACTCTGCTTCTTGCTGGCGTTTGATTTCTGCTTGGCGTGCTTCTTCGATTCGTTGTAACTCGGCTTGGCGTTCTGCCTCTACCCGTCTTCGATACGCTGCCTCATCTTTCTCTCGCTGTTGGCGTTCTTTTTCTAGTTTGGCTTGATGCGCACGTTCTCGCTCTTGTCTAGCACGTTCAATTTCGGCACGCTTCTCCTCGGTTTCATCTTCAATTGCGTCTTCGAGAAAACCGAGAAAGTCTTCTGAGACGGTGGCACTTACCGGAACCAATTCTACTGTCGTGGGTTCAACCTTCTCAACCTCAACAAAAACATCCGCCATACCCTCCAACGCAGACAATGCCTCCGCTGCTGAAAAACGCTGGTTCGAATCTTGATGGAGCAGTTTGTCCAACCACTCTTGTATTGGTAAGGGTAATTCACGACACTTTCTCTCCCAACGAAGGACTTGACCTTCGAGCATCGTGTGGGCTTTGAGACCGGTAAGGAGTTCCACTGCGACCACACCCACCGAATAGACATCGGATTTGGTACTGGCGTTGCCAATGATTTGCTCCAATGACTGATATCCGAGGGTTCCAGTCACCATCGTCTGTCCCATCGTGCGGTGGATGTCGTGAACTGCCTGACCAAAATCAATCAACACCACACTGCCATCCAATCGACGCATCAGGTTTGAAGGTTTGATGTCTCGATGAATCACCGGAGGCTGATGACCGTGTAAATAGACCAAAATCCCGAGCACTTCAGCAAGCAACTGCTGTATCTCCGCCAGTGTTGGAGTGTGATCCTTCAACCAAACATCCAAGTCTTCACCGTCGACCATCTCTTGGACAATGTGCAGAAGCCAGCGCCCGTTGATCTCCTTTTGATAGGCACCAAACACCCTTGGAATACGGCTGTGGTTGAGCCCCTTTAGCACCTCCATCTCACGGCGAATGCGGTCCCTGTCCTCAAGCTGCAACGAGGATTTGAACTGCTTTACACACACTGTTCTGTCTTTGGCATCGGTCGCTCGGTAGGTCACCGCACTGGCACCCTCTCCCAGTACATCTCCCACCACAATGCTCTTGGCCAATTCATCGTCTAAAATGTTCATCATGTTCTCCAATCGGAATGCAATTCTATAATTCACAACTTGGGAACCTTCAAAAGGTATCGTTGTCTCGTGAAGAACTTTCGTCAATTTTCCATATTCACAAACAGTTGAAATGATTGATGTATTTTATACACCGCCAAATAAACTGACGAAAACCAACCAATTTCGACACCCAAATTGACCAATCCATTTTCGATTCTATCGAGCATGTAGCCAATCCACTGACGAACTTTCGTCAAAAAATTAACGAGCCTCAAAACCAACACCCTACAGCATCGAGCCTACGGACACCCTATCATTGGCACACTTTTTGCTCATACTTGCTCACAACTCAAAACGGAGCAATCATGAGCGATGATTCAGACAATCTAGAACCAAACAAGACCAAACGACTACAAGAACAGAAACGAACCTTCGAGAGGTTGCACAAAATGTTTTTGGATGAGATGTCCAAAGGCAAAACCTCTCACGATGTGATTTTCAAATACATGATGGATAAACCAAAAGTCATCACCGCATATTTACAGGCTGAAATGCCTAACCAACTCGTAAAAAACATCAAATGGGACACTCTGACCTACGAACCCACCAATCTCGGTTCGCCAATGGTCAACGAAAAACGTGCCGACATTCTTCTGTCACTGGAACTCAAATCCTCAGAGAAGATGTATGTCTACTTCATGTTCGAACACCAATCGACAGACGTTCACTCGATGGCATGGAGGTTCTACGAGTATCTATATTTGTGGTATTCGAACTATATCAAAACCATCCACAACGGAAAGTTTCCCGACAAACTCCCTTTCGTGTTTCCACTGGTGCTCTATAATGGTCTGGAAGCTTGGAAGTCCCCAACGTCTCTACAAGACCTCATTGACGTGCCTGTCGGATGTTCCGAATACTCACCTCAACTCTCCTTTCACTTACGCGACCTCTCACA
>CBFIFY010000142.1:0-3099 GCA_965661985.1 uncultured Myxococcota bacterium | reverse complement strand
CAGAATGAACCACAGCATCATCTGTTGTTTGAAGGACCAAGCTTGAAGGAGGACGTGGTTAGAATTGTTAGACAGGATCCTGTTTGTTTGGGATTGGATACTGGCATTCACACTGCTCCGATTGTGTCTCTGTTGAATTCTATTCGGATCAAAAGGTATGCTTGTTTTCCAATACATCAAACTATTGAGAAGACCTACATACACTCTTCAAGAGAGCATTTATTTTTCAGTTTGGATCCAACAGTCCGAAATCAAAAAAAGTAAAGCGAACACGGAGAAACCATGAAATCATTTCAAATCATCCCATTGTTATCCATTGTATTGTCCACACAGGCTTGTGGACCAACGTCTACTTCTGCACCCGAAGAATTGTTTATGGGACACAGCTTCTTTAAGCCTTTTGCAAACAATATGGTTGCATTGCAAGAAGCGAATGGATTGGAAGCAAAATCGATGGAACTCGTCTTTTCAGGTGGGCAAAATGGGGCTCCACAAGCCATGTGGGAAGACGACCGAAATCGCAATAAACTTCAGGGGTTCTTGGATGGCGGCAATGTTGAACTGTTTGCCATGACCTATGAGCCGACCTACCCAACCGATGAGGGTTACCACAATTGGATTCAGTATGCCCTTGAAAGCAATCCCGATGTGACATTTGTTCTGGCATTGCCTTGGAGTGACTTTCCAGAATCGGAGGATTACGATGATGCTGCAGACTATGCCGATACTTGGCATGAAGCACATGACACTGCATGGTTACCGTTGGTGAACTCATTGCGAGAAGCTTATCCAGACAATGAGTTTATTTCGCTTCCGTATGGTCAAAGTGCACTTGAACTGCGGACACTATTTGAAGCAGAAAACTTGCCAGATGTCGATGTGTTGACCAGCAATGTGAATGACTCAGCAACAGACAATGACGTCGGAATATTTGTGGATGATAAGGGTCATGCCGATGAGATCTTGGTCGATCTCGGAACGCTTGTGTGGGGTAGTGTACTCTACGGTATTGAACCCGAAAATGACTTCGCAAGTACGGATTACGAAACCGATTTGGCTTCCATCGCTGCTTCGATTGTCGATGAACACAAAGACGATTGAGAGCGAAGCTACTTTGAACGTGGATGGAGTCTAGCCAAACGGTTGTTGACTTTATTACCGAGCAGTTGCAACTGACTGTGGTGGAGTAACTGGTAGGCTATTTTCGTCGTCTAGACATGGATACGCCAATCAGTCCAAGTAGTCCAATCCAGGTAAATACGCCTTGTTTTGCGGAAGAGCAACCCTTTTCATCGTTTTCATCTGCATTCTCATCAACAGCACCCAAGTCATCATTGTCTTCAACCTCGATTGCATCCGCGCAAAGGATGCCACTTTCTCCAATAATTTCCCCATTCTGATGATAGTGGGAGACGGTGAAACAGGCTTCATTGGTACTCGTATTGGCCGTTAGACTAGCTGGATTTTCGTTAACGGATTTCATGCGCTCAACGGCAATGAGATTTCCTTCTGCGTCAACTTGATTGAGATAAAGATGTGTATTTTGGTCCTCTGACAACACAACATTGGATACTTCAATTGTGTATGTAAAGTGTGCATCTACCCCACAGAAATCATCTTTTGGAACATGGTTTTGCGCTGTGATTTCAATTTTAGGCGTTTGTGTTGAGACGATTGCATTCTCGGTACCTGTACTGAAAGTACTGGACTCTAAATACGAATAGGCTTCACTGGTATTGAGCAGGGTATATGTCGTATCAGGTAGTAGAGGTTCATCTGGTACAAAGATGTAGTAATGAGTATGATCCCAGTGGTCCCCCGCATTGGCGACAGTATTGAATTCTCCTGTCACTTCGATTTCTGTATCTTCTGCAGCAAGTGTAAAACTGAAAACGTCACCGCCACCACCCGCACTAGAGCCACTGGCTTTTAAAATGATGTGAGAATCTACTGGGACATTTGTGGAACCATCGATTGGGTAAAAGGCCGTTGGCATAATGGGTGCAGGATCACAGGCGTTACTGGTGTTGATTGTCGCGGAAATTAGAAAGAGTTGAAACATGCGGACCTCACGATATTTGAATACCAAAATCTATTATACTCAATGTTCTCCAGAATCGTGTTCCCCGCAGTCATGATTTTCCCAATACTCAAGGGATTCCAGTTGTTCACGAGCTACGCTACAGAGTTCACTTTCATTGATGTGATCGAAGGAGATGTCTTCGCCGAGAGCCATGTGACAGATTGGCTCCAGACCCTCGATGTGGAGGGTGTAGTCCATATTGCGCTTTTCAGATTGCTGTAAGATTTTTAAGATATTCTCTTTCTCATCTTCCAACAAATCATCGGCATGGATCCGCAAATTGAACGATCTCGTCATAATGGTGTCTGCCAATTCTGGTGTGAGGTCTTGAACGAATCCCACGGTCAGACTTTTGCCCTGAAATGTGCTGATAAGTTGATTGACATCACTTGCAGAATAGCGGTCGTTGTCCCAATCACGATAGCGAGTGATGCTGAGAGACTCTCCTTTAAATGCTTCCACGCCTTTAATTGGTAGAGTGGTTTCCACTTCAATGTTGGGAATGGCCCCCGCAAACAACAACCTCAAGTCTGGATTCTTCGTCGTGATATCTCCCAATAAAAGAGTATCTACTGGGAGGTTCTCCAGTCCGTTGAGGCTTTCAACAGGCGTGTCTTTGACTTCAATGTCAAAGATGGTGTTGCGATGAGGCCACTGACTGAGTGCTTCGATGGTATCGTTTGTCAATAGATGAGCGGGGATATCGATTTGTGTGAATGGAAAGTTCGATAGATGGTTGACGTGGCTTGGTGTGAACACATCCAATGTACTGAGATTGAGATGCTCCACCTCAGAGAAGTCAATCTCTTGGAACAGCTCGGTCGAAACACCACCAAAGTTGATGTTGTATGGACCTGTTGGTTTGCGATTGAAGTGGTGGTCTATATATTCGGGTTGCTGTTTGAGCCAGAAGGGGAAGTGGATGTATTTGAGTGGTGCCAATGACCCCCATACCACAGAGTCGATCTCTTCAAGTCCACCCACGCTGACTGTGGTATTGGATTCACGGTTTGCTA
>CBFIFY010000141.1:0-3254 GCA_965661985.1 uncultured Myxococcota bacterium | reverse complement strand
TCCTAGACTATAGTGGAGAATTTCTATGAGAGAATTGAACTTTCTATCTCTCTTTATCGCTGTGTGTACAAACATAGGTTGTACACGAAGTGCAGATAAGGAGTCGGATCAGTTGTCCGAGGAACTTAGTGTTTTGTCTTTGTCTCCACCAAGTGGTGGTCAAGGAACTTCAATGGTGGTCCGATTTGATGGCTCCGCTTCTGCTTTTACATACAACGATACTTCCAGCGCTGATTTCGGTGAAGGCATCTCGGTATTGCAACTCAATATTGAAGACGGTTGGAATGCCACAGCTGATATCCAAATAGAGCCGACCGCAGAATTGGGTAAGAGAGACGTTGTTGTTTCAACCGGAAAAGGAACATATACCTTGGATCAGTCCTTTACGGTTGTTTCGGATTCTTTGATCATTGAGCCGAACCAAGCCAAGATGGGTGAGGTGGTTGAAATCGGTCTGTTGGGAACAAACACCAATTGGGAATCGGGAGTTTCTTGGCCATTTTTTGGAGATGGAATCGAGGTGTTGGACTTTGATGTGCTCTCGCCCACTTTGGCTGAGGCTTTGGTGTCTGTTTCTACCGATGCAGCAGCTGGATGGCACGATGTTCGTGTCGATACCGCAGATGAAAGTACGATCTTATACGATGGCTTTCAAGTAGATCGCGTAGGACTGGTTGCAAGTTTTGAGCCAGGAGAGGCGGCTCAAGGAGATACGGTAGAGTTTACCGTTCGTGCCAGAGGCACAGATTTTCTATCTTCAACACCTCAGTTGACGTTTTTTGATCGATTTGGTGAAAACCCAGATATTTTGGTTGAAGAGATCACGGTGCTGGACGCACAAAATCTCTACGGTCGCATGACGCTCTCTAATGCAGCGGCATTGGGGAATCGAGACGTGCAAATTGAGACTTCGGATGACTCTGTTCGCATCTCGGATGCTTTTGATGTTGTTGGTGGCGCTTGGGACGTCTCCGAGGTAGCGATTTCTTTGGACTTTTCTGTTTCAAGAAGCATTGATCCCATCACTTGTGAACTCAACGAACGCATCAATGCTCAAGCAATTTTCTTTATTCCGTTGAACCCACCATGTGGTGGAGGCAGTGGAAGTCCGCCTTCCGGCCCTCAGCCCTATGACAACAACGGTGTATTCCCATATCCAGACGGCGGTGGCGGTGGTGACGAAGATTGTCCGTTTCCAACAACCTTGTCCGCGGGAGATTATGTCTGGTTTGAGTCGGATGCCAACATTGTGACCCTCGAAAAAGTATACGATCCCGCTTCCAACACAACCTATTATACAGGTGTGAACCTAACGATGGATGATTACGTGCCGAATCAGTTCTATGATTTGCATACACAGGGAGACCCAGCGGGAATTGGAGAATACATCTTGAATGGAGTACAGCCAACGGTACCAGCAGATTGGCAGTGGGTGTCTCCAGATTTGTGTGGTTTGGTTCATGATAAGACCACCGATTTTGAGATGCAGTGGACACCAGCGATGACCTATCCAGATGCCATCTTTTCCATAAGCGTTTCTGGTACCATCGAAGAGTTGAACAAAGGTGGTTTTGCAGGTGTATTGCCTTGGGACGATGGGGCACACAGTTTGACGGCTGTTGAATTGTCTCAGTTGAAGTCTGAACCCGTAGAGTTTTCAGCACTGAGTTACATCGAAGGTCCGCTGTTTGGATTTCCGGAGAGTATTTATCAGGAGAACCAGTCGTCTTCGGTGATCTCTTTGTCAACACAGTTTGTTTTGGAGTAAACATGATCGTTTGGATGTTGAGCACCTTTTTGGGCTGTAATTCTGATCAAGAGATCAAAGCGTTGCGGTGGGATGATGTTGCGATGATCAGTGGGGACTTCGATCACATGGGTGCGTCCTTGATTCGATTGGGCATTGACTATACTGAATTTGAGGGATTCATTTCTCAAGCGGTATACAACCCAGAGTTGGACCCAGATGCGTTTCAATTGACAGCCGAGTATCTGTTGGAAGGTGAGACAGAGTCTGGTGGACTGGTCATGAATGAATACGATGTTTTGTTCATCAATTCTGGTACACGGGGCCTTGGTGATTTGGAATACAACAGTATGGATTCAGATGCAACGTTTGTCTCCAATCCACAAATCGCAGAAAACCTGTATTCTTTTACGTCAAAGGGGCACTCGTTGGTGTTGTCAGACTGGGCTGGAGATCTCATTGAATCGGCGTGGCCAGATGCCATTCAGTTTGCCCGTGAGACAACGTGCGATTCGACAGAAGGCTGTTGGGACATTGGTCAGGCTGGAGTATCTACGAGTGTTGTGGCTCGTGTTACCGATGATCTACTACAACAGCAGTTGGGCACAGACTCCGTGACTTTGCAGTTTGATTTTACGTATTGGACTGTGATGGAGTCAGTTGACGATGATGTGGATGTATATTTGAGGGGAGATGTCGAGTATCGACTGTCAGATTCGGAAGGGTATGCAACGTTGGAAGATGTGCCTTTGCTTGTCGGATTCAATGCTGGTGGTGGCAGAGTCATCTTTTCATCTTTTCACTGGCACAGTCAAAATGCTGACATGGCAGACATTTTATTGTTGCGCGTCGCGGAAGGTTTGACGCCGGCTTTATAGAATACCAATAAACAAGAGAATTTGACAAAGAGGTAGACATGATGTGGATGTTGTGGGCATTGGGATGCTCTGAGTACTCTTACACCAGTAAGTTTCAGAAGGATGTTTTCCAGCAGGTTCGGCGCAATACGGTTGATGTATTGCTGGTTGTAGACGATTCTTGTTCCATGGCTGAAGAGCAAAATAAACTGGCAGAGAATTTCCAATCCTTCATCTCGGCTTTTGATGGTGTAGATGTGGATTGGCAGATTGCTGTGACGACGACCGATACTTATCGAACAGATATACCGGGACGATTTCGAGGGGGGGAAGATGAACTCATCTTGGTCAACCCTGAAGGTCGAACTGTGGACGCTGTGCGATGGGATCGCGATTGGCCTTTTGAAGAAGGTGTTGCGATGCAACTGTCTGTCGATAAATTCAGTACCACTTCCAATACCAGCATTCTCAATTGGTGCGCTGCTAGAACAGAGTATGGTTCAGAAAATATGGGTTCACCGGGAAGTGAAAACCACCTCTGTGCCAACAACCAACCCCCACCACCACTGATGGAGGATACCGGCGATACGGCTAATGCTGGAGACACTGGTACAGATACAGGGCTGTCAGAACCATCGGATGAGCCAATG
>CBFIFY010000140.1:0-3272 GCA_965661985.1 uncultured Myxococcota bacterium | reverse complement strand
AGGTTCGAATCCTGCAAGAAGCCACTCTGTATCCATGGTGTAGAGGATTGCACGTGAAGCTACGAACTTCAAGGACCAGGTTCGATTCCTGGTGGATACTCCACTTTACGTGTCTGTAGTGTAAAGGATAGCACAGAAGTTTTCGATGCTTCTAGTTCAGGTTCGATTCCTGACAGACACTCCACTTTATCAATGCAGCTATGGTGTAAGGGATAACATCTGAGTAGGCGATGCTTAGGCTCCAGGTTCGATTCCTGGTAGTTGCTCCACTTTAATACAATAACAATACAACAATATATCAACAAATATATGCGCCCATGGTGTAAGGGATAACACGTAGGTCTACGAAACCTTTGATCCAAGTTCGAATCTTGGTGGGCGCTCCATTTTACGGCTTCTTTGGTGTAATGGATAACACTCGGGAGAGCTATTCCCACGATGTAGGTTCGAATCCTGCGAGAAGCCACTTTGTATCCATGGTGTAAAGGATTGCACGTGAAGCTACGCACTTCAAGGACCGGGTTCGATTCCTGGTGGATACTCCATTTTAATCTGCATACGGTCAGCTGGTGTAATCGGCAACACAACATGGCGAATGATACGCGATGAAGATGTGGGTTCAAATCCCATACTGGCCTTCTCTCACCAATCCGTCGTTGATTTTCCTTTTCGATGGTGACTAACTGAGAACAAAACAGTCTTGGATGATTCTTTCGATTTGGTGAATTTCATCATCCTCTAAAAAGTCGAAATGCGACGCTCTTTTGCGGGCGGACAACACCCCTTGGTTGTTCAAACACACTTGGATGAGCAAGTCTAGTGCACGATTGGGCATGTCCAATACACTCAAAATCTCTCGACGCGCCTGATCATATGCCTGCAAAAATTCAAGCTCTGTGATCAATTCTTCATCAATCGTCTTGAGGACAAAATCCACTATTGTCTCGGCTTGATCTGTCAGATCCAAATATTGATAAAAATGCGTTGTTTTTTGTACGACTTCCATCTCTCCCATATCGGTCAATGTATAATCCAACAGCTGCATCAAAGGCCTAGAAAAATGCTCCAATGACGCATCATACACGTTTGGATACTTCAACATCGTAGCAGATATTGGGAACATCAAACCATTGGGAACCAACCCCCTCAAGGCAAAGATGTTGTGCAATAAAAATCGATGGATACGACCATTGCCATCTTCAAATGGATGCAGAAATACGAAACCATAGGAAATCACTGTGGCATGCACAAGAGGAGAAAAGTCCGAATCAGACATCATTCGCCCATGACAAGCCAACAAACCACCCATTAAGTTGTGGATGTCCGTTGGCTTGGGACACACATAGTGAATCCGTTCTCTTCCGTACCCAATGGATTCTCCGACGTAATTTTGACTGGAACGATAGTCAACATCAGCAAATCGTGCGTCCACCACCTGATTCTGCAAATCGAGCAATGCACTTTTGGAGCAAAAATCGTCCATTGATGCTTGCTGAAGCAAAGCAATGAATCGTTCTTGTCGAGAAGGTGATGGCCGTTCCCGCTCTATCTCAAAGGATGATTTCGTCTCTTTTGTATACAAGAAACCCAAAGCTCGTTTGAGATGCTGTGGTGTATATTTCGCTTGAATTTGTACGCATCTCGCGTGTATATCGGCAGGGCTAACTGGCTCGACCATCTGTGTACGACGAACGATTGGACAAAAATCTGGAACCCCCAAAAGATTGTCGACCACGCGATGACGCTTTGACTTCTTTGAAGCTTCACGGGACAAGGTATGGTACTGTTTCGAATCTAAGATTTCAACATAGTTTCCAGACGCGACATTCTCTAAAGGTAACACCTCTCTTAGGAGATACTCATACCAAAACCACAGCTGACGCGCATACTTACTGGTTGGCTTGGACTGGACATAAGAAACCAACAATGAGGAATCCATGCTTTGAAAAAGCAAAAATAGCAGCTGAGGATTCACACCATCATACTTCAACGCAAATCCAAGGTGATCACAAAGACCATCTCCTGGCCAATATTGAGCACGAAAGACTTCGATGACGTAGCCATCTTTCACAACTCGCTGCGAGCCGTTGTCATTTGCAACAAAGGATTGATGCCAGTTCGGGATTCCCTCTATCCCCAAAGACTTCAATACAAACAAATATCCGGCTGGTCGACTTTCTAAAATGGTTTCGTTCACACTTTCCTCATCTAAAATCATTATACCACGTCTAAAACAATTATATTTAGACCAATTTTGACTAAAATCATTACAAATGTGTAGAAAGCCTTGAGTCTTGGTATGCATCAGTTCATCATCCCATCGACATCGTTGTGTCAATCATCGGGTAGAGATGTACATTGGATAGAGTATATAGGTCCAATACTGGAAGCACTTTCACAAATGACGTGGAAAGAGTGGGGTATGTATCGTCAGTATGTGACTGGCGGTGGTCTTATTCGGGATTTCTTGGATCAGGTGGCTTAGTCTTCGTCTTCGTCTTTTATCAGTATTGCATTGTATTCTTGTGGGTCCAACCAATCAGGCCATTCTGTATAAGACGTGTATAGCACAAATGCTAGATTTGCTCCATATAGAAATGGTCCTTCTAGATCTACTCCATCTAGATTTGCATTCGATAGATTTGCATTTTCTAGATTTGTACTGTATAGTCTTGCATTCGATAGATTTGCTCCTTCTAGATTTCCATTTTTTAGATTTACATTCGATAGATCACTATTGGATAGATTTGCTTCTTCTAGATCGGCTTGCGTTAGATCGGCTTTGCGCATATCTGCATCCGTTAGATTTGCAGTCACTAGAGTTGCATTTTTTAGATTTGCATCTGATAGATTTGCTCCTTCTAGATTTGCTTCTTCTAGATTTGCTTCTTCTAGATTTGCTTTGGATAGATCTGCTCCTTCTAGATTTGCTCCCCATAGGTTTGCATTCGATAGATTTGCATCCGTTAGAGTTGCATTTTTTAGATTTGCATTTTTTAGATTTGCTCCTTCTAGATTTGCTTTGGATAGATCGGCTTGCGTTAGATCTGTATTCGTTAGATTTGCTCCATCTAGAGTTGCATTTTTTAGATTTGTATCCCACAGACGTGCATTTGTTAGATTTGTTCTACATAGATTTGCTCCTTCTAGATTCGCATCCGTCAGATTTGCATCCGTTAGATTTGCATCCGTTAGATTTACATTGGATAGATCACTATTGGATAGATCAGCGTTTGTTAGGTTGCATTCGCTCAAGTTCATTTTCAAATCCT
>CBFIFY010000139.1:0-3380 GCA_965661985.1 uncultured Myxococcota bacterium | reverse complement strand
AATCCAAGAATACAGCAAAGACAACGGCTGGCGACACTCTCTGCGTGGACACGCCATCAACGCTCTGGGCAACCTCTCTACCGACAGCGCATTCGACACCCTAAGTCGAGTCATTCTCGATCAAGATGAAGCCTATCGCACTCGTGGAAATGCCTGTACAGCACTCGCTTCTTGTGCAAAGAAAATTTCTTCATTGATGGAGTCTCGTGCAAACCAAACATTGATTGACGCACTCCAAGACCCACATCCACACGTACGCCTCTGTGCAGTGAATGGACTTAAAGCACTGGGCAAAGGCGCTTCGGTACCCGACCTTGAAGCGGTTCGCACCCGCATTCCAGTTCAAAATGCCCCAGACATCACCCGTGCTGTCAACGCTTGTAAGAAAGGTACTGGCAAAGCACCAAACTCGGCTCTCACAAAGCGCATCGAGAAACTCGAAGAGAGCAACCACAAACTCAAAGAAGAATTGCAGGACATCAAAGCCCAACTTGATGTGACCAAAGTGGATAAGAAGTAGAGCACATCTGTCCAACTGCCATTGCCTTTGCCAACGCCTGTTGAGAAAGCAGCGTTGAGAAAGCAACATTTAGAGTGGTGTTCATCCGTTCACCACTCTAAATGTTGAATCCAAACAAAAACACTCTATATAATTTGTTCATTGTATAAAGGATATTTCATGAACAATCCACCCGAAACCCTTCCCTGTCCGACCTGTAAATTGACCATGACGTGGACCGGTCTGCCAGACTGTTCTGGTCCAATTTACGTACGATTCTACAAATGCCCCAAATGTGGCATCGTCAAAGTGGATGTCCCCCCCGAACAAACGATCGGTTGGGGATAGTCAACCCAAATTTGAATTGTATGATTCGATGGCTTTCACATTAAAGATGAAAGGTCTGCATCCAAACCTATTGGGCCTATCTATTGCACCTATATATTGGACCTACACCAAGCCCATTTCAGAATGTGTAAGAATATGTACCCTCGAGAGGACTTGAACCTCCGGCCTGCAGTTTAGGAAACTGTTGCTCTATCCACTGAGCTACGAGGGCACATGATACCATGGAATAACAACGCTATTTTACAGCGTCAATCCCATAAGTTGACACTTTTCAATCGCCAAGTGATGGGAAAATGAGATACACTATCCTTATATAGAGATGGAGATGCCTATGTTTGCACTGTGGATACTTACCCTCGGACAATTCATCGCCTGCAAGGGCTGTCAAGACAACAAAGTACAGGACATCGATACAGGATTGGTGAATGAATTTTCCAACAATTGGGGTAAATGGCTCGATATGGACCAAACACCAGATGGAAACCCTGTCATTGCTTATTACGACATCACACACGGCGCTCTTGGATTGGCGACAGGCACAATCAACGGAGACTCTGTCAGTTGGGAACACGAAGAAATAGATGGGTATCCAGATGAACAGGGCTTGGATTCTGGAGACCGTGGCGCTTACGCATCTTTGGCCATTGATGATGCCGGAACCACATGGGTTGCCTATTACGATGCCAGTCTGCAAACATTGAGATACGGAATGCGGTCAGCAGACAGTACAGAGTGGACTCTTGGCGTCGCGGACAGCGGAAGTGGTGGTACACCCGATGCTGGATTGTTCAGCGACATGACCTTCGACGCTCAAGGCAATCCTGTCATCGTACATTACGATCGTGGACGTGGAGAACTGCGAATTGCACACTGGGATGGAACCGCATTCAGTGGCGAAGTCATCGACGCAGGTGAAGATTCAGAAGATGCGTCTGGAACCATTCCCGCAGACACTGGAAAGTTTGCCAGCATTGCAATCGTTGATGGCTTTGAGTACATCGCCTACTACGATGCCGCTGGCGCAAACTTGATGCTCGCAACGGGAACCGCTGGAAACTACAGCACCGAAGTCATTGATGCTGACGGTGATGTCGGACGCTGGACGTCTATTGAAGTAGTGAACGGCACGGTCCACATTGCCTATCAAGACCTCACTGACGAAGCAGTCAAAGTGGCTTCTGGAACGCCTGGAAGCTGGACCCGTAGCGTTGTGGATCAAGGAAAGATGATTGGTGCGGACACCGCCATTTTGTCTTCGACCAATGGCTTACAAGTCGCTTATCAAGACTCCTACAACAATGATATTCTCATCGCCACACAAAATGGAGATGCATGGGATACCCAAACGCTGGGTGGGGGTGCTGGCTCTGATGAAGGCGCACTTGGATTCCACAATGAACTGATTGAGATTGATGGCACATCGTACGCGGCCACCTACAATTTCACAACAGAAAAAGTATGGTTCTCGGCGGTTCCATAAAGACACCTTGAAAAAAAATGGATACGATCATTGAATAGAATGTATTGACCGTGCGTTGATCATACAGCCAATCCATCTGCAAGGATGATAGCGGCATAGACTGTCTGGTAAGACTGAAAACGAAGGAGAAGAAATGCTTGCATTGTGGTGTATGTTGATGACGGCAATCGCCGGTACAGTGACAGTAGAAATATTGGATGTGGGTCAAGGAGATTCCATTCTCATTCGATCTCCTGAAGGTAAAACTGTCTTGATTGATGCAGGAACAGGTCGGACAGACGTTGTGCCAATGCTTCAACAACGTGGCATCTCCGAACTGAACATGGTGATTGGCACCCATGCCCACGCCGATCACATTGGGGGAATGGACGAAGTTTTTGAAGCGCTTCCAGTCAAAGTGTATTTAGACAACGGTATGCCACACACCACCAAGACCTATGAGAAAGTCATGAAACTGGTGGAAGACAAAGAGATCCGCTACATCGAAGGAAAGCGAGACCAAGAGTTCAATCTGGGTAAAGAAATCAAGTTGCAAGTGCTTCACCCACAAAACACACTGCTTCGCAATACCCGTTCAGACCTCAACTCCAACTCGGTGGTCGTGCGGATGACCCACGGCAAAAACTGCTTCTTGTTTACTGGAGATGCGGAAGAACCCACAGAACACCAATTGGTCCAACAAGGCGTCGGAACCTGCGATGTACTCAAAGTTGCCCATCATGGTTCCAACCACTCTTCCACCAACCATTTCTTGCAAACCGTCCAACCCAAAATTGCATTAATTTCCTTGGGTGTTGACAATCGCTATGGTCACCCAGGTGATGAAGCGATGGATCGAATCTCCAATACGGGCGCTGAAATTTACCGTACAGACACAATGGGCACCCTCACAGTCACATCAGACGGTAAGAAACTTACGGTACAGACCAAGAAAGAAGCGGTGGTTCACAAAGTAGATAAAGGCACCGTCAAAGAGATTGCCCACACCACAATGGACACCACCGTAATCTCCAATGTAGATGGCAAGTTTGACATCAATACGGCGAGCCAAAA
>CBFIFY010000138.1:0-3532 GCA_965661985.1 uncultured Myxococcota bacterium | reverse complement strand
CTAAAAGAATGGGATATGGATCTCAGTGCATCCTGCGAACCAGTGCCAGAGAAGATTTGGCACAGTGGGCAACCCATGTTTCGCAAAGGCTTTGACCAAGTGTACCATAGAAAATGTGGTGGCAAGGTCAAGGTAGAAGAAATAGAAAGGGTAGAAAAAACAGGACAATGACAGATCTGAGCCAACTGGCTAGACGAGTTGGGCGAGATTGTTTGAGGACTTGATAGGGACAAGACAACTGCTTGTTAGGTCGAAATAGATTTAGCCCAGAGATTTTGCTGTCTGAGCTTCGGGCTATGTTGCCTCAGTGGTCGACCCTCGCATATTCTGAACTATGGGCCTGTATTCCCTATTGATTGAAAGGGATTCTACAATGTAGAGTTTTTCATATAGTCATGTTCATTGGCAAACTTGCGACTTGGAATGGAGACAAACTTGCGGTCTTCAGTATCTTTTACGATCAGTGCTGTTAACGTACCACCGAAAACAGCCCCAGTATCAATGCCCGTTGCAAACGGAAACTGGCGAACGCCATTCATAAAGGGCTGGTGTCCAAAGATGACGTGTCCAAATCGTCCATCATACACATCTGCCCAGTATGGATCATGTTCTTTCTCTTCGCCCAACCCGACAAAGGAGCCTTTTTTGGCATCCAGATAGCGTGTTCGCATCAGCAGTTTGAGTGATTTGCGATCTTTGCTCCTCAGCTTGTGAAACGCGCTCATATCCTTGGGCAAGTGTTCTATGTTGTTTGGAATTCCACCGTGGACTACGAGAATGTTGTGTTCTGGAATCCGATGAAACAATACAGCCGTATTTAAAAAGGCAATGTCCTTTTCCGACAACTGAGGGGTAATGACGGGCAATTCTGGTTTGTTTTGAGCCATCTTCTTCGCAGTATTGGGTCTTTCGCTTGTGTGTGTGCGATATCGAGAGTGGGTATCTTCATGGTTGCCCATTACGAGAATGACGTTGTGGGTTTCAGAGAGTGTTCTCACTCGACGAACGACGCCTGGGCTGTCTGGTCCTTTGTCAAGGAGATCACCCACAAATATAATTTGGTCTTCTAAAGATGGAGCAAGTTGATCAAGAAGGGCATTCAACTCGTCAAGCATACCGTGTACATCACCAATGAATATGTGTCTCATAATCCCTCTTTTAACAATATTATACTATAGATTTTATGATTTTAAATCCGAATTTGAATGTGGTATTCGTTTGATTTGTGAACAACAACACGGGAAAAGCCATGTCCAATCAACCAACCATATCCATTCAAGCCAAAAAAACAGCCGTACTCTTAGGGCATTCGTCCAAAGTTCAGTTGCTCTGCAAGGTACTCGGTGCCGATACACCTACAGAACTACCAGAGCGAAACCCATTGCACTTGGCCCTTGTTCTCGACAAATCAGGTTCGATGAGTGGTCAACCATTGGAAGAATCCAAAAAATGTGCCATCAATATTGTCAATCGACTCAATGAACATGACAAGGTGACCATTGTATCATACGACGATCACATCACAGTAAATGTGCCATTGGTATCCGTTACTGAAAAAAAATCAATCATCCAGAAAATCGAAAGCATAGAATCTGGTGGTATGACAGATCTCTTTGGTGGATGGAAGACAGGGGTCGATCAATTAGAACAAGCAGTAACGGATGACTCATTATCGCGTGTGTTGCTTTTGTCGGATGGTTGTGCAAATAGTGGTCTGACAGAGAGCGCGGCCATTGTTCGTGAGTGCAATATCGCCACAGACAAAGGTGTTACGACATCAACGTACGGATTGGGTCACAATTTCAACGAAGATTTGATGGTTTCGATGGGGAATAGCGGTGGTGGAAGCAGTTACTATGGAGAAACTGCTGAAGAATTGGACGAACCGTTTTCCACAGAATTTGATTTGCTCAGTTCCCTATGTGCCAAAAATATCAGTTTGAATTTTGACAGCCCCTATGGTGTCAAGGTTCTCAATACTCAATTGGTGCACGGAGACAAGGGCTGGAAAGTGAACAACCTTCCATATGAGGGTGCTGTTTGGATGGCGGTTGAACTCAATGTACCAGCCGAAGCAACCTCGGTTGATGGCGACATGGACTTGGGAACATTGACAGTGACCTATACAGATATGGACGGTCAAGAGCACACCATTGAACAATCCTTTGTCTTGCCAACACTGCCTGCCAGTGCCTATGCTGATTTGGTAGACAACGCTGAAATCGTTCAAAGAATCAATGAACTGAAAGCCAGTGAGTTGCAATTGAAAGCCAAGCAGGCCGTTTTAGAACGCAATTGGGATGCTGTTGATGAGTTGGTCAAGCAGGTTGTTGCACTTGGTCAAGAGTCCGGAAACGCTTGGATTGCTGAGATTGCTGAAGAGATGAAGAAGCTGGCGACCATTCGTGACCGCCGATTGTTTGCAAAGGAAGCATTGTACTCATCCAGTCGTTTTCAGAAACGACACATTCAACGACGATACCACGCATCACTGGATTGCTCGATTGACTTGGATGAACCATCTTTCCTTTCGCGTAAAGCCCGTCAAGGTAAGCGTAAGGGCAAATAGGACGTGACAAAGACAGTCATAGTAATTCTCATTGCTTCATGCCATTCATCAGAACGACTTTAATCGTCTTGTGATTTAGATGTTGAAACTTTTTTGGGTGGCCGATGACTTTCGACCAATAAGGGCTTTGCGTCCAGGTCTTCCCATTCCTGTTCTGGTAGGTCTTGGGGAAAGTCGGACAAGCCAAGTTGGTCTCGAATGCCGGCTGCCCGTTTGAGTGCTGACCAACCCCGTCCAATGCTGCCTCGTTTGATGTATGCCTTGTTGTCTACGATTTTCACTTTTGTCATTTCTCTTACCGTTTCATATCGTTTGATTCGATGGTTTGTACTGTATGGGATTGGCAGAGTTGATGCCACAGTTCTAGACTGGCGATGGAGACTGTGTAAGTGGAGAAATGATTGTTGAACAGCAGGGAACGGCCTTGTAGCGCCCAACTGATGGGTGAACCAATGTCTCCCGCCAAACTGGGAGGGGGGAGATAAATGTTGTTCGTTTCGTCCACGATGATGTAGGCATAGGTTTTGTTCATAAATAATTGTCCATCTAATTGTGGAAGTGTGCTGTTGTACCCTATTGAACATAGACATATAGTTTGGCACATTCATTCTGAGGTCGATGGTAAAATCAAGCAGTGTGGTTATAATCGATCCAATTTAGAGAGGTATGAGGTGTTGTCATGGAAAAGTCCGAAGATATTGTCCAGTTTTGTCAAAGATATATGGAGTTTTGTACCAACAATATCGGCAAAGATCCAGAAAGTGCAGTGTTTGCTCTTCGTTTGTGTATTGAAGCAATAAAAAAAGGCTGTGTTGATAGGCGTACTGAGTCAAAGTTGAAAGAGTTGCTCTCTGATATCCAGACACTAGAGAACTCCACAGGACTACATAACGATTTTGATATTGAAGCCCATTTTCAATACAGTTTTATAAAAGATTCTTCGAATATAGATTGGTCCGAGTG
>CBFIFY010000137.1:0-3649 GCA_965661985.1 uncultured Myxococcota bacterium | reverse complement strand
CGGTTCTGTGGCAAAATTTTGCTATCGAACATACGTTCTGTTCCCAGGCAAAACCCGTTCTCATCGTTTCGATTTTACATTTGTGGGCTCGACTCTAAAACCCCACACCAACCCCAACATCCCAAATCGGCCACCAACGACCAGCAAGACTGATGGCGGCACCACCGTTGGCATCCAAGAACAGGTCAGAACCACCAAGTGCCCACTTGCCTCCAACGACCATGTTTGGATGGTAGCCATCGCCGACACGAGTCAAACCAGCTTGTGCATAGCCACCTGAGAGCCAAGTGGGTTGCCAGCGCGCTCCCAGACCGACCCCGCCAAGACCAACACCAGCCTGCAAACCCAATCCGACGACCGGTGAATGGGTGTAGGCTACACCGAGACCACCATAATAGGAACCCATGCCGACAGATAGAGATTGTGGGCTTGCATCCGCAGTGAACAGAAGAGACAAGACGATGGACAATCCACACAACACGAGACCTCCAAGGTGGCTGTTGTTGATAGACAGTCTATCATGTTGATGGATATGAAAATGTCAACAGAAGCAGTTTTCAGAGCAATAGTCGATGGATTATGCCTTTTTGTTGGCTGCAAAGGGGACTGGATCAAAATTAATTTCCCCAGAAAACTCCAAGCAGTGAGACCAAGTGGAACCTGTTTTGCGACGTTTGAAGAGACTGACCAAGGGGAAAGCACCTTGCTTGTTTAATTTGCCAAGGATTTTGTTGCGTTCCCAGTTAATGCGATCTGTTGGCGAGTCCGACGAACCACCCGACGCAATCCAATCCAAGTAGGCTTCCTCGGTGTTGAGCCAAGGTGTGTCTCCGATGAGTGCGGCTGCGTAGACGGCAAGTGTCCGAGCGGCTTCTCCGGAGACAGTGTATTGTCGAGAGCCAAAATCAAAGGTGGCGGACAGGGCATCCAAATCAATTTTCAATACACTGTCTTGGGCGTCGAGCATAGACTGTTCTTCGGTGGATTGTGTACTGCCGGGAATCCAGAGTGTGTATATCTGGTTGTCGTGCACGAAGGCGGTTCCGTTTGCCAAAGTGTGTTCACCCAATTGAAAAGAGTGTTTGGCACTTTGTTTGATCGTTGGAAAGCGAGACAAGGGCAAGAATTGTCTGTGTTGGTCTTCAATCAACGTTTCTGGTTCGCCGTCGTCAATGAGTTCGAGACTGATCACGTTTCCAAATTTGATCTTTTTTGAAAACTTTCGCCAGTGGTTTTCGGTGTACGAGCCAACACCGACCGTTTCACCATCTCCATTCAGAACGTTCCACAGCCAATGTCCGTTGAGATAGCGCAATTCGAGCCACAAGTTGGGGACGGATTGTAAGGTCAACAAAATATCGCATTTGGGAGAGCGTCCCAAAATGGTGTGTTCTTTTAAGGGGACGATTCGACTTTGCCCCAATTCTTTTACAAGTATTTTTCCCATGGATAAAGTATTATCACAAAATTTTTGGCTACTAGCCCCATCTAGCCTTAACGAGGTGCAACGGCTGTGGATTTTTTCGATGGCTTTGTATGACTAAGGTTCGAAAATTTATATAGAAAATGATACAACGGGTGTCATGCAGAACAATATTCCAACCCAGTTTCAAGACGATCGTTTTGTTGTAATTTCTCGTTTGGGAGATGGTGGCGCAGCTTCTGTGTGGCGCGTTGTGGATACCAAGTACGATATTGAACGGGCGGTGAAGACTTTACACGTTGCAGAAACCGAAACGGCGTTGGGGCGTTTTGAGCAAGAAGTGCGGATCATGATGCGCTTACAGTCTCCCCATATTGTAACGGTGTTCGAATCTTTTACCGAAGATGGACGCTTGCACATCGTGATGGAAAAGTGTGCGGGATCGTTGGATACTTGGAGCAAACTGTATGGTCCGATGCCACCCAAACTGGCGGTGCAGGTGATGATCCAACTGTTGAAAGGCTTGCATGTCGCCCACGGTAAAGGGGTGGTGCACCGAGATATCAAGCCCCACAACGTGCTCATTTCCGAAGATGGAACGGTGAAACTGGCAGATTTTGGGCTTGCCCTGCTGTATTTGTCGCCGGAGTCGCTGACGAAAACAGGGGCATTGCTCGGGTCGCTGGCTTTTATGGCACCCGAACAGCGAATCAACCCTTCGGAGGTCACTCCATCTTGTGACGTGTACAGCGCGACGATGACCTTGGCGTGGCTCTTGGAGGCGACGAATGTAGCCGATCTCTATTTGGCAGACACGATTCAAGGACTGCGGGAGCGGATTCCATCGCAGTTGGTGGACATCATTGAGAAGGGTGGTCAGCACAAACCGGAAGACCGATATGGGACTGCACAAGAAATGATTCAGGCTCTCAAAGCCATCGAGCACACCTTGCCAGACTCGGAACATTCGTTGATGGGACTGCAATTGGTCGAGGTCTCGATTCACGATTTGATGCCGTCGCCCAGTCAACCTGCGGTCACCCAAAATCAATCGATGGAACTCAAGGCGCTGAACTCCGTGCGCTGGATGTTGGTGGTCGTGGTCTTGCTTTTGCTTGGGATATCGGGTGTGGTGGTCTGGCAGTTGCAGGATCGGGGTGCGTCGAATTCCAATGGCACCAGTGTGGTTGTAGAGGAGACCGAAGAGATACCGATGTGCGCAAATCCAATCCGGTCCTTCACCCGCATGTCTAAACTGGGACCCAAAGAAAGTGTCCAGACGGCTTTTGAGGACCTCAACCAAGATGGGAAGATGGATGCGCTGTTTGTAAATCAGTACAGTCAGAGTTTGTCTGTGTACTGGGGCAACGACGCCTACAAGTTCGAAGAACCCATTGAGATGGACTATCCTCGATCTCGATCAAGACCGATTGTGGCAGACTTCAACAGGGACGGGTTGTTGGACATGGTATCGTCGCACATTGACCTGCAACGGATCATGGTGCACTGGGGACAGCCTGACAATACTTGGTCGGTGCCATCCGAAGAGCAGGGGACGGAACTGCTCCAGATTCCACCACCCTATGGAGGAATGACCTACGATGGCAATGAAGATGGCTTGCTGGATTTGTATTTGATCGCCCAAAATATTGCCGATGCCAGTTACCAAATATTGGTGAGGAATGGAGATGCCGAGCAGGTGTTCACTCCCCATCAAGTGCTCATTACCGTGCCAACCAAGCCGGTGATGGACAGCCAAGAGCCCACTGCATATTGGCTAGAAGAAGGGGCGTTGCAACGCAAAAATGTATTGCAATTGAGCGAAGCCCCTACGGTATTGCATGAAGGGTTGAAGGATTGGAAGGTACAGCAGGCGATTCGCAATCGAAAAGGGGGTCTCGAATTGTATTTGTTTGATGCCGAGGATGTTCTTTATCGCTGGTCTGAATCTGAACCTGAACTATGCAGGCTTACGGAGATCACCTTGCCGTCTCGAGACTTGAACTTCGAAGAAAGTTTCGGGTACTGGAATGATGACGATATCGTAGATATTTTGACCACGAGAACGTGTGTCTATTGTACATCCAATCATGTGTTGCTGGTTGGGAACTAGAACCTACACTATCGAGGCTAGCAAAGGCTAATTGGGGCTAGTAGGGGCTAGTACGAAAAAATAGTGTGATACAGTATATTCGATTGTTCATTCTGTATAGAGTGATTCAATCG
>CBFIFY010000136.1:0-3683 GCA_965661985.1 uncultured Myxococcota bacterium | reverse complement strand
AGGATCACGACAAACCCCCCATCCTGTCTGCCCCTGTCGTTGGAGGTGAGCAATGAGTTGGTTCAGTCTAATTGCCCTGGGGCTCAATACAGCCCAAGCAGAAAGCAAAAGTTCCATCGTCGAGGCCGTAGAAGCAGAAATGACCCGTGGGATGAAGGAATTGCAGTTGGGTGAACAGCCCAAGCCCTACTGGATGGCCGCGAATATCTATGACTCCACCTACAGTCGAGCACACACCACCAATGGCGTTCTGTTGTCCAAAAAGTCGAGTAATTACGCACGTGTTCGATTGGATGTACGCGTTGGCAGTCTGGAGTTTGACAACAGCAACATGGATTCTTTCTCCAACGGCACAGAAATGATTTGGTTGCCAGAGGAAAAAGACCCGATCGCGTTGAGAAGAGCACTTTGGCTAGGGATGGACGAGGCCTACAAAGACGCAGTCGACGCCTACTCTCAAAAGAGTTCGGCATGGGAAAACCGAGAGTATCCCGACCGTCCAGAAATGCTTCCCCTATCCAACACTCTCACCGTCGATAGTCTGCCTCTCCCAGAGTTCGACACAGGGTGGTCCTATGACACCAGCATTGCCCTCAGTTCTGTGTTCAAAGCCTATCCAGAACTCGATTCCAACGAAGTGCTGGTCTTTGAAAAGGCCTATGTCGAAGATGTGATCACTACAGAAGGCGTACACACCTCGGAAGTGCACCACCAAATCATCATCCACGCTGAAAGCATCACCAAAGCCAAGGATGGATCACGCATCCGAGACACGCGCTCTTGGGTCGTACCCAGTCGTGAAGCTTTGCCGAGTATGGAAGAGTTAACCCTCGAATTACAGGAATTGGCAGAGTGGACCCTCGCACTCCGAGACGCCCCGATTGAAGAAAACTATCTGGGACCGGTCATTCTTGAAGACACCGCCGCAGTGGAAATTTTCAGGCAACTGCTTCACCCACAACTGTCGGGTACACCACCGACTGCAGCCACACCGAATGCAGATGGGACTCTGCCTCGAAACATCCCCACTGCACGCATGGGACGGCGCTTGTTGCCCTTTGGCTGGAGTGTGGTCGATGACGCCACTCTAAATGCAAATCTAAGTGGTACCTACCAGTTTGATGCTCAAGGCGTCGCACCCGTTCGCGTTAACCTCGTCGAAGATGGCGTTGTCAAGGACCTGTTGATGACCCGTATCCCACGCGGAGAGTTCACCCAGAGTACAGGACATGCCCGTGCATCTGGCGGAGATCGATATGTCGCACTGCCAAGCGTGGTCACCGTTAAACCAAAGAAGCACAAAAACAGTCGCAAGATCAGCAAGAAAGGTGTGCAACTCGCCAAGCAAACTGGCAACGATTATGTATTGGTGATCAAGCACATCGAACCCCTTGCACTCACAGAAGACTTTGAAATCGCGTTCAGTGGCGATGAACAGCTCTCAGGTCTCACCACACCAAGCGTGGTGGTCAGACGCTACGCAGACGGACGAGAAGAGCCTGTACGGGGCTTAAAATTTGTGGGCGTCGACAGACGGGTACTCAAAGACATCGTGCTCGCAGGTCCCCAGCAGGACTTTGTCGGACTGATGGATGACTCTGATGGTCGATATTTCATGAGCCCAACCGGTGGACGTCCCGTCTCTTGGTCCGTGCCCTCGATCCTGATTTCAGAGATGGAACTCAGCGGTCAAGGTGGCGGGGATGAGTATATTCTTTTACCGCCTGGAGAATAACAGAGGATAGAGGCTGATCTTCTATCCGACAATTTGAGTAGCACTAGACTTTTTCTATTGAGTTTTGCTGTATGATAGATTCTTTTCTATCCACCATGTCAAAGATCGGTAGCCGTTCCATGTATGACCCAAACATCTTGTCAAACCATTTACGATGAGTGTATTCTCAATCAGTAAGATCACTGATGGTTGCTGCAGTGTATGCAAGCGATCTGAACACCGTAGAACCGTAGACGCAAGACACATGGCAGCTGGACTCGCGACAATCTCAGCGTGTGAGATATTGTCAACGCTCGATTATGGGTGCAATCCAATACGAAAGCCCATGTCTTCTAGACGCCCCGATTGAGTTCGGTTCAGACGAAGCGAAGAACGCAAGATCCCAGTATTGCCACCCCAGTGCCCTCCACGACCGACACGATGATAACTCTCATTCTCTGTATCACAGTATGGATCTGAGGACGTTTCTGGAAAGTCTAATCTGAACCAATCGGCCGTCCACTCAAAGAGATTCCCATGCATATCGTACAACCCAAAGCCATTCGGTAACTTTTGCCCGACTTCCTTCGCTCCATTTTGAGAATCGGAATTGTTGCCACAGTACCACGCATATTCGCTTATCAAGGGTCCGGCATCGGTGGAACCATCTTGAATCGTTTCTGTACCATCACAACCATCAGCAGAATAATCTCCACCACCATCTGGTGTCCAAAAGTCATACTCTGTCCCGGAACGGGCGGCATACTCCCATTCTGCCTCTGTCGGTAAACTGTATCCAGTGCATTGATATGGGTTTTCTTGGACACACGTAACACTCGTACTGCCAGAATCCGTACAACTGTAACACTCTTGCAAGCTGGTTCCTTTGGTACTGTTGTGATGCTGCGTAACCCGATTGGCAAAATCTGCTGCCATGTGCCAGTTTACATAATACGCAGGGTATCGATCGCCATACCCAAATGGATGCGCGGACTGTGAATAACCTTCCCACGCATGATAATTCATGAGGTGGTGGAACATACCCTGCGTGACTTCAGTCGTCATCAAATACAGATCACCCGTGATGGTGTACCGCTCTAGAGGGTCTTCACCAGCCGGTATCAATACCATATCCATTGACTGCCCACCGCCCAAATCAATATTGATATCGCACTGTGTCTCTCCGCATGTGCTGTCCACGCCATCACAGTCTTGATCGATACCATCATTGGCTGTATCCATTGCTCCAGGATACACTTCTGCGCTGGAATCATCGCAGTCACCGTCATCCTCTGAGATACCATCACCATCATTATCTACAGCTGGATCCGTAATAACATCGGTATTGCCTGTATCTTGAGAACCTGTATCGGAATCAACAGTACAATCTGGTGAGCCAGCGCACCCATCGTCGTCACAGTCAAAATCACCATCCCCGTCGTTGTCTGCACCATCTGTACAATCACCGGGCGTCATACCTTCTGTCTTTTCAGCTTCGCCACAGGACAGTAAAAAAATCATCTGTAAAAATAAAGTGGGATATTTCATCGTTCGCTCCAAATGGTCTATCGATGTATCTCATACATGTATATAAAACTACTATAAGTATTGGAAACTATGGAAACACAATCATCGACATCCTAACAAACGATCAAGTCACAAGCAGTCTCCCAAACCACACAAATTCCCAATACGCAAACCAACCCATTTTCAAAGTTGGAAAGTGGATGATGGATTCACAGGATACCCGAAGGATATAAAAAACAAACTGCTAAACCCACCCAACCACCGATAAACTAGCAAACACCAAAGTCACCCACAGCCTTCCAAACTCCACAAGCCCACAACACACAAAACAACACATTTTCAAAGTTGAGAGCGGATGATGGATTCACAGGATGGGTGAAGGATATAAAAGTGAGGTGTACAAAAAACAAACTGCTAAATCAACCCCACTGCCGATACACTC
>CBFIFY010000135.1:0-3717 GCA_965661985.1 uncultured Myxococcota bacterium | reverse complement strand
ACCATAATTTGAAGAATCGTAACCATCGCCGTCTTTGTCAAAGTCTGATTGACCATCACAGTTTTGATCAAGTCCATCGTACCAGATCTCTACACCACCTGGATACACACTGGCATATTGATCATTGCAGTCCCCACCACCAAAAGCAGTGGCGTCGTATCCATCGCCGTCAGCATCGAAATCAGATTCACCGTCACAATTTTGGTCGTAACCGTCATAGTAGACCTCAGTAGCTTCTGGTGAGGTATTGGCATCCCCGTCATCACAGTCTAAACCACCGTAGTCTGCTGAGTCATATCCATCTTGGTCAGCGTCGTAATCTGATGTACCCGAACAGTCATAATCAAACCCGTCATAATAGATTTCAATGCCGTCCGGTGAAATTTGCATATTGTTGTCATCACAGTCCTGACCTCCATAAACGGATGAATCATATCCATCTTGATCAGCGTCATAGTCAGATTGCCCATCACAGTTACCATCCACACCGTCATACCAGACTTCTGTGTTTCCAACATAGGCATCGACATTGGTATCGTCGCAGTCCGTTCCACCATATTGATCCGACGTAAATCCGTCGCCATCTTGATCGAAATCGGACAACCCATCACAGTTGTTGTCGATGTTGTTGTACCAAACCTCGGAAACGCCTGGAGATACAGCCGCAGTGGTGTCATTGCAGTCCGTCCCACCAAATACAGATGCATCATACCCATCTTCATCGGCATCATAGTCAGACAGACCGTCGCAATTTTGGTCAACGCCATCGTAGTACATTTCCGTTCCGTCTGGAGAGATCGATGGATCAGTATCATTGCAGTCATCGGCATTGGCGACATAACCCGTCAAACCATTTCCAGTGCAATCTTCGGTAGCCATCGTTGGATCACCGTAGCCATCCCCATCCACATCTGCGTAGATTTCCTCACAGGCGTCCATCCATTCTACCGTTCCCAAGATGATGTCTTGAATCGAGGCATCGCTCAACGGTGTTCGACTGCTCCAGTTCGGGGCAAACGTAAAATAGGTCGAAATACCGGCCCCTACTTGACGTGTCAACATTCGGGGTTCACCACTGGCTGACATGATGATTTCCACAGCATTTCCGCTGGTAAACGGTGTCACAGTACAGTCATTGTAGGATGATGAAGTTGGTGCAAAAGGAACACCGTCCCACTGAGCCAAAGAAGGATGATTCTCAAATCCACTGTTGACGTCCCAGTTGTAAGATTGAGTACCACCACCGTTGTATTCACACAATACCAAGTCTGTCATGTACTGATAATCACCCTGTCCGACTTCATAATCTGTCCAAGATGTACCGATGTATCCACCACCATTGGTCACGAAACTCATAATTGCCTGTTGACCAGCAGCCGGCATTTCATTGTATGGATCATTTCCATTTAAGTGAATGACGACATCATACCCAGTCAAAGCCGGGTTGGAGCCTGTGTAACTGGTTTCTTCAGTGTCACTCAAATCAACGGTGTGGCCGTTGTTGTTTAAAAAGGACTGCAATCCAGTAACACTTGAACTCTGTACATCATAAATGATCAAGACATTGGAAGCAGAAGCGATTTGAGAAAACAACAATAGACTAAGCATAATAGACCCCATTCAATTCGACATTGTTCCTATAAATATAACCAAAAACAGATAAACTTTCGATAGAGAGTGCCACTCTCCATTTCAATTTTGACATTTATTAGATAGAATGTTGCTTATTTCTAATTGTTGACGGCTTGAAGTTGCTGTTTCAAGTCCACCACGGCGCTGTGTACACTCTGTGCAACAGCTTCTGGTAAAGTGTCATAATCTAAGTGTCGATGGGGTTGTTTGGGAAACAACAGAGACCGTGACGCAACAACCAAAGCCCCCCTGCCTTGAGAGTCCGAACTGGATAAACCTTCCGCAGGTGTAGCCCCTTGTGCCCCTACGCCTGGCACCAAAAACCATCCTGTCGGATGAATTTCCCTATATTGTTGGGCTTCTTGATGTGCAGAAGCACCAACAACTGCACCAACATTTGAAAAGCCAGATGTCCCAATAGACTCGCGACCAAGTAGAGCCAGTTGACGTGCCAATTGAATACTGGCCGTTGGCTGTCCGTGATGCTGAAAGAAATGTGACTGTGGATTTGTGGTGCGCAAAAGCACAAACAGTCCTTTGCCTTGGCTGTGAACCAATTTCAAGAAAGGGTCCAGAGTATCCAATCCCATCCAGGGGTTTAAGGTAACTGAATCCGCTCCAATCGGACCATCGTTGTCCAAAATGGCTTTGGCATATGCAGCTCCGGTGCTCGAAATGTCACCACGTTTGGCATCCGCTATGATCAGCAACCCCAAAGACTTGGCATGTGCACAAGTTTCTTCTAGCGCTTCCCAACCTGCCGAACCCAATTGCTCATAAAAGGCAAACTGTGGCTTCACAGCGACCACTTCCTTGTGTACAGCATCCAACACCAATTTGTTAAACTGCACAACAGATTTCGCAGCTTCTCGAAAGAAGCCTTTGCCCTGCAGTCCCTCAAACCCATCACGTAAAAACTTGGGCAACTGATGAAGGTGTGGATCGAGCCCAATGGCCAACGGTGCTCCTTTGTTGCTCACTGCGTCGCACAATGCATCTGCAAAATGACGTGTCATCGCTTCGCTCCACTTTTGGGATTGGGTCTCGGTTTCCACCCGTAATTGTCATTGGTGACACGGGTCATATGAAACACCGCATAGAACACCCTATCGAGGGCTTTTCGGAGAATCCAGCGACCACACTTCATCGTTCAATCAACCACTACAACCTTAGTTTGCTGCGCCACCACCACCAGACGTCAACAGTGCACCATCACAATTGTTGTCAATTCCATTGTCTGGAATCTCGGTTGCAGTGGGATAGATCGCTGGGTCATTGGGTTCACAATCTCCTCCATCAATGACGTTGGGATCTCCAAGCCATACATTTTCAATGACACATTCAACATACTGGTCACCATCAAGGTCGACTTCATCGGGTGGCAATACCGTATGTGTACAGTCATTGATGACCCCATCACAGAGTTCATCGGCCATCGGATAACTCAATGGATCAGTGTCATCACAATCGCTTCCAAAGTTTGTATTCTCGATTGTCCAAAACGGTTCTCCTGCAGCATACACGTTGCCTTCAAATAGCCAAGATACATCTCCTTGCCCCATTCCACTGCCAAGAAGTGTACCAGCCTCATCGCGAATGTTTACAGACGCTTCGACAACGGTTGGATCAACGAAGGTAGCCAACACTTCTATATTCTGACCAACTGTACAAACAGTGAAAAGAGTATTGGAGCTCACCAAACTGTACTCGTACACGCCTTCCACTTGCCCATCCACCACAACTTCAACGGCTGTGCTTTGCCAACCGTCATTTTGCATATCCATCAGTTCCAACTGAAAACAATACTCACTTGGTTCAGCATACCCATCATCATCGGCATCCAACAAGCAAGCCGTTTGGCTGTCTGCACTGGCAGCTCCGGGATACTGAATAGCATTGCCATCGTCGCAATCATCCCCACCAACAACACTGATGTCACCGAACCAAGCATTGGTATTGAAACTGCCTGAAATGTAGCCATCCCCATCAAGATCAGACTCTTCAGCAATTAAAGCATTGTCACAATCATTGTCCAAACCGTCCACCAGCTCTGTGGCTCCTGGATGCACCGTAGCATCAACTGGA
>CBFIFY010000134.1:0-3822 GCA_965661985.1 uncultured Myxococcota bacterium | reverse complement strand
TGGTTTCCGTCGCATTTGGATGAACAAAGAAGTTGGCATCGTCACAATCACCATCAATTTCAGCAAAGCCGTCACCATCGTCATCGTATACAGTAGTATTGTTGTCATCAATACCGTCACAGTCATCATCCTGACCATTTACAGCTTCAGTCGCACCTGGATAGATTGTTACATCGAAGTCATCACAATCCCCATCATTCTCACTGAACCCGTCCAAGTCATCATCAGTGGCATTGGGGGTATTGTCAACAATGCCGTCACAATTGTCGTCAAGCCCGTTTATCGTCTCGATGGCCAAAACATGAATGTTCAAATCGCTATCATCACAATCCATAACAACCGGTGAACTCGATGCGCTTTGAGTAACAATGCTCTGTTGATCGCCGATGACAGCACCAGACCCCGTGACCAAATGGGCGCCACTGCTGTGTCCAGATGCACTTGCCAACAAAGTTCCATTGACATCGGTCAAGGTCACAATCATTTCGTCGGCCGAACTTCCAGCCGACCAAATGACATCAACCATCAAGCCCGTCACGCAAAGACTGACAGTATCAGCAAATCCAGAACTCAATGTCACAGAATCGCTCAATATTCCGTCGGCATAAAAGTCGACAGTGTTTCCCGTCCATCCATTGCCACCAATGTCATACATGTCCACTTCATAACAAAATGTCTCGGTCTGTTGGACCATTGTGGTCATTGGACTGTAGCCATCCCCATCTGAGTCTGTAAGACACTCGATCATTGACTGGTTGAAAGCGGCACCGGGGTAGGTCATCGCGTCAGTATCATCACAATCCTCTGTGCAAGTAGAAAAACCGTCACCATCAACATCTGTCAGATTCAAGGTGGCATCACTATCATCGCAGTCATTGACAGTCAAAACGCCATCACAGTCACCATCATTCGCAATAGTAGTGGAAACGGGATCAGCATCGTCACAGTCATCCGTTGTCAACACACCATCGCAGTCGCCATCGTTTGAAATAGCAAGCAAAGAACCATCGTTGTCATCGCAATCCAGTGTCGTGGCTACCCCATCACAATCGCTATCCGACAAGGGCATTACTGCATTACTATCGTCACAGTCATCGATTGTAGGAACCCCGTCACAATCTGCATCGTTTGCCAGAGCCAGCAAGGATGCATCACTGTCATCACAATCATCAATGGTTAAAACACCGTCACAGTCTAGATCCTGTAGAGGCATGGTCGCATTGTCATCATCACAGTCGAAAGCGGTGAGCACACCATCACAATCACCATCCTCAAGAATAGAGGTCGATGTGCCATCTTGATCATCACAATCATCTTCTGTGACAATCCCATCACAGTCGGCATCCTTGGCAATCACTGTCGATTGAGCATCATCATCATCGCAATCGTCTGGTGTCAATATACCATCACAATCGAAATCATCACTGTTGGAACCTAAACTAGCGTCAGAGTCATCACAATCGTCCGCGGTTAGTACCCCATCACAGTCACCATCTTCGGCTACTGTTGTAGACTCCGCATCACTATCATCACAATCATCATCTGTAGCGATACCGTCACAGTCACTGTCATTTAGAGCGGATAAAGACTCAGGGTCGGCATCATCACAATCGCTTTCAGTTCGAATCCCATCACAATCTACATCCTGAAGAGGCATGGTCGCATTGCTATCATCGCAGTCAATGTCAGAGAGGACACCATCGCCATCCAAATCAACGATTTTATTATCGGCGGAATCTGAGCAGCCAAGCAAAGTGAGCAGCAGTAATGTTGATGTAAAACGCATGGGCTATCCGTTGTATCTCTGTATCTTAATATACACCACTAACTGCGACTTTCCAGTCAAAGGGCAGAGTAAGTACAAAGCTCAATTGCACTCGACACCATTTGCGCCTTCACAAGAAACCCAACCATCGGGAATACAGGTATTGCTAAACCCATAGCATTGCTCTGGATTTGCAGGATCAGTAGCATAGGTAAAGGCAGCACCACACCCCATATCAGCGTCCATGCACCCCACATTGGCTACCGTGTTGGTCCAATTGTAACACTCCTCTCGATCATCATACTCTACTGGTGTCCCAGTAATTGTAAAGCATGAGGACACAGTGGAGCACTCATCTACGGAAAGGGTCGCACAGTCAGCAGCTTCATTGGTATCGGTATCCTCTGATTCAGTATCTGTGTCCGTGGACGTATCGGTATCGGTATCGGTCGACGTATCTGTGCTTGTTTCACCAGTGTCTTCAGCAGCGGTATCCTCTTCTGGTTCCAATCCAGTATCACAAGCCATCTCTGTACAAGGAACCATGGTTTCGCCATCAAGCTCGTCACAAGAACATGTATTGCATCCGTCCGTTGACGGAAAAGTATCTCCCACTTGATAGGTTTCTCCCCCAAATTCACAAGTTAACGCCTCTTTTTCTTGACACGCAATAAAGACTGACAACAATACCAACATGACTTCTCCTTAAATGTTCGATTGAATCAAGTGTATCATTCTCCAAAGAATGCTGTAAAGGATTTCTACGTGTCCGAATCTGAAGTCAGTATGGGTTTCATTAATGAACCTTCAATATATCTGGGGCACACATGAGAAAACGATATCCAATCACCGAACGCTTCGTCACGACGTTGGCAAATCTCCATTACATCGCACCTGAAGACACCATATCTGTACACACGTTCTTCGATATGCTCACAAACCTACAAGACAGAGCATACCGCAAATCCGAGGCTACTCAATATGATGAGGAACAATGGAATGTCATCACCCATGGTTTGTTGGCAATCGGCCTCCAAGATGCTGAACGCATTCAACGCATACAACAGTGTACGGGAAGCAATTATGAGAAGTTAGCACTCCTCTTTGGAAATGAAAACAGACAGATCAATCGATTGACGCGCAATTTATGGAGAACTCGCTGTGCATATATGGCCTTGCCGTTATCGTGGAGTGGCCTGATCGGAGGGCATCCCGTATTGTCCACTGCGGAGTACAAAGAAGAATGGAGCGAGCTTACACAAATCGCAGATGAGGTCCTTAGAACAGCCAAACTGAACAAAATTAAGGCACAAGAGGTTGACATGTTTATACTGAAGCTCTGGGGGCAATCAGAACCATTGAACGAAATTACCTGCAATGACTTAGCAAAAAGAACCCGTAGCGTGATTGAAATGAATGGTCTGTATGACGAATCAGATTTTGATTTGTAATGCAAAACAAGAGATTGATATGCTGTTTATTGAACAATAGCAGTTAGCATTGGAGTAATTAATGTCTTTGCAAAAGGTCGACCTTCTTAATTTTTTCACCAAAACGGTCCTTCTCAATTTGGCTGCGCAACTTGGGAATACAGCGCGCAAGAGCTGGAAGAAAGACAAAATCATCAGTACATTTAATGACTGCACAATTACAGAAATCGCAGCGCAGTGCACAGAAACCCAGCTAAGGGAGTTTCTAGAACATCACGATCAATCGATTGATGCTTCGCAAACGTACGAAAATCAAGTTCTTACTATACTAGATGTCAGTAATAAGACAAAAAAGCCCTCATCTGCTGATGCATACTTGCCAGGGCTTCCACCGCACTGCGGACACATGAATGTTGAAGGAGCCCAGTTCTGCAGCACATGTGGCAAACCCCTCCCCCAAGATGATGAGGTGTATCTGAAGTATTGGGCACACAAATGGTGGAAGGAATGCGTCGAAGGCGCGTTTGAAGATTTTGAGGATTACTATGGAGATGTGTATGAGCTGATGTCAGATGCCGGCTTCGGGCATGGCGCAGACGACCTACAATCTCTACAGTGGATTATATT
>CBFIFY010000133.1:0-3973 GCA_965661985.1 uncultured Myxococcota bacterium | reverse complement strand
GTTCAAACCCACCCTGTCCGGATGGTAAACTTGAACACGGTGACCAATTATTCAAAAGCAGGTTCTAGCAACGCACACAAATGCGCTCACAATCAGCGTTGACTGACTTCCAACACCGCCAAAAACAACTTTCGAGTGCCCACTTTGACATTCTCGACCGAGATTTTCTCGTTGTGCCCGTGAAAACCCTCCATGTCTTCTCCTGTGAGGGCAATCGGTACGAAACCATAGGCTTTGGCGCCAAGGGGTCGAAGATAATTGGAGTCGGTGTAGCCCACTGAGACCACTGGACCGGCAACAGCGTTGGACTCGCCTTTGACGGCTTGACGTGCCAGCGCGTAAAAGAACGGGTCTTCGATTGGGCTACTCGAACCCCGACTGGCTGAAATGACCTCAAATCGAATGTGCTCGGACACCATGCCTTCCAAATAAGCGATGAATTCTTCTGGTTCAACATCGGGCTGGATGCGACAGTCTAGAATCGCATAGACCTCAGAAGGCACGACGTTTGGCTTATTCTGCCCTCCAAATCCGGTAACGTGTACGGTGTTGATGATCGCCGCGCGTGTGATGGGGTTGTCCATCATTTGTCCTTTGACCACCGAGTTTCTCAATAGGCGATTGCGCAACACAAACCCGTACAAACCACCTTTGTGTCCACCAATGTTGACGACAAATTGATCGATCGGTCCATCCAATGAGGGATTTAAGTCTCGATTCGACAAAGTTTCAATCGCTTCGAGCAAATACTTGGGGGCTTCATTGGGGCGTGGGGTACTGCCGTGCCCGGGCTCGCCACTGGCAACCATTTTCAACCACACGGAACCCTTTTCAGCAACGGAAATCGGATACACCGTCTGTCCTTCAAACATCATGTCGTGCAACCCAAGTCCACCTTCATTCACAACGTGCTCACAACCGAGATAGTCCCAGTAATTGTCCGCCAAGTAGCGCACACCTTCCCCTCCAACCTCTTCATCGGCCACCGCCAATAAAATGACGTCTCTTTTGAGTTCGACCTGCTGACGGTGAAGCAACACCAGCGTCATCAGTTCCATGACGCCCATCCCTTTCATGTCCAAGGTGCCACGCCCCCAAATGTATCCATCCTTGATAACCCCAGACAGCGGGTCTTCTTCCCATTTCTCTGCCTCGGCGGTCACCACATCAATGTGGGAAAGCATACACAAAGGTCCCTGTTCGGGCGTTCCAGTGGCTGGCAAACGAGCGACTAGGTTTCCACGGTTTGGTGAAGATTCGTGGATTTCATAGTCAATGCCCTCTTGCTCCAAAATGCGTCCCAAAAACTCAGCGCCTCGGGTCTCGTTGCCCTCTGGATTGGTGGTGTCCACTTGCAGATAGGCTTGTAAAATTTCTGTAGATTCTTGACCCACTGCCGCCCAATCAATTTGCTCTTCGACAACCGTCGTATCGATCAGTGGGGGTGGTAAGTCCATGGGTTTGGTCAGACAGGCAATTAGGGACATCCAAAGCATAATTCTCTCCTAACGAATACAACAATGTAGTGTATGATGAAGACGGTGTCACACCACGATGTAGAATCTTATGGTGGCAAAAAATATCCGAATGTAAACAGGGCAATCGTTTTCTCTGAAAATCAAGTCAAAGAAATCGCTCAAAGAAACCCTGTTGATAGATTTTTCTGAACAACCAAGACGCCAAACACAAGGTAGAAAGACTATTTTTCCACCACTCAATCGAACCAGACCGATTACAGACACAATAGAATCAAAAGAATCAAACAGACATTCCAAACATCCAAGCCGCAAATCAAACACATACTCACCCAATACCCCCAGACGATCATGAATACACTATCCACCAGCCTAATTCTTCACCTTCTACTGGCTTGCTCTGACACGCCAACCACCCAAGAGAACGAAGCCGCGACAGAAGCCTCCAAAGACGCTGAAACAACCGAGGCAACGCAAGACGATGGCATCACCCTCGTAGACAAGCCATTCTATCTCTACCACGACGCGCGCAAAAACATTTTGAACTTGGACTGGTACAACGTGGGATTTTTTGGTGGTCGACAACAGGATTTTCAAGGAAAGTGGTCTATCTCACCAGAAACAGAAGGGTCTTTGGTTATCGAGAATGCCAACAAGTTGGATTTTGTGCCCACCAAGCCACTGCCTCCGAACCAAACCTACACCATCCAGATTGAGGAAGTGCAAGATCAAAATTCTGATCGGGTATGGAGACCAACCAATCCAAAGCTGTGGACCCAAACCATTACCACCCCACCCTTTAAGGTTTTGGGAATGTCCTTTGGAAAGTTGGACAGAACCTCCAGCACCGCCGTTCTTATCCTAGACCTAAGCCACCCTGTTCCACTCGAAGAAGTGAAGGCAAAAACAACCATTCTCTTGAATGGAGAGTCTCCACGTACGGTGACCTTTGCTGAGCGAGACGGTAGAATTGAGGCAACGGTATCCGCCGACACTCTGCTGGATCAAACCCTTGAAGTCACCATCGCCCCACTAGAATACTCCGACACCATCAAAGCAGAAGAGTTTACTTGGAAAGGAGACTTGGGCAATTGGAAAAAAGTGCACCTCTATGGTCCCTATGTCAAAGAAAGTTCCACAGGTTTCAGCATTGAATACATCTGCGACGACACCTCTGTATCCGAGCAGTCTTGGTACTGGGATTCCGAATTCTCCTTTGATGAGAGAATCTCCAAACGCTGTGCGATCGACACCGCCCAAATCGCCAACAGTCTCACTATAGAACCACCCGTCCGCGACATCAAAGTGTACCCTCGCAAGCGTGGATTTGCCATCGTTGGAGACTTTACTCAAGGGAACCACACCTTGACCATCCCCGCGGGCATCGCAACCCAAGATGGGGGCGCCATCCTCGAGACGGTTGTCGATCCAATTTTGGTTCCCCATCGCTCCAGTGCGTTGCGGTTTCATTCAACTGGACGGTACATGCCCGTCGCTGGTTGGACCCAATTGCACTTCCAACATCGAAACATCAATACGGTCACCATGAAGGTGCGTTCGGTTTCCAAAGCCAACCTACATCACTGGATACAGGATGGAGATGAGCACATCAATGCAAGCGAAGGAAAATTATTGCTCAACAAAGAGGTCACGCTCAAGAACACCGCCGATGAAATGATGCGCTCGTCACTCAACCTCAAAGATCACCTTCCAAACCGCGAGGCGGGCATCTATGAGGTCTCTCTTGAAGAGCCAGATGGAGATACAAAAGCCACGCTGATGGTTCAAGTGACCGACATGAACTTGATCACCAAACGCTATCCACTCGAGGATGGCTCGCAAATGGTATCGACATGGGTCATCAACTCACGAAGCAACGAACCCATGAGCAGTGTGAACATGTCAATCGTCAGTACCACTGGGGATACCACAAGTGCCTGTACATCGGATGCCCAAGGCTATTGCAACTTTACGATACCGGCAGACGAACTGAACAACAATGTTTTTGCCTTGTATGCAGAACAGACTGCTTCTGACGGCAATCCAGAAATGGCCTATTTGGTCTTTGACGAACTCTCCATTGACTTGGGACTCTCTACGATGCCTCTGGTACCACTGGTTCCGACAAAGAGTACCGCATCGCAGCCCACACCGATAGAGGTGCCTATCGTCCCGGTGACACAGTCCAACTTTTTGGTCTAGTCCGAGAAACAGACAACACTGCACCCGCCGAAGGATTGCCCGTCCACTTGTCGATCAAAGATGGTCGTGGTCAAGTCATCCAAGAACACACCCTCAACACCAATGCGGCTGGTGTCTTCACCCATACCCTCAATGTCAGTGACCATGCCAATACGGGTACTTGGGTGGCTGAATGGTCGGTGCAAGGTGGAAACAAGAAAGAGACGATTGGCGAACAGCAAACCACTTTCAAAGTGGAAAATCTCATGCCAGAACGCCTTGCGGTGAAAGCGAAGTTCACCGACAAAGATGTGTTG
>CBFIFY010000132.1:0-4007 GCA_965661985.1 uncultured Myxococcota bacterium | reverse complement strand
TCCAAAACTCATCGATTTCATCTGGCGTGACGGCAATCGGAGAGAATGCGGTGGCCGGCTTTGAGTTGAAGAATCCGAAGCCCTTCTTGAGTTCTGGTGGAATCAAGTTGCGAAGGGTGATATCGTTGCAGAGCATCACCAAGCGGATGTACTTGTCCACATCTGCACCACTGGTTCCCATTGGGATGTCGTCGAGCACTACGCAAATTTCAGATTCAAAGTCACAGCCCCAGTCGAAGTTTTTGAGGGGGATGTCTTGGGTTGGACGAAGGAATACACTGGAGCCACCTTGGTATACGAGGGGGTCTGTTTCCAATGTTTCTGGAGGCTCGGCATTTCTGGCTTTGCGAACCAAGACGATGTGGTTGATGTAGGCAGAACCGTCGATCCACTCATAGGCACGTGGCAGGGGAGAGTGAAGTGTCGTTGTATCCAACGGGGTACCTGTGGAACCGTTGTTCAAACTGTCATACAGTGCGTTGAGTTGTGGTTCGACGACGTCCCAGTTTTCCAGTGCGTGTTGCATGGTGTCTGCAATACCAGTGGCTTCCACGTAGCGCGTGTTGTCTTTGCTGATGACGATGAGTTTGCCGTCGCGTCCGTGATTGAGTGATCCGAGTTTCATTCTGTCTCCTTGTACAGGGGTGGGTATGTTTGATTTCTGTTTATGGACTTTTAACGGAAAAATCAATGCTGGTGGTGTTCTTTCCTAGATGTTCACAAATGGACAACAACGTAGATTTTCATGTGGCAATACGTGGTTATCAAGTTGGTAAAAGTCTAAAACGAGAAAAGGCCACCGAAGTGACCTTTACGTTGCCATATTTATTGGGTAATAAACTTGACGTGCGTTTTAAAAGCGGGAAACGAGACTCGAACTCGCGACCCTGAGCATGGCAAGCTCATGCTCTACCAACTGAGCTATTCCCGCACAATGTCAAGATGCATACAACTTAATCCGAAACGAAAAATCTGTCAAACTGCAATCTTCACTTTTTTCTTCTTTTGGTTTGCGTGTTGTTTTCAGTGGTGTTTTGTCGAGGGGTATGGTATTTGATATATAGTATAGAATGTTGCTTAACCATTTAGGAGATCGCAATGCGCACGTCCTCTATTTCTTCACTTCTTCTACTTTTGACTTTGGGTTGTTCTGACAAAGGTGGTGTTATTGAGACAGACCCACAAGACAGTGCTGTGTTGGATACGGCGGCTCCGAGCGAAGACCTGGACGAAGATGGTTGGACCGTTGCCGATGGTGACTGTGATGATGAAAACGATGAGATATTTCCTGGTGCCGTTGAAGCATGTGACGGAATTGACAACAACTGTAACAGTGTCATCGATGAAGGCTTCGACAATATGGATGGCGACGATCTCGCGGACTGCATCGACGTAGAAGAGTGCGATGGCGTTGACAACGATGGAGATGGGCTGGTTGATGAAGGTTTTGAAGACACCGATGGGGATGGAGCTCCAGACTGTATCGACGTAGAAGAGTGTGATGGTCTCGACAATGACGGTGATGGCGAAGTGGACGAAGGCTTCGATGGCGATGGTGACGGTTTTGGTACTTGCTCCTCAAGCAGTGAAGTGTTGGACTGTGATGACAATGACGCAAACGTAAATCCAGATGGTTCTGAAGTCACAGAAAATACCAAAGACGACGATTGTGATGGGTTGGTCGATGAAGACGATTCTGTCTATACGGAAGGCTTGGTGTTGATTTCTGAGATCATGAACAACCCAAGTGCTGTTGCCGACACGAGAGGAGAATGGTTCGAGGTCTACAATCCAGGAACGGAAGAAGTCTTGCTCAATGGCTTGACCATTTCTGATGTGGAGGGTGTTGAATTTCACCGTATTGTGAGCACAACTCCAGTTGTTGTTCCTCCGGAAGGCTATGCGATTCTTGGAAACAACAGCAATACATCGACAAATGGTGGTGTTTCACTGGACTATCGTTACGACGGAATTGTGTTGAGCAACGAAGAAGACAGTTTGGCTTTGAAATTTGGCGGTGTGGTGCTCGATCAAGTCATGTGGGACGATGGTGCAACAATGCCAGATGTTTCAGGGCGATCAATGCAACTTGACGTGCTCTTCTATGATGCCAACAGCAACGATGACGCTACATTTTGGTGTGCGCCCGATGAGTCGACGCCTGGCGCGGAGAACAATCTGTGCGACAGTTTTGACCACGATGGCGATGGATACTCTGTCGACCAAGGAGATTGTGACGATGCGGATGTCCTTGCCTATCCAGGTGCCGCGGAACTTGAGTCTTTGACGGCGTGTTTTTTGGATGCAGATGGCGATGGGTATGGAGATGCCAATCCAACCGTGTCGACAGTGCCGGCTGGAAATGACTGTAATGACGCCGACGCCACAAAGTTTCCTGGTTCTGTTGCCGAATCAGCCGATTTGTGCTTGGTTGACAATGATGGTGATGGGTATGGAGACGCCAACGCTGTGTTCCCGTACGATGCGGGTACCGATTGCAATGATGCCGATGCCAATGTGACCCCATCTGACAGTGATGGAGATGGATTCTCTTTGTGTGATGGTGACTGTGATGATGCCAACCCTGATTTGAACCTGAGCGATCTCGATGGTGACGGCTATTCTACTTGTGACGGAGACTGTATTGATACGGATGCCGATCGCAACCTCGATGACCTTGATTCCGATGGCGTCAATACTTGCGATGGAGACTGCAATGATTTGGATGCAGGAGTAGGGGCGATTGATCTCGATGGCGATGGGGCCTTTGCTTGTTGGGGTGATTGTGATGATTTCGATTCGGCTCTCAACGTAGACGACCTCGATGGCGATGGGTTTACAACTTGTGATGGCGATTGCAATGACTTTTCAGCAAGTTTGAATCTGGCTGATCTCGATGCAGACGGTTTCACCACATGTGACGACGACTGTGATGACAATGATGCGATCAAGACACCTGCTGACGACGATGGCGATGGCTTATCTACGTGTGGTGACCCAGAAGCGTTCACCTATGACTGTGATGATTCTGATGCTTCGATTGGCTCTACGGACGAGGATGGAGATGGATTCCTTGCCTGTTTGGATGATTGTGATGATTCTGACGCCTTCTATACACCTTTGGACAGCGACATGGACGGCATCAGCACTTGTGAAGGAGATTGTGACGATTCAGATGCAACCTTCAATTTGGATGACAATGATGGCGATGGCTATTCCACGTGTGAAGGCGATTGTGATGATGCATCTGCATTTTTGAATCCAATTGACTTCGACAACGATGCGTTCTCGACCTGTGATGGTGATTGCAACGATTACAACTCGAATGCGAACTTGATGGACGTAGATGGCGATGGCTTGTCGACTTGTGACAACGATTGCGACGACGCAGATCCTTCGGTTGGTCAAATGGACAACGATGGCGATGGTTCATTTCCACCAATGTGTTTTGGAAATGACTGCAACGATCTCGATCCTACAGTCGAAGGATTGGATTTGGATGGTGATGGGGCATCGACCTGTGACGGAGATTGTGACGACACAGACGCTTCTGTAGAATCTAAGGATGTTGATGGTGACGGATACACTACCTGTGACGGAGATTGTGATGATTTCAATATCGGTGTACGCCCAAATGCTTCAGACGCCAATTTGGATGGTTTGGACAACGATTGTGACGGCTCCTTCGATGAAGATGCAGTAGCAGGGGATGACGATGGCGACGGATTTGATGAAGCACAGGGAGATTGTGCAGATGATGATCCAGCAATCGGTCCTCATGCGACAGAAGTCTGGTATGACGGTGTAGACCAGAACTGTGATGGCTTATCTGATTTTGATCAAGACGGTGATGGCTCTGATTCTTCAAATTTTGGTGGTTTGGACTGCAACGATCTCAATACCTCTTTGGAGGGATTGGACTTGGATGGTGACGGATTTAGTTCTTGTGACGGTGACTGCGATGACAACGATGCAGGGTCTACGATTCAATATCAAGATGGTGACTG
>CBFIFY010000131.1:0-4033 GCA_965661985.1 uncultured Myxococcota bacterium | reverse complement strand
ACCGGTCGATGAATTGTTGTTGATGCCATCCAAGTTTTCATTGGCGTAGGTTCCAGTCAGTACACCGTCCTCATAGATTTCAATGGCATTTCCATTCCACCCATCTCCATAGGAATCGTACAGTTCAAAGGAGAAGCAACCAAATGTTGTCAACCCAATGTACCCATCTCCGTCACCATCTCGTAGACACTCGTAGGTGCTGAAGTCATTGGGATCAAAAGAAGCCTCATTGAATCCAGCTCCAGGGTAGGTGAAGGCATCCGTATCATCGCAGTCCGCAAGTCCGTTGGCATCTTCACACCCTCCAAAGCCATCGCCATCGTTGTCCATTGGACTTCTATCTGCGTTTTGGTCATCACAGTCTGTGTTCAACAGTGAATACTCGTTGATGCCATCGCCATCCCGATCCAGATAGTTCAGATCACAGACCAGCAGTCCAATATCCATATCGTCCCCATATCCATCGTTGTCGAGGTCTGGATAAAGAAGACCACCGGTCAAAGATGCATCGGTATCATCGCAGTCTGCGCAAGCGTCAACTCCATCACCATCTGCATCAGAGTCTGGACTGATGGCGCCATCGCTGTCATCACAGTCACTCCCCATTCGTGTGTCTGTGTTGCTGGGGGCTTGTGAAGCATAGCCATCGCCATCTTCATCTTGAGTACAATCGTCAATGCCATCGCCATCGATATCTGGTTCGTTGTAGGCAGCACCAACGTAGGTGAACTCATCGGTGTCGTCACAATCTGTTCCAGAAAGGGCATTGTACCACGAAGAAGGAGACACATCACCATATCCATCGCCATCAGAGTCTTTTGTACAGTCGGTTACACCGTCACCATCCACATCGAGTTCTAGGTACGCAGCACCTGGATAGGTGGTACTGCCAAAGTCATAGCAGTCTGTACCCGCGACAGCGCCATACCCTGTAGCAGTTGTGGAGAGATTGTCATCTCCGTACCCATCGCCATCAGAGTCATAGTAGCAGGCAGTGGGATTGACCTCATTGCTCAAAGGGGAATAGGCATCGTTCTCATCGTTGCAGTCCAGCCCACCGTGTGAAATGACTGCTCCATTGGCATCGGTGTAAAAATCTACCTCATAGCCATCGTCATCTTGGTCATAGTCGTTGATGCCGTCACAGTTTTGGTCTACACCATCGTACCAAACTTCAGTAGCCTCTGGATATACAGTAGCGTCTGTGTCATCACAGTCATCACAGGAACTGAATCCATCTTGATCCACATCTATGTTCGGACTCAACGCAGCATTGCTATCATCGCAGTCGTCGATGCACACTGCTGCACCATCGCCATCTTCATCGCCTGTGTAAGAAGCATCTGTGTCGTCGCAATCGGTACCACCACTCAGTTGTTCTATGGTATTGGGATCAAAGTTCCAAAATGTGTCTCCATCCACATAGGTTGTGCCTTCCCAAATGAGATCTTCAGTATTTGCGCCTTCTCCAAAGCCTAGAATTTCACCGGTGTCTGCATCGTACAGGGTGAATTCAACTTCTGTGTTGTACTGTCCATCCACAAAGACAAGGTCCACTTGAGCGGTATTTGCATCAAAACAGTGCTGATCGGTTGTGGTTTCACCACCGGTCGATGAATTGTTGTTGATGCCATCCAAGTTTTCATTGGCGTAGGTTCCAGTCAGTACACCGTCCTCATAGACTTCAATGGCATTTCCATTCCACCCATCTCCATAGGAATCGTACAGTTCAACATCCATGCAGGCCAAGGACGTATATTGAAGGTAATTGCCATACCCATCCCCATCGGCATCTTCCAAGCACAATGTTGGATCCGCTTCATTGAAGGCAGCACCTGGGTAGGCGTTGGGGTTGCTGTCATCACAGTCATTGAGACAGGCTGAAAAACCGTCTCCGTCATTGTCTTCTATTCCAATGGTGGAATCTGTGTCATCACAGTCACCATCACAGGAACTGAGTCCATCGCCATCGTTGTCCAGTGGACTGGATGTCGCGTCGTTGTCGTTGCAATCGTCAACACAGGCAATAAATCCATCGCCATCCTCATCCGTTGCGCCAATGGTACCATTGTTGTCATCACAGTCAATGCTGTCAACGGTGCCGTCTCCGTCTGTGTCTTCACCACAGGAACTGAGCCCATCTTGATCGATGTCTTGGGTGTTGAGTGTGGCGTCGGTATCGTCACAATCGGTGCTGTTGGCAACATTTTCACTGGGCATCGTGCAGGTTTGAACACTGGTTGCTGGGTCTCCCTCACCGTCGCCATCGCTGTCTGTGTACGAGCCGACTCCAGTGCTTCGATCCCATGAAGAATCATCATCATCGGTCAATCCATCGCAGTCATTGTCCAATCCGTCGCAAACTTCAATGCTGAGAGGATGGACTTCAGGCTCGTCATCGTTGCAGTCTTCACCTCCCACAACCGTGCCGATGCCGTTCCAACCTGTGAAGGCAATGCTGCACTCTACGAAACCATCGCCATCGTCGTCGATTTCATTGCTCGATAGACTGGTGGTGCTGTCGCAATCGTTGACCAATCCGTCGCAGATTTCAGGAGCACCAGAGTAGGTGTTGGCATCTGAATCGTTGCAGTCAGTGCTGTCTAGGGTATAAATGCTTGACGGTGGGGTGCAGATGGTCAACGGTGTATTGGAATTTCCAAATCCGTCACCATCGACATCCATGTACCAGTCCTGAACTTCATGATGCAAGATGTTGCTGTCGTTGCAATCATCCCCTCCGACCACGGTGTTTGAACCAGACCATCCGGTAGGGTCAATTGTACATTCAACGAATCCATCTCCGTCGTTGTCAGTTTCGTCCGCGGGCGCACCAACAAATGCAAAGTTCATATCGTTGCAATCGTTGTAGACGCCATCGCACAACTCTGTTGCATTGGGATGGGTGTACGCATTGCTGTCGTCGCAGTCTCCACCTTGAAGAACATAGCCATTGGGGGGAGGAACACAGGTTACAAACAGAGTGCTATCATCTCCAAATCCATCGCCGTCATCGTCATAGAACCAATCGGCGATCGCAAAAAATTCCGCGTTGCCGTCGTCACAATCATCCCCACCGAGAACAGTGGAATCTCCTTGCCAGCCACTGTCAGCAATGGAACACTCGACATAGCCGTCGCCATCGTCATCCATTTCTTCACTGGGGAGTGCAGAGGCGTTGCATTGATTTTGGATTCCGTCACAGATTTCAACGGCACTGGTGGCGATTGTGGCATTGTCGTCGTCGCAGTCATCGGCATTGAGCACCAGTGTGTCTGGAAGTACACAGGCTGTGGTCATGCTGTTTGGATCGCCTTCTCCATCCCCATCGCTGTCGGTATACCCCGTTATCATGGTTGAGGTGTCGATAGAATCGTCTTGATCGTCTACCAAGGCATCACAGTCGTTGTCCAATCCATCGCAGACTTCGTTGGCGTTAGGATTGATATCTGCATTGCCATCATCGCAATCTAAATCGTTGTCTACTGTGTTTTCAGGTGCTGCACAGGCTGCTATTCCACTTCCTGTTCCAAACCCATCGTCATCGCCATCGGTGAAGAATAGGGGGGCATCACTCAAATCAAGAGAGTCATCGTCGTCGTCAATCAATCCATCGCAGTCATTGTCGAGACCGTCACAACGTTCATTGGCATCTGGGTTGATATCTGCATTGTCGTCGTCGCAGTCAACATCCGCAGTAAATCCATCGCCATCGTTGTCGACATCTTCGATTTCAACATCTGTATCGGTAACATCTGCATCTTTGGGCTCTTCACCACAGGCGAGTAGGTACAATGGCAAAGACAGCAAAAGGGGGCGCATAAAAACTCCAAACAGTTGAGTGTGGCAATATTGTATTCTGTTTTTCAAATGTGTATCAAACTAAATTAGCCAAATATCTTTCATAATGCAGTGTCTAAGATGGTTGTTTAACGGTGCTTTCGGACCCAGCGATCGAGTGCGTTGGCAAAGTTTTGAACGTCTCGGTTGCTCATTGGAGAGGGACCGCCTCCTTCAAGTAGACCGTTGTTTC
>CBFIFY010000130.1:0-4203 GCA_965661985.1 uncultured Myxococcota bacterium | reverse complement strand
TGGACAGACAGTTCAGAAGATTCAGCTCATACCTCTTTGCATGTGCTACTGTCCGATGAGGCACGTCAACATTCAGGTGCTTATTTCAGTCAGCACAGTGTTCTGTACGAAAAAGGATGTCGAGAGGGTGGTTGGCCGATGAAGTCACCGAACCCAAATGCTCACGATATGGACAAAGCCCGTAAATTGGTGCAAGTGAGTCGTGAAATTGTTGGGTTGAATTAAACTTGCAACTTTCTTGAATTGGGTACAAAACATTGGTTACATAGTCTCATGGTGTTGCCCATGAGGAGTAATCAATGGTTGTATTGGGATTGTTGAGTTTGTTGGCCTGTGAAGGTGAGAAAGTTGTTGTTCCACAAGAAGATGAGGTCTCGACACTGACCGATCTGGATGGGGACGGGTATTTGTCGGATGTGGATTGTGATGACAATGATGCCACCACGTATCCCGATGGTACCGAAGTCTGTGATGGAATTGACAACAACTGTGATGGTGAAGTCGATGAGGGTGTACTGATTGAGTACTTCGCCGATGCAGATGGAGACGGGTTTGGAAATGGAGAGATTTCGGTAGAGGCTTGCTCTCAACAAGAGGGATTCGTACCCAATAGCAATGACTGCGATGATGCTGAGGCCACGGTTCATCCGGGTGCAAGTGAACTGTGCGACGGCTTAGACAACGACTGCAATGACATCATCGATGATGGAAACGATGTGGTGGTCTATTTGGATGCCGACGGAGATGGTTTTGGAGATCCGGATGTGATGGACTCAACCTGTACAGCAGGGGAAGGCTACGTTGACAACTATTTGGATTGCAACGATCAAAACAACACCATCAACCCCAATGCCGATGAGGTGTGTGACTCGATTGACAACAATTGCGACGGGTTGATCGACAACGAAGCATTGGATGCCCCAGAGTGGTATCGTGATTTGGATTTTGATGGATATGGGGACGACAACGATACGCTGAACGCCTGTTTGATTCCCAGTGGTTATGCTGCAGAAGGGGGAGACTGTGATGATCAAGACAACAGCATCCACCCCTTTGCGACCGAATTGTGCGATGCAGTCGATCAAGACTGTGATGGCCTCACCGACGAAGGCACCAACAATACGTTTTTTGAAGATTTGGATGGGGATGGCTATGGAAACTTCTTTGTCTACATTGAAACCTGTACGCCGCCACTAGGCTATGTTCCCAACGCACAAGACTGCAATGATACCAATCCAGATGTGTCTCCAGATGCTTTGGAATATTGCAATGGCTATGACGACAACTGCGACACGATGGTGGATGAAAACACAGCCGTAGACGTAGTCACGTGGTACGCTGACGTGGATGGCGATGGATTCGGAGATTCGGCGGTTCCAGTAGAAGCATGCAACGCACCACCATTTTATGTGGCAGACGACACAGATTGCAACGACGGTCGACCAAATGTGTTTCCAGGAGCGATCGAGACTTGTACGACCGCCTATGACGATGATTGTGATGGCAACAACAACGACGATGGTGCCACAGGCTGTTTAGACTATTTCGAGGATGTCGATGGGGATGGGTATGGCATCTCTGCGTCTTCTCAGTGCTTGTGTGTGCCAGAAGGAGACTTTCAGTCCTTGTCCGACAGTGATTGTGACGATACCCTGGCAACCGTCAACCCAGGGATGATCGAGAACTGCACGACCACCTACGACGACAACTGCAACACCGATACCAATGAGGCTGGTGGGGCAGGCTGTACCTACTTCTATCAAGACTATGACGGGGATGGGTTTGGAACGACAGACCGTGTGTGTATGTGTGATCCGGTTGGAGATTACGAAGCGCTGGTTGACGGCGATTGTGATGATTTGAATTCGATGTACTCACCGGCTGAGACCGAAGTGTGTGATGAGAACGATGTCGATGAAAACTGTGACGGGGTGGCCGATGGTGCAGATGCTGCGGGTGCAACGGACTGGTTCTTTGATGCAGACTTGGACAATTATGGAGATCTAAACAATACGAAGACCCAATGCGATCAGCCAGCGGGATACCTTGATGTAGCAGGGGATTGCAACGATGCATCATCCGCGATCAACCCTGCTGAAATCGAAATCTGTGTTTTGGATCCCCAGACCAACACCCATCGCGATGAAGATTGTTCGGGCTCAACCAATGATCCCGATCCAGCATTGTACTCTGGTGGGAGTACATTCTATCGCGATACCGACGGGGATGGCTACGGTTTGGCTTCGGATACGATTTATGCGTGCTATACCGAAGGAGAGTATACGGCCTCTGCCTCTGGTGATTGCGATGATACGGATGACATGGTCAAACCAGGTGGTGTAGAAGTGTGTGCGACCTCGGACGACGAAGACTGCGATGGACAAGTGGATGAAAACAACGCGGCCGATTGCATTACTTTTTACTATGATGCAGACAACGATGGCTTTGGCATCGGTTCAAACAACATCTGCTCATGTGTACCCAACAGCAACCACAGAGCGACCATTGGAGCGGATTGTGATGACACCGACCCTCTTGTCAACAGTGGTTTTGGCAATTGCGGGTTGATGGGTGATATCCCACAGACAGATGCAACCTACACTTTTGCCTATTCAGACATCACACACATCAAAGCCTTTGAGGGCACCTATTTTGATGGCAGCAACTTCTTTGATTACAACAACGATGGAATTGCGGATATTGCGGTTTCCAACGATGTGTTTGATCCCAGTATTGGAAACAATCAATATACCGATGCAGGGGTGGTGTACGTTCATTTGGGTCCATTTGACGGAGACTTGACCCCCGCGAATGCGGATGTGATTCTCGTTTCCAACATGGCATCTGATAAGTTGCATGTACGTTGGGTCGGAAACATGGACAATGACCCTGCCGATGAGCTCTTGGTGTACGGTACATATTCAGGCTATCGAGTGGTTCAAGATGGCTTGGTTGGCACAGGTCAGGTGGATATCGACAATGTTTTGGTCAGCGATGCGATTGATTTTGGAGGTGAGTCAATGTCAGGATCTTATCAAGGCGCTCTCGGTGATTTGAACAATGATGGATATTTGGATTTTCGGAACTACGAACGTGTGTCTTTTGGAACGGATACAGATGGAGATTCTGTGATTGATTCGATTTCTTCAACACTTGATTTGGGCTCTAGAGGTATACGATTAAATAATGTGGTTGCTGATTTAAATGATGACGGTATCCAAGAGTGGACGTTTGTACAGTCCTATCAAACGACCTATCGGTCTGTTACTTTTGATATGAGTGGAAACATTGATACAGATGAGACCTTCTTGGCGAACTCCACAGGGCTATTTTCATCCGGATGGAGGTGGTCAGAGGGAGGACGTGTTGTACTCGGAGACTTTACAGGTGATGGTATCAATGACATCATGAGTTTCGATGATGAAGATGCGAGCTATTACGATGTATACTTGGGTCTTTTATCCAGCTCTGGTTTTGGATGTCTTTACACAGGTTCGGGTGCTCAATCCACCTATACATTGCCTGCTGACACAGCAGATCACTCGTGGTGTTTACGTGGAAATACCGGCAGTGATTTGACTGAACGAGGTGTTTCTGCGATAGACTTGAATGGAGATGGCATCGATGATTTGATTGTAGAGGCAGATTCTCGCCACTATGTGTACTATGGTCCGCTGTTGGCACCGTTTGATGAATCTGGCAACGAGCGCGTGGCTACACTGGCCGATGCCGATGCCGTATTTGATTTCAGTGCATCATCTTTGACATTGCTTGGTGACATCAATCAGGATGGGAACGACGATTTCGCTATTCGATCCAGCAATCAATGGTATTTCTACTTTGGTGTACCAAACTAATCAGGCTTTCGGACGTTTCTTCTTTTCTTCCGAACGTAAAGCGTCTTTTTCAGCGTCGCCACAACCTGTCCTTCTTCATCGGTTACGGTGGTGTGAAAGACAGGGAAGTGCTTTTGGTTGTCCTGTGCCTGCTCGCGAATGGATTCAATCTCACTCTGCGAAATCTCAAAGGTGGCGTAGACCGTTCCTTTCCCGGGTGAAACAAAATCAATCTCGGCACCTTTGTCCCACACGACGCACTCTTTTCCCAGGTGTTCGAGTAAAATGAACATGTACCACGGATCGCACATACTGTAGAGACTGCCGCCAAAGTGTGTGCCGACATAGTTTCGATTCCAAAAACGCA
>CBFIFY010000129.1:0-4221 GCA_965661985.1 uncultured Myxococcota bacterium | reverse complement strand
GGGCAAGAATCTCCGTAGGATAGAACGGTTCGCTATACTCTAGTATGCGAACCGTTCTAGACAAGGAAAGTCTTGTCTCTACAGACCGCAAATCAACTTTTAGAAAAGGAAAGTCTTGTCTCTACAGACCGCAAATCAGCCTTTAGTCCGGACATCAGCCCTTAGTCAGAGCAAAGTTGTTCCTGCACCACCAAATCTCGAATCAAATGTCGGTTGGTGAAGTCTCCCGTACCAGCTGTGAACCCGATATAGGCATCAAAGTCATAGAAGCCGACGATGTCTTGGTCGATGTAGGTTACCCCGTCGATATCGACTTGGACGTGGGGTTTCTGGACCCGAACCGCCATGGTGTGCCAACCAGTGCCCTCCATTTCTGGTAGGGGCACCCAAATCTCTGGAGCGTCGACATCCCCGTCGAATGTGAGCATCAAGTGGTCTTCGGAGGTCGGGTCGTGCCCCTCGTTGTAATAGGTGTCGACTTCTATCGACCATCCTGGCAGAGCAGGTCCATCGGTGCAAAATGCGTCACCACCGTAGCCAATACCACACCCCGTTCCACCCAGAAAGGTCTGTTGACGATCGACATCCAGTGCGGTCAACGAGATGCCGTCAGCTCCAGTACCTTCACCGATGTAGAAAGAAAACGCTACATCAATCCAACCTGCGGGCACTTCTTGTCCCGTGGAGAAGGCTGTTCCGACTTGCCATCGACTGGCAGAGGTCAGTTCCACCCAATTGTTCAAGGCATCCCAGCGGGCACTGCCTTCAAAATGCCACGTGTTCACATCGAGTGCATTGACATTGTAGGTCAGTTGCTGACAAATGCTGGCGGAGTCACGCGTCACATTGCTACAAGAGTCCACCACGCTCACTTCAATGGTGTGGTACCCCGACGATTGGTATGCGTTCCAAAGTGTTTCGACCGAACCGTCTGCAAAAGCCTCGCCTGTGGAAAAAAGACCGTCTTGGTTGGATTGCCACTGCACCATCAGAGACTCGGCAGGGTCCAAATCATCACCAACAAGTGCTTGAAATCGGGTTTCGCCTTCTAGAACGTCTCCACTGATGGGAGAGATGAGTTCCAAGGTCGGAGCCTCATCCACCGTTGCCAACAAGGGAATCTGTACGATGTCCAGCTCAGGATCATTGCTGTATACCGTAAGAACCCCCGACTCTGTCTCTTCATTCATTGGTCGAACCGACAACATGAACGTTTCATTGGGGTCCAAATCCAAAGGCGTTGGATTGTTGAGCAACACCCACCCTTCGATTTCCAAAGCCTGTATGGAGAGGATACCCAAGCCCACATTGCGCAGTTCTATCGTTCCACGACTGTCTTCAAGGCTCGAGGCACAAACCACCCCCATATCCAAATTGATTGGATCGGTCTCTAGGATCGGACGCTGTTCGACGTCTTCATTCGGGCTTTTCTCAAACAAATTGTAATCTGAACACCCACACATCCACAGCACTGTTCCAAACCACGCTGGCTTCATTCTTTCACACCTCGTACGTGTCAGTCTACCACATCCACGTTACAATACCTTCTACTGAATTCACAATTGTATGTGCAATTTGCATTCCACTTTCCAATTGTGCGCCATCTATTCTTGATTTATGAGAGAATCCATATGACCACCATTGCAATCACCAATGTACACCTTGATCTCGGTGCCGGTAGACGGGGAACGGACATGGGTCCCTCTGCAATTCACGTCGCCCAACTCATCCCCAGACTCACCAAGATTGGACACACCGTATCCACGATCACTTCAATCGGCTCAAAATCTTACGAGGCTCTCGATGTCGGAGAAGCCAACGCTCGATTTCTGCCCGACATTTTGAAAATCTGCACCACGCTCAAAGAAACCGTCATCGACAGTTTGGAACAAGAGAGTTTCCCGCTCGTATTGGGTGGCGACCATTCTCAAGCGGTTGGAACCATCAGTGGCATCGCCACGCACTTCAAACAACAGGGCAAAGAGCTGGGTGTCATTTGGGTCGATGCACACACAGATATGAACACACCAGACAGTTCACCATCTGGAAATGTCCACGGTATGCCACTGTCAGCACTACTGGGACATGGTCACCCTGATTTGACCGCTTTAAACGGAGACACGCCATCCCTCAAGCCAGAGAATGTGGCGATCATTGGGGCCCGCGACATTGATATAAGCGAGCGCGAAATTGTACAGCGCATCGGCGTTCGAGTCTACACGATGAGTGAAATTGACCGACGCGGTGCGGCCACTTGCTTTGCTGAGGCCATTGAACACGTCTCAAAAAACACCGACGGCATTCACCTCTCCTTTGACTTGGACGGAGTTGATCCAAGAGAAGCCCCAGGTGTCGGAACGCCTGTACCTGGCGGACTATCCTTGAGAGAGTCTCACCTAATTTGTGAAATGCTCTCCGAAACAAACCAACTGGTTGGGATGGAAATGGTCGAACTCAATCCCATTTTGGACGTTGCCAATCAAACCGGAAAGTTGGCGGTGTGGTTGATTCAATCTGCCCTAGGCAAGAGCATTTTGTAAATGTCGACAGCACCTTCCAATCACCCTTACAGCAGGGCTCAAACGATTCTGCGAAATGACGCCCACCCTGTAAAAATCGCAGTGCTCGAAATCAGTACGCGTGCCTGCAAACTTCTGATCGCAGACATTCGAGAATTGGAACAGGGCTTTACATGGGAAGGCTTTCGCAATCAAGGCAATCTAACCAATCTGGGGATGCAAACCGAAACGGATGGCTCCATCACGTGGGATAGCTTCTCAGAGTTGGTATTGCCACACATCAAACGCCATTTGGCAAGGTTGCACAATCACAACATCGATCACGTTTACACCATCGCGACCGCCGCACTGCGTCAAGCGACAAACGGCGCAGAAATCCTGCAAAGATTGTTTGATGAAACAGGTCTCAATGTTGAAATCCTGACACAGGAACAAGAAGGTCGAGCCTCTGCATCCGCCTATCAATGGAATTCCACCAATGAAAGAGACAACAATCTCCTCTTGATTGATCAAGGCGGTGGTTCAACAGAATTTCTGGGCTTTAACCAAGACTTAGAGAAACTCACATTCAAAAAGAGCCCAAGTCTTCAAATGGGCACAAGTTCTGTCGTGCACTGGCTGACCCAACATGCGAGCAATCTATCATTGACCCATGCCGTCAAACACTTTCAGTCCCATTTTCAACGCATCCTTGAAGATTCATTGGTCGAATTAAAAGACCATATGCCTTTCATGGTGGTCGGAATGGGGAGTGGACTGACGCAGGCTACCCATAAACGGGGCAATCAAAAGCAACACGGCACTTGCCTCTCACAAGAGCGTCTACAAACCGAAATCCTGTTTACCATTGCCGACTTATCCAAAGAGTTTGAAAATTTCGCTACAATCGATGCCCATTTAAAGACACTGACCATAGAGTCCAACGAGCACCACAAACTCTTTGATCAACTGACCAAATTGCTCGGTTGCACAATGTTTAATGAAATCTTATCGGCTCTAAAAGTCGATTCGATCACCATCAATGGATTGGGTCTTCGATATGGAGTCTGTCGTCAAATCATTGAGCATTATTATCCTGATTTGGTACGCGGTCGACACCATCTACAACTTCAACAGCACAGCATTTCTGTAGATGGCATCCAAGAAGGTGCCTACACCATCGGCAAAGTAGTAAGCATTGTTGATTTTGGTGCTTTTGTACAACTCCCCCACGATCATGTAGGGTTGCTTCACAAAAGAGAAATGTCCAATGCAAGGCTCGGCGCGCTCAAAGGACGCCCCATTCGCGTCAAGGTTCGAAACATCTTTACAGACGCAAACGGCAAGCAATGCTTTGATTTGGAACTGTAATATACAGTATACCCTCCAATACTTCGACTATGCCAATGTATGAAGTTGTGAAGTTGTGACGTTGTGAAGTTGTGAAGCTATGCTCGTTCATGGCATCACAGTATACGAAAAACCGAACAAAGAAACAAAGAAACAAAGAAACGAAGAAAAGAAGAAAAGAAACGAAAAAAGCCTAGCCTGTTGCTTTTTCCGAATGGGTAGACACCGTGGGCGGACGCAATCGAATCGCAACAATGCTGGCAATCAGCAACAGTCCTGCAGCACTGAAAAATGGTGCGCCGACAAACCACTCAAAGAGCATGCCCGAGAAAATCGGTCCCAACATTCGACCCATCGCCGCAAAGGACTGATT
>CBFIFY010000128.1:0-4302 GCA_965661985.1 uncultured Myxococcota bacterium | reverse complement strand
AAAACAAAAGAAGCCCATATTCTCGAAAGAATACAGGCTTCGTGGGGTTAAACCCTTGTAAGTCGGGGTGATAAGATTCGAACTTACGACCCCTCGCACCCCATACGAGTGCGCTACCAGACTGCGCTACACCCCGACAAGGATTGGGTACTGTATGAAACAGCATACAATACCTAACCGTTGCAATTCCACTCGTCAAGACCTCGTTGGTTTTTGTCTGTGTCTCTACTGAATGGGGGTTATTCGAACGTTCACTTCACCATTGAAACCATTGTCTGGACCTGCTTCAACTGCCAGTGTGAATGGCAAAACGTCCGAAGCAAAGGTATCACCCACATTGAGCATGGCATCTGCAAACTTACCCGCATTCCCCAAATGTCCTTTCGGAGAAGACTGGCTTGTCAAAACGCCTTCAGAGTTTGGATGCCCATCGAGTAAATAGACCACTTCACTGCTATCAGTTGTGCTATCTATATACACAAGTGCTCCCAAAGTATCAATCGGGTATACCAGGTCGTAAATGCCTGCACTGTATTGAGAATTCCACGAATACGTAGCTTCTAGATAACGATTGGCTACACTGCTATAACTCCTGTATCCACTACCCAATGCCGAAAGGTATGTGTCAAAACCTGTTTCGACACGGGTTTCTATGGTTACTCGATCGAAGGTGAGCGTAAAGCCTCCTGGTGTGGTTATATCAAAGGGTGGTACTGCAATTTGAATGGCCACATTGTCTGTCAGTGTGGTTTGATTGTGTGGATACAGTGGAATGACTTCTTCATTGAATGTGCCTGTTGCATCGAGGTCTGTTTTGTTGGCTTCGGGTATCCAGTCCATCTCTAATTTACTGGCTACGCTGGGGTGGGTTGCCCAAAGCCTTTCACCCATCAGCGAGAATGGGTCCCCATAACCCTTGATGTTGCAGGTGTCCGAGAGAGTTTCGGTAGCATTGTCATGTACTTCTTCATCGGTTGTCGCATTTTGATAGTCTGCCAAGGATGGGTAGCACCAAAGTGTGTTGCTGTGCCCGTAAATGCCGATTGTATGAAAAATTTCATGAACCCAAGGAACGCTCGGCAATACCCAGCCATCGAAGCGTGTTTGACCCACGGTGTTGAAAAAAGATGAGTTGATGAGGTAAGTGATGCCTTTCCCATTGAGTCTTCCCCCAATCTCATCGGGTACGGAGTTGCCCATACCCCACCCCATTTGAGTGAAGCCTGTATCAACAAGTCCAACCAGCATGAAGATATCAAACTGTGTAGGGTCTATCTGATTGTAGGATTCGGCAAAATAGAAGTCTCTGTCATTAAAGAGGTCATTGTCTGATTTGGGCGTATCGTAGTCATCATACCAGTCTACAACCACACCTTGGAAATTGGCGTTTCCATATGAGATTTCAGTGAAAAAGGCATTGAGACCATCGGGGTGATTAAACAGAATATCTCCCAACTGGTCAGTATCGTACCAATCCTGTCGCCATGGGATGTTGGGGTGCTGTAGATAGTCAGCCGTATCAGCGGGGAACGCATCTCTTCCATTGACAGTGATAACGGCGACGTTGTAATAGGTTTCCGCGGCTACATTGTTGGGTTCAGGAAAAGCCAGTACTGTACTTGCATCAATGCAGTAATGTCCACCCATGGTGTTGATACAGTCGGAGCGTGTGCCTGTACAATCTCCGTTGTTTACAGCACACTCATCGATATCCAGTTCGCAGTTGTTGCCTTCAAAGCCTTCTCTGCAGGTGCAGGTATAGGAACTGCCAAAGTTGTTACAGGTGCCGTCTGGACCACACGAAACACCATCACAAGCAGAAGGCTCAACAGTGATGGTCGAAGCGTTTATGGTCGTATCGTCTCCATCCTCAATAGAAACGGAGCATGTCCACTCTTCAGGGGTTAAAACACTGGCATCGAGTATGCTGATGGCAGAGGAAGAAGCATTCGAAGAATATGATTGACCAGAAGTGTTGCTCCAAGTGAACGCAAATGTGAAGGCGTCCCCATCTGCATCCTCTGCCACCACTGTACATGTCAGTTCATCATAGTCAGCATATGCTGGGTCTGGTGTAATAGAGAGTGTGGTAATGGCTGGTGGGGTATTTAACACTGTTAATGGTGCTGAAGACAGATTTGAACTTGTGTATGTGTCAGATACGGTGGCCTCTACACGGAGGGTGTTGTCTTTGTCAAAGTAGAGTGTACCATCCAGTGTGTCATCCTGTCCAGACTGCACAAGGTTCTCCACACCAGAAGCGTCTGTTACATACCAATCCAATAGTAAAGAGGTGTCATTGCCCTCATCTGCATCAGAATATACCACAGAGACGGATATAATATCATCTGTGAATACATCGCTTTGGTCGATGGATATACTGGTGATTTCGGGAGGGGTGTTGGTAACCGTTAAAAAACTGCTGTCTGATACAGACAGCCCCAGCTCGTCATTTAAACTGGCGATACAATGAATATCCTCTGTGGGTTCACTGTTTTGCGCCGTTAAAACCAATGTTTCTCCGTAACCTAAGGTGTTGCCCGATGTATCCTGCCATGAGTAAGTTGGCGAAATGGAACCATCGTCAGGATCTGATCCAGTAGCGTTACATGTCCACGTATCTCCCACCTGAGTCCCTGTAGCCGAAATGGAAACTGCACTTGTAAAGGTCGGAGTACTGTTTTGAATGGTTAAATTGCTTGAGACAGAGGGACCGGCTGCAAAACCATCAAAAGCCTGAACCTCTACAGTCCAAACTTCTCCCTGTTGAGTATCGGATGAAGGGACAGTATCTCCTGTTAGCGTCGGGATTACAGTCCCATTTACTGACCAGGAGTAGAGGTATTGCAAGGGATCGCCGTCTGGGTCTGTCGCATCTGTAACAATGGAAACAATCAAGTCTGAAGTTGTAAATGCCTCAGATGGAGCAAGCAATATTGTGGGTGCAGTTGGTAAACTGTTGACTGTGAAATCAACTTGCGCACTTCCCATTAAGCCTATTGTGTCTGTCGCTGTCAAGAATACGGTATGGTCACCAAAGGGTAGGGTATCCGTCGTGAACGCTGTTTGACCACTTGTATCAGCAGAGCCTGCAAACACTGAATTACCATTGACGGTCCAATCGATGGTAATTTCTTGAGATGGGTCTTCTCCATCTAAAACGCTTCCTTCAAACGTTATGGAATCACCTTCATTGTATATTTGATTGGGGGCTGGGCTAATAATATTGACTGTGGGTACTGTACCGATGGTAATGTAGATGCTTTGGGTGCATGAAGCGCCAAGTCCATCTGTCGCACTCAAGGTGATTTCGTGCGTGTCGATCGACAATCCTGATGTGACAAAAGAAATCTGCTGATCGGTGGCAATTGTTTGTTCATCGAGTATCCCGTCTTTGTCTGAGGCCCATTGGATGTTCACAACATCGTCAATGACATCTTCATCGAGGACTTGAGCATCAAAGACCATTGCTTCACCAAACACGCCGACACCGTCCGTCAATGTTAGGATTTCACAAATGGGGGACTGGTTTGGAGGGTGCACCACAATGTCTTTCTGAGAGAGCGTGCTTTTTCCTGTAGTGTCCTCCACAATTATTTCAAGGGTATGAACTCCCGAAGACAAGATTGCCTCGCCATATTTTTCCCCAGATTCGTTTGCGTTTCCATTCAGCTCTGTCAGTTCCTCATCAAGGTTGCTAGTCCAGGTCACCATCAAATTAGACGCGTCATCCTCTTCATCAGAAACGATGGCAGCGAATTGAATCGGCACATCACTGTGGTAACGAGAGGCTGTGTTGGGTTCAGACCAATCTACCTCTGGGGTACTCGAAGGGGTGACGACTATTGATACAGAGTTCGTTGTATTGGCTCCATTACTGTCTGTGACACTTAAGGTGATGATTGTGTCTTCTAAGGTGAGTGCGGTTTCGCATATACTTGTACCATCTGGGTTGGTGGTCAATGTTTCACAAAGAGCACCTGAATTGCTATACCAATCAACACTAAGGCTTGATATGGCATCCTCTTCATCCGAAATGCTCCCTTGGATTTGGATGGTGCGCCCCTCCAACACTGAATCTTCATCCGATAAAGATGTGATGCTCACTGTGGGAGGAGTGTTTTCCTTTTCACTGTCTTCACAGGCAGTCAAAGCCAGTCCGAATAGTACTGAGGTCATTTGATTCATTGGGTGTCCTTGGTAGTGAACGTTGCGTAATCTAGGTTGTAGGTTGTTTTTAATAGACCCAATGTAACATTGTTCATCAAAGATATTCTTTGTTGTTGTATTCTTTCAAAATTT
>CBFIFY010000127.1:0-4466 GCA_965661985.1 uncultured Myxococcota bacterium | reverse complement strand
TAACGTCCGCCAACCACTCAATCACCTTGGGATGCGTCGGCAATATTTTTAGGGCCCGCTTCCAGGAATCATGGGCCAGAATATTTCGCTCCTGCTCTCGATACAGAATTCCCAAGTTGATCAACGCTTGAACATGTTGAGGATTCTGTTCCAATAAAAAATTCCAATGCTTTTCGGCGCGCTTTTTGTCCCCAATTGCAACACATGCGATCCCAACGTTTAACCGAGCGTCTTCCGCCGATGGGTCGAATGAAAGTGCTCGCTCCCATGCAAGTGCGGCACCCTCCCAATCTTGTTGCATCTGATGAGCCACTCCCAACAAATTACACGTCTGGAAATTTGCCGATAGCTTCTGTAGAATCGAGATTGCTCCATCCCAATCCCCCCGTTGCAATAGTTCGATTGCTCTATTGAAATCCGCCACCTTGTCTCCTAATTAGTGTATGCTCATTCGATGATGATGCTCAACAATCTATCAACACAATTATCTTAGAAGCCAATCTCTGCCAATCTTCTTGCTTCCGACAAATAAAACTCCGCTGCCTCAAAGGGCTGACTGCTTAAATCGAAGCGATGCCCCACTTCATCTATATGATCTGCAGGCAACACACCCAAATACTCTCCCCATTTCGAACTCTCAACCGATACCAAGCCATCGTTGTCTCCTTCCTGAGACTCGATGTAGGCGTGAGATAAAAGAAAATAGGACGACACCGTTTCTCCATCCATTTCATTTTGACAGCCCCATTGCAGATACCGACAGGATTTTCCAGCCCATGAAAAGTACAGGACATCGTCACTATCCACGACATCCAAGTTGAAATTCTCCATGCTGTCGGTGGTCATTTGCGCCAATTGCTCTGTAAAAGACTCTCCAGAAGACCCAAATAGTTCAGCGGCCCCAGACACCAATGCATCAACAATTTGTCCATCCGTTGGTCCCAGTTCAACCACACCCGTCAACAAATCGGCAATGGCCGTACCCCTGTGTGGGGTTGCAATGGTTGTGATAGAAGCAACCCTATCGGACTGACCCAAAATACTTGCATAATAACGAGCATCAAGACCACCTTGTGAGTGAGCGATGATGTTGACCTTTCGCGCGCCAGTTTCTTCGAAATATGTGTCCAAATGTATTTTCCATTCCTCAGCCCGTACAGGTGTCGGATCAAATGCAGATACACCGAAGATGGCAACTTCATAACCTTCACTTCTTAACAGTTCTTCAACCCCCACCCAATAATCAAACACATTCAACAAAGTATCAAAGCCTGCCAACCCATGGAAGAAAACGATTGGGTAGCGAGAGTATTCACTATCACACCCTTCAACGCAACTGATACTCAACGTGTATTCTGCCGTCTTTGTCGATGACCCATTACGCAAACCAACAAAGAATTCGCCAGTATAATCCAAATCAATCAGGTACTGACGCCCAAGAGACAAGTCTGTCCAATCGACAATTGTCTCATTTGATAAATTTTCGATCCGAATTTCAACACCCGATTGGTTAACTTCATATTCCAATGTCTCAACCAACAATCTTTGCCCTTGACCACCGGCATCTGCATGCCAACGTTCTTCACAAGGAGAAAGGACACGAGACTCCAAATCATCGCTATTTATGTACCCACCATCATTGAATTCAAACTGACCACATTCTTGATCAACAGGCTCATCTTGTCCTTCACCACTTTGTCCTTCACCCTCTACCAACTCTGGCAAATCTTCATTGTATTTTGTGTCTGTAGCATTATTACAGGACCAAAACGCCCATACAATACAAATGAAATACAATCTACAAATCACATCACACCCCCTGACTACAATCACGCTCGAATATAACACAGCTTTAGAAGTTTTACAATCAAATAGAATCTTTAACAAACCCTTTTGATATCATTACGGACATTTTTTGACCACTATAATTTTATTCTTCTATCATTACATGCTATGTTGTTCTACAGTCGATGTTAGCGAACCATCTTATTTTGTCCTAAAATTTCGTACAAAAAATAAATGCAGTATGTAAAATCAGTTAGCATTTTTATTTGACAGCATTTTCAAACTTGTTACTTGTCAATTCCCACCAACAATCAACAACAGGATGCCTCGATCTATGAAGCGATATAGTTACGACATTAAAATCAGAGAACTCTCCCCATTAATCACCAAAACAATCTTTCACATGAAGGATTTGTGTTCTACCCCAGGATCCACCATCGATCCAGAGCATTTAGAAAAAACTGTCCTCTCAGAAATGTGGACCAAGTTTGGAAATCAGTCTGGCTCAGAAGCAGACAAAGCAGTCTTGAAAATTGAAACTGACGATGAAGTTCCTCAGTCCAAACAAGAGGCTTACACAAAAAGAATCATCCGGAACACTGGGTATGACCTTCTCAAGAAGGACCATTCTTGGACCAAGGGAGAAGAAGGAAAGAAGGTTCTCGCATTTCAAATCAGCTCCTTGGAAAGCGAAATTAGTGAAAATGCTAGCTTATCAGACATCATCTCTTCAGCAGACTATTCACCAATCGAAAATATCTCGTACGATGAATACAATTGTTTACAACAAGTTGCCGATGGACTCTTTTTCGAAATCATTTCAACAGATCCGAATATTGATGATGTTATTGGTTTGACAGATGAAGGACTCATTAAGTTCTCTCTGTATCAGGGCTGTCTAGACTACTCTAAAACTGGATGTGATTCTCTATCAGACATTTCAGATCACAACAAAAAGCGTTGGTTGAAAGCGGGCTATAGCCGCGACGGATGGTGTCAATGGCAAGACGGTTTACCCTTGCTACAAGATGGTTTACTAGAGGCAACAGGCCATCACAAAAAGATGATCAAAGACGAACTAACAAAATGTATGTCTGCTACAACCTCTCGCGAAACACTGAGGAGATCACTGAATCACAGTCAAGCTGCTGCTCATCTCATGATGTTGAACGTCTGGCTGTCATTTGCTCCGATGGATGGGTACCTTGCAGACTTCCAAGAAATCGCGACTCAATTCTTTGAAGAAGCATTCAAGAGCTATTCGAAGAAGCGAAATGCCAAGTTCAACTGTGTAGGACGATTTGAAAGCTATCTCCAAATGATTGAAACAAACTCTCCAATGCCTCGTCGTACATTGCGTCGCCTTCTAGCTGAAGTCGTATACGATCAAGCATACCAAACTCTCTCCCGTACAAAACAACGCAATATCCAAAGGCTAATTCGCTGTTGTTCTATTATTGCAGAAGATTTACGCCCCATCATTGAAACTGCTCCTTTGACCTACTAAGCTTCTATTACTAAACTTTCAGGCACTCACCCCTCAAGTATGAACTCATACTTGAGGGGTCCACTTTTGAAGAGTCCAGCACCAACCACGAATCCATCCAGAAATCAAAAGGGAAACACGAAAGAAACAAGGACTCCCACCTTATTTTCCCATTCCCCAATGAGCAAGTTCGTTATTCGGGTCTTCGCAACATCTTCTCAATCTCGTAAATGTGCATTTGCTCATCTGCAATCATGGTGCGAATGAATTCTTCGAGTTGAATGTCTTCACCTTCTACAAGAGCCAAAATCTCTTTCAAAATGGTCACTTGAGCGCGCTCATGTTGCAAAGACTCCATTAGAATCTCTCCCACTGCGTGCTTGTGCGTTTCCAACAGACTTCCCATTTTGAGCGACGGGTGACCACCCAAAGCGGTAATCTGCTCGCCAATTTGCTCAGCGTGGGTCAATGACTCTGCGGACTGTGAACGAAACCAGCCAACAATTGGAATGCGATTGAAACCAAAAATCATCAAAGAATAATGACTGTATCGAACCACTCCAGCATATTCATTCTCTAAGGCTTGATTGAGTTTGGCGATGACTTGTTCTTTGTCCATGGTAAGCTCCTATGATCTATTCAATTCGAATTTAACGGACTTTCAAAGACTCTCCAACAGTGCACGTAAATTTTTCATCTGCGCTTTGGCACTCTCGCGATCCCACATCATTTGTAGTGAGAAGAACCCTTGCAACTGATCTTCATTCCACACACACCGCTCAAGAGCTTGCTCCGGCCCATTGGTTTCCATATCGTGTAAGATGGCCCGCAGTCTTTTACGCGTTTCACGAGGGATGTTGATTTTCTCATTCACCACAAGTCCAGTCACCATTTGGCGTCTGTGCTGACCATAGAACTTGATTTTGTGTGGCGCCAATCGATAGCCGTAATCTTTGATGATCTGCCCTACCAGCTTGGGTAAACCCTCCGGAGTCCACGCCCCTGAAAAGGTCATGTCATCAGCGTACCTAGTATAATTGAGGTTGTGCGCATTGGACAATTCAAGCAAGCGAACATCGGCATCCCACATGACAAGGTTGGCCAAATGTGGGCTGGTTGGAGCACCCTGTGGCAACTCGCCGTGTAAACAACAAAGTCCAGCCACCAGTTTGGAATCGGCATCCGACAAATTATA
>CBFIFY010000126.1:0-4602 GCA_965661985.1 uncultured Myxococcota bacterium | reverse complement strand
TGTTCAGTCATGTGTTCAGTCAAGTATTCAGTCAAAGAACAGCGCGAAATATTGCACAAAAAAGGCTTGGATTGTCCCAAGCCTTTTCCAATTGTAAGACCCAGCATTTGCTCCAACGCAGTACGAACGTGCCAATCACAAGATCAAACGCAGAAACCCTCAAGCAATGTTGAGTGTTAGTCAAACCTTCTACGATACAGAAATTATTCGGCAGCCTGAGAAGCTGCATTGCAAGCACCTTGAGCGGTCACACCAATTTCAAAACTTGCATCCGCTTGAATCGTAATGGTTTCTTCTGGAACTGTACCCGTTGCATCTGTTGTAATCTTCATTGAGTCGGACACCACATAATCGACCAAATCCACATCTTCCAAATCAAACTCGACCACCGAGACCCCTTCTGGAAAATCGACTTGAGATGCAACCAATACAGGCTCCAAGTCTGGGGCTTCCACCCAAATCTCCAGTCGTGAAATGAAAGACAGATCCCCATCTGCTGGATCAACCGCGGTCAAAGAGAAAGAAGTTACCATTGCGCTTTCAATATCACCTGGCTGAACCCCTTGATTTACCAATTCTTGGGATTGAGAAATATCCATTTCGGTAAAGCCATCAAAACCCAAAGCGCCGACCAAATCTGTAATGCCGCCCAGCGTACTTTGTCCTTCAATGGTCGCCTCAGCCGATTCAGACAACTCAATGGTAGCGATTTGTCCTTGACAAGCGATCATACAAACAAAAAATGAGCGAGCGACTGTGTGCATCGATGAAAACATAAAACGACCTCAACGGGGATGATTCTGGAAAAGACAGACATTCACAATGCCATATGTGGTATTCTTAACACATCTTCTTTCCATTCTCCAAACCGAGCCTACAAGAGACAACATGAAACGCAGTAGTTTTTCTTCCGCACTTCGCGCGACCGCCAAAATAGCCTGTGCAACCAGCATTCTACAATTGAGCTGTAAAAACAAAACACCCAATGAAGTCGCCACACCGGTTCCTGGCACGGAAACTTCCAGTGATGTGCAATCGACCAATGAAGTGGTCGCCCCTATCGAATTGGCTACACCAACAGAGGCTGTCACCGCCAACACGAACCAAGACACAAACCAAAATACAGATCAGGGTGAACCCACCAAAGAGGCTTTTGAATCCTGCCAACCAATCATCGAGTCGACTTTTGCGAACGATGCACGTTTGGAAGAAGTGCCCACTGACGTTCGAGACTGTTGTGCGCTCACAGCCGCCTATTACGATGCACTCTCATTCAAGACAGATGTTTCCAACGTAGATACCATCGGTCAATGGAAATATCGGTATGAATGCTGTGAAGCATTGGAGTGGAGAGGAGGCAGCATGGCCTGTACACCATGGGGTCCCCCTACACCACCAAGCGCCCATCGGATGAAACGTCGCATCATAGTTCGAGCACATGTCCATGAACATCAGAACATCGGCTAAGCAATGACAGATCATACCACGATGCTAGACCTTCAAGAAGATATTCGCTCTTTGCGCAATTTCGACAACCGCTATGCAGGGATCTACGATCATAGGCCTTTGAACGATTCCTCTCTTGAACAGATGATTCAACAAACTTGGTTGGGAAGAATGGTCAATGAGTATGGATCATCCACAGTCTTTTCACAATTTGCGGCACAATGTAGGACCCATTCCAGTGACAACTCAAATGATTTTCGAATTTCGGCTGAGACACTTGAACAACTCGAAGAATTTGCTGCTGAAGAACATCGACATGGAATCCTTTGTGGAATGGTGGGTGAGGCTTTTGGTGGACAAGCCATTGCGCCCTCCCTGCCACGTACGCCATTTCCGTTGCACGAAGACTGCTCTCCTTTAGAAGGAATCCTACGAAACCTGTTGAGTATCTGCTGCTTGAGTGAAACGGTTGCCGTTGCGTTGATCGCCGCGGAAAGAGAAGAGATGCCTGAAGGGACGTTGAAAAATTTACTGACCGAAATCTGGTCTGATGAGTGCGGGCATGCCCATTTTGGATGGCGAAAGTTTCAAGAGTGGTTGCCAAATGACCCCGATCTCAAAGAGCGATTGGGCGAATACCTCACGGTTGCTTTTGGGCATTTGGAGACCCATGAATTGAAACACCTCCCCCTTTCGTCAACCCCTCCCGTCAAAGGAGCAGAGTTCGGGTTGTGCAACGGTCGTGAGGCTAGAGCACTCTTCTATGCTACCGTCGAAGGGATCATTGTGCCCAACCTTGAAGCACTGGGCATTCCTGCACAGTGGGCTTGGACAAATCGAATGGGTACGGCATAACAGTATGAAGAACGATGGATATGTATCGGTAGTACCCCGATTGGAAAAAATCGGTTAGAAACAGAACAGTAACCGAATCTCCTTTTCAACGTTCGCAGCCATGGGGCAAGCATGTCACGCACACAATCAACCACAGACTCTGCACAAAACAATCCCATTGTGATCGTCGGTGGAGGCGTCACGGGACTTGTTACGGCACACATTTTGTTGGAGCGCGGTCAAGATGTGATTTTGGTTGAAAAGTTGGACACACTGGGTGGATTGGCGCGTTCATTCAAATATGACAATGGATACGTTTTTGACTGTGGTCCCCACCGTTTTGATGTGGGAAACCCCAATGTCAAAGCCTACGTTGAACGAATCTTGAAAGAAGAGTGCACCAATTTTCCGCGCAAATCAGAAGTCTACTTCAAAGGGAAATATTACGGCTGGCCCATCAAACTAAAAAATCTACTTCAGTTGCCGAAGAACATTGCCCTACGTGCCACCGTAGACTTAGCCATCAATGGTTTTAAAGAGTATCCTGAAGACAATTTTCAAACCTACATTTTGCGTCAATACGGTCCCACACTGTACAAACATTTCTTTGAGGGGTACTCTCTGAAGTTTTTGGGCATTCACCCCCACTCTACCCATTCAGACTGGGCAAAAGTCGGCATCAACCGAGCCATCATCAACGACAACGCTCAAATGCAGACCTTGTTCCAGTTACTCAAATCGACCATCACACAGAACAATGCCCCTGCACAGCGTTTTATTTACCCCACCGGTGGTATGCAAGACGCATGGGACAAAGTCGCCGACAACGTTCGTGCGTTGGGTGGACGCATTGTGACAGAAGAGTCCGTCACACTTCATCATCAAGACAAACGCGTGACACACGTCACCATTGGATCAGAATCTATTGATGTGTCGGATGTTGTTTGGACCGCCCCCATCAACCTCGCCGCCAAACAGTTAGACCTTCCAAGTTCGAGTTTGGATTACCTCGGATTGTTGCTGTTCAACGTCATGGTCGAAGACGAACAGGCAAGCCGAGATTATCAGTGGTGCTATTACGGAGAAACGGATCTGTTGATCAACCGAGTGTCCACACCGAGATTTTTGTCCCCAGACACCTGTCCTCCAAACGGTGTCGGCTATTGCTGTGAAGTGACCTGTATGGTTGGCGATGACCGTTGGAAGAATGGTGAAAACTTGAGCGACTGGATTGTGGATGACCTCGTTCGAGTTGGCATGATCAAGGACCGCAGCAAAGTGGTCGACATTCAAATGGAACGCATTCCACACTCCTACCCGATTTATTCTGAAAATTACCCACAGGAACTGTCCAAAATGCGAGAGTCCATCGGACAGTTTAAGAATCTACACTTGGCTGGGCGAACAGGACTGTTTTGGTACAACAACATGGACCATTCTATGGAAAATGCGTTTCAACTGTCGAAACGCCTACTGAAAAAACGAGATATTCACTTTGAAGAATCGGTGTTGGCAGCCGGCAACGCTTGACAGAGTTGTTGGTAGGCTGTTTGAACCGTCGCATCCACGTCATTTGTCCAAGACTTCCACCCCCACTCTGTTGCTTTCTCTACGAGCAGTACCGTCCCGCAGTGGCTCATCCAAGGTTCTTCGACGTGTTCGGACCACTGCCCACGAGAGCCCAATGAGGCGACAATGTAGACTTGGGCACACAAACTGGGCGTCAAACCATTGCAGTCGCTGATGTCAAATGAGCCTTCTATCTTGGATGCTTGAAGTCGAATCATCATATCTCGCGACATCGGTTCAGCAATCTCAGACGGTAAGTACTGAGACACCACACCAAAGATTCGAGGAACAACCTTCATTGGCGTCGGATTGGCCAATTTCAAATTTGGATAGATGTTCTGCTCAACGTCTCTGGCAGCCGCATGGCGCAAACAGTCTTCTTCAAATGGTGTCGCTGCGGCACACATATTCCGAGCAAGTTCGCCGGTCAGTTTGCCTTCATCCGAAAAGAGAAATGCACACTCTCCTTTCAACCTCTCATCTGTCAACGTGTCACACAACTCTAGAGCCTGTTCGACAGTGCCTTCAAAGGATTGAATTGACTCTTGAATGCATTGATGGGGATTTGACGCTGCTGGACAGTCTTTCACGGCTGTTGTCTGACACCCCAACCAAAGCCACAACATCAGATTCTAAACCGCACACCCAGTGAGTGCCAATGAGAACCCAGTGTGCTGTCTTGTATACTCAACTGGACACCGTAATCCAATGATACTTTGCCATCGTCGAGTCCAAACCCCATTCCGGGCTTGT
>CBFIFY010000125.1:0-4920 GCA_965661985.1 uncultured Myxococcota bacterium | reverse complement strand
AAGATACACTTCTGACAATGTGGCTATCCCAGCCAAGGAATCTGGTAGAGTCTGAAGCCGATTGCCATTGAACCAAGCATAGAGGACACTGCACCATCCCGAAACCGAGTTGGGCACCTCTGTGAGTTGGTTGCCACCAAAATCTATGCTTGTCAATCCACAGAGCTCACCGATTGATTCAGGTAATCGGGTCAACTGATTGCTACCCAATCCCAGAGATTCAACGGCTGTAAGATTGCCAATCCCCTCAGGCAGATGCGTCAGTTCGTTCCAAAACAAATCAATACGCTGCAAGCCAGTCAATGAACAGAAGGAATCTGGTAGACGTCGCAAATTACAAGCGCGAATGCTCAGTTTTTGTAGGTTGACGAGTTGTCCAATGCTCTGTGGAAGTTCGTAAAACTCCGAACCGTTTGAGTTCAAATTCAGATCCTCTAAACTGGTTAGCAATCCAAAATTGTCCGGCAAGTGTGTCAGCGGATTCCCATTGATTTGAAGTTTTTGCAACCGGGTGAGTTTCACAAAAGAATCTGGTAGACAGGTCAAATGGTTTGCTCTTAAGGTCACATCAGTCAATCCAGTCAAAAATCCAATCGAATCCGGGAGTTTGCCCCAAGCATTGGATTCAAAATGAATGGCTGTTGTATTCTCAACAATCGCAGGACACCACCCAGCCAAATACCCCAACGCCCACAAGGCCAAATAATTGACCATGTCGATGAGTTCTGGTGCCTCTGCATTTTCAAACAATGCAATCATCTGTTCCAGAGAAGGCTCAGCTGGAAGTTCAGTCTGTCCATACATAGACAGAAAGGTTCGAAACTGCTCTTCCGTGGTACACAATGTCTCCACTAAAATTATACCCTGCTCGATAAAAGACAATTCATCGTTGGAAAACAATTCGGATAACTGATTCAATTGTATTTCGGTCATAACGCCTCTCTTGATGCAATATCCTCGTATGGTATATTCTTAATCTTTATCCGTATCAAATGCACCATCAATACCCGCCTTCACAATGGTGGTAAAGAAAAGCATCAGCAGTATTGTTGGAAGTCCAAAGTCCGCATCACCGTCTGCCTCAGCCCAAATACCAGCGAGAGCAAAGGACATTACAAACGACATTAAGAACGATGGCAATATGTTTCCAAAACTCTGTACGAACCGCATGCCCATTTCTCTATGTTTCGCAAGAAATGGATATCCGAAAGCAAAGGCCAAGGATGCCACAGCACTGATTACATTTGCAGACAGTGGAAAGTCTTTATAGATTTGCAGCAAGCTTCCACCAAAATCAAGGAGCTGCGTCAAGGAAATCACCGCAGCGATGAATGGTGTAAAACCATGGTTCATCGCAAAGCGCAAGATACCCCCTCCTGTCGACAGAACCTCTCCTCTCGAAAAGCTGTTTGCCAAGTCATGAAGCCCCTGTTTTCGAAGCTCTTTATCAAGGCTTACGACAGTAGCATCCTTTGAAGCGACTGAGTCCGAGGACACAGTCCACTTGACTTCTTGTTTTTCCTCTTCTGCTAGTGCACTGGACAACGTTTGCATTTTTGCATCGATGAACGTAAGCAACGGATGGTACGCACGTCGAAGTTTTCCAGGTTCTTCCGTCAGCTTAAGACTTAGAATCTGATACGGGCGTAACTTTCCCTCTGTATAGGTTTCAAACAACTCGTCATATTGCTTCAACACCTCTTCAAAAGAGCTCTGCGTCAGCGGACTCCCCTCAGCAAAATTGTCAATCCAAGCCTGAGCTACAAACTGCTCTACACGATTCTTTTCAAAAGCCTGCTTCGCGTGGTTCCAGTACCCTGAATCACCTGTAAACTTTGATTTCAGCAACTCCAGTGAAATGTACTCAGATTGAATTTCTTTGTCCCACTCTAGATACTTCTTTTCACGGGGTACAATCTTACTCAACAACCCTTGCAGCTTGGTAACAACGTCAGAGTACATTGTATTGAGCTCAAATGGAATTTGACGTTTCATTGCCATTGAAGAAAGGACCAATAGATCATCCAATGATTGTTCAAACTCTGTTTCCAGTCCCCCCTCAAGTTGCTTCATCAATAGATTAAACTGAGTCGTGAATTCAAATATGGGTTTGGCAACCAATCCTGTTTCGTCTACCGGAACATCATGAGGAATTGTCGCAAGACATCTCTGAACGTTCTCAAAGAAGTCCAAGAGCTTGTCTCTTCCTACTTTTTTGTGATTCTTTAACTCCAAATAAGTCTCTAACTGCACGGTGTCAGCCGTCCATTGTTTCCAAAATTTGACGAGTTCTTGCCAACATTCCACCTCCCAAGAGGGAGTGGTGGACAGGTCAAATGCATCATCATTATCCTTCAAAAACACTGACCATATTGAAGAGAAATCTGCAATAACCTCTTCCATACTATGGAAACTCGAAATGTTTTGGTCTTTGCGTATCCCTTCCCAACCTGCAAATGGACGTCGACGGTGTTTTTCGTGCTCTGAGAGTTTCGAACACAGATCACTCCAGTCGACACTCGTATATTGAACCACAGTTGCATCCAGAACATGAAAAGGGAATGAAAGGTTCTTTTTGAAGCTATCGTAGATATTCTTGTCTGGCTCATACAGAGACAGTCTCCAAAACAGATTCAGTTTTTTGTTTTCCGTGTCGCAAGCTGTCAGAAATCGTTGAAAGATTTGATAGACCAGTGGAGTCGTATATCCATTAAAAACAGGATTTGTAATCAGCCAAACACTGATCGGACTTGCACAAAAATACGTTGTGCTCTCCTGACCAAAGACTTGTTGGATTTGCGGCGTAGAAGGTTGAGCCAACACAAACAAATCAGACAGCATATCTCCTCGAAGCAGCTGAGCCAATTCAGTTTGATGACATTTTATATCTTGTGCGTGTACTAAAATGGCGAGAAGAACAACCTTTTTGGTATATTCAGCACGGCCTATGGATTTCTCTCCAAAAGTGCGTTCCAAATAGGTTAAGATACCTTCGTTTAAGTCTGTAACGATATCAAAAATCAGAGAAGTTCCGTTCGTCAGACTTTTTGTAGAAAATCCACCTGCGAAACAATCTTCCAAATCCACCAAATACCAGAGATCAAAGAATGCACATTTACGTTCATCTCTCGTCAGCAGACGGTACCGCTCTCTCTCTATAAATACTTGGAAGCACTCAATGAGTCTGGCTCGTTTCTCAGCAGCAGACAACTTATCTAAATCTTTAATACGTGAGTACAAGAGAGATGTACCAGCACCACTAGAACTTTTCAATCTATCGTGCCACATAATCAAAAAGTCATAGGTATACTCGTGCCACTCTCCCTTGGCATCTTCGACGCTGTACCATTTACGGACGTTCTCGAACAAATCCGCAGTTACTGAATTCTCTTTTGCCTGTAGATTGTATTGATTGACATAATGCAATCGATTCACCAGCTGCTCGTTGGATTTAATGGCTCGGATTTTCAATACATTCTTTTCAAACAGCTTTCTAGATGCATCTTGAAAGTCAGGATCGACTCCGGTACCGGTACTCTTTGGTAAAGCCAAAAGACCATTGCACTTTTCGAGTTCAAGAGTCTGAACCAAAGACCAATCCAATGCACTCGAATGACCATCAAAATAGGCAATCTCAAGCAGTGCTGTATTCAACACACTGCTACATGACTTGTCCTTGACTTTCTTAATGTGCGATTGAAAAGATTTTTTGGCAGGCTCAAAAACAATATCTTTCCAGTCATTGTCCAATAATGCCACCTGCATCAGCAGATAAAAGCAGTGACGATGTACATGAGAATGGTCACCGTACTTGTCAACGGCTACATCTTTTGAAATCTGTAGAAAAATCTCCTTGATAGATTTCCCGCTGTTTGGTTTTTGACTAAAATCAAACAAGTCATGCAGAGACTTGTCCACTTTGTGAAAGAAGAATTGGTCTTCTGAAATATTTTCGCTATCTTCTTCAGTTGTCAGAAAATGAAACAGCTGCTTACTACTTCTGTAAAATCGAGCAATTAATCGTGCTGCCAGGCTCCAAACATCCCTTGGTATGTAATTGAACACATCCCCTATCCAAACACCCAAATCTGGTATCAGGTCGACATAAACGGTAGCCTTATCATCCAACGCCAAAAGCGCATTCAACCATGCCTTTGTTGTACTTTTATTATCAATCTTGTTCCGAACCTCCCACGGCCAAGGAGTAATTTCACCTTCGCAATCGAAAAATCGAATAGGTAAGAAAGAACAAAATAGCGTTGCGACATCATTATTTGGGTTCTTTCTAGAAGCTGCTAGCCATTTGTCCCTCCACAAACCAGCATTCATCTTTCCAATCCTAAACACCGGATGAACTCGACTGCGAATCAAACACATTTGATACAGCTCTTCCGATTGATGACGGGCTTCTAAACGCAGCTGTTCTAAGGTGATGGTCATACAAACTCCTGTATTGTTATCTAAATACACAGTGAAAATACTACCATTTCATATCACATTTGAACAATCTAGCACCAGTATATGGGAGAAACACGAATCCAATCTATCCACAGACTGAAGTGAATGCCAAAACAGCTATCCAATCTTTGGCATCCTTGTCTTTCAGGATATTTTTTCGGTCTTCCCATGGCCAAAGAGTTCTCGAATTTTTGCCCCTCGCAAATGGTTTGTACAAAAGAGCAACAAAAATGGTGGCTTCGGCAGGTGTTTTTTTATCTACTGGAAGCTTATTTCATGTACTTTTCCAGTATCGTGGGTTGAATCGATTTTTCTTCAACAAAGGATGCTTTCCTTGTGATTCAAATATTGCATCAGCCAGTTGAATCCATTTGGTTTACAAGATTTCCAGAGTCGTCCTCATCTCTCACGTGGTACAGTGTCACTCAACGTATAGATTCCATTAATTGGTTAAAGAACAGC
>CBFIFY010000124.1:0-4947 GCA_965661985.1 uncultured Myxococcota bacterium | reverse complement strand
CCGAAGGATATAAACGCGAGGTATACTCTAGTATCCGAGCGTTTCTAGACAAGGGAAGCCGAAGAAGACAGCACCGCAAATCATCATTTAGACAAGCAGCATCTGAACCCATCATCCATATTCTTCCAGCCACTCAAACGGTGTCCGTGTCGACTGGTACAGTCTTGACCGTAAAAAGTATGGTTCCACATGGTTCCACCACGCAACGTGCGCCAAGTATCTGGGGATACCACCACATTTTTGGCAAAGGGTTCTGGAAAATCACTCCATGGATCGGAGACCCACTCACTCAGCGAACCATTGAGGTCATAGACACCTTCTGGTGTTTTGCAGTTTTCCTTTTCTCCGCTTTTGGTATAGGGAACGTTTCGCCCTTGAGGACCTGGTCCCTCGATGGGGGTGTTGCAGGTTTCTCGATTGCGGTGTTTGCCATAGGAATAATTGCGTCCCTCAGTTCCCCGACAAGCCAGTTCCCACTCGGCAGACGAGCACAATCGTTTTCCAACAGCCTCACACATGGACTTGGCTTCTTCCCAAGTCACAGAGTGGGTGGGATATTCCCCTTTTATGTTTGGATATTCATAGCGATCCATGCAGAATCCTTCCACCGTGACCTCTGTGGCTGCTTGATGCCATGATCGAGATGGTTTGGCAACACCGACGTTGAAAGTGGTTTGGTCAAAATTGGCCATATCGGATGGACAAGTCTTCTCTTGTTCACAGGCAAAAAAGGATAGTAGAATAAAAAGCATAGAATTTCACGGGAGTTGGATCAATGGTTGTACTCTTCTCTGTACTGCTCTCAGCCTGTTGTCGCAATGAAATCGCACCCATTTTGGACAGTCCACAGGAACGCTCTGTTTCTGAGACGGAAATTTGGACGGCACCATTAGAGGACATCGTCATCGACTCGACCCTTGAATTGGATGCATTGAGCATCGATGTCCAAAGTTCCAATTCAATGGTGGAAGCGACAATCACCGATGGTTGGATAACCCTGACCCCAACAGAGCAACCGTTCAATGGCGAGACAACCGTGACTGTGACGGTGGACGATCAATGTGAACAGCAAAGCATTGAGGTCTTTGACGTCACCTTTGGGACAGGCTCTCCTCAAGAAGGAAATTGTGTGCAACAGTTTTCCTATCAAGCCCCCCTCAACACAACCGCTGTGTACATCGCAGGAGAATTCAACAATTGGAGCGCGTCAAGCCATCCTCTTGTGGACAGTGGAAGTGGGCTGTGGACCGTGGACATTGAACTGGATGCACCCACCGCCTACAAGTTTGTGGTCGAGCACAATGGACAAACGGACTGGACCTGCGATCCAACCGGTGATTGGTTTCAATGCGATGCGGGACAGGACTTTACCGATGATTGCTCAGTCGGTACTTCTTCTTGCAATTCCATCGCGACATTCGATTGCAACAACGCCAACATCGAACTGTTGAACTGGAATATTGTAGGCGACCAGTTGGAACTCTCTCTTTCAACGACTGGTGACATTGAAGAGGTTCTCATTGAGTACAACGGGATCACAGAGCGTGTCGATTGGAATACCCTACTTGCGTTGCCCCTTCAAGATGCAAAGCGACACACCATCTCCATTGTTGGAGAAGCTTCCAATGGAGAACAGTCCAATCGCATCCATCTACCTTTTTGGACAGATGACTTTGATTGGAACAAATCGGTGATGTACTTTCCCTTTGTCGATCGCTTTGCCGACGGCGACACCAGCAACAACCTAGAATTTGGAACCAATTGGTCAACGGGAGACTATTTGGGAGGAGACTGGCAAGGAATCATCGACAAACTTGATTACCTCGCCGACATGGGCGTCAACGCGCTTTGGATCAACAGCCCACTCAACAACCCCGAGGGGACCTATGATGGTTCGTGTGGAATGACCATCACTGGGTACCACGGATACTGGCCACAATCCAACACCGCTCTCGAAGAACATTTTGGCACCGAAGAAACATTGAGAGCCCTCATCAAAGAAGCCCATAGCCGTGGCATTCGCGTATTGGTAGACTGGGTTGGAAACCACACCCACGATGAACATGCTTGGTTCACAGAACATCCGGATTGGTACACCGCGCGACACCTTTGTGCAGACGACGACAACTGGAACCAGGCTCCAGAAACCTGTTGGTTTGCACCCTATGTACCCACACTGGACTACAGCAATTCGTCGGCCATGGTACAAAGCATTGATGACGCCATGCAATTCGCTGTCGATTACAACATCGATGGATTTAGAGTCGATGCCGTCAAACACATGCCCAAAGCCGTCCATTGGAATCTACAACGCCAAATATCCAAGCACATTGAGCACCCTTCCAATACCCCTTTTGACTTTTACACCGTCGGAGAGACTTTCAGTGGAGACCGAGGACTGCTCCGAGAATATGTCGGACCTGAACTGCTCGACGGACAATTTGACTTTGCGCTGTATTGGAAAATTCTGGATGTGTTCGCGAGAGACAGTGGTTCATTGGTGGATCTAGAATTGGAATCTCAAGCATCTCTAGAATTTTTTGAAGGGCACACCATGTCCAATTTTTTGGGCAACCACGATGTAGAACGGTTTATCACGCATGCCGCAGGTGAAGTGTCTTCGTTGTATGGAGATGGATTGTGCCCCACCGGAGACTGGCGTGTGGATGCACAAAATCCAGATTGGGACACACCCTATGACAAACTCAAACTGGCGTGGACGTGGTTGCTGACCCACCCAGGTGCCACCCTCATATATTATGGAGATGAAATCGGATTGCCAGGCTATCACGACCCTGACAATCGCCAATGGATGCAATGGGATTGGAATGAACGTCAAGAGGGTGTCCAGCAACTGGTACAAACACTGACCATCGCACGACAAGAATATCCACAATTGACGTCTTCCAACCGAACCTTGTGGTGGGAAAGTGAGGACACAATCGCCATCGCTCTCAGTGAAGAGGGAGAACATGCCTTGGTTGTGCTGAACAGAAGTGCCCAAACGCAGAGCATCAGCAATGGTCTATCTTGGGTGGGATTGCCCACAAGTGGCATCCTCCTCAATATTTTAACTGGAGAAGAAAGAGCAATTACGGATGATGTGCAAAGCCTTACCGTTCCCAGTTGGTCAGCACAGGTTTGGGTATGGAAATGACCGTACAATAAATATATTTATTTTGCACTATCTACTTGATGAATAAAAATATTTGTGAATTAACAATTCGTCAATATATAAAAATCAATTAAGTGGTTTATAGATAGACATATTTGGGTCTATTGATTCAATAATTATAAAAAATTAAGAAATCAGTCGTCAAAGCAATCGACAACGGTGAACACTATGTTTAAAGAAATACAATTATCAGGCTTTAGGGGCATTAAACGAAGCAATGGCATCCCCCTCGCACCAATGACTATCTTTACAGGAAGAGAGGGATCTGGAAAGTCAACAATTGGACATTTTCTCACCATGCTCAAACAAACAGTCATGACTGCAGATTCAAATGTCGTCTTGTATCCAGGTGACAAAGATTCTCTAATACGCCTCGGCACGCAGTCTTCTTTGCGATACTCCAAAGAGGACTCTCTGAACTTTAGTTATCGGTTCGACCTGCCAGAGTATCTATTGATCGAAGATCCAGAAAAGGATAAGTTTGATGTCCCAACGCAATTTTTATATGGTGAAAACATCAAATTTGAGTGCGTTGTTGATCAAGTTGTAGCTCAACACGAAGCAAAACACCCTTTTGTATCTAGTTTTTCCTATGAATTGTACGAGCAAAACAAAAAGGTCATGACCGCAATTACAAGGCGCGACACCTATGAAACGAAAAAAGGGACGCGCGTACAATATCCGGTAGAAACAGAAGGTTACGAACTCAAGAATAGAACAGGACGTCCCTGGCTTCAAAAGCCTCCCCACCACTTCTATGGATTTTCAGAAGAACTCAACACCTACTATAAAAATGTGGACGGGTTATTTTCGATGGCTCAGGCACACGAAAATCTTCTTCGAAACATTTATTATGTTGGCTCTGATCGTGCACGATTCAACGCCCTGCACTTGTGGTCCGGACTGAAACGATTTGACGTTGGCCACAACGGCGCACACACCATTACTGCATTGCTTGGTGCAAGCAACCGTGAAATTTCCCTTGGTGAACGAAAACGCAATCAGTCTGTTGACGAAATCATCGACGGACTGTTGCAACGGATGGGTCTACTCGACAAATTGAGCATTCATGAACTCGAAGCAATTGAGCATGGATACGCCGTTGAAGTGTCGTCTTATAAATCCAAGCGCAAGGTCGAACTGACGGAGGCTGGACACGCAGTATCCCAAGTGCTTCCAATCTTGGTTCAGTGCTTCTGTGCACCCCACAATTCTGTCATCGTATTGGAAGGGGTGGAAACACACTTGTCAAATCGAGCACAAGCGCTACTCGCCGATGTATTGCTGGACGTTATCCAGTCTAAAGAAGATGGTGTAGACCGCAACATTCAACTCATCATCTCAACACAATCTGAGGCTTTCCTGCGACGACTTCAACGTAGAGTGGCACAAGGTGAAGTTCCGGTTGATGCTGTTCAAGCCTACCACACAAGCAACTTCAGAAGTGGTATTCGCATCGAAAGCATCCCATTCATAGACAACGGCAGTCTACACGATCTGACCGAATACTTCTCCTATGATGAAGATGAACGCATCCACGACATCGTCATCAAAGAGACATTGGAAACATTGCCCAAGCGAGAATTGGAAGCCCCTGTCAAACCAAAGCCAAAGAAAGTGGTCAAACAGTCAACGCGTGGACCTGGAAGACCAAAAGGCTCCAAAAACAAACCCAAGGTCGATGATGACAAACCAAAACGCGGACCGGGGAGACCAAAGGGCTCCAAGAACAAGTCTAAAGCAAAAGATGAAGTGGAAAAACCAAAGCGCGG
>CBFIFY010000123.1:0-4976 GCA_965661985.1 uncultured Myxococcota bacterium | reverse complement strand
GTTCCAATCGAGTTTATGACGAATATAATAAATGGTTGTATCCATTAGTCTCTCCTTGAATGTTTATTTACTATTGCGCTGTTTACAGCTTTGTATCACATCAAGAGCCTTAAACAAGCAAATACTGCTAATCTACGCTAAATCCTGCACAAACCGACCCAAAACCGCCCAAATCTCATCAGAAAAAAGCACCCACAATGTTCCCATATTTGTGTGTAAAATGGTCAAAAACAGCCTTTATTTGCTCTGATGGCACTTTTTACAAGGTGCGCACTGGATAGGTTCTGTGGATGTTCTCTGCTTTCAGTAGCCCTTTTCAATGGAAATGTCACAATATGTGCACTTGTTCCAACTACAGCCGATGGTTGCTTGCAATAAGTACGCATCTGACTCACTGGGCGGGCGATAGACTTTGCCGATGTATCTCATGATGTGCTCCTTTTACTCGATCACTGACTGGGTGGTCCTCACAATGCATGAACCTCTTCAATGCTGACGAATCATATTTCAATACGATTGACAGTTCAAAAATATCAACGCAAACACATCACCAAAGACAGATTTGCGATGATACGTCGAAAATATTCTTTGATCAAACTCGAATCGTATATACATATATATGAAAAATGGAGAATACATGCTTTCTACTTTACTTATTGGCTCCTTATTGAATGGTCCAAATGACTTTCGTGCAAAATTATTACAGGCGATGAATGCAGCTGCGGGTTCTGCTCAGCAACAAGAAGTCGACAACAAGTGTCAAGGAACACTCGATCAAATCAAATCGGTTGAAAAATCTGCAGGTCCGATTGGCAAAGACAATCTTCGTTCCTATTGGGATGCTCAACTGAAACCGGACCCGCTGGCACACACCATTGCGCAATGTGCCTCGATTCAAACGGAAAAGGATTCGGACCTACAAAAGCAACAACAAGCCGCACTGACAGGTCTCTATGAGTTTTTGAAAGCAGAACACATGGTGATCGATACACATGGTCAGCCCTCTTTCTTTGATCCATCATACATGCAATTGTTTGACCCCAACATCCCACTGGTCGACACCCATCAAGCCTGCAATCCTGAATTGATGTTTATGGTAGAAGAGACCATTCAAAAAAGTTGGCTCATGAAAGGGTTGTCCACCATCAAAACAGACATCATGGGCAAAACACCGTTTGGGGATTTTGAAGCCCAACTCGAGGCCGATTTGAAATCCAATTACGATGTTGCCAAGGGAAAGTCAGATGCTTGCATTGCCAAGAAATTGGAAAATGAAGTCCCATATGCAGAACGCGCACCGGCCGCTGTCCGCAAAGAATGGTTGTCCACAGTGAAAACCGCTTTTACTCAAAGCACCGATGTCCCCATCGTAAAAATTGTATTCACAACACCTGAATTCAAACGCTTTGAAGAAACCAAAGCCGAATTTACACACAGTGGGGACCTCAATGTTAACCACCAAGACTATGACGCCATGGATGTCATGGTCTATGCAAGAAATGGCGAATACGTTGATGGTTTCATCGTGACTCTCTACAAAGATCGTGTACAGAACACCGCATACGCTAGATTCTACGGATTCGATGCATATGGAAACCTCAAACCCGCCCATCGAGTATTGCCGAAGAACGTGAAATAAACAGTATCAGACTCTGATCAGACTCTGATCGGGCTCGATAAAGTCTCTTGGATGGTTTGTTTCTTGCTCTGTGAGAGAGACGTAAAACCAAACAGGGTCTCTTGTTTTGCTTACAGATGGTTCTGATATACTTTGTTTACCGAAGTCTTCCATAAATCAGATATACCAGTATCATCCACTAGACTGACTTGAGCATGCAACTCTCCAACGACTTATTCATCCGACTCATCAATCATCGAGTCACCGACACCGTCTCTCGCAAAGAAGACTTTCTCACTGAAATCTTCTGCTGGATTTTGGGGCAAGATCATACGCTCTGCTCGTCATTTCTACAGCTGGTGGGTTTGTCTCAAGACAATCAAACCATACTGTCCATCCAAACACAAGTGTCACTTGGACAATACGGTCGAGTAGACGCTCAAATCAAAACGAGCACCAACACCTTACTCGTAGAATGTAAAGTCGATGCACCCTATGACCCAACACAGATACAACGATATCTAGACTATGCAAAGTCGGTAAATGCCAAAGTACTGGCCATCATCCCTGCCATCCAAAGTATGGATACTCAAACACCAGACCACCCAGACTGTATCGGAATATGGACATGGGAGACCATCTATACTTGGCTCAGCGAATCGATGGAGAAAATTGACCCGATTCTACAGCCCCACATCAACTCGTTGCTGGCACTCATGAGACACTATCGACTGGAACCCATCAATCGAAGCGTCGCAACGTGGGAAGATCAAAGTCTCGAGGTCAATCGAAAATACATTCGAGCGATTGGTGCCCACATCAACACCTTTGTACCAACATTGAACACAATCCTAGAAGAGCATGCCAATCCACCAAAGTGGTACCAGGGAAGTGATACTGAAGTCCGACCTTGGAATGGATCGGGTTTTCTCTACTCTGGTAAAGGGCCTGCTCCCAGACCAAGGATTGGTCACAATCTAGAAGTGATTTCAAAATTTGGCTATCCATGGGGACGATTGGATTTCTGTCTCACGTTTCTATCCATTCGTCGTGCTCCGCGTATGCATCTGCAATTTTGGATTGGAGATGCCAACAACACGCTACAGCTGCTAAGCCTCATGGGTGTCGATACAAACGAGACCGATGGTGTACAAGAGCACAATCGTTATCAGCGTTACATGTACGAATGTATGACGCACATTGCCAAACACATGTCCCAACACTTTCCGATGTTTACAGACATTCGTGCCTATTCCGCTCAAGGGTTCGTGGGGGTTGTGATTTGTGACACCAATGATGTACTTGCAGAACCCAATGAAACGCATTTACTGAAATCCATTGCAATGGACGTCTACGAGACTGGATTCAAAGCGTTTTTGGACTGGGATGGGTGGCGACAGGATTGTTGGACATAGTAGATAAAGTCATGACCAAAAAGTCACATATTCATCCATCTTCCATGCTCTAGTCGAAACCCAATACAGGTAGGCTGTTCTTTCGATGCCTTCTCTTGGCAATTTTCTCCAACGAGAAGCAACGGCTGCTCACCAGCCACTCAACCCATCGTCAAAGCATCGATAGCCCTGTGGTCCATCTTTCCCACAATCCACTTCAGTGCCCTTGAATTGCCATGGTCCGCCCTTTTGCAACTTGAGTTCTGACCAACGACTCCATGTTATCTCTGCGGATTTCAGTTCTGCACTCGATTCATCGATCACCTGCTTATGGAACAGTCTCATGAAAGATGGCGAAAAGGACACACCGCATTGAAAACTGTCGCCGTCTGTCCGTTCTCCAAGAGGTGCCATGTATGGATAAAAAGCCCCCTTGATGTGGTGTGGACAGTTTGGTCCAGAGTTCAATCCAATACCCAATGTTGCACTCGAACAGTACCTTGATGCTTTCTCTGTCACTTTGACACCGCGATGCCACCACACAATCTCATAATCTTGTGGATTCAATAAAGCGAACGCTCCCTCGGTCGAAGTCACCTGGCATTCCAAATGGTTTCCGATTTCCACAATTTCCAAGTGGGCTTTGGAAAAATCTTCGAGCAACAGATGTTCTTCTTTGTCCATCGACAGTTCCATTGCATCCACCACCAGCAGGGTGGTTTCAGTCACTTCTTTGACCTTCTGCGCTGTTTTCACAACCGCATCTTTGGTATCCATTGCTTTGTCAAATACAGTCTTTGAGTCCGATGACGGTTCGTTTTCTGTTGCGGATTCCTCTACGGTGCTTTCTTTGGACTTTTTGCGGGCCTCATAAGCTTTGAAGCGCCCCCCCAAGGCCTCTTCTCGCTCTCGCAATTCTTCCTGACGCTCTTCCATAGTTAGAGATGCTGTTGACTCAGAATCGTCGAAACATGCAAGAAACCAAAACAACATCATTGCTCACCTCAAGATTGGTCCAAATAGGGTACCACAGTTCCAACACTTCTCATCGATGGAATGTTTCTCACAACACCACTCTGATACAATACAAATATGAATCGCATTTTCCTGTCCACTTTTCTACTTTGTCTTGCTTGTTTTCAGGAGCAACCAACCTATACAAAGCCGATTGCAGATATAGCCCCCAGTCCCAAAAACATTCCCAAAATATCACCAGAGGATGTCACGGTAGCCATCCAAGACATAGAGACATTGCAAAAGTTCGAACAAACACATGCCTTTGAGAAGCTGCTCCCAGTGGGGATGGCTGGTGTCTCCGTACAATCCTCTAGACCATCCACCAAATGGCTCTATGAAAACCATCAAGGCTATCGCGCAATCGCCCAGCACATTCAAGAACGCATTGACGCCATCAGTGCAGACATCCAACGGGATTTGATCGTCGAGCTCAAAGATGCCCTAAAATATCCAGCCGGCAATGTAGGACGAAGACTCGACAATCGATGGTTTGAATCGGACATTGCATTCTTTCAACTGATTGGCGTGGTGAATCGTTTGGACAAGAAAGATTTCTACGGAACCTGTGGTGAAATTCGTTTTGTGTACCGATTGGCCTATCAAAATGACTCTGGTGCCAGTTCGCGCCTTCCACTCACCCTCAATGTAGTGATGGAGCCTACGGAGACGGATTGTCGTTCGGTGGCTCGGAAGTGGGTTCGACCAGACAACAACGAGGGCATGTCTTGGATGCTGGATCCAGCACTCGATTTGGATACTCTGCGCTTCAAACAGCTGGAACTCAATGCCCAGATTGTACGTTTTCCCTCCGGTTTGGAGACAGAGTTTGCCGGTCAAGCACTCTATTTATTGAGAGTCTACGGATTGGATGTACAGAATGATGAACCAACACTGAAGGAAATACCACTGGAAAATACGCCGAGCGTACTCAACATCACCAGTGATGA
>CBFIFY010000122.1:0-5028 GCA_965661985.1 uncultured Myxococcota bacterium | reverse complement strand
TCGATTGACCTCTTGTGTATGAGGAATACACGGCGTCATCAAGGGAGTTCTTTTTACACTCCAATATCACAATCGACTGCACCTTTCATATTGGGCACAAGAAGACACTCCAGATGAATTGCGCATCGGAACACACGATACTTTTAGGATATTGACTGTATGCGACAGTTCTCTATGTGACTCATTGGTCTATCTTTCGATGCTGACATGGTCGAAGATGGTCGAAGGTGGACAACATCCATATTTTCATTGTGTGATGTTGAGTTGCATGAACTGTATGTCATTTACTGTGTCTTCGGGCTTCCCTACAGGGCTCAACGACATTGAGATTGAGAGAGGGCTTTTGATTTACTCTGTCCCAAACATCGCTTTGAGCAATTCGTCTCGCGGTATGCTTTCTTGGGTGCTGTTGTGTAAGTCCTTGAGTTGCACGGTGCTGTTGGCGACATCGTCTGGTCCACACACCACAACCCAACGGACCCCAGCAGTATGGGCTTTCTTGAACTGCTTACCCAATTTGCCACCTTTCATGGAAACCAAAACGCGGTATCCCGCTTGTCGAATTTGTTGAGCCAGATGCAATGAATGCACTTGATGCTCGGCGTTGAAAACGGTCACCCAAACATCTGCACGCCCAGCAGTGTCTTCGAGCATCCCGCGTTCTTCCATGATGGTAATCAGTCGTTCCAAACCAAGCGAGACACCGACGGCTGGAACTTGTTTTTTGCCAAACATGCCAATGAGTCCATCGTATCGACCACCGCCACTTACAGAACCAATGTTGTCATCGGTCAATACCGTTTCAAATACCGGTCCAGTGTAATAATCCAGTCCACGCGCCAAGGTGTAATCAATGCCAACACGTTCTGGGTCTACCCCCATCGCGTGAGCCATCTGTTGAATTTGCTCTAGATTCGACACTTCTTCTTCAACATTTGGTATGTTTCCTTGGTTGAGCATCTCGAACAGTCTATCTACTTGCTCGGCTGAAAAGCCCTGCTCCAATAGATTTTTTCGCACGCCGTCTTCACCGATCTTGTCTAACTTGTCTATGGCAACCAAGATATCCACTTCGCGTTCCAGTTCTCCAATTTCTGTGACCATCGCGCGCAAAATTCGACGGTCATTCAATCGGATCTTGAATGCGGTAAAGCCCAATGCGACCAACGCATGGTGAACGATGGAGACACACTCAGCCTCCGCAAGGGCATTTTCTGTTCCCACAACATCCACATCACACTGGTAAAACTCACGGAATCGCCCGCGCTGTGGACGATCTGCCCGCCATACTGGCTGGATTTGGTATCGTTTAAAAGGCAATGTCAATTGGGGATTCATCGCAACCACACGCGCCAGTGGCACTGTCAAATCATAGCGAAGGGCAGAATCGGCTTTGCCTTGCTCCCCGGCTTTTCCACGAGCCAGTATTCGGAAAATCAACTTGTTGCCTTCATCACCGTACTTGCCCATCAGCGTTTCTATTCGTTCTACCGCTGGGGTCTGTAAAGGCTCAAACCCAAAGGACTCAAAGACCCGTTGGATTCGCTCAATCAAAAAGTTTCTTTTTCTAAGTTCTGCGGGCAAAATGTCTCGCATGCCTTTGGCCAAATGAACAGACACGGCTGGGCTCCTTTGCAACATTGTATTCACATTGTATTCGGTCAGTTGCGCTGTATCACACTCTCTTTCGGCATTCAAGGCATCTCAATTAATCCCCGTAAACAAGATGCCACAGTCTGATTCAATGGGTTATAGTATTAAGCAATGACGTTCCACTATATTCGAAAAAACGATACCTCCGGTACTATCCAGCGTGTCAACGGCATGGGTGTGGGCTTGGCTTTGCAAAAAGTCATCGCCTCCAATCGGGCTTTGCCTTTGGCGACGAGTGTGGAAGTCTTGCGGTTTGCAGCCGATATTTTGAACGAAGCGATGAAAAGTCGAGTCATTCACGGCGACATCAAAATCGAAAATCTGGCGGTGATGAACGATGGTTCCCTGATCATCAATGGCTTTGATCGTCCGAGAAGGAACAGCATCACACCGGAAGGCATGATCAGCCACGAGGGAGACATCTATGGTCTCGGTCTGGTGATGCTCGAACTGCTCTCTGGGCAACGCAACATCGAGCTGCCACTGGATGAAGGACTGCACAACCAGAAAGTGTTGCAAACCTTCTTGACCATTGACTGGCAAGAGTGGACGCAACAGCCGTGGCTCAGCACCATGCAAGAGTATCTCATCTCTCTGCTGTTCTACGACAAAACACAGCGTCCACACCCTTTGGACATTGCCAATATTCTCAAAGAAGCGTCTCAAACCACAGCCTCATTGGGAATCCAGCAATATATGCAACACAAGGGACTGCGTGTTTCGATGGAACAAGAGTCCTTGGAGATGGCAAGAACACTGCGCAGTTCCACATTGATCAGCACCGTTGAAGTCACCGCGGACTCTGAAGGAACGGCGACAGGGTTCTTTACCAGAGACAAAATTGCTGAAATGTTTCAAGAACCCGTTCCCGAAGAACGCGCTCGCCGAACAGAATGGAGTCCCGATTCGGTTCCTTCCCATGGTCATAGTCACGGTCAGAGTCATAGTCAGAGTCACAATCACAGTCCTGCGGGATCACAAGATAGACAGGGTAGACAAGGTAGACAAGGTATACAAGATGGCGAAGCGTCTTTGGACCTCTCTCCACAAGAAGTGGCACAGGTTTCGCCCCCTCCCCAAGCTCTACAACAGCCCACTTGGTCAAACCCAACACCGCCACCTGTACCGAAGCCCACACCGTCAACACACCCAGCTCCACCACCTTGGCAAGCCGCACCTCCTACGCCGCCAACACCACCTGTACAGGCTACACCTGCACAGCCCACACAGACACCGGGCTGGCAAAACGTTGCAGCAACAGAGTTGCCTACCGCAACCAATCCAGCCCCACCACCTTGGCAGGCTACTCCTCCTACTCCTCCTATTCCTCCTCGAACCCACCCCATCCAAGAACAACCAACGCCTAGTTTGCCTCCACCGATAGCTTCGAATCGTCCGCAAAACAACGTACCCCCTTTGCCGGTTCCAACGCCTGCAACCGTTCCGAGCATCAACGCAAGTGCTGCATCTGAACAACCCGTCTGGTCAAACCCAGTTTCGCCACCCCAGCCAAACTTTGCCATCGGGGCTGGCAATCAATCTGTTGCCCCTCCGCCCATGCCCAACACAACAAGCCCCAACTCTGGTGGGATCAACAAATGGGTTCTCATTGGTGGCGCAGGCGTTGGCTTGTTGCTCCTTGTCATCGCGGTCTTGGTTTGGCAATTGCTCAGCAATGATGGCGATAAAGTCAACAATGCTGAAATTGCCGTAGAAACGATTGATGTCGAGAAAATCGAACCTGAAGAAATAGAAGAAGTAGAGGAACGAGAAGAGGCCGAGCCCGCAGAAGAACCTGCAGAAGAAATCAAAGACACAACACCCGAGCCACAGCCCAAACCAAAAGTCATCAAACAAAGTAGCAAACCCGCGCCAAAGTCGACCAGAACCTCCACAAAGAAAGCAAGTTCAAAGAAAACGTCGAAGCCCCAAAAGTCGACCACAAAAAGTACTCCTGCCCCGACAACTGTAGGCGTTGGAGAGTTCACTGTCACCATCAGTTTCCAAAAAGAAGCGACCTTAGAATGTGGAGATGGACAAACAAAGGACTTTGTACGACAAACCAAAATGACTTTTACAACCCCAACCGCATGTCGAATCAGCACCGAAGAGGGTGAACGTGGAGCCCTAACAGCCCGCAAATCTGGTACAATGACTTGCACCCTTGCTGGATCTCGCATTCGCTGTAAATAAATCGAAGCAACCCATCACAGACTCAACCCCGATCTTGAGGAACTGAACATGAGTGAAGAAATCAAAACAGAGCAACACATCACAATCGAAATTCAAACCCTCTCTGAGTTCATCGATGAATTGAATTACTATGAAATGTTGTGCTTGGAACCCGACTGTGTGCAAAGCGACATTCCACTGGCCTACAAGGACATGGTGGAGCGTTTCAAGCCCAATCAAGTTGTTGCCGCCGATGAGGAACTTACCGAACAAGGGCAATATCTACTCCTCTCATTCAAAGAGGCATTCGAAACCTTGAACAGCATCGCGTCGCGACTGCAATACGACGTTCTACTGGCTCAAGGACAAATTCGCATCGAAGACACCCAATTGGCGCAAGTCCAAGACCAAAATGCCAACGATCCAAGTGCTGCAGCAATGACCGAAAATGGCAAAAAGTACTGGACCTTGGCGCTCGAGGCTTTCGAAAACAAAGACTTCCACAGTGCTGTGTTGCAAGTGGGGTTTGCCTTGCAATATGAATCCTCCAATGAGGCATTCAAAGAATTCAAAGTCAAAGCCGAAGCAGAAGCCAAAAAAGTGCCAAAAAAGAACAACAACCCCTACAAGATTCGACTGTAAGACAGCGGCTTAGCGATCGACTTCGCAATTCATCACAATGCGTTGCCTATCTTATTCCTGTCTTACGCTTGTCTTATATTCGATGGTCTTTTCACCATGATGAAATCATCTCCATTTTCAAGGCTGAAAGTGGATGATGAATTCACAGGATGAGTACAGGATAGAAAAGGTCACGATACTCGTGTATGCGATATTTTACGGACAAACCTAGCCGATGAAGACAGCACCGCACATCGGTCTTTAGTTGGCAAGCCTCGCGAGACGAAAACCCACGTGATAGAATTGAGCGGTAGCAGATGAAATGACGCGACATGAAATTCGAACCTCATACTCAGCATTAAAGCAGTGACCACCACGGGTCACACGGTACGAGCCACTGTCTGGACCCGTTGGGTCTGTCTGATTGCCACTGCTATAGGAGTCGAACCAGTCCCAGACCCACTCATCGACATTTCCACTCATGTCGTAAAGTCCAAAACCATTCGATTTATTCAAACCAACTGGATAGGTCGAACCAAAGTCCCAATCTTCACCATAGATAGCGACTTCATTTGGATTGTC
>CBFIFY010000121.1:0-5245 GCA_965661985.1 uncultured Myxococcota bacterium | reverse complement strand
GTATCAAAGCGACTTAAACCTATTCAAATACTATTCATTTGATAACTTTTAATTTGCTTGGGGCAAGGACTGCCCTAAGGAAAGTTATGCAACAGAATACAGATAAGGGACAGAAAGACGATGTATATTTCGATGCGGATGTGCTGATTATCGGTGCAGGTCCCGCTGGTTTACTCTTGTCCATTGCCTGTGCACAGGAAGGTTTGTCTACCTCTATCATAAGCAAAGATAGCGCAAAGCCTTGGACAAACAACTACTGTTTTTGGAAATCCGAACTGAATTCCATCTCCTTAACAGAATCAATGCAAAACCTTTTCAACTCATCCATCGAAAAGGTTTGGTCTGCTGGTCATGTTCGTCTTTCCTCCCAACAGTCCATTGCCATTGATGCAGAATTTTGTAAGTTTAACACCTCAGAACTCCAAAATAGACTTCTTGCCAAAGCCAAATTGCTTGGTGTCACTTTTGTTGATGAAAATTGCGTCAACATTGAGCATCAAACGACACACTCAACCGTCTATACAAAATCAGACCATACAGAATCAGGTTCTTCGTTGACAGCAAAAATCGTCGTTGCCGCCAATGGATCAAACTCTCAGTTTCTAAACTATCCCCCCACACCCAAACCGGCATTTCAAATTGCTTACGGTCAACTTCTGGACACAACCAATCTCGACGTCCCTTGGACACTGGACAAAATGGAGTTTATGGACTTTCACATTCCAGTTCGGTTCTATCGAAAGTTTGACAATCCACCATCGTTTTTGTATGTGCTGCCACTGTCTGAAAATCGAGTTTTTGTTGAAGAAACCATTTTGAGCACCCGCAAAGCCATTGATTTTGAGTTTCTCAAGAATCGACTTGAAATCCGCAAAGGCTTTTTGAACATCGACCAGTCATTGGTTGTCGACGAAGAGTTTTGCCGCATTCAAATGGGTGGGTCGCTTCCCACTTTTGATCGAACATTGGGCTTTGGCGCCGCCGCCTGCTTTACCCATCCGGTCACGGGCTTTCAAATCCTTCGGGCGATCCAAACAGCCCCAAGACTGGCCAAGTCTTTGCGTGAATACTGGGCACTCAGTGCAACTGAACTGTCTGCAAGAGCGTGGGGAGATATCTGGACGGAAACCGAACAGCACAATCGCAAACTGTATTTGTTGGGACTGGACCTCATTACCCATTTCAAACTCAAAGAAACAAGGTCATTCTTTGAGGCTTTCTTCAAAACAGAATCGGAACATCGAGCCCACTTTCTATCTGGATTTGGCTCCATTCACGATGTGCAATCCAGCATGTGGGAAACGTTCAAACACGCCAACTGGGCAACGAGAGCCCAAATCGTTCAACACTCGGCTCAACACCCCTCTTCATTGTTCACTGCATTGAAGGGCGCCATCCAAACCTTGGAGCAATCATGAGTCCATTTACCGATAGCACCACATCCAGTCTTGTTGCCGTGGAAGGTCGCTTAAAAGACCTGATCCAACACAACGCACCCAATTATTGTGGACAAATGCTCTTGGAGCACCTCGACACTGGGGGCAAAAGACTTAGAGCAAATGTCACCTTGCAACTTGGAGAATTGTTCAACGTCGATCCCCAGTCAGCCTTACATTGGGCGACCGCAGTAGAATTGCTTCACAATGCCACTTTGATCCACGACGACATTCAAGATGGTGACACCGAACGGCGAAATCAACCTTCAACATGGGTTGTACATGGTGTTCCACAGGCCATCAATGCTGGTGACTTGGGCTTGATGCTCCCCTTTCAATGCATCGATGAAATGTACACCACAGATGCTATACGATGGCGACTCAGCAAGATTCTCAGTGCCTATGCCGTACAAACAGTTTGTGGACAAAGTCTCGAAATGACACTGTTGCCACGCAAAGACTTTTCCTTAAAATCCTACAGAGAAGCGGCATTGGGAAAAACGGGGGCTTTCTTTGCCCTCCCCATGGATGGCATCGCTCACTTGGCTGAACTTCACAAGGATCTTCGAGAGGACTTGGTTCACCTGTTCTCGCAAATTGGTCTCTTGTTTCAAATGCAAGATGACATCTTGGACTGTTTCGGAGACAAGGGTCGCCTACAAGGGGCTGATATCTGTGAAGGCAAAGTCAGCCTTTTGGTTGTGTCACATCTGGCACTGCATCCACAGGACACATCGTATATTGAACGGATTTTGACGTCTCAAGATGATCTCGATTTGAATACAGTACGCACTGTCATAGACCTATTTGAAAGCGGAGGCGCATTGGATTTGGCTCTGCATGAGGTCCAATTGCTTGAACACAGCATCGAAAGCAACGATGCACTCTTGAAGTTTCCAGCCCTTCAAAAGCAAGTGTCCGGATTGCTGGACAAGATCATGACCCCAATCGAGCATCTCCTTCCCAAGTCTTTGGAAGCCAGTCAATGAATGCCTTGCCCCAAGAACCCCATGCTGAAACGGATCAGGTCAGCATCGCCCATCAAAGTTTTGCACACCATGCGAAATCTTTTCGATTGGCCGCGCGATTTTTGCCCGCTGAAAATCTAGATGACATTGCGGTACTCTATCACTTTTGTAGAATGGTTGACGATGCCGTTGATGAGGCGCCCTCTGTTGCACAGGCCCGTGCCAATTTGTCACACATCGAGGACTTGTTGAAAGAAGATACACATACAACCACGGAATTGTCTACATTCAAAGATGTATTGACCAGACACAACATTCCTTGGCATGCGGTCAAAGCACTCATGGATGGCTGTGAAAGCGACCTGCACCCAGTTCGAATTCAAACGGTTCGAGAACTGAGTATCTATTGCTACAGGGTCGCTGGAAGTGTCGGAGAGATGATGTCTCCCCTGCTCAACGTAACCGATCCAGAGGCTACCCAATACGCCATCGATTTGGGACTCGGTATGCAAATCACCAACATCTGTCGCGATGTACTCGAAGATGCCGAACGTGGTCGTGTCTATCTCCCCAGTTGCTGGCTTGAAGACCAAGGAGCAACCACAACCGAACTGTTGAATCATACAATCGATTCACAAAAATTGGCGTCGGTGATCAACCAGATGCTGAACGTGGCAGAAAATTGCTATACCCGTGCTTACATTGGTTGTCGATACATCCCCTTCCGCTCTCGATTGGGAATCCTAATTGCTCGGAGAGTCTACCGCGCTATTGGACTCAAGTTGCAAAAAAAGCACCATAGCAACCCCTTGCATGGACGTACGATGCTGAGTAAATGGGAGAAACTTTGGCAAGTTGGACTCGGTTTTCTCGACGCCCTACACCCTGTGACATTGGGATGGATGCAGCCGAGAATTCCAGATTCTAAACTCTATGAGCAATACACAGACTTGACCACAAACCGAGACCTAGAGACAGATGTGGTCACTGTACACGGGCTCGATGCTTGAAACTCGCCAATGTATTGAAGTGTTTGAGGCTTGATCAACCCAGTTGCTCCACCATATGGTTGATAAAGGAACGCACCTTGATCGAGAGATGCTTGCTCGCCATCCAAACCAAACTGACTTTGGCGACATCTTGTTCGTATGCGGGCAAAATCCGAATCAAATCTCCACGATCCACATGAAATTGGGCACTCCCAATATCCAAAATCCCGATTCCCAATCCCATCACGGTTGATTGAACCAGTGCAGCAGAGTTGTTGATGGATATCCGAGGGGGTGGCATCGGCAAGCCACCTTTGAATGGTTCTCCCTCGTACAGCCACGGTTTATCGGCAAAAGATACTTGTGTAAAACCAATGCTATCGCAACGAGACAAATCGTCTATCGATGCGATTTCACCTATTTTTTCCATGTACGATGGACTGGCAAACAGACCGTTGGAAATGCTGTGTAGACGTCGCGACATGGTATTGGCATCTCCGGGCAACACCCCCGTGTGCAACCTCAACCCCACATCGATTCTTTCAGCAACCATATCTGTCACCCTCGACGTCAACAACAAGTCCAAGTGCACTTTGGGATAGCGCTCTAAGTATTCAGCAACGCACTCAAGAACAGCCGGCGTTTGACCATATCCCTCCGTCGTGGTCACCCTCAACGTACCCATCGGTTCAGTCTGGTTTTCTCGGATGGCAACTTCGGCAGCCTCAATCTCTTCCAAAGAACCGGCAATTCGCTCAAACAGCGCTTGACCATCTTGGGTCAACACCAAACGTTTTGGGGCACGCGAAAACAATTCCACCCCCAAGTGCCTCTCCAGACGTTTCAATCTGCGACTGACCGTAGACTTTGGTATTTTCAGAAATTCGGCTGTTGCCGTCACGGTTTGATGTTTGACCATCGTTGCAAAGGTTTGAAGATCATTCAAGTTCATACCATTAACTTAACCCTTTTCGATTTGTATTGAGTTGCAAAAAAGCAACGATAGTTTGCATAATCACCCTATTGTTTCATCAAAACAAATGGGTACACTTCAATCAACCAACACTGGTTTTTCAATCCACCTTACATTTGGAGTACACAATGTACAAATCTCTTCTTTCTCAGACTTTGCTTTTTGGGGCATTGCTTGTTGGAGCCACCCACACAGCACAGGCTGAAGCTTGGAACATCGACAGTAGCCACTCAGAAGTGGGCTTTGAAGTCACCCACATGATGATCTCTACCGTACAAGGAAATTTCGGTGAGTTTTCTGGGGACATCGACGTAGACGACAAAGGCAAACTCAAATCCTTGGCCGGTGAAGTCAGCATTGTCAGTGTCGACACCAATGACGCCAAACGGGATGCTCACTTACAACAAGACGACTTTTTCGCAGCCGCAACCTTCCCCAAAATGACCTTCAACAGCACAAAAATCAAAGGCTCTCACAAAAAAGGATACAGCGTGACCGGTGATTTAACCATCCGTGACATCACCAAATCGGTGACCCTAGAACTCGCTCCCTTCAAAGGTCCCATCACCGACGGTTGGGGAAACACCCGCGTTGCCACCGTCGCCACAACGGAAATCAACCGTCAAGATTTTGGGGTCACTTGGAGCGCTTCCTTGGATTCTGGAGGCTTGGTTGTCAGTGATGAAGTCGCCATCGAAATCAAAATGGAATTCATTCAAGCCAAAGGAGAATAACCATGTCTTTCAACAAACTCATCGAGCAACGTCGCACCATCTATGGACTCGGAAAGGATCTACCCGTTTCTGAATCAGACATTGAATCCATCGTGGCACATGCCGTAAAACACACGCCGTCTGCTTTCAACTCTCAATCAGCAAG
>CBFIFY010000120.1:0-5262 GCA_965661985.1 uncultured Myxococcota bacterium | reverse complement strand
TCAACTTGATTGATCTTTGCTGAGCGAACCGTTACAAATACCAACATTTTTTCAAAACACGGTGTGTATGGTGAAGGGGAGGCTGTGATGGACACGGTTTTCGAAGGGTCAGAAAAGAAGTGTGAAGTCATTTTGGTGGATGGCGCCATTGACTTGCGAGGGTTGGGGGATGCGTTTTGGCACGATGTTGTCGAAGCCTGTGCAGCGACGGTTCTTTCTACCGTGCGCAATGACGTGTGCGATGCGTATTTGTTGTCTGAATCCAGTCTTTTTGTGTGGAGCGACCACTTCCTATTGATCACCTGTGGGCAAACCAAACTAGTGGAAGCGGTGCTCTATTTTCTCAAGCACGTTGACTCCAATCATGTGGCTCAGATTTTGTTTCAGCGTAAGAACGAACTGTACTCAGACTTGCAACACAGCAATTTTGCCGACGACGTAGAGCGGTTGCAACAACAGGTGGATGGGGTGCAGATCGCTTTTGGGGACAAGTCCAGTCACTATACCGAACTCTACCATTTGGAACGTCGATACAAACCAGCATTGGAAGACCGAACCTATGAATTGTTGATGTACGCCATTGATGCAGAAAGTTCATCGTACTTCTCTCAGTCGGGCTTGTCGGTTTTGGAGATTCGTCAGCGACTGCGACTCAATGAGTTTTTATCGGGTTGGGAGATTGATGATTTTGTCTTTGACCCCTGTGGATATTCGATGAATGCGATTCAAGGAGAGCGGTATTGTACGATCCATTTAACACCACAGGATGGCTATTCCTATGTGTCTTTGGAAACCAATGTTAATTTGGGCGACATTATTGAGATACCGTTGACCGTCTTGAAGCCTGCGTCTTTTGATGTGGTACTCTATCAACCAGAGTCATTGACACAAATCGTTGAGTCCATCGGGGCTCAGTATCGTCTGGAACAAGAACAACGTCAAACCATTGACTGTGGATACAATGTTTATTTTGCACATTGGAAACGGTCTGTACAACAGGAGCAATCATGAAATCAGATTTGTGGGTAGAAGAGCAATGTGGAGACTTCGCCGCGCGTTTTAAGGTGACAGAGGTACTTTTCTCGGGAGAGAGTGCATTTCAGGCCGTCGACGTCGTTCAAACGGCGGGACACGGCAAAATGCTTCTCAACGACGGTCTGGTTATGTTGACCGAACGCGATGAGTTCGTATATCACGATATGATTACCCATGTACCCCTCTTTGTACACCCAAATCCCAAAAAGGTGTTGATCATCGGTGGTGGTGATGGGGGTACAGCCCGTGAAGTCTTGCGGCATACTGGTGTAGAAAGGGTTGTGATGGTGGAAATTGATAAGATGGTGGTCGATGCTTGTATTGAACACATCCCACAAACAGCCAGTGCATTGGACAATGACCGTCTTGACCTGATCATCGACGATGGCGTGGCGTTTGTGGCCAACACCGATGAGAAATTTGATGTGGTGCTTGTGGATTCAACGGACCCGATTGGACCAGCACAGCCATTGTTTGGTTCAGAGTTCTATCAGAACATTCATCGAGTGTTGAGCGACAACGGAATTGTCGTTTCTCAAGGTGAATCACCGTGGTACCATGCTGAAATGCAGGCCAAACTGGTGGAGATTGTGGCGGGAATCTTTGACAAGACCTTCATCTACAACTTTAGCAACATGGGGTATCCAGGTGGTTTGTGGTCTTTTACCTTCGCCACCAAGGGACTGCACCCCATTGTCGACTTTGACGCCGAACGTGTGTTGGACGCTGGATTGTCGTTTGACTATTACAACGTCGATGTCCACAAAGGATGTTTTGCCATTCCATCTTTCCAGCGCAAGCCGTTGGAGGCTTGGTTGAGCAAACTGAATGGGTGACCAACTTGAGTCGTTGAGTGTCGTTGAGTGGATGTAGTGGCGTAGAGAAACGTCCGTATAGATTCTGTTTTGGTATGGAATTTGCACTGTCCTATGTAGATTCGTATAGATTGGTGTACACTGTTGTCACCAGCACCTTGGAGGTTTCATGCAACCCATTCACCTACTCTTTACCAGTATTCTCATCGCTTGTGGTGAGAAAGACGACACCGCAACCGTAACAGATACGTCGAACACGTCTGACACCAGTACCGTCACGCCAATCAATCCCGATGCCTCATTCACCTATGAATGCTATTATGAAGATGGGTGGTGTGATTTGAGTAGCAGTACCGCAACACTCGACGAGTCCACGTTTACTGGGTATTTAGACGCTGAAGGGCAGTTGACGGAAGAGTCCTGTTCGACATTGTGTACAGAGCAAGCCGGCGTGTATTATGATTACCTGTGTTCTTGTGATTACACTGGACCCGATGCCGATGGCAATCATCCTGTCACCTGTGAATACACCGTCTGTGCAGTAGAAGGGCGTGGTCATGGAGACATCGCCAAATTGAAAATTGCAAGGGGAAGAAGTGAGCAAGCTCGGTACTTTGTCCGTGCCTACCACGCGGAAGCATCTTCGGTGGGTGCATTTTTGCAGTTGAGAGAAGAGTTGAGACAGCACGGCGCACCACAAGGATTGCAACAACGTTGTTTGACAGCCGCTGTTCAAGAAGTACACCATGCTCGGATGATGGCAAAACTTGTTCTGGAAGAAGGGGGAGAATTGCCGTCTTTGGACTTTGGCACAATGACCCAGCGTTCTTTGTTTGAGTTGGCATTGGACAACGCGGTCGAAGGCTGTGTATACGAGGCTTATTCTGCGCTCAAGGCACAATATCAGGCTCGTTGTATCACGGACGCAGATACGGACGCAGATACGAACACGGGCGTAGACAAAAGGGTTGTCCACGCCATGAAAGTCATTGCCCAAGATGAAACAGCCCACGCACAATTGGCGTGGGACATTCATCAGCATTTGATGTCTAGACTGTCGAAAACTGAGCAAATGCAGATACTGCGGGCACAGCGAGTGGCATTGAAAAATGTATTGCAACAAGCCAGTACAGACGCGTTGAATGATGGTCAACCACCAGCGAACTTGGCACAAGAGTTTGTACGCCACTTGCAGGTAGCCTAGAATCCTGTTCAGAGTAGATGACAGTGGATTTTGCTGAGTCCATAGTGATGAGATGAGCAAACCAGAAACAATTTGTGAACGCTAGTTTCAACACCCATAGGGCGATCCCTTCTCAAATCGCAGAATTTGTCTCACTGTTTGTTGAGGTGCGTCCACAATGGTTATATTCACTCTATTTTTCTAATCATTTGTCATTTGGGTGTTCGCATGTCTAAAAAATCTATCCTAAGCAGTTTTATGTCCTCTTCTTTCGGAACCATTCTGTCTAAGGGATTTGGTTTGGCTCGAGAATTGGTGCTCTCAGGCGTTTTGGGGGCTGGAATGGTCTATGACTCCTTCATCATCGCATGGACCTTTCCGGGAGTTGTACGTCGTTTTGTTGCCGACGAAGGTTTGACTGGTGCGTTGATGCCGGCTGTTGGAAATGCCGAGGTGGAATCCGAACAAGCCGCCAAACAATTGGCTTCTCAAACCTTGGGCGCACTGCTCGTTGTGTGTCTGTTGTTGTCCGTTGGAGGGATTGTCTTTGCGCCGATGCTGGTGCATTGGATGGCTCCAACGTTTGAAGGAGAGCAACTTGCCTTAACGATATCGCTTTCTCAAATCTTGTTTCCCTTTGTCTTGTTTGTATCTGTATTGAGTTGGATGGAGACGTTGGTCAATCTCCGAGAGCATTATTTTTGGCCGAAAGTAGCCCCAGCGATGGTTTCAATTTGTGTGGTGTCATCAGCGCTATTTTTTCGAAACGATTCTGCGATGGACGTTGTATGGGCCATTTCCTACGGGACGATGGTGGGTGGTGTTTTGCAGTTGTTCGTCTGTTTTCCAGCCCTCAAGCGCTTGTGGGGAATCATTCCACCCAGTTTCTCTGGTTTTGCCAATCCAAGATTTCAAGATCTGTTGGGTGAAATGGGGAAGGTCTTTCTGATTGGTATCGCTGCCAAAATTAATATTATCGTGTTGCGCTACCTTGCATCGGGCTTGGAAGAAGGGGCGATGACGTGGTACTGGAATGCCACCCGCTTGGTAGACTTCGCACAAGGGATCATTGCAGTTGGAATGGCTTCGGTATTGTTGCCAAAAATTGTGGATGCCGTGGCCAATAAAGATGGCGATGCTTTTCGAGAACATTTTGGTGGGGCATCTAGATTGGCAGGCGCACTGTTGATTCCATTTGCGGCTTTCTTGTTGTTCTTTGCCGAGCCATTCGTGGCGGTGTTGTTACGGCATGGACAGTATACTTGGTCTGATGTTCAAGAAACAGCCACAGCGGTGCAATTGTTGGTGCCTTTCATGTTGGCAGTGGGCGGAATCAATATCATCAAGAAGCCATTTTATGCGTTGGATCGCAGAGATGTCTTATTGGGCGTTGGCGTTTGTGGTGTGGGGGTGACCTTTCTTTTGGGAACGTGGTTGTGTCCAGACTATGGCGTGAATGGACTGGCGCTTGCACTGTCTTTATCAACAACCCTACAATTGATTGCCTATGGCGTGATCGTTAGAGGGTTGGTGTCCGGTGGGTTGGGGCTTGTACCGTTGCTCATGTACTTTTCACGTGTCTTCATTGCCACTGTGCCAGCAGTCGTAGCGGGTCTGCTGTTGCATCCCTTTGGCAACTGGGAGAATGGGTTTACGCTGTTGAACATCGGTTTGCTCGGAGCCATTGGGGTGATCGGGGGCGTAGCGTATGTCATCGCTGGTTCACTACTGAAACTCAGTGAAATCAATGATGTGGTTGCGAAGTTCCGTAGAAAATTGGGACTCTAAAGCCGATCTTTAGAACGACTTTATGTGGAGACGTTTGCGTCTTGGGCTCGCAATGCCTCTTCAATTGGGTCTGGTTGCTCTCCCACCAAGAAATACTTGAAGCGATCGTGGAACAGTCCATACCGTTCGCCGTCGTAGGCCAGCAATTTTCCGATTGGACGGCGAATTTGAGCAATGTCATCAATGGTAAAGGTTTGCGTTGGAAACTGTCTTGAAAACAATTCTGCAAACAGTTCATCGTCTCCCAAATCTCTCATGATGCCCAAGGTGACCAAGAGTCTATGGGCAAGGAAGTTGCGATCTGCGGGCAGAGAGAGCCACATCTTTTCAAATGCCCCATTCAAACTCGTTGGAATGGTTTCGGGATGCGTCAGAAAATACTGACGTTTTTCAACACCATCGGCCACAAAGCGAAGATAGAAAGGGTCCGCAGCATCGTCA
>CBFIFY010000119.1:0-5292 GCA_965661985.1 uncultured Myxococcota bacterium | reverse complement strand
CCTTGAGTCTCTACTCACAGTCAACAGCAAAAAAAGAAAAGCTGGATGGCTCAAAGAAGCGGCCATTAAAATTAGGTATGAGTATGGTGGTGACATCCCAAAATCAGCGAAAGAGCTTCAATCTTTTAAAGGTATTGGGGAGAAACTCTCATTGGCCATTGTGAAATTTGTTTGGAACGAATGCAATGGAATCAGTGTCGATACACATGTGCACAGGGTATCCAATAGATTGGGCTGGGCAGACAGTGAGAATCCAAGTCAAACGAGGGTTCAATTGGAGAATATCGTTCCCAAAGCCGACTGGTCTGATCTCATCATGCTCGTCACTGGATTTGGTCAGCAAATCTGTCAGGCCAGAAAGCCAAAATGTGGAGTGTGCAATTTGCAGTCCACCTGTCCATTTTATCAAAAAACAGTGTTGAGCAATGAATAACCATCAAAAAATAGGAAGAAGATAGAACCGCCAATGTTGATATCTTCCGCCAACTGGACAACGCCCTCTACAAACTCCCCATCAGTCCCTTTTGATAATCCACCATCGCCTGTACAATCTCTTCTCGGGTGTTCATCACAAAAGGACCATGAGCCACAATCGGTTCATCAATGGGCTCTCCATTCAATAAGAGTCCCTTGAACCCATCTGAAGTGTCAAAGGTCAAGTCCGTTCCACCCCTGTCAAAAATTAAGATGCTGTGGGTGGGATAGGTCTGGCCTTCATGGGTGATGGAGCCGTTCAAAATGAGCAAAACGGTGTTTGTTTCGGCCGCCAAGTCAAGATGTAAGGTATCAGCTCGTGTTCCTGAAATATCGAACATATTGATGACGGTAAATGTATCAGCGGGGCCTTTGACTCCCTGACATTCTCCAGCAAACACCCGCAAACTAGAATGCTCTCCCACGTTGACGACTGGAATATCCTTGCTCTGGATACCCTGATACTTTGGTGGGGTCATCTTATGCTCGCTGGGTAGGTTGACCCACAGTTGCACCATTTCAAAAACACCACCCGTCTGAGAAAATTCTGTCGAGTGAAACTCATCGTGCACCACACCACTGCCCGCGGTCATCCACTGAACGTCGCCTGCCTTGATGACGCCACCGCCACCAGCAGAGTCTCTGTGTTCAACCTCTCCTTGATAGGCGAAGGTCACCGTTTCAAACCCTCGATGTGGGTGCTCTCCAACACCCCGTCGCTTGTTCGTGGGTGGAAAGTGTTTGGGCGCACCATAATCCATCAGAATAAAGGGATTGATGTAATGGTTCAGTTGAGCAGATGGACGTAGCAGACCGTGCACATGAAAGCCATCTCCGACCCAATGGCGATCGGTGGCGGCATAGGAAAACTTCACTTTTTTGGCAGACATAGACTCTCCAACAATAACAATTTACAAAACAGTCTATCAACCCTATCCCAAAATGGTCAGTTGGAGTAGAACGCACCGAACTGGTGCCTTACAAACCTCAACCTGCACCCGTCGAGCAATTGCTTCGTCGATATCGTTGCAAAAACTCAGAATCAAAACGTTCAGAGACAGATGACTCAACCAGCATCTCTAGCCACTGCTGTGAAAGTACATGGTCAGATAGGACTGGTAAAAAACGAAGCGTGAGGTCTGCTGACAATTCGATGTCAGTTGGAAACAAATATTCCATTGCCTCATTGTAAAATCGAGGCTGAACAAGTTCTGGTTTGCGTAGCAACTCTTCAAACAATCGATCTATAGAGCCTTCTTCAACGGACGCAATCAACAGTTGTTGCCATGACGAAGGGGTCTGCATCGCCTTCACCCACAACACCCCAAACACCGCCAAAGCAACCAACAACAAGATTCCGTTCATAGAAGCAATGTATCTCTTTTGTTTGAATCACCAAGTCTTTGGCTATCAAACACCAACTGTCTAAGGGTATTCTTCCAAAATAGGGTTCATCCATGACTTATGTATTATCGCTGGCACTCTGTTCTTCAACTGACGCCATCAACAAATCCCAATCCGACAGCATCTCTCGAAAATAGACATCGCTCAACCGTTCCTGTTTGGTCAAAGATGCCCTGTGACACGACCATGGATTGTTTCTAGGATTTCCACAGCCAAGTTCACAACTACAAACTTTCAAATGATCGGCCACTTTACGTGCAAGAGACCAACGCTCTTCCTTGTCCAAATAAGCCACATAATCTGAACGTTCGGCTTTACGAGTCATACGAAATTTGTGATGGCGACGCAAAGCCCTTTTCATTGATTTCTCCAATCTTCCCCCTTTTTAAATGGAACAATGTTCAAATACAATATTTGAACGAATCCCTATTCTAAATTCGGATCGAAAATTTTAGAAAGTTCTATGTCCACTCGTAGAGTTTTTTTGCAAAACTGTAGACGAGACGATGCTCTCGCAACACCTCATTGCCCAAAATTCCGTTGGCAACAAGTTGGATGGCGGCACCCAATGCACCTGGCAAAGCCCCTGTTCGAATCGAGTATCCAATGTTTTCCGTTGAGTTCAACACAAAGATGGTCGCTCAACAAGATCAGTTTGTATTTCATGAAAATTCTCACTTGTTCTAATATTAATGTAATTGGACCGGCAACACTTATTGTGCACTGGTATTCGTCTCTCGACTCTTCATCAAACAATCTCGAATTTGACCAACCAATCGTCTCATCTCCGGAGAATCTTGATGTATGCCGACATGACGGAATGCCCGCGCACAAAAGAACAAGGCAATCCTCAACTCCAATATACTGTCGGGGTTCGGATTGTCGGCAATAGAGGCTGTTTCTTCAAAAGATTCTGTCAATTCATATCCATTAATTGTATGAGCAAAAGAAAATATTCTTGCAATATCTTCCGTTGATAAAGGGACATCTTCAATCTTCAAATCATCAATTTTGGTGCTGGTCTGTTTCACTGTTCCTCTCTGTTCTATTTGATAAAACAAACGGTGTACATCCCTATTTTCAGACATTGGTTCTTGTAAAAAAGTAAAAATAAATAGACTCAAAATGGATGTTTGTCTGATTATGTAGGTAGGAATAGATTTTTTCAAACCATCTCCCTACTTGACTATTGGACACATAGAGATAGTTATAAAGTTAAATTTGTTCTAAATCATTTATAGAATTGACATGGATAAGACATGGATAAAAGGAGCATCAAATGAGGCTAATTGGATTGGTTGGATTTATCGGATTGCTTGCGTGTGACTCAAGTGAACCACAAAATACCGCCCCAGGACTCGAACGGCTGTTGATCACACCATCGGTCGATGTACACACGACGACCCAACTAACGTGTGATGCGACCACCGAAGACAAGGATCGAGACAGTGTGTCCGTATCCTATATGTGGTCTTTAACCAGTGCTGATGGCGCTACACTTACACTGAACGAAGATGCCGTAGAAGACAATATCTTATCGTTGACTCCTGATATAGCCTCACCGACCGACGTTGTCACTTGCACCGTTGTCATCACGGATGGAAAAGCCGAAGTAACGGATTCCGTTTCTGTCAGCATCGACAATTCTCTCCCAGTCATCACGTCGTTTACACTCACGCCAAATGAAATTGGATTGGATACTCTGATTGAATGCTTGGTGGAAGCTGAAGATGCCGATGGAGAAACGTTGGACATCACCTACTCTTGGACTCAAAATGGTTTGGAGGTCGGAACAGAATCCAGCCTGCAACTGAATGCTGAATCTTTTTCTGACGGCGATATCCTAGGATGCACGGTCACTGCCACCGACGCCTATGGTGGGGTTGCCTCAGAAACACAATCCACAATGATCAACAATACAGCTCCAAGCATTGGATCATTGAACATTACTCCATTTGAAGCCTATTCTTTTGACACCTTGACCTGCTCTGCCAGTGATGTCGTAGATCTCGAAAACAATGATATTACCGTGTCCTACACATGGCTCGTTGATGGCATCATCCAAAGTGAAACCTCCAATACGCTCGTTGGTCCTTTCAATGTAGGAAGCACTGTTGTTTGTGAAGGTACACCAAACGATGGATTTGTTGATGGCAACACAAAGCGCGTTGAAACGACCATCCTCAACACCCTACCAACATTAGACAGTATAGCAATTTCCCCAAACAGCGACATCGAAGCCAATGGGATTCTTTCATGTTCAGCCACAGGCTCAGATGTTGACGACCCCACCAATGCCGATTTATTCATCTCTTATCAATGGAGAACGGTCTCAGGGGTCAGTCTTGGAAACAGTCCAGTCTTAGAACTGGATCCCACAGTTGTATTTCCAACAGACATCATTGAGTGCGTCGCTACCGCCAGCGATCCCAATGGGGGTTCTGATTCTGAAACAGCCTCAGTCACCGTTTTGAATACCCCACCGACGCTCGTGACAGCAACCAGCATTCTGGGAACAGCTGGTACTGGGTCCACTTTGTTGTGTGATGCCACGTTTGAAGACATCAATGATGCCAGTCTTACACCAATGTACGAATGGAGTGTAAACGGAACGATTGTTTCCACCAACAACACCTACACAATTGATTCGAGTGACACCGAAGTTGGAGACTCTCTGACCTGTTCTGTATCGGTCACTGACTACCACGGAAGTTCTGTTTCAAGCAGTGCCACAGTCACGGTCGCCAATGCATCTCCATCGGTTGGCGGACTCAGTTTGAGTCCCGATCCCCTGTATTCAACGTCCAACGCAACCTGCTTGGTTGGAACCACCGCCGATGAAGACGGTGACTTTGTAACTGTTTCCTATGAATGGGCTGTAAATGGAGTGGTTCAGTCGGAATCCAGCAATATTCTAGGAGGCCCTTTCGCTGTCGGTTCCGAAATTGAGTGTCGCGCAACACCAAACGACGGCAACACCAATGGAACAACCAAAACAACTTCTTTGATCATACAAAACACAGAACCTGTAGTGAATACCGTAGATCTAGACACGGACGTTGTTTTGTCAGATGGAATCGTCACCGCTGTGGCAACACTGTCAGACGTGGATAGCACACAATCTCTTTCTTCAACCTATACTTGGTTACTCAATTCTGTACCTGTTCAATCTGGCATTTCAAATTCACTAGAGGGAGCGGTCTTTGTAAAAGGAGACATCGTTCAAGTAGAAGTCACTCCCTATGACGGTATTGACTATGGAACCCCATTGTTGTCTTCAGCGATTGTGATTGGCAACACCGATCCATCAAACATCTCAGCAACCATTGTCTCCTCTGACAATTTCCACAACGACTCTACCTTGACCTGCTCAGCAACGGCTGATGACTTGGATGTGGATGATGGTGTGGATAC
>CBFIFY010000118.1:0-5393 GCA_965661985.1 uncultured Myxococcota bacterium | reverse complement strand
CATCGACAACGGCACACACCTCATTCCAGAACAGTTTCTCGCCACCGAAGCCATCTCCTATTCAACGCTGGGGATTCATCGCCGAGCCAACAAACCCTTTGATGCCATATTTGATGAAACCGCGCTGGCACAATTACAGCAACCAACTGGCGATTTGCAATGGGTCAACTCAAAAGCAGCACTGGTCGATCGCCTTAACAACAGCAGCTGCCTCGGTTGTCACCAAGCCTCCACCACGGCTGGCTTTCACTTTTTGGGAGAAACTGATCCAAAAACCTCTGGTGTCACCAATCGACTGGCACTACCCTTCTCAGCACACTTCCAGCGAGAACTGCCCCGTCGCCAAGAGCAGCTCGCCAGTTTCATCAACGGTACTGATGAAGACACCTTCAGACCCCACTCCCTCGCACCAGAAACCAAGACGGTTTCCACGAACCACACCTGCATACTCGATGCACACAAAGAAGACTTTCAATCGGATGCCCTTTGGGAATGTGGAGAAGATGAAACCTGTGAGAAGGTGGTTGAGTCAGACGTTGGCCTCTCATTTGGACAGTGTATGCCCAAGCAAGAGGCTTTATTATCTGGACAAACTTGTCGTACGGGAACCGTCACCGGCAATCAAATACAAAGCGACAGTGTCTACAATCTCCATGCCTATGCCGACACATTCAAGCAAGCGCAGTACTATGAACTGCCTGAAAACAATGCATTCACCTTTGGTTCCTACAATTGCAGGCCCACGCGAATCGGCGTTCCACTGGGTAGGACATACCGAAAATGCACAGCAGAAGAACGCGCCTTTACACCTCAGCAATCAGACCCCACCAGCCCTGAAATCTGTGCCGTCGTCGGTGGTGCCAAGTTTGACAGCTGTGTTGAGAAAGACTTCCACAAGTGCCTAGACTCCATTGTAGCTCGAGGGATGGTGGACAGCTGTCACGCAGGTCGATTTTGCCGTGAGGACTATATTTGCCAAGCGATGCCCTATCAATTGAAGGGGGTCGACACTGAAAAAGGACAGGCAATCGCAGAGGCTGGAGTCGGATTTTGTACGCCGACCTACTTTGTCTTCCAGTTACGATTGGATGGACATCCTATTCCATAGCAGGACATTTCTTCGATAATTAACGTTTAATGTGTCATATTGACGATTTGTACAAAAGAAGCAGTGGTCTCACCTTGTTCTGCTTTTGTTAAAGATTCAAAGACATCGTTTGATTTCCCGTGTAAAAGGAAGCAAGCCGTTTCATCCTACTTACAGAGCGCTTGTTGTCTTGTCGATCTGCGTCATCCCATTCTTTATCCAACCACTGCTTCTTCACCATTATGTTGTAAACGCTCAATCGCTCTTCAATGGTCATAATGGCAAAAGCTTTCAAATACGATTGATGAAGTGACCAAAACATCTCTCAACAACATATGTTCTTCTACTATTTATTCGTAGAAGCAGTGTAGTCAATTCTATAAAATAATAGATACAAAACCCAAAAATCTACACCGACAACCAAGCCATCTTGAGCGGATGTCGCCCGTCCAAAGACGGAAAGTCCACATCGGGTGAAATCAGTTCAACATCTTCAATCGTGCGCCCCACTTTGAGTGCACAGCGACGCAAACTCTCCACCCATGATTCTACTTCCACGGAGGCCACATTGTTGGTCACCAGCATTCGACCACCAACCTTTGCACACAGCAATGCAGGCTTAAAGAGAGACTGATAATCGTTTACGGTATCGACTGCACCAAACGGAGACTTTGCTCTTCTCGGCGGATCCAAAACAACAATATCAAAAAGTCGGGCAGAGCGTTTGGCAAACTGACGTCGCTTGGCTTTGCCTTTGACACCCAGTCCTGAAAACTGACGAAGTACGAGCATCGCATCGTCTTGGATGCTTTGAAACTGAGGTTCTGCAAATCCGTTGAGGGATGCATTGCTGTGCCCGATGGACAGTGCATGGTTGGCAAAATCCACATTGAGAGCCAGTTTCGCCTCTCCAGCCGCGGCAGCCACACCGATGCCACAGGTGTACGAAAAGAGGTTGAGTAGCTTCTTCCCTTTGGCATGCTCTAGAATGTGCCGTCTTCCAGCGCGAAAATCCAAGAACAACAATGGATCGATCCCACGGTGCACAGGATCGACACGGTATGACAGTCCAAGTTCGGTTCCAGTCAATTCACTCGGTGCTTCATCGCCCACCCAATGTCGTTCTACCTGTCCTCGCTTACGCCGATCTGCCCACAAAACATAGAAACGCTGTTCCAACTTTTCTTCAATGAAGTCTGCCATCTGCCCAACCACATCATCATTCAAATCGGAACGCCACGTCTGAAACAACAATGTCTCTCCATATCGATCAATCGTGACGGAGGGCCAGCGTTCCACCGCTCCGTGAAAGAGTCGATAGCAGGTTGTATTCTCTTGATGACACCGCTCAAAGAATGCTTCTCGATTGTGCAACGCGACTTTGAGATGATTGAGAAACTGTTGGGGAATTGTGGTCATGGGTGTATCCAGTCATGAAAGGTATACACCTTCTAACGACTTGGTGGACTCCTTACGATGAGATTCAATCAAATCGCTTCTTGTGCCCGATTGAAATATCGCTTGCGCAGCCCCCATATTGAATCCACAATTAGTACCCCAGGTATGCCGACAACAAATATGACAAAACAGACACCACCATAGGTCAACCCTGTCAAATTGCCCACACGAATGCACCAATCGGTACAATAATAATACCACCCTTTTCCTGTCAATGCCTTTTTAAAAGCCGTCACTTCACCAATCGCCAGCATCGTCACAACACTTCCCACCATGGCGTAATACCACCGGCGATCAATGTTGTGCAATCGAGCATTCAACCAAGCCCACCCCGGCACAAAGATGAAAAAAGCAATTAAATTGGCCCACTGATAAAAATTAAACCGATCAGAAGAAGAACCCTTACCTTGATTCAAACCCGCGATCATTGCCTGAGTGCTGGAATCAGCAATGGTGTAAAATGATTTCCCTACAAGGGGTTCAAGAGATTCTGCTGCATGTGGACACCCTGTGTCGTGACACAGAATACTACACTCTCCATCAAACCAACTTTCTGGCATCCACATCATGACAATCATGACCCAAGACATCACCACAATCAATCGAATGGCCACCCTATCTCCTCAAATATCACGAAATCCCACCGATACACTGATGACTTGATCGCCGACAAATCTACCAAATGGGCTTATTCTGCGCTCGCCATCGCCCCAATACCTTTGTCACCTGCCATCAGCGTAATGCGGTCCCTATCAATCTCATAGGTGGGTGTGTTGTTGAGCACATTAAAGATGTGTCCCTCGATGGTGTTCAAATCGCCATCACAAATGGCTTCGGTCATCGTTTCAAAGGTGAGGGTCAAGGTTCCAGCGTCATCTGTGTACGTACCACCGGCTCCATTGCACCCCATGTTTGCACTGAAGGTGCCGTCCGATGCAAAGTAGACGTTGGGCAACACATTGACGTTGTAGGCAGACGCAGTCTCACCATCCAGGTAGGTATCAATCTCCCACGTGATATCGGTCAGTTGCAGATCGGGCACCGCAACTTCTTCGTCTACAAAGACCAGTGTTGCATCAGCGCCTGTAAAGGTCAACGTGTCTCCATCATGGGCAATCGTCGGACTCGAAGTAAAGAAGGTTGCCAACCAAGAGTCTTGATCCATCAGTTCCATTTCACAGCCCATCTCTGTGGCGTACATCCCGGACATTTCAAAGACACCATTCACCACCTCATATTCTCCACCGTGTGAGTTGCATCCTGCACTGAATCGCATTTCACGGGGGTCTTGAGGAAAGTCAACAGAGAAACTGTCGCCCACAAGTTCAAACCCTTCAGCGCTTTGAAAGACAAAGTCCATCCCCTCAAAACTGTAGCCTTCTTCGGTCGTTGTGGTGTCGTCGGTTCCGGTATCGGTAGATTTGTCTCCGCAAGCGAGAAACAATGTAAGCAGTGTTGTCATCATAGAAATCTCCTAAGTGTATGATGTGTTCAGTCTATAACCATGACTTTGACATTGCAAAATGAATGCCAACAATCAATTTGCTGGCCATTATTGTACGAAAAGTCCTTCTTGCTCTGTGCAGGTGGCTTCGGCTGCGGCTTCGGTCCAATGACTGGTGTAATACCAACCTGTCACCACAAGGTCTTCAAAGGTGTTGGGCAATATACAAGCGCCAACAACGGTATCGGGGGTCATGGGACACCCACTGGACAATGTTTCGGTCGCCACCCCATTTTCCACTGAATATGCACTGCAAGATTCTCGTGCCACAGTTTCTGTCCAACCGTCCGCGATGAATCCCTCAAAACAGATGCCCATCTCGGCGACATTGCAACCATAGAGCGTCACATCATTGGTATCATTGGTGTCACCAGTGTCGTTGGGGCTCTCTGTATCTCCAGTCTCCCCTGTTTCTTCAGTGTCATTTTGTGAAGGTTCTTCTGCGGAACCAGTATCCGTTTCTTCTGTTTCTTCACCACTCGGCTCTTCTGAATTCCCCGTATCGAGCACGTCTGTGTATTTGACACCACAGGCTGTCAACAGTGTCATTATGGACCACACTTTCATACTCTCCCCCCACCTTTTCGAATCTTTGCACTCTTGGAGCGTTTGTGTCGCCTTGCGTACACAACATCGACACTCTATCACAAAGAACAACTACACTCAAAAGCAAAGAAGACCAAGGACAAAAGAAAAGTCGGGCAAAAATGAAGATTCGCCCAAAACTGAACGGTCAGTCGTCCAAATCCATGAACCAGCCAGAAAAGAACAGTAAGTAGGATGCCATCAGCATACAGACGACCCCTGTCAGGAAGCCAAGGTGGGTTGCCATTTCATAGCCCATACTGTTTTTTGTACCGTTGTACACAGACAGTGGAAAGAACATCAGTATGACACCCACAACCATAAACTTGCCTGTTTCCGACAATCGATCACCCAACTTATCCACCCAAGTTTGATGTTCTTCTGGCGGTGGTAAGATTTTAAATTTCGCACCCATAACCATTCTCCTTGTGATGTTGACACACGACAACCGCTGGTTCAAATCCCCCATTTAAACCAAGGTCTATATATACCAGTGTAATCAACGCCCAAAGAATTCACCGATGTGCACACTGCACTCTATTGGCACTTTTTTCACCAACAATATTGAACTATGGTGCCATAATTCCGACATCTATACTTCCAATTCTGACCAAAGAATCCAAGCAATCGATGGTCTGTTGTATACACTGCGGTACAGTTCTCCATGGCTGTACAACTTTTACCCAGATTGCAACTGTTTGAATGGGAAGACCAGAGTTTCTTTCCCCATCAAATCAGAGATGCCCTCACCAATTATCT
>CBFIFY010000117.1:0-5444 GCA_965661985.1 uncultured Myxococcota bacterium | reverse complement strand
ACGCAGAGGTGGATGGGGATGGCGACGGTGATCCACCGATGGCTACCGAAGATTGCACTGGAAATGGCTTGGCTGGCTATGTCACCAATGCCGACGACTGCAACGATGGAGATGCGTCTATCAAACCAACAGCCACAGAGGTGTATTACGATGGCGTAGACCAAAATTGTGACGGACTTTCCGATAATGACGCAGACCTGGATGGTTTTGACTCCGATGGGTACGGCGGTGATGATTGTGACGATACGGATGCAACGATTTACTCAGGTGCACCAGAGGTATGGTACGACGGTATCGATCAAGACTGTGCAGGTGACAATGATTTTGATCAGGACATGGATGGCTTTGATTCTGTAGACTACGGTGGTACAGACTGTCTGGACACCGATGCGACTGCTTATGTTGGGGCGACGGATACTTGGTATGACGGTGTGGACTCGAATTGTGACGGTCTTTCCGATTTTGACCAAGATGGTGATGGATATGATTCGCTGACCTTTGGCGGAACCGATTGCAACGATGTATCTGTCGCTATAAACCCAGATGCAGCGGATACTTGGTATGACGGTGTGGACTCGAATTGTGACGGTCTTTCCGATTTTGACCAAGATGGTGATGGCTTTGACTCGGACCAGCATGGTGGTACCGATTGCAATGACTTAGATGTCAGTATTCAGCCGGGTGCAAGTGAAGTGTACTATGATGGTGTTGATCAGGATTGTGATCCAACAACTGAATATGATGCCGACGGAGATGGTTTTGATTCTGACCAATATGGTGGGACGGACTGTAATGATGCAGAGAACACTGTATATCCTGGGCGTACTGAAATTTGGTATGATGGCTTGGATCAGGACTGTTCCGGTGGATCGGACTATGACAAGGATGGTGATGGTTATGAGTCTACGTTTGCGGGCGGAACAGATTGCAATGACAACACTGCCTTGATCAACCCTGGAGCGACAGAGACTTGGTACGATGGATTGGATGCAGACTGCTCTGGTGGTTCCGACTTTGACCAAGATGGCGATGGGGATCTGATGATGGGATTCGGTGGGTACGATTGTGATGATACCGATCCTGCACGTTCGTCTACAAATGCGGAAGTGTGGTATGACGGCATCGATCAAGATTGCTCTGGTGGTTCCGATTTTGATCAGGATGGCGATGGTTTTGATTCTATTACCTTCGGTGGAACCGACTGTAACGATGTTGACTCAACGGCTTATGCTGGAGCGACAGAAACTTGGTATGATGGCGTAGATTCCGATTGTGATGGCGCATCCGATTACGATCAAGATGGTGATGGGTACGATGCAGCAGAATATGGTGGAGGGGATTGTGACGACACCGACCCGGCGATCAATGTCAGCAACACCGCGGAAGTGTGGTATGACGGCGTAGATTCTGATTGTTCAGGTGGTTCCGATTATGACCAAGATGGTGATGGAGACGACTCTGTAGATTACGGTGGTGGAGACTGTGATGATCTTGACCCAACCATATCGTCTTTGGCAACAGAGGTTTGGTATGACGGCGTAGATTCAGACTGCTCTGGCGGTTCGGACTTTGATCAAGACGGTGATGGCGTTGATTCGCTCGCCTACGGCGGTGGAGACTGTAACGATGCGGATGAAACCGTCTATCCGGGAGCGACCGAGACTTGGTATGATGGCGTAGATTCTGATTGTGATGGCGCCAACGACTTTGACCAAGATGGTGACGGTTTTGATTCCGTTGACAACGGTGGGACAGATTGTGATGACGCAGATGCTGCCATCTATCCAGGGGCAACAGAGGTTTGGTATGACGGTGTTGATCAAGATTGTGACGGTGCCAACGACTATGATCAGGATGGTGATGGTGATGAGTTTGGTCAAAGTGTCACGTTGGGGTGCTATGATTTCACGTTGTTTGACTCCTATGGGGATGGTTGGAATGGCAACGCCTTAAATGTCTATGAAGACGGTGTGTTGGTAGATACGATTGCCAATCAGAACTTGGATGGCGTCAATTTTAACTCTGGTGGTGAATACAATTCGGTGACATACTGTCCAGATTCAGCAACGCAACTGGTCGAGTTTTATTTCGAAGATGGCCTTTACAACACAGAGGTTGAGTTTACCGTTGTTGATGAAAATGGTCAGATCGTCATGGAGGGTGAGGGCGTTGGTGTCGATGAACTCATCGTCAACGGGGTCACTTACACCGACGGTGACATGGTCTTTAGTTTACAAGCGGGTCCCACAGGAGACTGTGACGACACCGACCCAGCCGTCAATTCTTTCGCAGTTGAAACTTGGTATGATGGCGTAGATTCCGATTGTTCAGGTGGGTCTGACTATGACCAAGATGGCGATGGGGATGACCTATTGGGCTATGGTGGTGGAGACTGCAACGAAGCAGATTCAACCATAAACTCACTTGCAACAGAGGTTTGGTACGACGGCATTGATCAAAACTGCGACGAACTCTCGGATTATGACCAAGACATGGATGGCTTCGACTCTGTAGACTATGGTGGAACGGACTGTGAAGATATGGACGAGACCATCTTTGTTGGAGCCACCGAAGTTTATTACGATGGAGTTGACCAAGATTGTGGTGGGGACGATGATTTCGACGCAGATGGCGATGGCGATGTCAGTGATCAATACGGTGGTACAGATTGTGACGACACTGACGCAACCATCGGAGGCGCATTGCCTGAAATTTGGTACAACAACATTGACAACGACTGTGCTGGTGGAGATGATTTCGATCAAGATGGTGATGGAGATGCCATTGCCAGTTTGGATTGTGATGGTGACGGCGTCATGGATATGATCTGTGACTTTGACAATGACGGCGTGGATGATTTCGTCGCAGGAACGGATTGTGACGATGCAGACGCTTCAGTCAATGTTCAGGCAACAGAAGTTTGGTATGATGGTGTGGACTCAGACTGTTCGGGTGGTTCCGATTATGACCGTGATGGCGATGACGTCGACTCTGCTGAATACGGTGGTGAAGACTGTGACGATTTGCGAAGTGCTGTGTATCCCGGTGCCGAAGAGATTTACGATGATGGTTTGGACAACAACTGTGATGGAAGTTCTGATTTTGATGCCGATGGCGATGGTGAAGACACCACAGAATATGGTGGACTGGATTGTGACGACACCAATCCGGACGCCTACAGTACAGCCGAAGAAATTTGGTATGATGGTGTAGACAACGATTGTTCAGGTGGTTCGGACTATGACCAAGACGGCGATGGAGAAGACGCCGCTGATCATGGTGGAACGGATTGTGATGATTTGGATGCGACGATCAACACCGCGGCAACAGATGTGGAGGACGATGGCATCGATCAAGATTGTGATGGTGAAGACGCCACCTCTGATCAAGGAGAGCCTTCAAATGAACCTTCTGGGGAAGCCAGTTCTGAGCCTGGATCTGAGCCTGGATCAGAAGTAGATGGGACGGAAGACGACTCACCCAAGGCCAGTGGATGTGCCACACAATCGTCGAATGCCGGTATGGGTTGGGCCTTGTTGCTTGGTTTGTTGGGGTTCCGCAGACGTCGTTCTTAACAAGTATTCTAAGACTGTCCCAAAGACTGTAGATTTTGCACCTTAGAAAACGGTGTGGTTCCACTTTCGAGAGACCAGTGTCCAAAGAATTATGGCATAACCAAGGGTGACACCAAGGCTGTGCCATGTCCAAGCGTCTTCCCAAAGCATCCAACTTGTCAGCAGTGTTGATGGAAAGTAGAGAGGCAGGGTGTCGCCTACCCACGATAGCAATGTATTGTCAATCAGATTTGGGAGTATCCAAAGCAAAAGTCGAGCAAGAAAATCTACTGTGAACAGCAAAACCAGTTTCAGCAGTACTTTGTTGCTTGAGGTGCGTGTTGAAAAAAGCGCAATCCACCCAATGAGAACAACATCGCTCAATGCAATTAGTGGGAGGCTCAACAAGGTTTTGGAGTCTATAGAGCCATCATAGAAGAACAGGGCGGGTAGGACAACACTCATCAAGGACAACAGTGTGACACCAAGAAGTGCACAGACTTTGGAAGTGAGCAGGTTGGGTCGAGAGTGCCCAGCGATCAGACTTTCTGCCACAAAGCCTTGTTCAACATCGTTTACAAAGGATTGAACTCCCAGCCAGCAGTATCCAATGGGTAGAAGCATCCAATTGCGCAACCACAAATTTCGTTGCAAGTCGGCAACCCAGCCTTTTTCAGCCCCCACAACCGCAAGTTCCATCACGAGTGTTGTTCCAAGACTCATGATAAATCCGATGGATAGATACAACAACCATGTGCGTTGGGAACGCAGTTGAGCCCATTCCAATGAAACAGTGTCGGAAAGTTTACGGTGCATCGGTACCTTCTATAAATTTATCTTCAATGGATCCTCGGTATTGCTCCAAATGGGTCAAGTGTATTCCCGCTTCAAAGCACAGGGCATTCAGTGTTGCTGGGTCTCTGTACTCAACCAGAAGTCCACGTTCGTGAACGGAATAATTGAGACCGCAGTTGCTCAGCCAAACCTCGAGCCTTTTCGGTTCTTGAGACTGAATTAAGACGCCGGTTTGAAAGTATGACTCAAGAGGACCAGAATATTGAACGCGTTGGCTGTGTATGACCACCAAGTGTGTACAACAGGCTTCGATCTCGGTCAACAAATGAGAAGAGAGAATGATATTCATACCTTCTTCGTTCAACTTTCGAATGAGTTTTCTGATATCAACAATGCCTTGGGGATCCAATCCGTTGGTGGGTTCGTCCAAAATGAGACACTGGGGTTGTGGGATGAGTGCTCGCGCGATGCCCAATCGTTGCTTTTGGCCCAATGAATAGGTGGAGGTTGCTTTGTCGATGAAATCTCCAAGTTCCAACAGGCGAATGAACTCTTCCAACTTGTCTATTGAGCATCGGTATACGTTGGCTTGGTGTAACAGATGCTGTCTTCCAGTCCATTCAGGTCTAAAGCGCGGTGTTTCAATGAGTGCACTCACGGTCATAGGTTGTCGCCATTGGATTCCGTTTGATGGAAAGAGACCAGCAATGCATTTGAGCAAGGTTGTTTTGCCTGCGCCATTGCGTCCAAGTACGCCAACTACAGACCCCATAGGAAAGGTTAAACCTTGACATTGTAAGACTGTCTTCTTTCCATAGGATGCATCGATTGAAACTGTCAAATAATCGTCACTTGCCATTGTATCCTTCAGTGCGGTATATGGTTCCCACATTTAATATCTTTCGGAGGAGATATGCACAAATTGTCTTTGTTCGGCTTGTCATTTGCTTTGACAGCCTGTTTGACTGCCAAAACCAATACGGACACCGAAGACGGTGACACTACTATTGATGGCACCACCGTAACCATCTATGACATCCAAACGGGTGCCGTCGCTGAAGGTGAAACGGTCACCATCCAAAATACTGTTGTTAC
>CBFIFY010000116.1:0-5450 GCA_965661985.1 uncultured Myxococcota bacterium | reverse complement strand
CAAAACGCGCCGGTAGATTGTGCTTGAGTATGGCTTTGAGGAGAATTTCTCGATTTTTGGTGGGTAGGGCATCGGCATCGATCCAAATGGTGTTGGGCATGGTGTCTCCAGTGTTCTCTTATGAGTGTCTAACCAAAAAACAACGAAACCCACACACCGAAGTGCATGGGCTTGTTGTATCAAAGACGGAATGTCTTAGAAGAACTTAGTGAACAGAAGCGTCACTGTCATCAGAGTCAGAACCACCAGCGGCATCTGTACCAACAACGTTTACAGTCAAGAACGTTTCACCGTCCATGTAGGATACACCGTCAGAGAAGTCGAGGCTTTGAGCAGACGAGCTGTAGCCACCGCTACCAGTGAATGAACCGAGGACAGTAGTGCCATCAGTGTCATAGATGGTACCAGTCGCTTCTGATGCATAGGTACCAGAATTGAATACAAATGTTGCAGAGGTTCCATCTGGAGCACAGATTTCAGTAGAAACCACTTCATCTGCAGCCGCTGAACTCGTAACTGTTGCTGTACCCATGGAAAGACCGTCGGCAAACACTTCGATGTTCATGCCACCGTTCCAACCGTCACCAAACGTGTCGGTCAATTCTAAAGTGAAGCAACCGTTGTTGTAGCCATAACCATAACCATCACCATCAGCATCGGTCAAACATTCAGTGGTTGAGTCGTTGAATGCAGCACCTGGATAGGTGAACTCGTCAGTGTCATCACAGTCATCTACACAAGAGTAGAAACCGTCACCGTCATCATCACCGAATGTAGTGTCATCATCGTCGTCACAGTCCATGTTGGTCAAGGCCAAATCATCGGTGCCGTCGTCGTCAGAGTCGAGGTCTGTCAAGTCACATACCAATGTACCCATGTCGTCGATGTCGCCTTCACCGTCACCGTCCATGTCGTCATAGACCATGCCACCTTGAGCGGTTGCATCCATGTCGTCACAGTCGTCACAAGCGTATACACCGTCCATGTCAGTATCTAAGTCTGGTGCCAACATTTCATCAGAGTCATCACAGTCAGTACCAGCAGTGGCATTGTACCATGAAGAAGGAGACATGTCGCCGTATCCGTCACCATCACTGTCACGAGTACAGTCGATCATACCGTCACCGTCAACGTCCGTTTCCATGTATGCAGCACCTGGGTAGGTTACGTCACTGAAGTCGTAGCAGTCACTACCAGCGATGACACCATATCCTTCGGCAGTAGAAGAAGGTGAATCATCACCATAACCGTCGCCATCGGAGTCATAGTAGCAAGCATTTGGGTCTGCTTCCATTGCAAGTGGTGTGTATGAGTCGCTGTCGTCTCTACAGTCAAGACCACCGTGTGCAACCATGGTACCAGTACCAGTACCATCGTCGTATTCGATGGGCTCATAGCCGTCACCGTCTTGGTCAAAGTCGTTGTCACCAGCACAGTCTTGGTCGATACCGTCGTACCAGATTTCAGTTGCGCCTGGGTTGAATGCAGCACCATCAGGAGTACCGTCACCATCAGCATCAGCAGTGTCTTCATTGCAGTCACCGTCACAACTGCTGTATCCATCACCGTCAAGATCATCGCCGTTCAAGGTTGCATCGGCATCATCACAGTCAGTAGTACAGTATGTGTACCCATCACCATCGTCATCACCGAATGTAGACGCATCAGCGTCGTCACAGTCAGAACCACCGGTGAGCATTTCAACGGCAGTTACATCAGCGATGTCGTAGAATACGTCGCCATCTGTAAAGGTTGTGCCTTCCCAGATTACATCAGTGGTACCGGTACCTTCACCCATACCGAGAACGATTCCAGTATTTGAATCAGAAATGGTAAATTCGACTTCTGTGTTGAAAGAACCATCGTTGAAACCAAATTCAACCATTGTGGTTGCTGAGTCAACACAGTGCTGTACAGTTTGAGTCTCACCACCAGTTGAGGTGTTGTTGCTGATACCGTCCAAGTTTTCATTTGCATAGACAGCAACAGAGACACCATCTTCGAAAACTTCGATTTCATTACCGTTCCAACTGTCACCATAGGTATCTGTCATTTCGATGTCGAAGCAACTTACAGACATGATGTCAGCATATGTTGCATATCCATCACCATCAGCATCTGCAGCACAAAGTGTTGTGTCCGCTTCGTTGAACGCAACGCCTGGGTACAAAGATGCATCGGCATCGTCACAGTCACCGTCACAAGCGAGGAAACCATCACCGTCAGCATCTGTCGCACCTACAGCAGCATCCATGTCGTCACAGTCAGTTCCACCGTCAGCGACAGGAAGGAGACCGTCACAGTCCATGTCGTCTGCCATGATGGTAGACATTGCGTCCATGTCATCACAGTCGTCTGCAGTCAATGTACCGTCACAGTCACCGTCTTGCGAAGTGTCGGTCAAATCAGTAGCGCCAGTGTCGTCACAGTCCGCAACACCGTCAGCATTCGCACAAGTCGTCAGACCGTCAGCATCAACATCAGCGTTGTTGAGTGCAGCGTTGGTGTCGTCACAGTCACTCATGTTGTCAACGTGTGCTTCTGGCATTGCACAAGCCCACATTGAAGCGTCAGCGTCTCCTTCACCGTCGCCATCAGCATCTGCCCAATACTCAGTACCAGTAGAACCGTCCAAAGAGTCATCTTCGTCGTCGATCAAAGCGTCACAGTCGTTGTCGATTTCGTCACATACTTCAGCTGCATCTGGATTGACATCAGCACTTGCATCGTCACAGTCGTCCATGTTGTCGGAAGCGGCTTCAGGCATGACACAGGCCTTGATTTCTGTAGCAGCGTCACCGAATCCGTCCATGTCAGCATCCGCATAGAACGTCATTGCTGAATCCAAGTTCAATGAATCGTCTTCATCATCAATGGCACCGTCGCAGTCGTTGTCGATCTCGTCACAGTCTTCACTGGCACTTGGGTTGATATCTGCGTTGGCGTCGTCACAGTCACCTTGTTCTTCACTAAAGCCATCACCGTCGTCATCAACAGTCAACGGGTCTACTTCTTCTTTGGGTTCTTCTTCGCCACAAGCGATAAGGCTCATCGCCAATAATACACTAAAAGGAAATTTCATTGTATTGCTCCTCACAATGAATGGGTTTGAAAGTGGCTTTGCACCACCGTAAGTTTATAAAGACAGTGCATATTGTATCCAAGTCGTTTTTTAATTCAAAATGAATTGTCGGGAAAATGTCAAAAATCTTGCTGGACAGGGAAGTACGGTTGATTTGAAAAGTCTGAATCAACGTCTATGGGACTCTCTTTGTCGTGGTGCATACCGGTGATGGCGTGGTGACAAAACGTACCATAACGGTTAAGGATTTTCTGATTTATCCATGCAAGGAGGCTGCCATGGCTTTTCGAGAATTGTCTTCCAAAATTCACTTCCCCACACTTGAACATGAGATTTTGAAACTGTGGAAAGACAACGATGTATTTAAGCGATCTATCGAAGGACGTTCTGGAGAGGCAGAAGACGCCTACATTTTCTATGATGGTCCTCCCTTCGCGACAGGCTTGCCTCACTATGGACACTTGGTTGCATCTACATTGAAGGATATCGTGCCTCGATACTGGACGATGCGTGGTAAAAAGGTGGAGCGCCGATTCGGTTGGGATACGCATGGCTTGCCGATTGAGATGCTGGTCGAGAAAAAACTTGGGTTGAGTGGACCCACGTCCATCCAAGAGTATGGTGTAGCCAAGTTCAACGAGGCTTGCAGAGCAAACGTGCTCACCTACACTGAAGAATGGGAGCAAGTGGTGACCCGTCTGGGGAGGTGGGTTGATTTCGAAAATGATTACAAGACGATGGACCCATCTTTTATGGAATCCGTTTGGTGGGTATTTAAGCGTCTTTGGGACAAGGACTTTGTCTATCAGGACTTCCGCGTCATGCCTTTTTCGTGGCGTCTCTCTACTTCTTTGTCCAACTTTGAAGCGAACTCTAATTATAAGGATGTTCAAGACCCTGCGATCACCGCCAAGATGCCATTGGTGGACTCAGATGACGTTCTACTCATTTGGACGACGACACCGTGGACGCTTCCGAGCAACCTCGCCATCGCTGTGGGCACCGAGATTGAGTATGTTCGCGCCAAGAAAAAGGATGATGATACCGTGTACATCGTTGCCGAAGCCCTAGCGAAGAAAGTATTGGGTAAAAAGGTTGAAATCTTGGAGACCTTTAACGGTGCCGAACTGGTTGGAAAGCAGTACAAACCATTGTTTTCCTATTTTGAAGAGCGTTTGTCAGAAGGGGCTTTTCACGTCATTGCCAGTGGTCACGTGACGACCACAGACGGAACGGGATTGGTGCATATGGCACCGGACTTTGGTGAAGACGACTTCAACGCTTGTCGAGCAATGGGCATCAACATTCTCCAATCGGTGGACGACGAAGGAAATTTTACTTCCGCGATCAGTGACTATGCAGGACGCAATATCAAGGAAGCCGACCCCGATATCATCAAGCAACTCAAAAATGAAGGGCGCATCTTCAAGCACGACACCATTCAGCACGCCTATCCATATTGTGAGCGTTCGGATACACCGCTGATTTACAAGGCTGTGCCTGCACGGTTCATCCGGGTGGAGAAAATCCGTGACAGAATGGTGGAGCACAACAAAAACATTCACTGGGTTCCGGATGCTGTCGGACACAAGCGGTTTGGAAACTGGATTGCCGACGCTCGAGATTGGAATGTCTCTCGGAATCGCTTCTGGGGAACGCCCTTGCCAATTTGGAAATGTACCGACGCCGAATGTGCTTCTGAGCAATGTTTTGGTTCGATTGCCGAATTGGAAGCGGCTTCAGGAGAAGAAGTTACCGATTTGCATCCTCATAAGATTGAGCACCTCAAAATTGCCTGTGCGGAGTGTGGAAAGCCCGCGCAGAGAATTCCCGATGTGTTTGATTGTTGGTTCGAGTCGGGTTCGATGCCCTATGCCCAAGTACACTATCCGTTCGAGAACAAAGAGGCTTTTGAGAATGGTTTCCCTGCGCAGTTCATCGCAGAGGGGCTCGATCAGACCCGTGGTTGGTTCTATACCTTGCTGATTCTATCGACGGCTCTTTTCGATCGACCACCATTCCAAAATGTAATTGTTAACGGGATGGTATTGGCTGAAGATGGGTCTAAGATGTCAAAGTCCAAAAAGAATTATCCACCACCACAAGAAGTGATTGAAGAGTTGGGGGCTGACGCCTTGCGGGCTTACCTCATCAATTCACCGATTGTTCGAGCTGAACCACTGCGCTTTCAAAAAGACGGTGTTCGAGACATCATTCGTACGACTTTGTTGCCACTGATCAACTCTTGGTCCTTCTTTACCATGTATGCCAATGTGGATGGTTGGACGCCACAGTCTGGATTGACTGTAGACGGTCAGGCTGTCAATGCTCAGCCGGTCGCCGAGCGTGGTGAACTGGATCGATGGCT
>CBFIFY010000115.1:0-5528 GCA_965661985.1 uncultured Myxococcota bacterium | reverse complement strand
CAAAAACAGTTCGGTGCAACCGTCACCATCGATGAACGTGGTATGCGCGCAACCAATACTACAGCGAACTCTCAAAAATGGATTGTACTCGGGGATTCCAGTTTTTTTGGCCATGGGTTGAATGGCGATGAAGCCCTGCACCATCACTTGGAAAGCGCGTTGAGAAACAGTGGCGAAAACATCGATGTGCTGTGTGGTGCCACGCCGGGATATTCCACGTTGCAAAGCCTTGATTTCATGAATGACATCGGCTGGGGGTTGAACCCATCGGTCTTGGTGATCGGAAACCTCTGGTCGGACAACAACTTTGATCATTTTACAGACGCAGAGTGGATGGCGGAATTGAACAGTCCACGAAACCAACTGCTCCACCACCTAAAACGCAGTCACTTGTTTCTACACCTCACCCATGCGCTTCGACCAAATTTGATGAACGAAAGCACTCCCAAAGCCAGCCCACACGCCAAAATCTCGTGGGTTCGAGACCCCTATGCCAACGGACATCGAAGGGTGCCCCTTCCTCTGTACTGGAAAACACTCTCACACATTATTGTGGAAGCGCAATCCAGGAATGTTGCGGTGCTGTTGATTCAGCCCGCCAACAAACACCGTCTGGACATCGTCGATGTGGAAGTGACATGGGACCCCTATTTCAAAGCCCAAGAACAAGTCGCTGAACATTTCCACGTTCCCATCTTGGATGTTGCACCGACGCTCAGGGCATTTGGGTTGAGCAAGCAAGGCGCTTTTTTAGACGATATGCACCCAACCTCTGAAGCCAATTTCTGGATTGCCCAAGCGATTTTGAACCAATGGAGTCAATCCAACACCGGAGCATCTTGGATTCCTTCCACATCGACCCTCCCAAGCATAGACATCCCAGATCGGTGGTCCACAATGGCTGAGAGAGATTGATCCTTCTAGAAGCAATCGTGATACACTGTCGGTATGTTGTCTTGAATCGAGGATTGAATGGCCGTATCACAAAATGTTCGAGTGGGACTCTTCGTCTCTTTGTTGTTCGCCCTGTTGGGTGGCACCCTCTTTATGGTCAGTGGATCAACGAAGATTTTTGAGGAACACTATGTCCTCAATGCCATGTGGTATGACGTTGCGGGTCTCAAGCAAGGCTCCATGGTCCGTTTATCCGGAATTGACGTAGGAGAAGTGACCGAACTCAAGTTCTCAGAAACTGAGCACGGAAAAATCCATGTCAAACTGTCCATCTCTCAGCAGTTCCAACACCGCATTCGACAGTGTACACCCAGTGAAGAATTTCCGACAAATTCCGATACGGCATCCAAACAGTCTTCCGTCGCGCGCATTGACTCAATCGGAGTATTGGGGGACAAATATGTTTCGATTTCTGTGGGAGACCCAGAGTGCGCCCAAATGGAACAAGATGACTGGATTCGCACCGTCGAGGCCTTAGACATCATCAGTTACACCAAAAAAGTGACCGGCATCCTCAACAACACCGACGACATTTCCAACAAGGTCAACAACATCCTTGGGTCCAATGAAGAGATTGAAGCTGCGTCGTTGGCAAACTCTCTCAAAGATTTGGAAGCCATCACCAAGGAAATCAAAGAAGGCAACGGTCTCATCCACACTTTAATCTACGACAAAGAACTGACCAACCGCATCAATTCCATCATGCGAAAATTGGACAATTCGGCAACCAATTTGGACGACGCCATCGCCAACGTCAAAACCGGTGATGGACTCGCCCACGAACTCATCTACGGAAAAAATGGAGAGTCTCTGGCGAAGCAACTCCAAGCGGTGTCTGGCGCGTTGGAGAAATTGGTGACCGACATTCAAACAGAAGAAGGCTTGATCACGGCACTGATCTATGACGACAGTAAAAAACACATCCTAGACGATTTGGCTGAAACAGCAACATTGCTAAAAGAAACCAGCGATACCCTTCAAAACGGCAATGGAACCGCTGCGCTGTTGATGCGTGACCCAGCCCTCTATGAAGATTTGCGCTCATTGGTGGGTGGCGCCCAACGGAACAAGCTGTTGCGCTCCTACATTCGCATGACCGTTGAACAAAATGAAATCGAAGAAGCCACACCCTTTGCATTGCCAAACAATGAAGAATCCCAATAACCCACCCATTTTCTCTATCCAACGCTGAGCCATTATGTACGTCATTCGCCATCTACTGCATCCACAACGACAAAGCCTCATCAATAGATGGAAGAAAGCGTCCTCTGCTGAACGAAGCTTGATCGTGGGATTTTCGATTTCTGGAGCGTTTTTCTGGTTGGGTTTGGCTGGGCTCATGTTCTTTTTCATCCACACCTTTCACGATGTGGAAATTGTGGGCACCATTGTATTGCGCAAACTGATTGAACTGTTGTTGCTGAGCACCTTTGGGCTGCTCTGTTTTTCCAATGTGGTGACGGCACTCTCCAATTATTATCTGTCGGACGACTTGGAATTGCTGCTGTCCTTGCCGATTTCCAAGGTCAATTTCTTCTTTGCGCGATTTATTGAAACCTTTGCGCAATCGAGTTGGATGGTGCTCTCCTTGGCCATTCCAATCTTCATTTCCTACGGTATTGTCTACGGACAAGGCATTGAATATTACGCCTTGCTGGCTGTGGTGATGACCGCGTTTTCAATCATTCCAACAGCCTTGGGCGTTGGATTGGCCAGTGTATTGGTTTCGGTCTTTCCCGCCCGTCGAATCCGTGAGGCATTGATACTGGTCAGCATCTTGGTCTTGGTTGTGGTCTTCATTTTAATTCGAGTGTTGAGACCTGAACAACTTGCCAACGCCGACAACTTTGAAAGTGTGGCCGCTTATATGGCACAACTTCAAACGCCGATGCCCATTTTGACACCACCGAGTTGGGCTTCTGATTTGCTGATCGCATCCTTGTTTGGACGCCCCTTTCCATGGTTGGATCTGGCGTTGTTGGTCAGCGCAACGATTGGAGCCACCGCAATTTCTCGATGGACCACCAATGCCCTGTACGACGACGGTCGCGCCAAAGCCCAAGAAGCCCGCGTCGCCAGAATGGCAGGGTCACCACTGCTGGACTCACTGATCAACATCTGGACTTTCCCACTGCCTTCCAAAGCCAAAGCCATCGTCGCCAAAGATGTCAAGACTTTCGTTCGCGACCCTTCTCAATGGACCCAACTGTTCTTGGTCGGTTCCATCGTAATCATCGCCATTGTATCGGTTGCCAATCTTCCGGTCGACAGTTTTCGTGGACCGTGGATGCAAACTTGGTTGAACGGACTGTCCTTTTTGATTTTGGCCTTGGTCGGTTTTGTGATGGCGGCACTGGCTGCCCGTTTTCAGTTCGCCGCCGTGTCCAATGAAGGTCGTGGGTTTTGGGTCATGAGAACGGGACCCGTCACTGCCAAAGAGTTTTTGTGGGCCAAAGCCTACCCTGGAATATTGCCAATGATTTTGGTAGGAGAAACGTTGGCGGTTTCCTCCATCACCATTTTGGACGCAGAATCGGCGATGCTCTGGGTTGGAATCGGTACAGCCGCAGCACTCTCTTTCGGTCTGTCGGGCATTGCGGTTGGCATGGGTGCAATTTACCCAGACTTTAAAACCAACAACGCTTCCAAACTGGCAGCGAGCCCTGCTGGACTCCTGTACATGCTGACGGCGTTGGGACTCGTTTTTGCCGTATTGGCACTGGAAGCATTTCCTGTCTATTGGCTAATCTCTACACAAATCACGGAAAAGCCCATTACCGATACTCAATGGATGATTGGTGGCACATGTATGTTGCTGGCTTTGTTGCTGTGCATTGTTGCGACATTCTACCCCATTCACTACGGCGCTCGAAAGTTGTGGGAACGGGAGTTGCCCAATGGGTCTTAATGCGCAACAGGGTTTGTTCATGGGTCTTGTCGGTTTTGGACTCAGTTTCATTGTGGGATGTTGGACCAAACCTTCTACACATGAATCGATTCTCTCCATTCCCACAAGCGCTTCCATTGGTACCATTGCAGCGCGTCAAGAGGTTCTCAGCGGATGGATGGCTGTGCACAACCATCAATGGATGGCCGCCAAAACACATTTCCAACGAGCCATTCAACTCGACCCCCACCCCTCTATTCAGCAATTGCCCAACGTTGTCGAAAAGGCTACCCTTGAACAGGAACGAAAAGTACAACAAGGAGTACAAAGATGATTGGGACAGTGACCCTGTTGACAATGTTGACAATGTTGAGCCAGGCTGGAGCTGCTGAAACAAACACGGACCTTAGAACCACCCCAACAGATCTCATTATACCCGCTGAAGATATGACCATTCCTGCCACAACAGTGCTGCATTGGAAAGGACGATTCCACATCGAAGGCTTTTCTTTCAAGGGTGCCGTTCCCGGTGAACTCTATTTCGGACCCAACGAACAACTCCACTTTCAGTTGCTGCGCCCTTCTGGTCTACCCATCATGTCCCTGACAGTCTTGGAAAAGGAAGTCTGTATGCTCTTTGACTTGGATGGCGTCCAATATCGAGGAAGTCATGAAGACTTTAACGCATTGAGCAAAGGAGCTTTGCCAGCCGATTCTCTACACGCCATATTCAACCCAAACAAAAGTATTCAACCTGAAGGCTGGGACTGGTACAGTACCCCAAGAATACCCATTCGAGCCCTGGATATCGACAATGAAGATGGTGACCTACTCAACGCAGGCTACAAAGGTTGGCGACGAAAGGATGTAGAGCGGGGACCTGGTCGTCTCTATGTACATTTGGGTCCCAACGATTGGACTTTGCGGGCCAACATTCAACGACGCAATACGAGACCATGGACCGCCACATGTGAGGTGGACGATACAATTGATGTCCGTCCAATCTCACAAATGCTTGAAGCCTTGCCGAAATAAAGACTCAACTAGTTTGCTTAACTTGAAGAACGAAGAACAAAGAGGCGTCGAGTATGACCACCCGCCAGAGAAGGTGCGTCATCCAATGTCTCTACAATTTCCATGTTGTGGGTGTTTAGATGTCTTTGAATTTCGGGAAGTGTTGGATAATACTGCTGAACCCCCACGCGCATCAAACTACCGGTCGGCTGAATACTAAATGTTTGTTCTTCACTCATTCGACCGACATAGGGAGCAATCAACGTATCAAATGCAATCGTTGCGTTGTGCTCTTGAGCAAGTACGCCCAATCCACTCCAAAAGTCTCGCGTTCGTTCTTCTGAAATCACACCGTTGAATACGGAACCAAAGATGCCAACAAAGGAAAATTTCTGGTCCGCCAACACAGGAGATTGAAGGGCGACTGGTGACAGGTTTGAAAGGACGGTTTTATGAGCATAATTTCCATCTGCAACAATGTGATTCAACGGATCAATGCCAAAGAAATCGATACTTCGATTCAAATAGAATGGGCCAGTTCTGGCAAACATTCCTGGTCCGATTTCCAACACTGCATCACCAGGATTTGTGTAGCGTTCAATCACCGTTCGCTCATTTTGACTCAGTCCATGACCGCAGAAAGTTCGATACATACGTGGCCTTAGGTCTTCTC
>CBFIFY010000114.1:0-5923 GCA_965661985.1 uncultured Myxococcota bacterium | reverse complement strand
GTTTCAGTCCAGGGATCGATTTGAGGATTTCAATCGATACAGTCTCATCATTCAAACGCATCGCGGAAACGGAAAGGGGCAACAAGTCCGTCGCTCCATTTGCCTGTCCTACAAATGCTCGCTCTAGATTGAATGTTTCGGAAGATACCAGTGGTACTCCCGTATCGCTTCTAAACTTGTTGACATACGCCTGACCCCAAGTGCGATATGCCTTCATATGTACGCATGCATCTTTCAACCAAAGACAAGAACCACCGACTCTTGCAACGCCTGTTGTTTCCAAGAATTGAAGGAACGCATCAGGGAACCTTTGTGTCTCACATCGGTCCTTCAACTCTCTGAGAAAATTACGATCCGCACGATATTCCTCAACATTGGTATCGAGGCAATACTGCAAATCACTCAGAGATTTAACGTGATATCCACCAGGACCTTTGGATTGATAGGGGCGCTTCAGTCGATCCAACAGTGATTGAGGATAAGATTTCATATACTCTCGGATAGACGCAACCCCATTTTCAGCTGTCTCACCGATGAAGTTATCTGCCCAACAGGCCACATAATAGGCTGATTGCTCCAAGCAAAACTCCTGCAGATTCGAATGCGATAATTCAAACACATCGGTTAGATCATCATAGGCGTCGAATAAATGTAACCATTCTAAATTGACAAAACTTTCTAACGGGAGAGGTAGAAAGTGTTCTGCCTTTTCACTCACCGTCGTCAATCGTTCATTTAACGGTGCCGTATATTCTGCGTTGAATCCATACAGGACCACTTCCTCGCCGCAACGCAAAAATACATTCGACAATGGATGAACCAAAAACAAAAATGAAATATTTTCATCCATTCGAAGTTCAATGTCGTGTTCAGCCTCACAATACAGGGCTTCCAGCCTGGGGCATCTCTCGAGAAAATCAACCGAGAATGAAATATGTCCTTCGGCGTAGTGATCAAACTCCATCGTAATGATCTTTAAGACTGGAAAGGATACTTCTTCAAAGATGTCGAGGAGATAATCCCCTGTATGTAGTTCATTTAAAGAGGCATCGCTATTATGAAGCACATGAATCGCCAAAAGACGCTCAGCGATTGTTTGATCCACTTGTTCATTCAATGTTAAACGACAAAACCCCAAATCTAGAAAGTCATGAGGCGTATGCTTAGACCACAGGGTATCGGATAGAGTATCTGTTTCATAGAGATAGGGCGTGGCCACTTGAAAGTGGTGCAACTGATAATTTTCATCTAAGTAGGTCGAGTCAAACATTTCGGAAATGGACAACTCCTTACTAAAACAACCCGTTGCTATTAATACAGAACAAACTTCCCCCTGCATTTCCAAGACCAAAACGCCGTCTGGTGTCCAAACGTGAAGAGGATTGTCTGCGTTGAAAGCAAAACTGTGTGCAAATGGCACACCACTTAGATAGCCCTTCGGTACATTCACTTGAATCGTTGATAGCCCGTATACTTCGTCCAACCCAGACACATCCATCTTTCTAGAAGTAAAGGTGATGGAGATGATTGAATGTGGCTTTTTCAAAAATCCAGGTATCCTCGAGAGTCTCCCAAACTCCATATGCCGTGGCAAATCCATCGCCTTGTCGGGGTACAATCGAAGCCACATCTCAAAGAGTGGAATGAACAAATCTTCCTTCTCAAAAGCCTCTCGCCGACTCCAACTGTAACCAATTTTGTCCTCTATCTCAGACATCCACGCAAAGGTCCCACGCACAGTATCAAGGCCCGCAAATATTGTATTGAAGGCTGACGCTGCTCCGGCGGAAGCTGCCGAATCTACTAAGGCGTCCAACAACACGTATGCTTGAACTCTACTTTCTGGAGAATCCTGCAACATCTCAAATATTTTATCTGCGTGTGCCTGCCATTGGGTCTGTTCGATCGTCATGTAACTGTTCCAAACATATAAAAGATTAAAGAGAGGCAGCACAAAATCTGAGTATTTCCCCACACCTTGGTGTGTAATACATTCACTGAGCCACTGGTGGCAATACAGGAAAGTTGAAGAATTCATGAATTCAAGACTTTCCGCCCGTAATGTTCAGTTCATGTGTTACACACCTTGGTGTGGGGAAATACTCCTCCCAAACAGGGTTGGGAGGAAGGTACACCCTCGACGGAGCATCGAAAATATCATTCTGAATGATACAGAGCCTGCCTCTCATTGATTACATCACATCAATTTTGTTCTACGTCAAATCAAGAGCATACTTTCCACAACGAGCCTTTCTCTAGATGTGAATCCATCAGCGTACACGGATTAGACATTTGCATCCAACAGCAAAGCATTCCCCAGCATCTCACCATTCCAGCGATCATCATCAGACATGTGCGTGTTCAAAAAGGCAACGCCGTCTCGAAAGAACAACTTTTCAAGCTTGGGTAAGGAAAACAGGACCGCAGGTACCTCATTGAATGGATTCCCGGAAATATTGATCACACGTAAATTCTGTAAATTCGATAAAGAATTCGGCAAGGTTTGCAACTGATTGTTCCAAAGATAGAGTGTGTCCAGCTGTGGCATAGAAGCAATAAACTCTGGGACTGTCGTAAGCCCCAAACCATTAAGGTACAGAACCTCCACGGATGGAAACACATCCATATAGTCCAACACCCCTTTTTCTTCGACATACATTGTATGTATAGGAGGTAAGTAACCGAACAGGGCAGCATCCACTCTTGGTGTATTGAGTCGGATCTTACAAGGGTCATTCAATTCTTTGAGTTCCCTCAACAAATCACACAACTCGCTCTGATCAAGCCCAATTGCCAGTCGCTCTAGATTGAGAATCGAAAATCGTGTATAACTACTTCGATATTCGTCCCAATATTCAAATCCTGTCGACGTGTAGCGCTTCAATTGGACAGAGCCATTCTCAGCCCAACAAACCCAAGCACCAATTCTTACAGACCCCTTGTGCGAGAACCACTCTGCAAACTCAGGTGTGTAGGCACCACGCTTGATATCCAGCTGGAATTTCGACATAAAATCAGACGCAAATTTGTATGCAATTTGAAACCGTTCAAAGCACATCCAATCTTCACAAGTCTGAACAACGTAATAGGTGTCGGACACTTTATTTTGCGTCCACTCTGACAAATCCAATCCAAACGAACGAGACAGAATATCGGTAAAGTCAGTTGGATACACGCCGTATTTCTTCATCCAAGCACTCTGTTCGAGTCTCGCCAATTCGATTTGCAAATCTTCCAACGCCGAAAGACGAGTCAACTGCGCCAAGTTCCCATAGGATTGGAACAGATGAACATATTGGACATTTTTTAGATACTCTGCCGCCTGAATGACATCTTCTGCAACTGCACTGACCATCCACAACTGCTCTCCCAATGTCTTTTCATCATCCTTTTTAAACGTATACAGGACACAATCTTCATATGCTTTGACATAGATGGACTGCAGAGGATGCATGGTCATGGTCCAAACGTCTGCCGATACACTCAAACAAGGCTCCGTTGCACTGAGTACAATCCGCTCTAAATTCGGTGCTCTCGATAGAAACCCTTTGTCAATCAAGATGGGATCATAGAGTTCAATATCCCCAACAATCTCGATGAGGTTCAACAAACTGACAGGACGATTCAGTAATTCTTGCAACAATGAATTGCTTCGGGAACGAATGTTTTCCAATCGCTTAAAATATATCCCTACGATGCGTTCATGAACGGGACGAGATAGCTCGCCGTTTAATTCAAAGCACACAAATCCAAAGTCAAGCGACGACCGTTCAGTTTGCATCTCGAAGACTTGAAAAATCTGCTCTACGGTCATGCCATGATCGACGAGTGGTAAATGAAGCGATGGATCAGACGACAGATACATAAGCTCAGTAAACACGCCCGTTCGAGCCTCTATTTGCAGCTGCCCGCTGACCAAACGCAATGCCAAAATCGATTCGTCGACCACAATCGTTTGACTGTTTTGCCCTTCGAGCATACCGTTCCAATCAATCTCATACTTATGATGTTGAAATGAATAGGGTGGAAAAACAATCTTCTCAAAGGTTGGTAAGCGCTCAAACCCATCGATATTTTCGACACCCTGAATCACCAAAGTATTCACAGACGTCTCAGAAAATAGAAACTTCGGGAGCGAAGAACTCCGCTTCAACACCAACACACTCGGGAGACGATGTCTCATTTCTGGATAGAACTGAAGCCAACACCCAATCATTCGCCAAAAGATGTCCCCTTGCCTACTCTTAAACTCTTGTTCATCAACTTCCGCGTACCAACCGTTTTCTTCTACCTCTTCGAGGATATTGACCATCCAGTGAAAACAGAGGTCATCCCAATCCACGCCTTGAAAAAGCGTAGAAACATCTTGTAATACAGCGTCTGAACAGCCTCCAGAAGCGAGTCCTTCGAGCAACGTCAACCCCTGTTCAAAGGTCTTAGAATCTGAGACCAATAATGTAATCACCTTTTCAGCATACGTTGGAGTACTCATTATGACACCTGCAAAGAATGGAAAATGTGTGAAGGTAGCAATTCAGAATGGTGTTTTAATAGCTGTCGCATCCAGCCTTGGTATTTTTCCTTTGAACCTTGTTCAATGCGAAGCTTCGAGAGAATGAAACACATTTATGTTGTTTTGTTCTTGAGAAGTGTGTATCCACGTGGATTGTCCACGTGGATATCGCATTGGGAAAAGACCTTGGCTGGATGTGGAATTCACTGACAAATATTTTTGTCTGAGAATTCAAGCGAAACACCACTCCAAATCAAAGATTTGGAGAACACTTCACCTCGACGGTACGCCGAAGACATCAAAGAAGATGTATAAGCCTACCTTCACACGTGTTAACTGTATTTGTATTCATACTTCCATGCAAACATTGGACCTCAAATGGCACACCCGAAACTCTCCCCCGCTGAGAAACAAAAACTCCTAGACTACATTGGTGATCGAATCGTGGTCGCAGCCATTTCTGGAGGTAAAGACTCTGCCGCGATGGCACTCTTTCTCAAAGAAAATGGCATCCCCTTTGAAGGTGTCTTCATGGATACCAAATGGGAGCACCCGGCTACATTAGACTACGTCACAGACTATCTACCACAGTTTATTGGCCCGATTCTGAAGATTGGAGACCCAATTGGTTTACCAGGGTTAATCCGTAAAAAGCAGCTTTTTCCACTGATGAATGCTCGATTTTGTACAGGCGTTCTCAAACTCGAACCGATGCGCAAGCACTTAAACAAAAAGGACGCTGACATCGTCAATGCTGTTGGAATCCGTGCTGAAGAGAGTGCCGACCGAAGCAAACAACCCATGTGGGAGTACAGCAAAGAACTCGATGCCGAAGTTTGGAGACCCCTACTCCACTGGACCGAGCAGGATGTGATCGACATCCACACCGCTCACAACATGCTCCCCAATCCACTCTACATCATGGGCTCACAACGCGTAGGCTGCTGGCCCTGTATCTTTGCCACCAAACGTGCCATTCGCATCATGGTTCGAGATACCCCCGAACGCATCGACCAGATTCGCCGATTGGAGAGAGAAGTCAACATCAAGCGCCGCCGCAACAACCCCAAAGCCAAAAGAGTCTCTTGGTTCTACCGAAATGGACGCAATTACCCCATCGATGAAGTCGTCGAATGGGCGACCAATTATGAGGGTGATGCCGAACTCTTTGCCGCGGAAGATCACCACAAGGGCTGTATGAAATGGGGACTGTGTGACATCAGTCATCCGATTCAAAATCAGACGGACATCATTGCAGGCAATAAGGACACAACGAGCAAATAATCAATCTGTCCAACCCCAAAAAGCCAGCGACAATCGCACCCTGTCGTCACCTTCACGCCCCTTTCCAACCCCGTGCATCCAACGATTGTTCACACCTGCTCCAAATGCGTACGCACCTCGACTGGG
>CBFIFY010000113.1:0-6440 GCA_965661985.1 uncultured Myxococcota bacterium | reverse complement strand
AACGCCAAGCAGACCGAAGAATCATGCTCCGTGGTTCGTGAAAGGTGATTGTGGAGCCAAGACACATCAACCTGTCCATACTTCGCACCTGTAAACAACGAATCCCGTATCAAATAATCAGACCGATCCATGTCTAGATTTGAAGAGATGAGTTGTGACAACAACGGACGTAGATTGAACCCCTTGTCGATAAAGAAATCATCTTCAACAACCCTAGAACTGTCCACCAAGGCCGCAACGTGTTCTGCTGTAAAAGAGAACTGTTCCTCGATGACGGTTGCCAACGACGTTTGGGTCAAAATGGCAATCGTATATTCTTCGTGCATGGCTTGCGTTTCTGGATCTGCTCCCTCATAGCCTGGCAACGTGCAAAGTTTGGGCATCGCAAATTCGACTGCATGGGAATATGGTCCATGACCCACATCGTGCAACAGTGCAGCCATACGAACACAATACCGAAACTCTCGATACCGCTTCATACTCGAAAAGGGCATATCTCGAAAGATGACATCAAAAGCATTCCCAGCCAAATGCATGACCCCAACAGAGTGAACAAAGCGGCTGTGAGTGGCTCCCGGAAAGGAGTACTGCGCAAAGCCCAACTGCCGAATGCGCCTCAGTCGCTGGACAAAGGGGTGATCCAACACACATCGTTCACGCTCGTCAAAGGGAATGGATGTATGAACCGGATCTCGAATCTCAAAAATGTTGTCTAGGGGTGGTAGCATGTGCTCTCCTCATATCATGTCTTTATGTAATTCAATGTTTGGTGCAATTCCATCATGTCGCGTGACTGTCGAAAATACCAAGACATGAACAATGCAATAAAGTTGGTTATACTAACTGGCAAACCATCCGATTAGAGAGCCACACATGCTAATTGCTTCCGAAGACATTTTGCCAATCGCCATCGATCTCTGTGCCCAAATCACCCCACCGTTCCAAGTATCGTCAATCGAACTTGAAGATGACCAGTGGGTCTTGGTGTCGGATGATACGTACAAGTGCTTAGAACGAGACAATGTACAAATCTTTGTTCGACTGCTTCTTCAGGCAAACTCTCGCATCATTCCCCGAGAGTTACCCAGTGAGATTTTGATGGCCCACCTTTCGATGTTGGCTCCAAAATTGCCATTGGATCTTGTTCCCATCATCGAAGCCGGATTAAACGGACGCATTGAAACAGTCGCTGAACTCAAATCCAAACTGGAGCACGCGCTGGAACTGACCCGCGATCGCTTGATGCACACCAAAATTGATCGACTGCACTGGGACATTGGGTTTGACACACACATTGGCATGCGAAAATCACGTTTTGCCCAAACAAACCAAGACAATTTTTTCTTTGCCGTACAGGACCAAGTTGCCTTGTTTGCCGTAGCAGACGGTATCAGCACTTCTACTGCAGGCTCTGGAGACCTGGCCAGTCGAGTAGCGGTTGCCATCATCGATAAGTTTTGGAGTGAAACGAAAAGTCAATATTTATCCATGGACGATGAAGAAGTACGCGTACACTTGTATACGTTGCTCGAAACCATCAATTACAACATTTGTGAACTCGCCAAGACCCAAACCGACAAACCCATCAATCAAGAGATTCCGATGGGCACAACATTGGTGATTGGAATTGCGCGTGGATACAAGGTCATCATGGCCAACCTTGGTGACTCTCGTATTTATGGCGTGTTGGAAAGTGGGGTTGCACAGATCACCGGAGACCAAAATGTCCGTGGCACCAAATTGCGCTTTCACCAACCAAGCTGGAAGTCAAGAGACGGCGCTGCATTGGTTGGACATTTGGGGAGGTTTGTCCCTCAAGAAAATGGAGACTGGATCGACGATTTGCCACACCCAGACTTCTTCACCCTCAACCTCTTACCGGGCGAAGGACTGCTGTTTTGTTCTGATGGGGTCACGGACTACCTCAGCAACAATTACCACACAACCCATCAAGATTTGGCTGACATCTGTAACCAAGAAGACCCCATGTCAATTTGCTGGGACCTAACCCGACAAGCCAACCGTGGCGGAGGTGGAGACAACATCACCTCAATTTTTGCCCGATTGGGACGCATTGACTAAATACGTCCTCTATCTATTTTTTGGTCGTACCTCAACATAGGTTTCTCGACTCGGAATGTGTACCAGTTCATCTGTTTCAAGTACATAGCCCGTCAGACCATTTCCATAGACGCAGCCAGTATCCAATCCCAACGTGTTAGGACGGTGGTCTTGCAGGCCACGTTTGGCGTCATGCCCATAGACGATCAATCTTTGTTGTCGATAAACCTGCCACCAAAATGGGTGCCACACGCTGCTGTCGTTGGGGTATCGACGCATCACTGTGGCTTGCGCACGGGTTGTATCGTTTGGGCGAAAGGGATGGACGCCAGCGTGCACCGCCCTCCACTGTACTGTGCGTTCACCGCATTTCCCATCTCCATCAATCCACAAAGGTAAGCCCTCTACCCACTCAACCAAGTCCCTTGGATACTGGTCAGATTCCGCCAACAACGCCAGTTCATGGTTGCCCAATACCGCTTCTAGATTCCACTGCATCACCAAGTTCCACACACCCAGAGGGTCTGGTCCTTTGCGAAAAACATCGCCAATCAAGATGCACCGAGTGGGCACAACGACATCAAGAAGTTGCTTGAGTTCAGTACTGCATCCATGAACATCCCCTACAAAAAGGGTTCTATAAGACATTTGGTATACCTTAGACAAGTGGGTTACAATGAGAGTATGGAGGAGACCATGAGACTGCTAAATATAACCATTTTGGGATTGATGTGTGGGTGCGAATCTTCACTGCTGGGCGAGTGGAATGGTACCTGTACATTTGCCGATGCAAACCAAGAGTCGTTGGTGGAAGTGGTGAATACCGTCGAGAGAGACAATGGCTACCTCTTGGAAGGAAGTATGGACTTGTACACATGGGAAGGAGACACGTTCTCTGGAGACATGATTGGCGACCACAATGGTAAATATGTCATGTTCCGAGGCTCTTTTGACACAGAAGCAGGGCCGTACCAGTTTCGCATTGAAACACAGCGGGTTGGTCAAACCCTTGAAGGCGATTGCATCGTTCAAGCACCCGACAGCGTTGGTGCTTTGGTCGGAAGCATTGGCCTCGAACGGTAATCAGAAAATCCATGAAAAGCGACTCCCCAAACAGCATCGGACCCCAACAAGTCCCCCTGCTTCAATCGTTCATTTTGCGGTTGGTGTTGGGCTCTGGCTTATTGGCGATGGCGCTGTTGATGAGCAACACCATTTGGTCCTATGAATATGAACGGCGACAAGTCGTCAATGAGTTCCGACACAATACGATGGCCATTGGACAAACCATCGCCCCACACCTTAGCACCGACAGTCTACACCTTTTTGCTGGCAACGCCGATGCAGCCTCTGAGAATTTTCAACAAATCAAACAAGAGTTGCAACGGGTCCAAATCGACAACGAGTTTACTGAAGAGCAAATCTACATCCTGCGCAAAGACAGCACTTTGGACAACACCTATCGTTTTTCCGTCATGCTCCAAGAGTCCACATTCATTGGCGATCCCTACTCTCCCCCTGACAATGTCTCGGAGATGTATGCAAAAGCGTGGGCTGGACAAGCTCAAAGCACTCCGATGTTTACCGATGACCACGGAACCTTTGTTGCCGCGCTGATTCCTTTGTTGGACAGCGACGGTTCCGTCGTGGGAATTCTTGAGTTGGATCGAAACCTTGAAGATTACCTCAATGCCTTTGCCGAAGACATTTTGGTTCGACTTCTGGTTGAGGTCTTTTTCTTTGTGGTCTGGCTGTTGTTGGGCATTTGGATGTATAAAAAGGCCAAAGCCCGTGTGGATGACCTATTGCAAGGAACGATTGCCATTCAAGAAGCCAACTATGAATACCGGATTCCAATCGAGAAACAGGCTCCCGATGAGTTTACGTTGCTCGGTCGAGCCATCAACATCTCCCTATCTCAACTGGGCGAGCGATTCTCGATGCTCAAGTTTCTGCCAAAACACACCCTAAAAATGATCAGCCACGCCAATTCTCAACAGTCCCAGGTGGGCTTGAACATGGTCCGCAATGTGGAGTGTGTGATCATGGAGACAGACATTCGAGGCTTCACTGCATTGACTGAAAATCTGAGTCCGCGTGAAACGATTCGACTGGTCAATGAGTTCATCGAAACTCAAGCAGAAATCATCATCATGGACGAGTACAACGGCTCCATCGACAAATATATGGGCGATGCAGTTCTCGTCATATTCGAAGGAACCGATAAGGAACGACGTGCCTATGAATGCGCTCACCACATTCAATACAGCCTTCGGCAACTCAACAAACGCAAGCGACGAGCCGCCAGAAAAGCCGGAAATCCTTTTACAGAAGTCGAAATCGGCATTGGACTCAGTGTCGGCAACGTGATCATGGGCAATATGGGCTGTGAAGAACGCATGGAACACACAGTCATTGGCTCTACTGTCAACCTTGCCGCGAGACTCTGTTCCGCCGCCAAAGGTGGAGAAATTGTCATTCACCAAGACATTCTCGAACACATTGGCAAGCAAGGTGCCTACGAAGAAATCCAAGTCAAAGGCTTTAGCCAACCGGTCCCCGTTCGACGACTCACCAAAATGGATACCACGTCCAACTTGACTTATTGCCGTGGCATCTCTCCAGTAGAACTCCAACACAGTACAGATGGCACAAAATGAAAGGTATAATTTCCATATGGACTGTATTGCTGATTGGCTGTGGAGATGCCGCATCCCTAGACCAGGTCGAAAATCAACAAACGCAAATCGAACTGTTGCAACAACAAAACGATCTGCTACAGGCTCAAATCGACCAGTTGGAACGCACCGTTTCTGATCTCACAACCGCCCGTGCAAACGAACAAAGTGCGTCGAGACTGTCTGCCTTAGAAGCCGTTCAAAACAGTCAACAAGAAGACGTCGACACACTGCTTACAGTCGTTGAAGATCAAGACTTAGCCATTCGCGCGGCTGAAAATGCCATCGACACCATTGAAAGTACAATGGTGGTGACAGAAGATTTGACAAACCACCCAACCTTTGACTGGCTGGCAGATCAAGATTTTGCGACCGAAAGTTGGGTTCAATCTGAAGGATTCGCTTCGCAAACAGCGGTTCAAGCAAACACACAGGCCATCAATCAAAACACAGCGTTCATTTCCAACAATACGGGTACGATTGGCAATTTCAACACGCGTTTGCTGGTGATTGAAAATGGCTATGTACAAAGTACGGACTTGGTCAATTACGCGACGCAAAGTTGGGTTTTGGCTCGCGGATATTCTCTCCAAAGCGACCTACTGGCCAACACGCAACAACTCAGCGATCACGGAGACAGTCTGTCCAATCACCACGCTCGACTCAGCAGTGCCGAAGACACCCTATCCAACATTGAGTCCGATTACGTTCCAACCGCTTCATTGGACAACCTGGTCACCATCGATGCGTTGGATGCCGCAAACTATTTGAGCCAAAGTGATGTCACCACCCTCGAAGATCAAGTCACCCAAAACACCAGCGACGTACTCTCACTACAAGGGTCGGTACAAGACATCGGCAACGATTACCTCACCAGCAACGATCTCATTGGTGTAGCCACAGAAGACTGGGTAAACAGCAACGCCGCTTTGGGTTCGATTGTGAACAACCTGTCTGACTATGTCTCGGTGGATCCAAACACCCACAGCATCACCATTTCTGGCGCCAACCTGCATGTACAAAGTGGCTCTGGCTACACCGACGACCGACTGGCAAGCACTGGCACCGTCTTGGGACTGGGCAACCTCGTCATTGGGTACAACGAATCGGACGCAGACGATGTACGCACTGGCTCTCACAACCTGATTGTGGGTCCAAACCACAGTTACAGTGGCATCGGCAACATTCTCTTTGGCAACAACGCTTCTATAACGGGAGACTACAGCGCCATACTCGGTGGAAAAGACAATTCCATCACTGCCAACCACAGCGTCATCACCGGTGGCTTTGCAAGCACCTCAACTGCCAATTACACGGCCATTTTGGGAGGGTACCAAAACCAAACAACGGGGCTATTCTCCAGCGTCGTTGGTGGTGGTAGCAACGAGGCCAACGGCAATAAATCGAGCATCTTGGGTGGTTCTGACAACTTGGCCACAGGCTCTGCCTCCAGCATTGTCGGAGGAGATGGCAACGAAACCACTGGTCTCAACAGCAGCATCTTGGGTGGTGCACTGGGTGAAACAACCACTAACCACAGCAGCATTGTTGGAGGCTATGGCAACACCACACTGGGTGCCTATGCCAGTATCCTTGGGGGCGCTGACAACACTGCCTCGGGGATTTCCAGTACCATCGGAGGTGGCTATTTGAATGTGGCTTCCGGACTGCGTGCGGTGGTTCACGGAGGCTACAACAATG
>CBFIFY010000112.1:0-6909 GCA_965661985.1 uncultured Myxococcota bacterium | reverse complement strand
TGTATACATAGCCGATAAATACAATGCTTGACTGCCAATCATAAAACTCTGCTGACTGGTGGTGCGCCTCAAGAGTACTTGAACATAAGATAGCCACTCTGACTTTAAATCTTTCATATTCCAGAATTCTGTTAATACTTTTTGCCATTCGATCATCGGAGTTCCACCCAACCCAAGAACGAGACCAATCCATCGATGAATAGAGTTCTCCACATCAAACAGAGGCACTTCTTGATCTAAAAATTGCTCAAAACATTCAAGCATTTGTTGGTTGTTGAGATAGACACCACGATACAAGGCCCGCTGAAGCAATTTACCAGTGTTTGAATCCGTATACGACTCAACAAACCCACATCGAGACCGCACGTTGGTGAACGATATCCGAGAATTACAATAGAAGTCCTCAATATCCATATTCAATTCATTCAGAAAATCTCCCAAGGAACAATCACCCATTGCCTGTAATTCTGATGTAAAACCTTTTAATCCCGATGCTACTTCTAATCGTGACAATACTGTCTGCTTTGCTATACGATCAAGAACAATACTACAACCACTTGGCAGTTTAGGAAAGTCAGCTTCCACTTCTTTTCTGAGTGAAGCTGTTGTGCCTCCAATAAGTGCCTTAAACATATTGGCAAACTGAAATTTCTCATGCACTTGCCCAACAAAATCCAATACTGTGAGACAAGCCTTTCCCTCTGATCTACGCAATCCACGACCCAACTGCTGAAGAAAGATTGTTTGACTTTGTGTTGGACGTAAAAACAGTACAGTATCAATATTCGGAACATCAACACCTTCATTGAACATATCTACACAACAAATACATTGAACCTCTCCAAGACGCAGTTTCAACAACGCTTCGTCACGTTTTTCTTGCGACCTAGAGGTTACGGCTACTGAAACAATACCAACCTCTGTCAATCGACGCGCCATAAATTTTGCATGGGCCACATTCACGCAAAAGGCAAGCGCACGCATTTTTTGAGGATGTAAAATCAAACGCTGTACTTGTGCAACAATCTGTCGAAACAATATATCATTACCGGTGTATACCTTCTCTAATTCATCGGTATTGTATCCTCCATTTTGCCATTTAACCCCGCGTAAATCTAGCGTATCAATGTTGGACATAAAATACTGAAAAGGACACAACACCTCTTGATCAAGAGCATCCCACAGACGCATTTCATAGGCTATGCGGTGATCAAAATATTCCAAAATAGACTGACCATCCATTCTTTCGGGAGTTGCCGTTAACCCCAAAAGATACTTCGGCTTAAAATGATTTAAAATAATAGAGTACGTTCCGGCTTTTGAATGATGAGACTCATCCACTACAACCACATCAAAATGCTCTTCTGGAAGCTGATGCACACGGCTCTTTAAGGTTTGAACCATAGCAAAAACAACCTTCCAATCTGAAGGCTCATGTCCCGCCCCTAGTATTTCTCCAAACGTATTGTGCTTCAACACCAAACGATATGTCCCTAAAGCTTGTTTTAAAATCTCTTCACGATGGGCAACAAAAAGAAGGGTCTTCACCTGATGTTGTTCTTGCAAGCCTTTAAAGTCAAGCGCTGCAACCATTGTCTTTCCTGTGCCAGTGGCAGCAACAAGGAGGTTCTTCGTAAAGCCTTGCAAACGTTCAGTATTCAATGCACTCAACATTTCTGCTTGGTAGCTTCGAGGCCTTATGTCGATGTTCGGCAATATTGTGTGGATATCATGTTGTTTCTTGTGGTGGAGGAAACGCTCTCGTGAATAGGCTTCAAAATCTGTAGATTGCCAATATTGTTCAAATGTTGATGCAATCTTCTGAACAACCCCACGATTATCCACAATCGAAAGGCGTACATTCCATTCTACACCCTCCAACAAGGCTGCTTGCGAAAGATTTGAAGACCCCAAAAAGCACGTCGAGAATCCTGAGTTTCGATGCAAATACCAAGTTTTGGCATGCAAACGTGTCTTGGTTGAGTCATATGAGATGCGAACATCCGCACCCATCGCCAATAGTTCTTCTATCACTCGCAATTCTGTAGCACCCATGTAGGTCGTGGTAAGAACCCGCAAAGTTTTTCCATCCTCCAAGAAATTCAGAAGCATTGGCTGAATAAGCCTAAATCCAGACCACTTTAAAAATGAACACAATAAATCTATTCTATCGGCCGATACAATCTCTTTACGCAACTGGGATCCCAAACTTCTATCGTGGGAACCATTGACCAATAAATCGGTTACAGACAAAGGAATATCAGGATGGATTGGCTCAGGTTCTAATATACCTGCAACGCTTTTTAATATCTGAGGTTCTTCGGGAATTTGATAATCCTCAATCTCCATTTCACCTAGACGACTGGAACATTCATTGAGCAAATTATAAAACAATTCCATTTGTTTATGTAAACGATGCTCGCCCTTACAAGCATCAAAACTTCTTTGGATGATTGGTAAGAGGTAACGGCTTAGGGTTAGCGACCTATCCTCGTCGGGAACATTCTCAACCTGTATTCGTAAAGAATCATCAAGAGTCTCGATTTGAGACTTCACTTTGTTTGAAGCCAGGAGTTCATAGATACCTTTCTGCAAAAATTTCATAACACCACCTCTATGCACCACTCAATTAACCCACGCCCAACGACCTCACCATCCCCCGCCAAGACAGCACGCAAAGCCTCCACATCCACACCCTCGTTCACATCACCCACGCGCCAACCCTCACCAACATCGGACAAAGACACATCAAAGCGCCGTGCATACTTCGTTGATTGAGCGTGATAATAGTCCGCAATCGCCCAAGCAGGAATGTCAACACTCGGCGCAGGTCGAAAAGCCGAGCGAAGTAGAGCCGGCAAACGCACGCCCACAGCATCGGTCGGTCGAGCCTCGGTAAATACTGTGATTCCACAGGACGCAATCCAACAGTCACTCCAAACCGGAAAGTTTCTCGACCCTACATACACAGAGGATAACGTTTTTAACCCAAAGCCATTCCGCTGCGATTGAGCCATCACCCGTTCAACCAACGGTAAATACACGGTCTGATAGATCTCCAACCAATATCGACGTTCTTGATCGAAGCCCATCGAGTGGAGACTGTTCACCCAACTCCGTAATTTTTCTTCTGACATGCCTTTCTTGCTGACTTGTAACGGTACGCCAAACACCATCATCCAACGCTCAAAATCCATGAAAGAAGGGTCAATTTGCCACCATCGCTCCTGTGGATTGCCCAAGTGCTTGACCATTTTGTAGAGTCTTTTTTTCTTATTGGATGGTGCGGTAATTTTTTTCATGTCACAACCTATGTATCGACTGGATCGAAACCGTCAAGGATGTACACATGCGATCTTGACGAGTCGATAGCCAAAATTTTCACTGTGACATTTTTTGACATTTAGAATGGATCTCGGTGCATTATAGTTCGATTGTTCACTTTGGATGCCACTCCATTGACATTGTATCGTGAACCTTTCCCTCCGTATCCTCCCCCTATTTGGATACTCTTCTCAAGCATCATCGTTGAATTTCCATGATGAAGCACTCTTGATTTCCCGTCTCTTTTCCTCTTTTGTCCACCTTACCAACCTTGATTGGTTTATCTTCTAAACTTCTCCCACAACCGCATTTGCTCTAATACCTGATGAAAGTGACGTGTACGTTTCTGATCTAGAACCACTTGACCTTGTTGGTATGACTCAGAGCACAGATAGACATCCCGTCTGACCTCAAGCATCATCGTTTGTACACGGGTGTCTCCGATGAACTTAGTCGGAAGTATGGAGCCTTTAAATGGGCTATCCAAGTCCACGGAATACCCAGCGGCTTGAAAACAACGAGTCGTATATTCTATCAATTCTGGTGATGTGTGACAGTCCGGCTGAGTCCATGTGCCAATGTCGATTTCTGGTCTTGGCAAATTCGGGTACTGCTCAAATGGCAATTGAGATTTGGGATAGGAATGACAATCGATGATCAAAACCTGACCAAACTTAGAGAGCATACCATCTACTATCTCGGTGAACTTTTGATGATATGGATGGTAGAGACGAGCGAGTTTGGCCTCATATACCTCATCTGAATCAGGTTCTCTAAAAGGCTCCCCTTCAGTGGTGTGCGTATAGAACACTCCCATCCCAACCTGATTCATGGTTTCTTGTTGGCGATCTGAAAAGCGCTCTGGGTCAAAATACAGCCTGCAAAAGTTGTTGTGCAATGCAATGGCACCTGCATCTATGAGCGGCTCAAAGAGTTTAAGGGTATGATGGTCGACCAGTCTGTGGATTTCTTGATCAAGGGTGTCTTGATCTAGACCCCAATCAAAATCTTCCGGAAGATGGGTTGAGTTGTGTGGAAGATGTAGAAGGATGGGAATGTTTCCATTTCCGATGGTTTGAAATGCCTGCATAAATCCTCCAGGTCAATGTATGGATATTGAACCTTTTGGACACTGCGTTTCGGACAACCTTTAATTCGCAACCGCAGCAGCATGTAAAGCGACAGCGCGTTCTTCGGCTTTTTGTACGTTGTAATTGTCGATGGCAACAAAATAATCTGGGTCTTCCAATACGTTGATGTCACAGATTTTGTCCGCCCGTTTGATCAATCGAATACAGTCACTGCTGAGGTGACGAAGGTGCAAGGTTTTGCCCGCGACTTGGTATCGCTCTGCCAGTTTATTGATGGTTTCGATGGCACTTTGGTCCATAATTCTAGACTCCGCAAAGTCGATGATGACTTCATTTGGGTCTTCGTCAATCGTGAACTTGGTCAAAAACAACGTTGTAGAGCCAAAGAACAAGGGACCATAAATCTCATAGTGCTTGATGCCGTGCTCATCGATGTGCTTGCGTGCGCGGATCCGAAGTGCATTCTCCCAAGCAAACACCAACGCAGACACCACAACCCCCGCAAGAACAGCCAACGCCAAATCAAACTGTACGGTCAACCCCGTCACCAACAAAATCACAAATGCATCGGACATCGGAACTTGATTCATAATCTTAAAGGTGTTCCACGCAAAAGTACCAATCACCACCATGAACATGACCCCTACCAAAGCGGCAATCGGAATCAATGAAATCACCGGCGCCCCAAATAAAATGAACGCCAATAGAATAACGGATGCTGTGAACCCTGAGACTCTGCTTCTGCCACCACTCTTAATATTGATAATGCTTTGGCCAATCATCGCACAACCACCCATACCACCAAAGAATCCGTTGAGAATGTTTCCAGCACCTTGTGCGATACACTCTCGATTGGTATCCCCTCGTGTTTGGGTCAGTTCATCGACCAAATTGAGTGTCATCAACGACTCAATTAGTCCAATCGCAGCCAAAATCCCCGCATAGGGAGCAATAAAGGTGAGCGTCGCGAAGGAAAACGGTATTGTGGGGACGCCAAACATCGGTAAGCCACCTGCGATAGAACCACCACCATTTGCTGCGACAAAGGAGGCAACCGTTTCCGTTTCTATGCCACCAAAAATCACCATCAACGACACCACCGCAATTCCAGACAGTGCGGCTGGAATTTTCTTGGTCAATTTGGGGACCACCACCATAATGGCCATCGTCAGCACCGTCAGTCCACTCATGGTCCACAGCGGAGAGCCAGTCAACCATGCACCATCGCGCTTGAACATGCCCAACTGAGACAGAAAGATGACGATCGCCAAACCATTGACAAACCCCATCATCACCGAGCTTGGAATCATGCGTACAAATTTACCCAACTTGAATACACCAGCAGCGATTTGAAGTGCGCCAGTTAGCAACAAGGTCATCAGCAAGTATTGTAAACCTGCACCTGTGCCCCCCATCGCTTCACCTTGTGAGACCAGAGAGACCATCACCACCGCCATCGCACCCGTAGCTCCTGAAATCATACCGGGTCGACCACCAAACAACGAGGTCACAAACCCCATCATAAAAGCACCGTACAATCCAACAATTGGAGACAAGCCAGCCACAAAAGCAAAGGCAACAGCCTCTGGAACAAGGGCAAGGGCAACCGTTAAGCCCGATAGTATCTCTGTACTGGTACTGCCCTCAGGTGCGTCGGATAAAGGAGAGACTTTTTGCATGATGGGCTCCAGCGTGACAGATCTTGATCAGTCAATCCTGATCATTGAATCCATGTTCAATCGACGGGCTATCTATCAAAAGATGTCGGTTTTACCAGTATTTTGAAGCACTTTGTAATTGTAACCACACCCAAATCTTACCAAAAGACACCTTAAACAAAAGATACTGTCCACTGTGACATTCTTGTCATTTGACGTCTGAAAGCTAGAGTGACCTCTCTGCTTTCGATCCGATTTTGCAATACCCAATTCGTTTAGATGGTGTCTGAAACTTGAAGTACAACACTGTGTTTCATCAAAATAGGAGAGGTATGAGACGAAATTTCAATGGCTTCCGAATTGTAGAAGTCACCGAGAACACCCTTGTGGTGGAAATGAACTCAGGAACCATGTATACCCTCACAAGAGGGTTGGACTACCAATACCCAGAGAAATTTAAACTGGAAATCAATGGGGAGTTCTTTCGAACTCCCACAGTGTCTAGACACAATGCAATTGGTCAAGTAACTGGTCAACAGATTCCAGTGGAATTTACCAGTGGCAATTTGAGATCAATCACCAATGCAGGTTGGTAAAGAACTGAGTGTGAAAGTGGTAAGGGGAGGCTTCGGCTTCCTCTTTTTATTTTATTATTTTGGCTCAATCAACCAACACCGCTCGAACCGGTGAAGCATCCGAGCCCTGAATCTTAAGCGGCAAGGCAATCAGCGTATAGACTCCATCCTCTACATCCGTCAACACCACACCCTCGAGCACCGCCATGTCGTATCTGAAAATGGCGTTGTGAGACTCCAAGGCTTTTGAAGAATATGGGT
>CBFIFY010000111.1:0-6995 GCA_965661985.1 uncultured Myxococcota bacterium | reverse complement strand
AAATCGGGGTCATGGGAGCCGATTCATTCCGAACAGAGCCAGTTTATGAGGGCTGTCATGGCGAGTACAGTCGAGGCGCGTCCACAACTTTGGGCGGCTGATTGTCCAGATTTTACCGACTCGGGCGACCAACTCTTTGGTTTTGCAAGTTGGTACCAGCCACCTTGGACAAGTTTGGTGTCCAGTTTTGAGCATTGGCACTGGATAGAAAAGCATTCTAGGTTTCGATCATGATTTGATAGTCTGTGGTCTGCGTGGACTTTTGGGCTAGGTTTTCCAAAGGTCTATCAAAGCAATGGAGTTGGCATGTTGTGGGGAATTTTGGTATCGGTCGCGTTCGCCAATGAACACGGAGAGGAGCGAAATATAGAGTTGTTCGACCTTTCTGAGACGGAATGGATGGATGTAGACAGAACGGGTCACATGGATGAGACGTTGTTCTTGGTGAATGAAGAGACCACTGGCAAACAGGCTCTGGATCGAGGGATGTGGACGTTGAATGCTTGGGCACTGTCGAACATCGCCACGGGCATTCCACTGGGTTTGACTGTGGAGGACCCAAGACAGGCGGCTTTTTATGGAATGAATGCGGGTTGGAACACCATCAACTTGGGCTTGGCGACAATGGCCTTGGTCAAGGATTCACCGGTGGACACTGAAAAGTGGTCACGCATTTTTTGGGTCAACGCTGGTTTGGACGTTGGCTATGTGGCGACCGGTTTGTATATGGCACACCGTGGTCGTGAAACTGGGAATCCACAGATGGAAGGCTGGGGAAATTCGATTGCCATGCAAGGTGGTTTTTTGGTTGGTTTTGACGCGGTGATGGGCTGGCGGATGGGGATGTTTGCTGGTTGAAAGCAGAGTCTCCCCATAAACACACTGGCGTAAGGTTCTTGCATATGGACAGTGTTGAAGGTTAAGTTCTTGGTGAAAACAAAGGTGCATTCTGGATTTCGGTGATAGTATGAACCAATGTGAAAAAGGAATGGTTCATGAAATTTGATGCATTGTCATTTGCGGGATGTGGCACGTTAAACTTTTACCAAACGGGCGTGGCATCTGTGCTTCAACAAGCGGGGTTGACCGAAGGTGTACAGTATGCAGGAGCTTCTGCCGGTTCGGGGTTGTCCGTGATGTTGGCAAGTGGCATCGACGCTCGACAGATACATCAAACCGCTGTGGAGTTGTTGACCCCACACCAGGGCAAAAACATCATCAAGCATCCCGATATGCTTCGAGAGTTTGCCACCAATTTTCTACACACCTTCATTGATGCCGATACCCTCCCGAAGATCGCTGAACGGGTACACATTTCCATTACGTCTGTGAAGCCCTTCCGAAACCAACTGATCAATCAATTTGCCGATTTGGATGATTTGTTGGGGGCCATTCGAGCAAGTTGTCACCTGCCGTCTGTAAAGTATCCGTCGATCAATTTTCGAGGGCAACGATGCATTGATGGTGGGTTTACACGCAACAACCCCAAAGTTGGAGACGCTTGTTTGCGGGTGAGTCCCTTCTTCTTTGACCCACGAATGAAGATCAATCCCCGTCGACTGACGCCTCCATGGTGGGGACTTGTGATTCCAACACCCAAACGTGCAACCAAACTGTTCGAGCAAGGGATCAAGGACGCAGAGCGATACATTCGCAAGCACATCGGTCCAGTCGGATAGTCGAGAGCCCATCAACTCTCAACTCTCAACTCTCAAAGAACAAAAGGTGTTCGAACCTCTATGTTCGAACACCCACTGCGACTGCGATTCAATATACAGCCAACGATCATAGACCATAGCTGACCAAGAATTAGTTGTCGGTTTCCACGTTCAACAATGCGGGGGTCTTTCCATCGGTGATGATGACTTTGCTGTTTTCTGATTCTGCAAATTCACTCATGACTTCAAGGTTGCGCCATTGGATGATGCTGGGGGTTAAGCCCTCCGACAGAATGAGGTTGGCATCTCGAACACCGGCAGCCTCGATTTTCTTCTGCTCAGCCTCTTTTTTAGATTGCTGGAGAATGAAGTCCATTCGTTGGGCATTTTGTTCGGCTTCAAGTTTGTCTTCAATGGCACGGTAGAGTCCTTTCGGGAGGTTGATGCTCTTTAGCAGCACGGCTTCAATTTCGAATCCATACTCTTTCAAGACGCCTTCCATGCTCTCTTTGATCTTTTCTTCAATGACTGCCCGATTGCCAGAGTGCATGTCTTTTGCATAAAACTGGGCACAGACATCCGACGATGCCGATCGAAAGACACTGAGCAACAGGACATCTTCGTAATGGCGACCAACATTTTTGATGATGTTTGGGGCTTCTGCTTTGTCAATCTTGTAGAGAATGGAGATGATGGCGTTGACATTGAGACCTTCCTTTGAGGGCAGGCTGAGTTCAACTTCCAAGTTCATGGTGCGGGTGGGGACCTTGACCACTTTTGTGATGAAGGGGTTGAGCGCCACAGCACCGGGCTCATGAATGTTGGTATCGAGTTTGCCAAGGCGTTGTTTGACGCCGACTTCTCCAGGTCGAACGATGGCACATCCAGCCGTTATGAGTGAAATGCTGAGCAGTGCAATGAGGTTGGTTGGGTGATGTTTGAGTAACGTCATTGTTTCTCCATGGTTGGGTTGAGTTTTATAGTATGACTACGTTTAGTGATACTATAATTACATTATACAATAGTAATACTATCATGCAAATTTGTAAGACTATTTTTTGCGAACTTTTTTGAAATGGGCTTTGAGACCACTCAACTCATCTGGTTCAACGGTTCAGTATCGCCGTGGTTGTTTGGCGACTCTCTATATTGATGGTTCTATGTACAGTGACTGTGGGTTACTCAATCCACTATTCGTTCGACTATTCGTTCGACTATTCGTTCGACTATTCGTTCCAAGTCGGCCAGATTGCCGATGGAGATGTCGTGCTGTGTGATGAGCCCGCTGGGTAAGAAGGCCACATGCCATAGGTGCGCACCTTTGCATAGGATTGCACATAGGCTCCCTGTGAGACTTGAAGTTCAACGTCGTACATGCGGATTCCACTGTGGTCATATCCAGTGTTGACGGCTGCTGTTTTGGATAGGGAGACCAGCGAACTTACAGCCTGTGGAGCTGAGACTTCAACAAGATTTCCACCACTGGTGTGGTTTCCATTTCCACAGTAATATTCATATCGACGAACAGAAGGTCGATAATAATAGGTGATCAAATCAATTTCGACAAAATAACTGCCCCAGTGTCCACTGCAGCGCATGTTCAACAATGTGTAGGTCTTTGAAGAGGTACTGCTGGAAGCAACTTTGGTGGTGGTAAACTCTTTGTATCCATAGGAGCCCTGTACTGTGTCGGCAACCAAAGTTCCGTTGACGGTCAGTCCAGCTTCGGCAGTCACTGAGTCATTGAAGGTTGCCGTACCGTCGGTGCTGAAGTCACCCGTGAGGTTCAAACTGCCTGCGTCTTCAACTATGGAAAGCACTTCCACGTCGCTCAATTGCGTATCGTCATCTCCATCTGCTAGGTCAGCCGGTAGATAGGAACCGTAAGAATCGGCCGTTACTATGGCAGAACTGTCGACGGTTGAGCCCGCACCCAAATTGAGACTTTGATCTTGTACATAGCCAACCACATCACTTTGACCGAGTTGGGTGTTGTCGTCTCCATCTGCTAGGTCAGCCGGTAGATAGGAACCGTAAGAATTGGCGGTTACTATGGCAGAACTGTCGACGGTTGAACCAGCACCCAAATTGAGACTTTGACCCTGCACATACCCAACCACGTCACTTTGGTTGAGGAAGGTATCGGTGTCTCCAGCACAATACCAACCACCTTGACCAGCATCAAACTTGGCCACTTCACCAGCCTGACAGCCCAGCGCACCCAGCGTATCCATGTCTGTTGCATTCGTGACAATCGCCTGTCCACCAATGGTCGTTCCTGCGTTGAGGTCGGCTTGGTTTGCACTCAGCATCGAGGCGATATCCGTCCAGTCCAGTGTGGCATCAGAGGTGCAGACCCAGGCATTGTTGGCACCCCAAGACGCAATCTCTCCGACTGCACAGCCAAGTTCTGCCAATGTATCGTTGTCTCCATCGGTGAGTCCCATTGCCAAATAGGAATCAAAAGAATCTGCCGTCACAATGTTTGCACTGTCCACTTGAGAGCCAGCGCCCAAGTTTACGGTCGAACCGTCGATGTAATTGAGGACACCTGCTTGGTCAAGTTGGGTATCGTCGTCTCCATCATCCAGTCCCGATGGGCGGTTTGGAATGCTGTACCAGTCAGGCTGATCGGCAGGACCCACCCAGTGTCCACTCGCATCGATGACAGGAATGCCGTTGATCAAGAGTTCCGTTGCGTCGACTGAACCACCTTCTAGGCTTTCGGCCAATCCTGACACGCTGGCGTAGGGAACCGATTGAATGGGGTGGGTGGGTGACAACGTATCTCCATCCACCGACAGTTCCATCCAAAGAGGGTAGGCGGTGAAGATGCTGTCATCCAAAGGATTGTCTTGTTCGTCATTGCCCAAATTGACAGAGTAAAATCCATCGGTGAAGTCTACAGTAAACGATTCTTCCCACAACACACCATCCGAATCATCCAAAATACGGAAGCGCAATTCATGATCGCCCTCCAGTCCAATGCCGTCTACATCGAGTAGGCGACCTTGATGGTTGTACTGTAACGGTACGGCAGAAGCGATGGAAGATAGCAATAGATAGAGCATGACGACTCCTTCAGTGGTGTTAAGTGGATGGTGTTAATTCGATGGAGTAGTGATTTGGTTCATGGGACCCGGTTGCCAAGTGATGGATTCACCAGAGGATTTAGGGGCTGTACCAATGTCTGATGGCGCGAAGCAAAAGACACCGCGGACGGTTTCTCCTTCTACGATACCCCCGCTGGCACACAGGGTTGTGTTTGCTTTGTCACACTGCAATTCTGACCCCGGAAAGATGTCGGGATTGTCATCGTTGCAGTCATTCTTCGTGAGCACGTACCCATCTGGTGTCGAGCAGGCTTCTGTGGTCACATCGTCATTGCCAAAGCCATCATTGTCGTTGTCGAAGTAATAGGTGTTGGTGACCCCTTCATCGATTTCACCGTTGCAATTGTTGTCCAAGCCATCACAAATTTCCACTGCATTGGCATTGATGGCTGCATTGTTGTCATCACAGTCTCCAGCCTCTTCGGTAAAACCGTCGCCATCCAAATCGGACACTTCTTCAACAGTGTCGCTGTTCACTTTGACATTGTCTGCACGACATCCCATTAAAATTAACGCCACCCCAAAAAGGTACATTGTCGGTCTTTGCATTGTAATTGCCTCACGTTGATGTACACAGTGTATCAAAAATCGATAAATCGTATGATATTCTTTGACTTTTTAGCATTCTTGGGGACATATCTCCCTTACTTCCATCAATGCTAAATACAATGGGTCTTTTATATAGGGTAGTGTTGATTTTGTGTGTTTTTGCGTGGTGTCTTGGTATACTGTGAACCACTCTTGTTGTGATTTAGACATTGGACTGTTGTTGACCTCTGTGACGTTGCCAGCAATGATTTGGTATTGGTAGAGAGGGGGTTCAGAGGTATGTATGCACAAAATTAGACAAAGTCAGTTGATGCAGATTCATCAAGATTTGTTCGAGGTTGCATCGTCGTGGTCGCAGGTTCGTTCACAAACGTTGCTGAAGTATGTATTTGAACACGGTGTCAAACATGCTTTAAGCGGTGATCAAGTACAGGGCATGGCGGATTTGATACTGGATTACGAGTATGACTTGGAGCGACTTAGGCTGAGTGGCAGTGCGGATTTGTACGGCATTGTTCAAGATTTTGAGGCTCTTTGCACCGTGATGGATACGGAGAGTGTCAAGGCAGATTTACAACTGATGGCTGGTTTTCTTCGGGGAAAGAGACATTTGTTGCAGTTGGACGACGAACAATGGGGCATCGAGCGCATTTTTCATCAGTTGGCGTTGGAGCATGCCGACGAGAGTACGTTGACCCAACGCGCAGAGAAGTGGGAACAGAATGCGGATGGTTGGGTGCATTGGCGCAGAAAGCGTCGTCCCCAAACTGTACCGGTCAATCCCTGCATACAGACTTTGTTGACCGAAGAAGAAGAGTGGTCCACCTTTGAACAATGGCAAGACGTAATCGTGGCCAGCGATTGTTGTTCTTATTTGTGGGCGTGGCATCCAGAGACCAACGAGGTTCTGCTTCACCAAGAAGTGATGAACTATGCTTGTGGACCTGGTTCAGGTATTGTCCTGTGGAGTTCGAAGACCATTTATATGTGGGAACGGTTCGATGATGATGAGTCGCAACCGATCTTTGAAATGGACGCGGCAGATATTGGGTATGTGAAGTGGTGGTCGCTCGACGAATTGTTGGTCGTTTTGGAATCTGGACGTATACAATGCTTGAATCTGAACACTCTCGAGATGGTGGACGTGTTGTGCTTTGATGACAATCGCTATCTTGCCATTGATATAGTCTCAGAGGATGCTTTTGTGGTTCACCAAGACGGATGGTATGACATTTATGAAGAAGCATCGGAAGAGTGGGGCGAAGACGAAGACGAAGTATATGAGGACAGTGAAGAAGACAAAATTGATGAAGGTGATGAAGAAGCATCCGAAGAGTGGGACGAAGACGATGATGAAGCATATGAGGACAGTGAAGATGAATGTGAGACACCCAGCGATCCAACAGTGCAGTTGTGTCAGCGAGACTTGAGTTCAGAAACTGGATTTGTCAGTACAGAACTCTGTACCATTGAACACCAAGTTTCTACCATACACATTGTGGGTCGTTGCTGCGTTGTAGTTGACAAGCGTGGCACCATCTTTCTGTATGCCCTCTCTGGGGAGAGGATTCATTCATGGTCGTTGTTTGCAAGTACGGGCAGAAAGGTTCACATTCTGTCTGAGACGCACTTTGGTGTGGTTCAATGGAACGATCAGGGGGAATCTTCTGTTCAT
>CBFIFY010000110.1:0-7097 GCA_965661985.1 uncultured Myxococcota bacterium | reverse complement strand
AATGGGCTACGTACTTGAATTTCACGATGAAGGCGATGGTTTTGCAAACACCACCACCTATGAGTACGAGTGCAACGACACATGGTGCAAACTGATGAAGGGCACTACGGTGACAACAAACGATGAAGGTACCGACCAAATGGCCACGTCCTACTCGTGGGAGGGCAACACGCGCACCGACCCCAATGGTTCAACAAAATTCAACGACTATGGATACATCACCCATCGAATCACTGAATCGACGGTCGGTGTATCAGAGCAACTGTATACTTACGACTGTGGTGAATGAGTTCTATCAACTGACTCTATTAGGCTGTTCACCCATTTTGTCCATTGCGACTTTTGTGACTGCTCAAGATAGCGCAACTCTTCCCAAATCCCTTCATCAAAGGGCCAATCCACACGTTGCTTTGTGTGTCGAATGAGTTCTTTGGCGTAATCCAGCAGTTGTTGCGCCTCAATTCCGGTTCCCGTGTCGAAAAACCAGCCACAGGATGTAAACATTTTGAGTGCCAACTCTTGTTGCCGCATCCAAAAATCAATGGTGTCCATCAAGTCATCATCTAAGGTCACCCCCTCCTTGAGAAATTCTTGAACCAAAGCCCGCTCACTCCCGGTTAACACAGCCTCTTTCCAACGGTGTCTCAAGATCATTGGATCAGTCAACCAGGTATGACATTCCGATCGATAGATGGTCCGGGTCACATCCCTCAGTCGATTCATGAAAGTGCGCAGCTCAGTTCTCCAAGCCTGTTGACCACTCAATGCGGGGTCTATCACACAACCACAATTTTCGCTCCATCTACCAACACCATGTACACAAGACCAAGAAGATTTTTCGACAATTTTCACACGCGTTGTCGGTGGATTTTCTGCCAAATGCGCACCATAATTGGTCAAGGACACGCCACTGTCCAGCAAACGATTCAAGCAAAAGCCAAGCGCAATCTCTCCATGTCGATGGTGATGCCCATACGATTCCCCGTCCGTCGCAAAATGCAACAACCCATTTGGAGAGAGCCTGTGTACCTCCTTCTCAATTCGTTCAGCAAACTGTACGCCATTGTTCAAAGCACCCCGAAACGCGACATCCATTGCCAACTGAGGTTCATAAAAATAAAGCGCAATAGTTCGCCCAGACGGCAATTCACACAGATAAGGAATAGAGGTATCCAACGTGTCTTCATTGACAGCGGTCCAATCTCCATCAACACACACTGCCTGAGCCTGTCTAGGTGCCAGCACCACAAACTGAACGTCAAACGTAGCCAGCACCTCCAAAGTATCAGTATCCACAGCCGTTTCTGCCAGCCACATACCTTCAGCAGATACACCAAAATGATGGTGATAATCGGCCAAACCCCAGCGAATCTCGGTTTCTTTATCAAAATGATCGGCCAGTGGAAGAATGCTGTGGTGATACGCTTGTGCCAATGCATTGGAATGACCAGTTCGCTCTAGGCTTCGGTGGTGGGCCTCTACAATTTTTTGGGCAGTTACGGGATGGTGTTCAGTCATCCATGAAAACAACGTGGGTCCAATATTGAAAGAAATCCAGTCAAAGTTGTTGAGTATTGTTGGGTGTCCCTGTACATCGACAATTTCGACCGAAGTATTGGCCTGATAGCATTCCTTGAGAATTCGATCGTTCCAATTGTCAAACGGTGAAGCAGACGGTTGATTGGGTATTACCCCTGTTTGTGGGTTTTCACGCGGTGGTTGATAAAAATGTCCGTGTATACATACCATTCGACTCATAAATCATTCTCCCATTTCCAAAAACTTGCACCCAACGGTGGAATGCCAACCGTCATAGAGTGGGCAAAGCCATGCAAGGGTGTTGATTTCGTACATGTTGGATACTCAGCAACCAATCCACTGCCACCAAAAGGGGTCTCATCGGTGTTAAAGCATTCTGTCCAATGACCCGAGCGCGGCACTCCAATCTCATAGTCCGTCACAGGATTGGGTGTGCAGTTGAAAAGCGCCACAATTAAAGCATCGTCTTTGTTTTGACGAATCAACAACATGACCGAGTTGCTGGGGTCTCGATGAGAGTGTCCTACCAATCCAGTTGGCAAATCATCTTGCAAAGCAGGTTCATCTCTGTACAATCGATTCAGTTGCGAAAAACAACGCATGAGTCCCTGATTGAATGAACCGTGCGCCTCCGTCCAATCCAAAAATGCATCGTGATTCCATTCGCGTTCTTGACCAAACTCCATTCCCATAAAAATCATCTTTTTGCCAGGTTGGGCTATCATCATGGCAAAGAGCAATCGACAAGTGGCAAACCGTTGCCATTCGTCTCCTGGAAACTTTCGAATCAGAGAGCCTTTTCCATGCACAACCTCATCGTGTGACAACGCCAATACAAAATGCTCATGAAATGCGTAGACACCTCTAAAGAGCAAATCGCCATAGTGATGAGAGCGGTGAACTGGGTCGCGCGACAAGTAGCGTAACGTATCGTGCATCCACCCCATGTCCCATTTGTAATCAAACCCCACCCCTTCGTTGTCCGGAGAAAAAGACACTTTGGGCCAAGCAGTCGCTTCTTCGGCAATTAAATAGTGTGACTGAGGGAGGTTCTGAACCATAGAGTGCAATTCTCGAAAAAATTGCAACGCCTCTACATGCTCATGCCCACCGTGTTGATTGGGAAGCCAAGCCCCCTCTTCGCGAGAATAATTCAAATAGAGCATCGAAGAGACAGCATCCACCCGCAAACCATCAAAACCAACCTCTTCCAACCAAAAACGGGCACTGCTCAACAAAAATGCACGAACTTCAGGACGACCAAAGTCAAAGATGGCAGTGTTCCAATCTGGATGAAAGCCCCGTCGAGGGTCCGGATGTTCAAAGAGAGGTTCCCCATCGAATCGAATCAATCCACCTTCGTCCATTGGAAAGTGGGCTGGAACCCAATCCAAAATACACCCGAAGCCCGCTTTATGAAGTTCACCCAACAACCAAACCAAGTCATCCAAAGAGCCGTAGTCGCCCAGTGGCGAGAAATATCCCAAACATTGATAGCCCCATGAGCCATAAAAAGGATGGTGTGTGATCGGCATAAATTCGACATGAGTTATGTTAAGTTTTGATAAGTGAGAGATGAGAGGTTTGGCGATGTTTCGAAAGGTTGGGCGTTCACCATCAATGGCTTTCCAAGAACCAATGTGCAATTCGTAAATTGTCATTGGGCTTGAAGGGATTACTGATGAAAGAGGTGTTGGTGTCCAGTCCACAATGATGCCGGCCGTCTCAGGAGGACATGCAATGGCTTTTGCAAATGGATCTGTTTTCAAGACAACCTGTCCTGCTTGATCACACACAGCAAATTTATAGCACTGCCCCAACTGTGCTTCGGGCACAACCACTTCCCATACGTCATTTTGGCGTGACATGAGATGAGCCTCACCATTCCAACCATTAAAATCTCCCACAACAGAGATAGACTTTGCACGAGGTGCCCACACGCGAAACCAAACTCCCTCATTGGTCACGTGTGCGCCCAACCAATGGTGTAGCAATGATGCATCATCCCATAAACTCATCTCGTCACCTCATTTGCTCTAATTTCTCTGCCTCATTGCCATGACTCTTACATCAAAAATCACTGATCACTGATCATTACAGTCTTTCGTGCCTCGTGAAACAATGATATCCCATTCGGACACAGTAATGGGTTGAACGGACAATCTTGGCTGTCGCAACAGCACCATGGATTGAAGATTAGACTGTTGCTTGATCCATGACAATTCGACAGGAATCAAGGATTGCAAGGCGCGAACGGTGACCATACCAAATCGACCACTCGCATCCGTTGGATCTGGTTCATAGGTTTTGATAATTTCGACGACACCAACAATTTCTCGTTTTCGACCCGAATGGTAAAACAAACATCGATCTCCCTGTGCCATGCTTTTCATAAAATTTCGAGCTTGATAATTTCGCACCCCTGTCCATGCCTCACCCTGCATGCCACATTGCACCTGATCAGTCCAAGACCATTCATCTGGCTCTGATTTTAGTAACCAAAATTGCATCGCGCCCTCTTTCTTGTCCCTGTATTTTATACGGCTATCAAACCCACTTCCAACAATGTCTCTAGCAACTCTTGAAACTGCTCCGAGGTCCCTGGAAAACGACGTTGCATATCTGACACCAAAACAGGAGGATGTTGCATTGTACAACCAAAGAGTTCTTCAGCCAACCACAAGGCAAATTCCATTGGCATATCCAGTTCAACAGCGTTCATTCCTGCACCCAACAACAATCCCGTCTCCATCACAATTGGCTCGGCATGCAACCACAGCAATCTATGATTTGGGCGCACAGGATTCGTTCCACCATCATTGAGTTCACGCTCAACAAAATCATGGGCAACCGTTGTCTTTGGCATCTGAGCATCAAAATACTCGTGTACAGGGATGTCCAAAGACTCTCCTCGCGCCCACAAACTTAACGTCGCCGGCAAGACATCATCAAAGGCATCGTGGTTGCCTCCCCGTGGGTCCCCGTGTTCGATGTCGTTGAAAGCAAAGACTCCGTGTTCTGGAGAAGCCATATCGATGTGAAAAGGCATGGGATTGGCATACACGCCTGAGTGTCGTGTGAGAACAAATCGATGCCAAAATGCGGAATCCAACAGTTCTGCCTCAAACAATTGCCGTACGATTTCCATTGAGTTGATGGTTTCTTGATCGGTTTGGGTTGGAAAACCATACATGAGGTACGCATGAACCAACACGCCGTTGTCCCGAAAAGATTTGGTGGTTTGAATCACCTGTGGGAGCGTCACACCTTTGTTCATCAATTTGAGCACCCTTTCTTCTGCAACCTCTAAGCCCCCTGTCACCATTATCAATCCAGCCTTGGCCAACAAAGCACACAAGCCCGGGGTAAAAGACTTTTCAAACCGTATATTGCCCCAAAATGAAAGTTGAATCTGTCGTCGCAACACTTCCAAGGCAAAATCTCTGAGCATTTTTGGAGGAGCTGCCTCATCCACAAAATGAAAGCCCGTGACGCCTGTATGTTCGATACACTCCTCAATCTGATCAACCAAGCGAACAATCTCTGCGGGTATATAGCGCGAAATATAATCGAGGTGAATGTCACAAAATGAACATTTCTTCCAATAGCACCCGTGTGCAAGGGTAAACTTGTTCCATCGCCCGTCTGACCACATTCGATGCGCTGGACTCAACGCATCGAGCAACTGTAAATAGTGCTCTAGATTTAATCCATGATAGTCTGCAACCATCGTAAATTCAGAGCTCCGGACACCTGTAAAATCTGGTTCTACGGTCTCAGTTCGGGTACGCACTAAATCGGCATCCTTACCAAGATGGCTTTGAATCAAGGCCCATAGCGGTTCTTCTCCATCGTCAAAGCACAAAGCGTCGCAATATTCCCATAACCGAGCATCTTTCTGGGTTCGAAGTTCCGTATTGACGTAGCCTCCACCAAACCACACCGTTTTGCCACTGGCTTTCAATCGCTTCCCCATTCGCAATGCCGCGTACAGTGTACCAGCAAAAGGAATGGAAATTACAACGACGGATTCCGTAATTTCATCGGTTACCAAATCGACATAGGCATCCACGATGGTCGTTTGTTCCAATCTCTCCACGATTGGCTCCCACGTCACCGTTCCAGTGGCCAAATACGCTTGGTACTTTCCAAAATCAAACCCTATATCCACAACGCTTTTAATGAGGTCTGTCAAATCTTCTAAGAAGAGGGTACAAAGGTATCGACTGGCATCTGTAGCCCCCATTGTCCCGAAGTGGCTCAAATCAATGCTTGCAATCCTAGGGGTTGGAGGCAAAAAATTCCCCGTTACGATTCGGTTGTGGAGTGTGGGTCTACGCCCCTGTAAAAATGCGATCACTTCTGGAATGACCTGAACAATCGAAGCCCGCAAGGAACGCAAAGACCAAACTTCATCCGCAAAATCTTCCCCTTCTTGCAAGCGTTCTTCAAGTTCAGCAAAAATGGTCGTAAGCCCATCTGACGAAAAGACACGAAGCGCCGTTTCAATACTGCAGTCTCGGAGAGCTGGGACTATACCTTTTGAACGCAAGTATCGATTTAGATAGGCTATCGAAGGATATGGCGTATTGAGTTGTGTAAACGGTGGAATAACCAAGGCAATGTCTAGCATACGATGCTCCTCAACTTCTTATAGAGAATCTATTGAAAGACAAACAGTCTCACCACTCTTTATGGTCAACAATATTGAGATATCTCACTCTTTAAAACGCGCTATACTGTCACATGTAAGTGGATTTGTCAATCATTAAGTCAGATACGGATTGATAAACTCTCTTGCAATTCCAATCGACTCTTGTGTGTTGAGAACTGCATGAGACCAATGTTTTGGTACATACAAGACATCTCCTGCACATTGACGACACTCTAGAAAAGGTCGGTTCATCGTTGGCAACACAGCCTCCACCCACTCCAAAATCGGTAGAGAACTGTATACTCCCTGACCAGGAGGTGCCAAAAACCATCTCTTTTCGCCAAAAACCAAGCAGTTCCACGCATCTATGTGAAGATGCATGGGAGCCCCCATCCCTGCACCACCTTGATAGAACTGTGTATGCACAGTCGACAACGCATTCAGATACCCCAATTTCGGTATGTCCTGAAGCAGTTTGCCGTGCAACTTTGGATGCAATTGTCCAAAGACATACCCCTCCCCTTTCTGTAGGAATTCAGAAAATGTCACAGTCCCTCCCGTACGTCCCAAAGACTGTGCATAGGGGACAGCGCCATACTCGAATTCCATTTGAGAAAATCTCTGTACAAAACGCTCTTTTTGCCATCGACGTTGGAACTCTTTTATATTTGGGACGCCGCGAATCAAAACGGGTTTGGAACAGGCAGCATAATTTTGTAAGAAATCCTTCCAAGACAACTGACTGTATTCTACAATGTCCACTTCATTCCTTGTACCTTGATGCTGTTCCAACCAACGTGGTTCCCATCCTCCATTGGCGCTTGATGCACTTGGGTTGGGTCCTTTCTTCTGCACCTTTTTCCAAGCTTCTATTTCTGAGGGATTTTTTCCAAGTCCATCCCTC
>CBFIFY010000109.1:0-7679 GCA_965661985.1 uncultured Myxococcota bacterium | reverse complement strand
TTGATCTCCTTTGTGCTGGTTTGGTCTGGTTTTACACGAAAAATGGCACAATTTGTGACACAGTTTTTTGGTGAAGCTTGTGATTATTAAGAGGACCTTTTATTCAATCGATTTTTCAACATCTCCAGACGATTTCTTGTAGTCATCTGTTGTTTCTGTATTGATTTTGCCTTTTGAAACCAATCACCAGAAAATTCTTTCCAAGAAACGATAGCAGCATTATAGCTTGAAATTTCCTGTTGATATGCTTCTGATAAATCTTGCATATTCACAGCCGTAATATAGACCATCTCAGCTGTTTTATACATTTCTTCATTCAGTAGAACCAATCTTTTATGTCCTTCTTCATTAGAAATAACTTTCGCTCCTTCAATGACTCCCTCGGCAGCTATACCGCCTACCAAAGCACCAACTGTTTGACCTATCATGGCTCCTAAGATGGGTATAGGTATTAACGATTGACCTATTCCTGCTCCGATATAGGCTCCATAGGTTGAGCTTAAATTTCGACCGCATCTGTATGTGAATTCTTCTGAAGATATCTCATCATTCGATAATAAAAGAGCATCTTCAACAACTGTCATGGCTAATGCAGTTCCCATTCCTATGGCTTGCGAACTAACTTGTTGAGCTCCTGCTCCAAATTTACCACTTTTACAAGCAATTGTGAGAAATGCTGAAACTCCACCTCTAATAGCCCCCTTAGCGGCTCCTTTACCACCTGTTTTAAGCATCTCCTTTAACTTTTGGGGATCAACTCCTTCGCCTTTAATTCCGTCCCCAATAATATCGAGAAGCTGTGGTGCCATTTGCATAGTAGAAGAAAGAAGAGCTGCTTGAAGTCCTGCTTGACTTCCCTCACGTAGCATATCCCCCCACTCAATAGATTGTTCCAAAGAGTACCCATACCCTTCTAGTGAAGAGCCATCTTTCAAATCCTTACTTAATTGAATCGATTCTTCATTCGTAAGAGGTCTAGAATTAACCCCTTCTACTTCGACTCTATCGTGTGTATTGACAGCTGTATGCTGAAAAGAACTATCTTCTTTTGTCAGAGCATATCGTCGAATATCTTCAACCTGCTCTGAAGGAGCAACTAACAACTGATCCCCATACTTCTCAGAACTCAATGCTTTCGCTGTCTCATAAGACGAACGATAATACTTTAATTGATAGTCATAAGTGCCACCCTGAGAGAGGACTTGAACATCAACAGAACCATCCTCTGTACTTTCTAACATCTTGGCAAAGATATCACCTCGTCCTTTTACAGCCGCATCAACATTAAATGATCCAACGTGATGAGCTTCAGCAATAAATCCTTTCTGAAATCCTATGTCCATATTCTGTTTTTGTTGAGACACTCTATACAAGAGATCTAAACTTTCATCAATAGCCTTATCTACTCTGTCTACATATTCATCAGCGATAAAAGCACTCATTGAAGAATCAAGCATCGCTTGTACATGACGGAAACTTTTTTTTGTTTGTTTCATGAGAAAACCCCATAGTAAGTTGCGATTACAGCCAGAACCAGCACAACCATTGGAACAATATACTTTGGCTTCGAATACTCTTTCTTTCTTTGCTGGGCAACCTTCGCATCTATTTCAATTGTTAATTGCTCAAAAACTTGTATGAAACCATCTAAGTTCTGAGCCTGTTCACTGAGCATTTCATTATGCATCTGTAATTTGTGGTGAGATCCATTGATCTCTTCTCGTATTACTTTTAACATTCGTAGATTGTCTGAATTTTGGTGCATTAAAGCCAAGACAAAGCCCAAAGTAAATTGCTGAATCTGGGTAATTTGTAGCATCATATTCGCAAGATCGGCTGTATTATTAGAAATCAACCTCTTAAAGAAGCCTCTGTTTTTAATCTCTTCCAGACCAGTTGTTGTAGAGACAATCAAGTCTGTGATATCTGCAAACTTTCTTTGGATTTCTAAAGGGTTGTGAGCGACCAACTTTGCTTCATTTTTTGCTTCTATCTCAAACCGACTCATAAGTTTTTCTCTCCATGAAATTAAGATTTGGAACATGTAATCTAGAATGTACTATATTGCAAAATGTAGTGCCCCACGTTCAGAAATGGCTCTGTCACACAGACATCCAAACCACCATGCGATACATCAAGATTTTACCACAACACATGCAGGAACAAGCTCAACTGTTGGCTCCTAATTTAGATATCTAAGGATCTCTCTATTAAGATTCGTCTTGGAATGATTTCACAGGAAGGTGTTCATCTTCCTGTGATTTTCTAGTCGTTGAAAAGGTAAATGACACAAGAAATGGCACAATTTTGGCACAACGGAGATTTCATCGTTCAATCAGATCAATCAAAATAAAGGTTTACCCTAATGAATCACAAAATAAAAATGGCGGCAGACGATGGGAGTCGAACCCACCAAGCGAATCTCTCAACACGCTTCATCGGTTTTGAAAACCGAGACCGGCACCAGCCATGCAACGCCTGCCATACCCTATCTTGTAATATGCTTTTGTGCCCTTTCCCAATTCCATCCTGAGATTTCTACCAAGCCCACATGCGCAACAAAGTAGCCACGTCGGATTGAGAACCAATCGCAGTCGTCCTATCGTGTGCTGGTTGAGAACGGCCCGTTTGGCGCAACAGTGCACGCATTTGACTGGGACTCCAAGGGGTTCCGCCTTGTTCGATCATCGCTGAATTCAACAAAGCCACCACCCCCACTATTTGTGGAGAAGCACCCGATGTCCCCCCAAAGTATTGGGTGTAGGCCTGCCTGGTATCTTGCTGCGGATAATACAAGTCCGCCATTTCCCAAGTGGATGTCGTTGCGATGCCTTCAAACCACCCTTGCACGTCGATGCGCTCTCCATAAGCAGAACCACCGGACCAAACCAAGGGTTCCCGAGCACCACCAGAACCACCAACCATGACAGCACCAGAATCTTGAACAGAAGTATCAAACCACCTTTCCCACTGGTCATTGTCCAAATCGGCAGCCCCATTGCCACTGGGTTCAACCACCACGATGCCTTCTGCCGTCAACCATTGAATGGCATCAAACACAGATGGAATGTACTCGATGGGACAATAATTTTCCCAGCCGTAGGCCTGTTGTTCGATGAGGACAACATCTCCAGCCACCAACCAATCCAGTGTGGCCACCAAGGACGCTGCGACGTTGTAGGCGTTGGCTTCTGGATAGGGGGAAACCATCAGCACCTCTGCATCGGGGACACTGCCCGTGACTCCATAGGTGTTATCGGTGGCAATCAACTGTCCCAACACCGCATTTCCATGATACGCCCACTGCTCTACGTCCCAACCAAAAACGTGGGTCACCGGTGCATACTGTAAGTCCTCGTGGAACGGATCATAGGAGTATTCAATGTTGGCGATGCGCACCTCTGAGCCACTGGACCAACGTCGAGCAGAGTCAAAACCAAAGCCCAGTGGGGCTGCCATGTGATCTAATTGCTCGGAAACAAAGGAAGGCGTTGTCGGTGGAATATCCGTAGGCGGTGCTTGAGATAGAAAGTCGCGATACACGTGTTCGAGTCGCTCATCCCCCACCAAGTCAGCGGCGATGGCATCCAACCACTCCGATGCACCTTCCACTACAACATAGGTGCGAAGGTCTTCAACAGTGCCCAAACGTCTATGGTGTTTCTCCAGTATTTCCGGTGACTGTGAAAACAATGGACGAGCTTGCCCTACCAAAAGTGGAAACACCGTATCTACATCTTCTGCGGTCAAGGCACTCTCTTCGTGAAATTTGATCACCAATCGATTGGGGTCACGTCCGTCGACCACTTCCCAGTCGAACCTTGAAAGTTCAGCCCCGTCTGCCGTACCCAGCCAGAAACCATATGCGATAGACCAAAGCGCCGTCACTGACGCACCCAGTGTAGACCGTCTAATGTCACACTCTGACAGCCTAAGTCGGGGGTTTGCTTCGTGTGTTTGGGGTGGGTCGGAAGACAAATTTGCATCGGTTTAACCGACTTGTCGTGGACTGGTTGAATGGGTTCTACCGTCTGCGAGGAAGCCGTCACCCAAATGGCATCGACCGTTGCGAACTCAACGAGGTCCAGCAAAGTCAAATAGGTTGGAGGTGCCATAAACAGTTGATCAGACTCGTGCAAAGAAACAGCCTCGGTAGGTGTCAGCCAACGAGCCTCGACCGTCTCAGAAGCATCGGGAATGACTTCCACTTCAGGATCATAGGGAACTGTGCAAACAAAGAAACGAGTGTCGTATCGCTTGGGTTCGGTGTCCGGAGTAATCCACCAAGACCACTGTCGGATCTGTCGAAGATCCGCTTTCAATGAACCATCCAACGGCAGTTTGCCAGTGCGGTTGTTCAACCCATCTCTCAAATCCTGACTTGGTACTCCTTCACCCAACCACAGCCCCGCTTCCTCAAAAGCCTCCCTGACGGCAGCAACACCAAAGGCATTGTCTACGCCCAGTACCGAACCAATTACTGGAAAGTCCGCATCGGTCTCGTCTACACGACCACCGGGAAAAACCCACGCCGATGGAAAGAAGCCCACTTGTCGAGAGCGCTGTAGCAACAACACTTCGGGACCATTTGGAGACTGTCGAAAAATCATGATGGTGGCGGCTGGACGAAGGGACATGTTGACCTCAGGGTGAAGAATCTGCATCTATATCTGTGTCTATATCAATAGATTGTGTGGTGCGTTTGTATACCGAGATTATACTATCCTCTGCAGCGTGCCACTCGCCAACCTGAACAAAGTCCTCTTTGAGAGCCGCTACACTATCCGATACGGCCGGCAACTCAGATATCGTATAGTGATCAGAAATGAGTTCTGCAGTCACACTGCCAGATTGTGGAAAGGAATCTTGAACCGTCGAAGGCCGAACCCACACCAAATACTCCGCAACAGAACCAAACTCCCATACACCAACGGGGTCGGCTGTAACCCCCCGCACATGACCATCCAAGTGGGAACGGAGTTGCAATACCACAAAGCCTTCATACCACCCTTGATCTTCGCTAAACACGATCACTTCAGCTGGTTGACCCTCAATCTGCGAAACAATCTCTTGTACAGAATAGGACTGCTGAGAAGGTGGACGTGCCAATACATAGCTTGGTGACACATAAGATGAAGGCAGTCTGGGTTGAACAGGTACTGTGACCGGCACGATACCAACCCCTTGCTGTAACCACACAAAAAGTCCAGCAACAACAGCCAGTCCAGACAAACGAAAACGACCAGCCAATATGGCCAAAGGCACCAGTATTGGAAAGGAATAGTACACTTGTTTTTTGGCAACCAGTGTGAAGAATAACAGACCTGGAAGAACCGAATAGATCAACAACCAATCTTTGGAACTTGCCCTGTCATACAGCGCTTTAACAAAGCCCACAAGCATACACAGCCCAATCCCCCACCCCGCTTGAGAGTCCAACAGCGACAGAACATAATACAAGTGCGGAAGTGGATTGTCTGTGGACAACAAAGCACCAGTCGAATCAATTTCACCAGTGGGCGCTTGAGACAGCAGTTCGCCAGAATGCCGAATGAAGAATTCCCGATAATAAGCCACCGTGCAGAGCAAAAATAAGAACAGTGATGCAGCCACATTGCGTCTAGAATGCTGTGAAGACCAGTTGGTCCGATACAGCAAATACAGACTGGCAGGCCCCAAATAAAAAAGAACCGTTAGGCGATCCAACATCAATGCAGTCCCAAAAACAACCCCCCACAGCAGACTCCATCGTCGATTGGCAAAACTATCGGACTCCACCAAGCACACCAACCCAAAAGCGGTCATCGCCAAATTGGCAAAGTTTGGTTCAAATCGAGTGAGCGAACCAAATGCGGCGGGTGTCAACATCAACAAGTATGGCGACCAGGAACTGCGATAAATCTTCGCCAATCGAAACATCGACGCCATCAGAACACCCAAATAAATCAGGTTGCTGAGAATGAGGGCAGAGACGCTTTTGCCAAAGGGCAACAAAAACACCATTGGAACAGCGTAAAATCCCCAAGGCCAATACGAAGTGTAGGCGTACCATCGAAGATGCCACCAGTCCAATGATACTAAAGACTCGTAGATGTCGAATGTATTTCCAACATGAAGAAACTCATTTTGATAACCATCCGGCAACGGATTGTGCAAAGTCCACCAAGTCAACCATAGAGATATCACCATTGTGAATATGTATGGGACAAACTTTGAAATATGTCTATATTTTGGGACAATCATAACCACCTTAAATCTTTGAACTTTTTTGCATAGAAATTCAAACTTTGCGATAATCGACCATTAATGTCCCTTTTTGTATAGATTTGACTATTTTTTCAAGTACAACGTTCTATGCAATAAGCACTTGTTTTTTGTATCGTGTTCACCACAACTTACCAACCCTCAACGCGAGTTTCTCATGATCACTTCCAACGGCAAATCGGGATTCAACAAGAAAGACCTTACAGAACAACTGGCGGCCCGTGCTGGCATACCCAAATCCACAGCCGCCAAAACCATTAATCTGTTCACATCCATTATCTCTGATGCTCTAATCGATGGTAAGAAAGTCACCATCTCAGACTTTGGCACATTCAACCTTTCAGAACGCAGTGCTTTTGAAGGATATGACCCCCAAAATGATCGACGCATCTCGGTTCCTCCTAGAATCATCCCCGTGTTTCGTGCCGGCAAGAAACTGAAACAATCGCTCAACGTTCTCAGCATCCGTAAGTGCGCAGTCAAAAATCAATCTGAAGTCACCGTGCAATTCAATCATCTGACAGATGAGAGCATCGAAGCCTGCAAAGATCATCGAAATTATTCCATAGAATTTTCAGACATTGGCGCCCAGCACATCAAGAAAGTGAATACCGATGCCCTAAACGCAGAAATTCCAACTGTGGTGTTGACCCTGAACAAGCCTCTGCACTCTTTGGACTTTACCGTTGTGGCAAAGATTCCACATGTAGATATAAACAACAGCCTATCTTCAGACGCCATTCGCTTTGATGTACGAAGCTAATTCACTCCGTAGGAAATCACTTACGAAACAACCAAAGGCTCAGTACTCCATAAAGTATTGAGCCTTTTCCTTTAGTCTCCCAATCAAACACCTGATGTTTGCATTAGATCAAAAGATCAAAGTAAAGGTGGCATCCGTTCAACCAATGCTGAAGAGGCTCTATCATACACATCCATGTCATCTGTGTATCTGCCCCAACAACATCGACAAACTAAAAACACCTCAAGTGCGACGAACTCTATCTCACCACTCACGAGGAATGATACATTCGGTCTCATACCATACCCAGCCAAACAAATCGCTTCTTAGAAACCAACCACACCATCCCAAAAAAACTCAACAAACAGACAGAGCCATTCTGAAGCCAAGAGTCAGTTAAGTTCAACCAACCACTAAGAATGGTACATTTGGTCTTGTAAGATACGCAACCAAACAACGTGCTCATATCAGTCCACCCCACTACATCCACAAACTGATACAATCGTTCTTAAGATAAGGGGCGAGTTCAACCCAACGAACAACTAGAAGAGTGCGTGAGGTATACCATTGTATCCAAACCCAGCCAAACAACGTGCTCATATGAAACCAATACATACCTAAATACAGCGACACACTGATACTATCGTTCTTAAGATAAGGGACGAGTTGAATT
>CBFIFY010000108.1:0-8022 GCA_965661985.1 uncultured Myxococcota bacterium | reverse complement strand
GAGTACAAAGGCCTTTCCATAGGTGTCTATTGAGGTCAGCGTGACTCCTTCAAACTGTTTGGATACCGCTTCCAATACTGGATACTCAAAGATGCACCGCAAAGGTTTGTTGGCGACAGCACGTTCTATTTTGTCGGCGCTTCGTCGTACTTCTGGTCCTTCAGGCATTGTACACTCCTATGTCAACATTTTCATGTAGTGCAACAGCGTGACCAAAACCAATTGACCCTATGCAATGTAGGTGAAATGCTTAATTTCACATTGTTGGCCGTGTTTTCTGATAGGATTGTGGGCATGATTGGATATGGCTTGTGGAATATGGTTGGCTTCTGGTTGTTTGATGGGTGTGTGGCAAAAGATGCCAAGACTTGTCCAAATGGGTTGTTGCCCATTCCCACGGAATCTCCCGAGTTTTGCATGCAACCATTTGAGGCCACACTCTCGGATGACCAAACTGCCATTTCCCAAAGTGGGCAAATACCATCCATCCACGTATCGCTCATTGAGGCGATGCAGGCTTGTGAACGCACGCATGTCGATGGAGCCCCTTTAAAGTTGGTGACTTATAGAGAGTGGGTGCAGGCTGGTGGTCCGCATACATACCCGTGGGGTCCTTCATACCAAAATCAGTGTGTGTTGGATACACCGAGCACCCACGGTAAATGGAGTGGTGTTGAGAAAACTGGGAGTATGTCAGATTGTGTCGGAGAATATGGTGTGTACGATCAAATCGGCAACGCTTGGGAATGGGTGGACTTGGAGCAACAAGCACAGCGAGACCAGTGGATCGGGTATCTTAAACAGCAGGGCCATACCGCGACAGTGTCTCAAACCAAGATTGAAGTGCCACAAGAGGTCTTGAACCAACTGAAATTGCAGACTGTATGCGTATTTTTGGAAAACATAGCCTTGGAACAAGAGTTGTTGGTGGTCAATCTGAAACAGCCCATTGCCGAAGATTGTCTGACGGGTGGCAAGGGCTATTTGTGGTTTCAAAAGGGAGAAGGAGATTTGGGAGAAAGCGTACCAGAGCCTGGGTCACTGTTGCCAGTGGAATTGTGGGGAGATCGTATAATTTGGGACAAAGAGCGCGATGGTGAGCCTGTTGGCGCAAAAGTTGGTGGATCTTTTTATTCTGGTGGGGAATCCACCACGCGGTCTTTGTGGATTGGTCACATTCCATCTTTTGATGGATCGATTGGGTTTCGATGTGTACAGCACTTTGACTAAGAGTGTGCTTGATGTCTCAGATGTCGGCGGTCGCGGTATTGTTGAATTGGTGATTGGTCTATGTTGAGGGACCAAATTTTGAGAGAAAATATGAATCGTCTATATAAAATTGGAATCGCAATTGTTGGACTTATTTTCAGCTTGTTTGTCTATGTCCAGTTGATGAAAACCCAACCCATATTTGAAACAAACTTGTCGTCGGATGATTTGGCAAAAATTCAGTCTGCAAGACCAAATTTGGTGGTGGACAAAAGTGCACTGCGCATTTTTGTCATCGAAGATGGTCAACCCAAAAAGCGGGAAGATGGTTCCTTCGTGTCTTGGAAGATTGCACTCGGTGGAGAGCCCGTGGGGCACAAAGAAAAACAAGGAGATAAGCGAACTCCAGAAGGGTTGTATCGATATTCCAACTATGGCGGGACGTATTACGGCTCGCTGTGGATTCACTATCCCAATGCACAAGATGTTCGTCAATCGTTTGCAGATGGTCGATTGACTGAATCAAAACGTGATGCACTGTTGAAACAGATTCAGCGTGGTGAGACTGTCGATGGTGGAATTCTTGGTAATGCGATTTTGATACACGGCACCCATCGTGAGATCCCCAAACTGAAAATTGGACTGCCCAAGATGACAGACGTTCGCCATATACAAACACAGGGCTGTGTGGGCATGTCCAACGTCGATATTTATGCGATGCGGGATGAACTGGAGAGTACTTCTGGGACTGTGTTGATTGTGCCCTGAATAGTCCGCACCGTGTTGTTGAATATTTGGTGTATTACATACGAACAGATGTTTTTCTCTTTTCTCTATCTTCTATCAAGATGGCGGGAATCGTTACTTCTCGTGCAACCAAGCCGCGTGGTTGGGAGCGCGTTTGGTTTGAGACCACTCTTCAAGCATCAGGGGGGCGACATCGTGCAGCTTTTTCATCTGCTCTGCTGTACCTGTGTGTGCAGCCAGTTCGATGCGATGACCGTTGGGGTCAAAGAAATAAATCGATTTGAATATACCGTGATTGACCGGACCAAGTACGTCCAAACCTTGACCTTCGATGTGTGTTTTGGCTTCAAGTAGAGCCTCAAGAGAGTCGACCTCAAAGGCGATGTGCTGTACCCAAATGGGCGTTTGGTCGTCGCGACCCATCTTTGGAGAGTTGGGCAGTTCAAAGAATGCCAGTACGTTGCCCATACCTGCATCGAGAAACACGTGCATGTAGGGGTCAGGTTCCTTGGTGGAGGGGACTTCGTTTTCGGCGATGGCGAGTTGGAAATCCATGTTGAGAACGCGCTGGTAAAATTCGACCGTTTCCTTGGCGTCGTGACAGCGGTAGGCGACGTGATGGATTCTCTTTAAACTGACGGACATGGATGCTCCCTGTGTGAATAGGCTTAGAGAACACCGCGGTTCATCTGATCGCGTTCGATGGACTTGAAGAGGGCTTCAAAGTTTCCTTCTCCAAAGCCTTCGTCCTCTTTGCGTTGTATGAACTCGAAGAAAATTGGACCGATGGCTTTTTCAGAAAAAATCTGGAGGAGCAATCTTGGATTATTGTCCGCGGTAGTACCATCCAACAAGATTCCACGGGCTCGGAGTTCTTCGGTGGGCTCTCCGTGTTCAGGCAATCGATCTTCGAGCATGTCGTAATAGGTGCTCGGTGGGGGTGTCATAAACTGGACGCCAGCGGCTTTGAGTTTGTCCCAGCATCCGATGAGATCATCGCAGGAAAAGGCGATGTGTTGGATGCCTTCTCCTTTGTACTCACGAAGATACTCTTCAATCTGACCAACCTTCTCAGACTTTTCTTCGTTCAACGGGATTCGGATCAGCCCGTCGGGTGCCGTGAGGGCACGTGAGATCAGACCTGTATACTCTCCCTTGATGTCAAAGTAGCGGATCTCTTGAAAATTGAAGAGACGCTCGTAATACTCTGCCCAATAGTCCATGCGACCCTTGTAGACGTTGTGGGTCAAATGGTCGATGACGTTGAAGCCACATCCCACAGGGTGGCGTTCGGCGCTTTCGATGTACTCAAAGTCAATGTCGTAAATGGACAGTCCATCCTCAAAACGGTCGATGAAATAAATCAATGCGCCGCCAATCCCTTTGATCGCTGGAATGTTCAGTTCACTGAATCCAGTTTTGATATCGACGGGTTCGGCACCTTTTTGGATTGCCAGTTCAAAGGCTTTTGCTGCGTCGCGCACTCGAAAACCCATCGCGCAGGCAGAAGGACCGTGTTCCTTTGCATAATAGGCAGAAGGAGAGTTGGGTTCATAGTTGGTGAGTAGGTTGATGCCACCTTGTCGCCAGAGGTGAACATTTTTGGAGCGGTGACTGGCGATTTTTGTAAAGCCCATCGACTCAAATACTGGTTCCAAGATGCCTTCTGTGGGAGCGGTGAACTCAACGAACTCAAAGCCGCACAGACCCATTGGATTGTCAAACAAATCAGCCATTTTCTACTCCAAATACAACTGTCCAAATATGGTGGTGGATTGTTCTATTTGTAATGAGCCTTGACCACAAAGGCAACCCACAGAAGCACTGAACTTTGCTTGCTACGATACTTTCAATCAATCTTGTCTTCAATCCGTCAGGGTGTACGCAACCTGTAGAATGCGTTAGGAATTCGCAGTCAACAATCTCATTCCTGCCCTGTGAGGATTTCATGAAATACGATGTGTTCTTTTCCATCTCTCAAACGCCCGTTGATGGCTACACTCCTGATGAGCCAACGATGCTGCGAAACTTCTTTTCACAGGTTCAATTGGCTGATCGATTGGGGTATGGCACAGCGTGGATCGCCCAAGCCCACTTGTCAACGGAAGTGCAAAAACGCAACAAGAAGCCGGTGGTGCCACACTTCCAAGGTGAAATTGGATTGTGCACGGACTTCTTCCAACTTGCCCACAAAGTGTTTGCTTGCACCAAGAATATTGAAGTCGGATCGGCGGTCATGAGTTTGATGTGCAACGGTGGTCCAATTGGAATGGCAGAGCGCATTGGAAACTTTTGCACACTGCATGGACTCAATCCAGATGAGCGTCGGCGGTTGCACATTGGGTTTGCCACCGGTCGATTTGAGTTTATGGGGCGTCCGTATGGGTTTGTGCCAAGAGATGCTGTGGAAGAGGCAGCGTGGCCTGCGCTCAAAGGACAGATATTTTTGGAGGCCAGCGACATTTTTCTCCGGTTGTTGAGAGGGGATGTTCTGTCCAGCAAAGACACCTATGAGACCATTCTAACCCGCAAAAACTTCCGTTCTGATGGAGATTGGGAGCGTGTACAGCAAGCAGCCCATGAAACCTATGGATTGCCATTGGACACCGTTGAAGTGCCGATTGCCAAGCGCTATGTCTTTGAAGATATCAAAACCATTCCTCAAGACTGGGATCGCTCTTTGTTGTCACTGATCGTTGGGTCTCACGATCCAGCGGCACAATTACGCTGCAATCAGTGGATGCCGACCAAGGTGTTCAACCTTTCGATCACCAATGACGAGGTGATCAACAAAACCCATGACCGTATGGCAGCCTGTTTTCATGAGGCTGGAGGGGAATGGAAGAGAGAGTACATGCCCCGTACCGCAATGGTGTTTTTGCACGACGATGCCGACAAAGGTGCAGAAGAAAACGATGTGGCCGCTCACGCTCATGCAACCAAAGCCCTCTCTGCGTACTGGCAGGCGCTCCAAGGCACTCTCGACCCCAAAAAGGTGGAAGCTGCGGCCAACAATGCACTGGTTGGGTCTCCAGAAACGATCGCCAAGCAAATTGTCGAGCGCTATCACAGAGAAGATCGCTTGATGTTGTGGTTTGACTTCTTCAACCACGACAATGAACACGTATCGATGATGATGGAGCGCTTTCAATCCAAGGTCATACCGTTGGTTGCAGACGCACTCGAAGGAGGTCAATGATGGAACCTGGATCGGTAAAGTACCCAGTTTCGCCTTTGGGAGAGACAGAAGACGGAATTCCAACGGGGCGAGATGTTCCTTGGGAGCCTCTGGTTGATTATCGCCGGGCTGGGGTATCTGAAACGACCATTCACGGTGCTGTGGGCTGGGCGCATGGCAATGAGGTTATTCATCAGTTTGGGGGCAACGTTCTCTGCTATGGACGCTCGATGATGAAGCCCTTCATGATGCGTGTATTTTCGGATGTGTTGGGAGATTTGGGTCCAGAACAGCAAGCCATCTCGTTGGCCTCTCACAACGGGACGCCAGAACACGTTGCCGCTGCTCAATCAATTTTGAAACGTGATGAGTGGGGAATGATGCAAACACCGTTGGATGTGCCACTGGTACAGTTTGGCCGTCAGGTGCGTCGTCCACGTCGATGGTACCACTGTTGTTCAGGAGAGCACGCTGCGATTGTACGAGGCTGTCGTGAAAAAGGGTGGTCTAGAGTGGGGTATACCGTTCCAACCCATCCGTTTTTTCAGGGATACCTAACTGAGTTACAGAAGATTTTGGGTGCAGACTGGATGCCAAAACGGGTAGCCAGAGACGGATGTGGACTGCCGACAGTATCCAATACGGTGAGTGAATTGGCACTGTGCATGGCCTCGTTGGTGCAACACCGCACAGAAGATTGGATGTGGGACGCGATGGTGCAGTATCCAGATTTGATCGGAGGGTTCAATCGCTTGGACAGCACGATCATCAAAGCCGGTGGTGGACAGGTGATCGCTAAAGAAGGCGCGGATGGATTGCTTGGGCTAGGGGTTGTGCATCCAGACTATCCAAACGGTTTGGGGGTTGTCATTAAAATCGCTCATGGGTGGAATGCGCAGGCAACGTGGTATGTCGCCCGAGCAGTTCTTGGTGTTTTGGGAATTGAGCTTCGAAATCCCTATGCCCTGCATCGACAAAAAGCCTTTTTGGTTCCGGGGATTGTTCCTGAGCGCTACCTCAGTACCTTGGAAACAGTGAAAACGTGGGATGAGTGGGATCCAAACAAAGATACCTACGATTATCGTTGGATGCAGTATCCAATGGGCTAAGCAGACCCAATGGGTTCTAAGGCATGTTGATTGTGTGCATCGTTCAGTGTTCAGTGGCTTATATTGGGTATGCACTGTAAATCCTAGTTCATATCTTGCCAATACGATCGATACTTTATACATAGAAGTGTAGCTTGTGACCCACAATTAAAGAGGCTTGAATGTCCAATCACCATGCTCAATCCGTCGTCAATATGCTCCCAGAAAGCCCAGAGATTCTATCCAACTGGATTGGTGGAGAACCTGTTGCCCCAATGGGGAATGCCTATTTGGACAATGTAAACTCTGCGACCGGTCGAGTTATTTCTAAGATTCCCCGTTCTCAAGAGCTGGATGTCCACGCCGCTTTGCGCGCCGCCGAAAAAGCTCAAAAAGAGTGGAGACGCACCTCTTATCCAGACAGAGCCAGTTTGTTGGAGGCGATTGCCGATCGGATCGAAGCCCGAAAGGATGAGTTTGCCCAAGCGGAATCTTTGGATACTGGCAAGCCCTTTCACGTGGCGAAGAATGTGGACATATCCAGAGCGATTGCCAACTTTCGGTTCTTTGCGGGTGCCATTCGACACGATGAGACTGGCTGTCACATGATGGGGGATGCGATCAATTATACAGTTCGCAAGCCACTTGGTGTGGTGGCGTTGATCACTCCTTGGAATTTGCCACTGTATTTGCTCAGTTGGAAATTGGCACCAGCCATTGCAATGGGCAATGCGGTTGTCGCGAAACCCTCTGAACTCACTCCAACAACGGCGACACTGTTGGCAGAAGTGTTCAATGAGGTGGGTGCTCCAAAGGGGCTTTACAATGTTGTCCACGGTAGGGGCATCGAAGCGGGTACTGCGTTGACCAACCACCCAATCGTCAAAGCCATATCCTTTACGGGTGGTACCCAAACGGGACGCTATGTCTCACAGTCTGGCGCTGAGCAGTTCAAGAAGATGTCCTTGGAGATGGGGGGCAAGAATGCGGCGTTGGTTTTTGACGATGCCGATATGGAACGCACAGTGAAGGGGATTGCTCGAGCAAGCTTTCTCAATCAAGGTCAAATATGCCTGTGTGCTTCTAGAATCTTGGTACAGCGCTCCATCTATGATGCCTTTGTTGAGCGTTTGGTGGCAGAAGTTCGTTCTCTTAAAGTCGGAGACCCACAAGACGATGACAGTGATTTGGGATCGTTGATCTCCAAAGAGCACCAGCAAAAAGTGATGGGCTTTGTTCAGTCAGCCTTGTCGGACGGAGGGCGTGTTCTTTGTGGGGGACAAGTTCCCAATGTTCCCGATGAACTTCAAGGGGGGGCTTGGTATGAGCCGACCATCATCGTTGATGTGGACACGACATGCAAAATCTCGCGAGAAGAAGTCTTTGGTCCGGTTATCGTGGTTCACCCTTTCGATACCGAGGAAGAAGCCATTGAAATCGCCAACGGTACCCAGTACGGATTGGCCTCTACGATTTGGACCCAAAATCTAGAACGGGCACATCGAGTCGCCGCGGAAATGGACACCGGATTGGTGTGGGTAAATACTTGGCTCCACAGAGATTTACGAACGCCTTTTGGTGGCATGAAAAATAGCGGAATTGGACGAGAGGGGGGTCACTATTCACTCGATTTCTACAGCAACCCACAGAATATTTGTATTTCATTGCCCCGTTGAACCATGAGTTGAATTAAGAATCTAAATCCGACTCGCTTGGGGTAGATTGATTTGAGAGCTCTGATTGTATCGCTGCATAGCTGCATTGTACAATCAGCGCAGTGAGTTGTAAGTAAATGGGAAC
>CBFIFY010000107.1:0-8049 GCA_965661985.1 uncultured Myxococcota bacterium | reverse complement strand
ATAGGCATCGTCAAAAAAGGTCAGCACAATGTCGGGCACCATATAAAAGAACATGAGCAGTGGAAGATTGAATAGCAAGAGCCATTTGGTCACCAACTTGAGCAACCCATTCAGTCTTTCAAAATTTCGTCCTTGTACCAATTCAACAATGATGGGGTTGAAAATTGTGATGATCGCCGTGATGGGAAGGGTGCTGATCATGGCAATTGATACAGCAATGCGGTAAATTCCAACCTCGGCACTGGTTTGAGTCAGCCATTCCAACATCAGCAAGTCCATCCACGCATTGAGGCGGAACACAAACTGAGAAAAAGCCATTGGAATGGAATATCCGAGTAAGGCTGATAAATCGGTGATTGGGGGCAGGTCGGGATCGGTAAAAAGATCCCCAAAATGGTTCCAAGCGCGTTTGATTCCATAGACCAATGGAATGGCCGTTGAAATCACATAGGTGATCAGAGCACTGACCAGACTCCATTCACACAGCACCACCAGTACCGCACCGGTCACCAGTCCCAATGGCATGGTGATTTGATAGACCAACGCATTGCCTTTCATGTCCTTTTGTGCTCGCAATAAGCCCACAATCGTATGAAGGGGAGTCCAAAACAACAGGGCGGTAGAGATGACTCGAAGTTCGAATACGTGATCGGTAATTGAGGGAGCTGCAATCCACAGCATGCTCATACAGACAATGGCGCTGATCATCGAGATGCTCATTGAAGCCAATATAAGTCCTTTCATGCGCGCACGATCTTGGTTCTTTCGGTGTCTTGCGCCAAAATAGATGGTTCCCAACTCGGTTCCCAGCGGACTGAACATTTTGACCAAGGTCATAATGGTGATCACAATGGTGTAGACGCCAAAGACTTCCGGTCCCAAGTACCCAGAGAGAAGCCAAGTGACAATCAGCCGTAGACCGCGATCCAAGATGCTGGCACCAAAGACAATGCCACCACCAGATGCGATTTCTTTTGCTTGGTCGGTCTTACTCAATTGCCACCCAAGATGTTGACAATGCGTTCAGCGGCACGTCCATCTCCATATGGATTGGTTGCCAAACTCATTTGTGCGTAGGCGTTCTGATCGGTCAACAAAGTGTCCACGGCACGTTGAATTTGGGTTGGATCAGTACCCACTAGTTTCACTACGCCAGCATCGATTCCTTCTGGGCGCTCTGTACAGTCGCGCATAACCAAGGTCGGTTTATTCAAACTTGGGGCTTCTTCTTGTATGCCACCAGAGTCGGTCAAAATAAGGTGACTGCGATCCATCAGACGAATAAAGTCTTGGTAGCCCAAAGGTGGAATGAGGTGAATGTTGGATGTGTCGGAGAGTAGATTGTAGACAGGTTGTTGGACGTTGGGGTTCAGATGCACGGGATAGACAATGGATAAGTCAGGGTGGGCTAGGGCAATGTCTTTGAGTGCTTGACAGATTCGTTGAAATCCATCCCCAAATGATTCTCGTCGATGTCCAGTGACCAGCAAAATTTTGGATTCTGGATTGTCGACGATCCGACTGGCAGAACCGTAAACAGTGTGTCCAGCGTCGAGGATAGGCAAGCGATCTCTCATCCACAGCAATGCATCAATGACGGTGTTTCCAGTTACATGAATCTGGCAGTCGGACAGGTTTTCGAGTCGGAGCGTCTGTGCAGATCGTTCGGTGGGGGCAAAGCACCAATTGGAAATTCGATCGGTCAACTGTCGATTGCCCTCTTCAGGAAAAGGGGCACTCAGATCGTGGGTTCGAAGACCGGCTTCAACATGTCCAACAGGGATTCGAGCATAAAAAGCGGAGAGTGCTCCGGCCAAACAAGAAGTCGTGTCTCCGTGTACAAGAACGGCATCGGGCTGGTGTTTTGTAAACAGAGGATGCAGACCATCGATCATACGTGCCGTCAAGGTGTGAAGAGACTGATTGGGACGCATTAGATTGAGGTCTTCATCGGGCGTAATTTCAAACAGATTCAAGACTTGATCAAGCATATCTCGATGCTGACCCGTCACGCACACGATGGATTTAACCTTTGTAGATGCATTCAGTGCATGGACTACAGGTGCCATTTTGATGGCTTCAGGACGGGTACCAAAAATGGACATGACACGCATAGAAACTCCAAGGGTGAAATGGGAGTTGAGTGTATCGGTCAGAATTGCCAAGACTCAATTGTTGAACGATGAAACAATGAAATGATGAAGGAAAAAATAAGAAACCGTGCTCTTTATACCTTGAAATGACAGAAACGTCACCTTTTCAGGTCTAGACGTCCTTCGGTCGAACGGTCGATGTGGTAGAACGCCACAACTCAACATATGCCTCCATCGTCAACTGTTGAATGTCTGTGGACTCGTGTGTTGGGTTGAAGATACTGGTGAGTGTATCTTTCATAGACGTTTCAACAACGTGTATTGAGCATGACTGTAATAGGTTTGTGGGTGCTTTTGAGACTATATTGACCAAGTTTCCTGCAAAAGGATTCTCAGGTTCATTGCGTGTGACCAGATTTGGATGACATCCGACAAATACAGAGTTTGGAAACAAGGTCAACCACTCATTCAATTGAGGCATTATCTGTGCACCATCTATGAACCAGTGCAAGGGGGTGGTCATCGCCTGTGCCGTGAGATCAATCCAATACTGATTTGTCTGTGCAAGTCGAAGCCATGTACTCAGTTCTTCCAATTTCGAATAGTGTTCATGCTCTGCACACCACCAGTCGGTCCAAATGTGTTCTTCGACGACAACTTCCTTTGACTTGCCATCCAAGGTCTGTTGAAGTCTACATTTGAACTCTTCTAGGTATGCCATGGGTGATATCAGGACAATGGGAACAACGTTGGGAATGGGTTTGATGGAGGCCCCTATTTGTCTGTGCAAGACTGTGTGTAGCGATACGGTGTTGGGCAGTGTCAAGTTCGGTAAGTGACATATCAGTTGGTCGAATAACACTTGGAACTGTTGACGTTGGCTGTGTTCATGTTGTTGAAATGTGTTGTGCCAAAGTTTCGTGAAGTTTCGCAATCGATCTGCCGTTGGGCTGTGGGGGAAATGTGTGTCCAGAGTCGTCAACTCTAGGATAGCATCTTCAATGATTTCATGAACTTCTGCTGGGTGTCGTATGTGTAACGGTGTATATGTCTCGAGCGGTGCTTTGGTGAATTGGGCGGTGAATTGGTTGGTGAACTTGGTGGGGATTTCTAGGCGTTTCAATTCACCCGTTGTGGGACACGGAGATTCACCGTCAGAATGCCATCCCTTCTCAATCCAGTTCCACAATGTCGGAGAACCCACTGTATCGACAACAATGTGAATGCGGTCTTCCGTACCTTGATTGGCTATCCAGTGTGGTGCCCAGTTGTTGGAGACCCACAGTTGTCCAACGGGCAAATTGAGGGTTTGTTTTCCACAGCCAAAGAGGGCTTTTGGATTGCTCTGGAGAACAATGTGTACCCTAAATCTATGTTTCCAATAGAACTCCACATCTACGTGGGTGTCGACTTTCGCGCCCGGTTCCAATACAGAAATTCGACTTTCACCAATGGGTGCATCCAGTTTGCGCAGAAGCGACATCAAGGTTGGCAATGAGTGAAGGACTGAACACCACTCAGTTCGGTATTGTTTGAACTGAACGATTGGAATCGAGCGTAGATTGGGCAATCGATGCCCCTGCCAGTGTTCTTGGCCAATCGATTGTACCTCCGCCAATAGAGCAGAAGTGTCGATGGCTATCGGAAGTTGGACGAAGGGACTGCTGAGTAACTGTGCCACGGCCGACAGTTGATGATTAGTTGGGTACGACTTCGATCAGTCGTGTGCCCAAGACAAACAGGGCATTTTGCTCAATTGCTACAGATCCACCGATCATCAAAAGTGTGTCGTTGTTGACGACGAATGTGGGGATGCGCTTGTGTACACTGCTCAACGTGTATCGATTTTGGCTATCTATCGAGACACGAGCCTGTTGGCGTCCAATGATAATTCGATCCAAGGTGTATCCATGGCGTTCTGCTTCACGGGCTTTACCTGTTGCACTCCAAACGATTCCACGTCCGTGTACACGCTCAGACAACAAATAACCAGGATGACCAGGTTCACGTCCGAATTCCACTGCGTCGCCGACGTTGCACTCTTGTGGCTGTGTTGGTGTGCCCACCAAAAGCCAGCGGTAATCGCGGTTGTTGATTCCTACAACCTGAATCGTACCCACAGATGTTTTGAGTGTTCCAGATTGCGTGATTTCAACGGGAACACCTGGAGACAAAGGAGTGTTGTTGAGTTCTACGCCTTGTTCATAGGCTGTTACATAAGTTGCTTGGGCGTGAACATCAACCTTTAATACGCCGTTGTTGCCTTTTTGAAAGCCCCAAGAACCATCTTTCAACAAGTCGTAATAATAGGACACCATCAGACCATTGATTGGCTTGCGGACGGCAAAACCACGCGTTTGAATCGACGCATCTGCCTGAGAACCAAAATCCATGAACAAGGTTTGTGATGACCCAGAATCAGGAATGCTGGTGTACTCATGCAGTGTATTCTCAAAGGCTGATTCAGTACCGATGATCAAACCATACCCCTTGTGCAGCCATTCTTTGCGTTCAAGTGGTGGCAGACGCGTTGCGAGCAAATAAATGTTCTCAGCCGGTAAGTGAGAGGGCAGTTTGGTGAGCATTTGTTGAAAGGGAGGAAGGCCGATCTCATATCCACGAATTACGATGATATCGCTTCGAGAATACGATGCTTTGGCTGGATGGTTCGGTGAAATGAAATTGAGCAGCCCCAGTTTTGCTTGCTTTTCGATCTTTTCTGGAAAAATGCACTGGTTTGGTGGTACGGCTCGGAAGCATTCAATGCTGTCTGGAATTCCTTTAAAGTCAAAGGAACCAACGCTCTCAAAAGGGATTTCTTTTTGGTTCATGCACAAACGAGTTCTGTTTGCAAACCAGCACTCTGCAGCGGGGACTTTAGAGTTGATTCGTGCCGACAGATTGACAGCCTCTCCAAAATAATCCCCATTGATCTCTTCGACGTCTCCGGTCGCGAGTGATGCTCGAATGGCCAATTCTTGATTTCCCAAGCGAATTTTGCTCTCGACAATTTCTAAACAGGCATTGATGGCTGCGGTGGCGGAGTCAAAAATGGCCATGAATGAGTCGCCAAGATTTTTTACCAATATTCCACCGTGTGGCTCAAAGATTTTTTTGGTGTGTTCTTCATGACTTTCAATCAGTCCAATCAGCTCTTCACGGCTGGCTTTGGCTGTTGACAACGTGTAATTGGCAATGTCTGTAAAGACGACAGTTTTGGTATAAGTGGCCACAATTCTCTCCCACAATAAAAAATGGCAGGCCTATTCGATCTAGCACTTTTTCAGACACTGTGCCATCTATTTTGAGATGACACCGTACTGTTGCAATTAGAAACCGCTGGAAAGAGCTTGTTGAACAAATCGCCCCACACTTTTGGCCAACCACTTTGGTTGAAAGACCATCGTGGTCCGCACACAAGTTTCAAAGGTGCAATAACAGGATTGTTGGATGTCCAATCGATGTTGCTTGGCTTTCTGTCCAGTCCAGATTGGCTCCAGCCGATAGTCAGTTTCTCGAATGTTGCCCAGGACGGTATCCAAAATTTCACAGGGTCGTACATCGCCTTCTTCAGAAAGAATCATGGTGAGGGTACCGGCTTGACATCCGAGCATAGTGGGTTTCTTGGAATAATGATTGGAAATGATGTCTCTTTCTACACCAGCGCGCTCTGCCAATAGAGATTCCAATGTCCCCGATGCCTTTTGCCGTTCTTGCTCTTGCAATAGGGCTGTTGCTTGACGATACTTTGTCATATCCACAGGTGTGAAAAAAGCAGGGTCGGCAGAGGTTCGTCGAATCAATACCATGTCAAAATGTGGATTTTTTAAAGTTTGTGTCACAAATTGATGGGTTTCTTCAAAGTTGTCTTCGCTTTGAGAAGAGAATGTGTAATTGAATCGGATGCGCAATCTTTCATTGGCGTCTTGGATCGGACGGAGCGTATGATAGGTCTCCATCATTTTGGCAAATTGTCCTTTGCCTCGGATGGCATCGTGACTGTCGTGTACACCATCGATGGAGAGTTGGATTTCCAGTATCAATTCAGGGCATTCTCTTAGTGAACGTTGAACGAGTGCTTCAATGGCGTCGGGGTGCTGACCGGCTGTCGGAATGGTGATTTGTCTAGAACGGGACTGATTGTGGTAAAAGAGGTGGACAATATCAGCCAAGTCTTTACGCAAGAAGGGTTCGCCACCGGTGAGAATCAGTTTTGGAAAAGAGGGGCATTGCTGGGTGAACCGTTCATATTCCCACAGTTTCATTTCTTTGTGGATATCACCGTTGAGAAGTTCTTCTCTGTAAAAGCAGTGTCCGCAGTTGAGTCCACATCGAGAGGTGACAAACACCGTTAGGAAAATGGGTTTGCGTTTGAGCAACTTGCTTTCGATGCCCGCTTTTGCATACTGGGCTGTGTACTTCAGCCAATTGGGCTTTTCAAGTGGCATGGTGTCTCCAAGGCAAACGATTGACCAACAATGAGCAGAACAGACCGAATCCCATACACAGTCCCTCTAGGTAAGAGAGTCCAAAAATTGATAGCAACTTCCAACGTGTGTGTTCTGTATCGTATTTCCAAATAAATATCAGCAGGGGTGCATTGATCCAAAGTAGGGCGATGACCCACAGTCCCAAGATGGGGATGATATTGATGATATTAGGGAACAACCAAAATGTGGGTGCAAGTGGGATGCTCAAACCAGCTAGCAAAACGTTGACTGGGTAGCGAAGATGCAGGACCGTATTTTCATTTCTGGACTCTTGTACATGTGCCTTGCCGTAAAGTGACTGTATAAAATGAAAGCCAAGATTGAATCGATGCTTACACATGCCTTTGAGCGTTGTGTGCTTATGGTGGGTGAAGGTGGCTTCAAAGCATTGTAGGATGCTGTTTGGAGGGAAATGCCAGCGAGACTGAATGTCATCACCGTATCGAGATTTTCTAGACTCATCCCAGCCGTTCATTGAATTCCACGCTGTCCGTCGCATCAAACACAGAGAGGTAAACGCTGTATTTACCAATGCACCATGTTGTTTCAGTTGAAAGGACAGCGAATAATTGACGTAGCGTGATATCCAAGATGCGTTGGGGATGTGAAGGGATGGATGACCATTGACCGCAAAGAGTGTGTCGTTGGCTATTTGTTGTTGAATCATCGTGTGGAGAGCATGTTCATCGATTTCAACATCACTGTCCAAATACAGAATCCATGGTGCGTCACCCAAACTGCTTCCTAAATTTCGGGCAGCAGAGGGACCTTGTTGGGACTGCGTGTGAACTGCACTGTGTGAAAATAGTGTTCCATACTTGCCTAGCCATTTCTCAACGATGTCCGCTGAATTGTCTGTTGAACCGTCGTCTACAACATAGAGGGCCACATTGACAACTGGAAAGGGGGATTGAAGTTCCAATGCGGTGCGGAGACCGTTCAGGCATTGTTCAATGGTCGACGAGGCATTGTGGAGGGGAATCACGATGTCTATTTGTGGATTCATGAAGACCCCATAGAACTGAACCAACCTCTCTTAAAAGAAACCAAAACGAAAGAATTCTTCTGCGCCAAACAACACATTCCAACCACTGTCCCCATACCCGATGTCAAAACGCATGGTGTTGTAGGGTTGTGGGGGCATTCGGATACGCAGACCAACTCCACCTCCTCCATGTAGGTCATTCTCTGCATATGTCAACTCACTGAACAATACGATGCCAAGCGTGTTTTGTGGTTTCCAACGGTATTCCAAAACGCCCGAAGGCAAAAACTCATCTCTCCATCGGTGAGCGGGTGCAGTGCGTAGAACATTTCCACCCCCCACTGTTGGGAGCCTCCACCAGGGTGCTTCGGTATTTGGACTGGCGGATATCTCAACCAACGAAGCCCAGCCCGACGGATGAATCCACATCATCTGTCCATCGACTCGTACATGGTGGTATTGCCACTCTATGTATTCTCCG
>CBFIFY010000106.1:0-8924 GCA_965661985.1 uncultured Myxococcota bacterium | reverse complement strand
GTTTGAGATGACGGATGACTTTGGTACCGTGGATTTGTTGACTGGAGAACGCACTTTACATGAACTCATTCAACCAAGTCATGTTCCGAATTTGGATATTGTCGTTGCGGGTCCACCACCGGAAAACCCAAATGAGTTGTTGGGCAACGGTGTGTTGCAAAATATTAAAGCACTCGCCTCCGATTATGATGTCATCATCATTGACTCACCACCTGCAACGGCTGTGTCCGATCCGATGGTGTTGTCACCCTTGGTGGATGGCGTTGTGTTGGTGGTGGAAGCCAATGAAACACGTCGTCCTGTTGTACAACAAGCCATCAATCGCTTGAAAAATGTGAATGCCAATCTGTTGGGTGGAGTCGTCAACAAGTTTGATTCATCCAGGTCTGGCTATGGGTATTACTATTACTATGCAGATTATGGCTATTATGCAGAAGATGACGTTGACACAGAAAAAACTGGATAGCAGGGTGTTTAGTTTGTGCAACATCGGTCGAGGTAAAAAGGCATGAGAACCTTTATCGTTGCTTTCTTATTGTCGCTGTTGTCAAGTTTACTGCTCACCCCTCGTTTACGAGATTGGGCGCTTCGTCTGAACTGGGTAGACGAGATTGGTGGGCGCAAGATTCACAAGCAACCGATTCCAAGAGTGGGTGGGATTGCCGTACTCATTTCCACTTTGATTCCACTGCTGTCTCTGTATAGTTGGGACAACGACATTTCACGACTGTTCTGGGGAGACTCGGAACTTTTGTACGGATTGTCTGGTGGGTTGCTGGTTATTGTCTTGGTTGGCGTATTGGACGATTTAAAGGGGGTATCGGCAAGTGTGAAACTGGTGGCGCAGATTTTGGCGGCCTCTGTTGCATATTGGGCTGGCATCCACATTGATGTACTGGGATTGCCTTTCATTGGTTTGGTCAATCTCGGGTGGTTTTCCTACGCGATTACGGTGTTCTGGTTTGTCTTGGCCATCAACGCCATCAATTTGATTGACGGTATGGATGGTTTGGCAGGGTCTGTGGTCTCTCTGGCGGCGGGAACACTTTTTTTGATGTGTTTGATTGAAGACAAAGCGGTCGCGTGTTTAATTTTATTGTCGATGTTGGGGGGATTGGGCGGATTTTTGCGCTTCAACATCAATCCTGCTTCCATTTTCTTAGGGGACACTGGCTCCATGTCGTTGGGGTTTATGCTGTCGGTGATTTCTGTGCACTTCACCCAAAAATCCTCAGCAGTGTTCTCTTTGGTGGCCGCACTGTTGATTTTGGGGTTGCCAATATTTGATTTGGGAATGGCCATTGTACGCAGGGCATTGGCGGGTAAGCGCATTTTTTCAGCGGATCAATATCACATTCACCACATCCTGTTGCGCAGAGGCTATTCACAAAACCAGTCGGTGTTGCTCCTTGCCCTTGGCGCCATCGCCTTTGAGGGATTGGCGTTTGTGCACATTTATTTGGGTGATCGGCTTGATGCTGTGGTTCTCTTGGCTGTCATGATTGGTCTCGGAGTATCTGTTCGATTGCTTGGGTACCACAAAATCATTTTCAACCAACGGCGAAATTCGGTGATGGAACAGGTTCAAAATGAAGGGGTGGAAGCCTTGAATCAGATGGTGGTCATGACTGGTCGGCTCACTGAAACTCGACAGGTCACCGAAGCCAGAGAAATCTTAGATGAAATGGCAGAACAGATGCACTGGGATATTCGAGTGCGACGTGGTGATGCGATGCTGTTTGAAAAGATTTGTATTCAACGATCCCAAAGCAATCATCTTCAGGGCATTCAAACCTTGGAAGTGTCATTGTCTTCGGATGTCAATATTATTTTGACTGTGGATTGGCTGGAGGAAGACGGTGTCTTGGATGTTTTGGAGCGGTCCTTTGTACAACAACTGTTGCTCTCCCTTCAACAGTCGGTGCTGTTGACAGAGTGGAAGGGGATTTCTTCATCGAGCGCTGTGTAGATTTTGCCCTAGGAATCTTTTGATACCAAAAACGTATTGAACTGAACGCATCAATCCCATTCGGTTGCATTCGCGACTTTCAGTGATATACCACAACCATGAATCGTTCGCTCCTAAGACCACAACTGATTTGGCATTGACATGTATATCCAAATCGTTGAATTCACAGGGTGAATCTCCCAATATTAATCCCGTTGACGTCTTATTTCTTCAAGTCGGTATCTACGCAGTGTTCCATAGGCAATGCCCGCAAAGATCCAAAACATCCATCCAATGGTCACGCGTTTGACTGTCCCGTTGCTGATCAAATTGTTGACGGTCAAAGCCATCATCGCACAGGCACACATCGCCCCAAGATGTTTCTCTTGCCACGTGTGTCCTTGCCTGTACAAGCGCAAACAAGCCACAATACTCATCCAAGTCATCGCTCCGTAACTCAACAACGCGAGCGGACCCAAATCGTACAGCAAGAACAGCACGTCGTTGTGTGGGTCTAGGTCTTTATTGGATGCGGGGTCAAAGGCAAAGAAAGCCGAGTTTGTCAGTTCCGTATGGGCGCCAAAGCCCAAACCAATCGTTTGGTGTATGATGCCTTTATCCATCCAAGCTTCAAACGAACTGGTCCACAAAGCGTACCGACCCGAGCCCAACTTTGCCAATTGCTCAATGTCTTCCTCTCCAGACAACGTGAAAATCAGCACAAAGTCCTTGAAGCGGTCTTGAAGCGTGTCACTGGTTAGGAGTCCAATGAATACAACCACGCCGAGGCTGTAGACAATCCACTTTCTTTTGGTCATCCAACCAAACAATGCGATGGCGATGACAAAGGGGAGTAAGGAGGAGCGAATCATGGTTAAGTACAAACACAGCACCGCACCGATGGTGTACAGCCCCCAGCCCACTTTGGTTCGTCGATTGGTGGCAATGGACCATTGAAAAACACCAAGCAAGGAAATGATCAACATGATCAAACCATGGTGTCGCAAGTTTTTGTACCCACCCAACAACCGTGGAATTCCATGAAGTTCCATATCTGGATCGTTCATTTGTCCAGTGGCCAAAAAGTACAGTGAACTCAACACGGGGATTCCACCTGCCAAAGCCAAATATCCCATCACCTTCAGTCCATCGCCTGGTTTGGTCAGCAGTGAGGAGCACAATGGAAGCAGTAGGACAGCGGAAAAACTTTTGAGAAACGCAACCGCACTCGACAAGGTATGCGGAGAGTTGAACAGTTGAAATACCAGTATGCAGTTCCAAAGAAGGAAAAAATGGATCGCGGGGTGAAATTCAATGTCGTGTCGAAAGCGTTGTGCAATTAAAATCAAGCACACACCAGTGGAGGCACCTGAAAACAATTCCAAAATATTTAAGCCCCCAATCGAAGGCAAGAAGTGGAGCAAATCCACAAGGATGCGTGCCACAAGCAACGTCAAGAATGTCATCTTGGGATATTGTAAGAACAGCACGGCGGCAACGATACAGAACAGAAGTGCAAATGGGTATATCCAAGCATTCAGCAAAATTGCACTCAACAATCCCAGCAACAACACTGTCCCGACCAAAAATACGATCACATTGTGAGATTTGAGCTGTTCCATTTGATATTCAAGGGAATGAAAAAAGTGTCGAGTTGCGTTAAGATATATGCGCCTTGTGGTATGTTTCTATACCATCGGACACCATTCAGCAATTGTAAAATGGAATCTGTACAGTGGAATCAAGAACATGAAAGCATTCATCACGAAAATGTCAATGACCCTTTTGCTGGGCCTTGCTTTTGCGTCACCTGCGCTCGCCCAATCGCCTGTCGCAGATGAGAATACCCAAGCTGACTCTTCGTATCGTATCGGTCAAGGCGATACGGTAGAAATTGTGGTGTGGGCGGGGCAAAAGAAAGAAGAAAGTTTGTCCGGTGAGTACTTTGTTTTTTCCAGTGGGGTCATTGAAATGCCCGTGGTTGGAAGTTTCGATTTGAGTGGGCAAACGCTTGAAGAAGCCACTCGCTCTTTGCAATCGTTGTTGGCAGAAAAGTACATCCGCAATCCACATGTCACCATGCGTGTGCACGATTATGGTTCTCAAATGATCCATGTGTTGGGCGCTGTGGAAAAGCCAGGCACTTTTGCGATGAAACGAGGAATGGGCTTGGCTGAGGCGTTGGCCAGTGCAGAAGGGATGGACCCTTCAATCAAAGGGGACAAGCAAGTAAAGATATCCAGAGTGACTGGCGAGAGAATTGTGGTGGATTTGGAGCAAATGCTTCGAGATGGAACCGCCAATATCCCGTTGAAATCAGGCGACGTCATCTACGTCACCGAAGGTCTATATGTTATCGTCAATGGCAAAGTAGAGAGCCCGGGGAACGTTCCTTGGAGGAAGGGAATTACCGTGACGGAAGCCATCTCTGCGGCTGGAGGAGCCAGTTCCAGTGCGAATCTGCGTGAAGTGTACGTCTTGCGCGGTACGGAGAGAATTCCAGTGAACCTCAAAAAGATTGCGCAGGGTCGACTTCCCGACATGGTATTGGAACAAGGCGACAAATTGTTTGTGGAAGAGTCCGTATTTTGATGGCACCTTGAGTGTAGCCTGTAGACATACAGAAAAGTTGAATTCAAAAGAGGTGTGTAACTCTTTGTTTGTTCTCCACCTTTTGTTTATTCTCCACCTTGTTTCAACCGCTCGATATTGTCTCGATGTTTCCATGTGACCAATGTTGCAGTGAACAGTGCAAGGAGCCAATAGTCCTTTTGCAACAGAAGTGTGCTGACCAATAGAGCGAACATTGCAACGAGAGAGGCTAGGCTTGATTTTTTGAATGCGAGTCTGATGCTGAACCAGACACCGAGACAAATGAGGGCAACTGTCCAAGACAATGAGAGCATGACCCCAAGTGCGGTGGCTACGCCTTTTCCACCTTTTCCTTGTAGGAACACTGAATAGCAATGCCCCAGTAGAACAGCAACCCCAACCCACATAAGACTCGTGGGGTCCTTTTCAGGTGAGAACGAGACCAGTGCCCATCCTTTTCCAACGTCTCCAAGTAGTGTCAGTATGGCCGCTTTGTTTCCAACCGTGCGTTGGACATTGGTCATCCCAATGTTGCCTGAGCCTGTGGTGCGGATGTCGACATCGTATCCCAAAAAAGAAATCATCAGTCCAAAGGGAATCGAGCCAGCAACGTATGCACCGATTAAATAGAGAAAGAACATAAATCACCTGTGCTTTGATCTCAGTGTAACCCAGTTCCCGTTGTCTTGTCAGTGAAAGTACTTGGATGCTATTGTCTCAAAGAGGTGGGTTGGATACCATAGAGGTATTGATATTTGGAGGCATTATGTTGAGTTTATTGACCCTGTTGTTTGCGTGTGGTGAAAAGGAGCCAGATACTGAGGTGGTGGCAGAGCCAACGGCTGAACCTTCTGACGATACCAGCGATTGTATGGTGGGCAGAGATCCCGAAGACATGGATTGTGATGGATTTTCTGAAGCAGACGGTGACTGTGATGACTCGACGGCTTTGGTGTATCCCGGCGCCACAGAGATTCCCTATGACGGTCGTGACAATGACTGTCTAGGGGATGGTGATCTCAACGATTTGGATCAAGATGGGTACGTGGGTACAAATGCCGATGGTGGGGATGACTGTGATGACAACAACCCCGATGTGTATCCTGGAGCCTCCGAGATTTGTTATGACGGAATCGATCAAGATTGTGCTGGCGATGTTGAACTCGAAAACAACAATGATTGTGATGGAGATGGGCACATTGGTCGTGGGCAAGATGCGACCGACTGCGACGATACTGATCCAGCCGTAAATCCCGAGGCTGATGAGATTTGGTATGATGGAATTGACCAAAACTGCGATCTGCAGGATGACTTCGATCAAGATGGGGATGGAGACCCGATTGCGGAGATTGATGTCGACGGAGATGGCATCTTCGAAGAAACGTGGGACGCCACCAATGATGGGTTTTTGGAATATGAAGGTGGTACCGATTGTGACGATACCCAAGCCTTGACTTCACCAATGTTCCCAGAGCGCTGGGACGGTGTAGACAGAGATTGTGATGGCATTGTGGATGGCATGATCACCAGTGACGCCATCGCGTTGTTTGCGCCAACAGCTGGTGTTGAAGGAGGACTCGGAATGTCTTCAGCAGTCATTGGTGACATCACTGGTGACGGGGTGGCTGAAATTATCGTCGGTGCTCCTTTTTCTTTCTACGATTCTGTGTATGACCCAGATACCGGTGCAACGACCCGTGAGAACTCTGATGGCGGTGCATTCGTACTGGATATCACCAATGATGGATCTCCTTACGATGTACAAGTCGCGCAGTTACAAGGTCCCCTCAATTCTTACTCTTATTTGGGATGGGACATCGCCTCTTTGGGAGACATTGACGGTGGTGGTTTGAATGAAGTTTTGATTGGAGCGCCAGGAACGTCAAAAGCCTATTTGTACATGGGAGAGTCCTTTGCTCAAGGTGGCACATTGTTGCTTGCAGATGCACAGGCCAACATTCAAGGGTTCGGTTTGGGTGGAGTAGACGTCGCCAACGCGGGGGACTCTACAGGAGACGGCATCGCTGAAGTCGCAGTGGGCAGCGGATCGCCATTCTTCAACAATGCAACCGCTTGGGTTGGCGTCTACAGTGGCGCGGACTTATTAAATGGTGGAGCGCTTGGCTACAGTTCAGCACAGTTCATCATCGATTCTTCGACGGGTTCTTCAATTGGTGGAGAAACGGTTGGAAATGTCGATTTTGATGGAGATGGGCTGATGGATTTGGCTGTCTCTTGGGGGATTACCGGCACAGGAAAGGTTGCGATGGTGTCTGGTGCATCCATTGCCCAAGGTGGAACGGTTACCCATTCTGAGCTCAATCCAATCACGGGTACAATTGCCACGGAGTTTGGCCGACACACGGCATCGGCAAGTGACATCAATGGGGATGGTTTGGGAGAATTGGTGGTGTCAGCCGCCTATGCTGATTCGACGATGACGGATGGAACAGAAAACGAAAACGGTGGGATTGTATATGTGTTCAACGGAGATGAAATGGTTGCCGGTGGAGGGGCCAGTTCCAGTGCATACATTGAAATTCACGGTTCTTCCATCGCCAGCACCTTACAAGTCATCGACGAGTTGGGTGACAACGATGCAGATGGTTTGACCGACTTGATTGTGGCTGGCGTCAATGAAGATTTTGTCACCAATCAGCCGGATGTCATCACCTACATGTTCAGGGCAAGCAGTATCAATGCTGGTGGTGTGTTTGATGCGGAAATGGCGGATTCATCAATTTGGTCCAATCAGGGTATGGTGGATTTGTTTGGGTACGGTGGTACCAGTGCGGATATTGATTTTGATGGGGATGACGATTTGTTGTTGGGCGCGCCTCGTGCTGGGTATCAAATCGGAATGCCACAAAATTTCGGGCCGTTCTCGATTGGAAACTTTGTTGTGGTTGAGGCCAACTTGAATGGCCAATGAGCCAGATGACTTTCAATATGCGCCTCCTACAGGACCGTTGGAAGTACTGCATGTTGACAAAGACGTTCTCTGTGTCGTAAAACCCAGTGGTCTGCTCTCCGTTCCAGGGCGTACTCCAAATCTACAGGATTCTTTGTACACGCGGGTGTTGGAATCTTATCCGTTGGCTCAAATGGTGCACCGCTTGGATATGGATACATCTGGTGTCATGGTTGTTGCACTGCGTCGGAAAGCTGAAAAGAAACTGAAAATGCAATTTCGGAATCGAGTGGTTCAAAAGAAGTACGAGGCAGTTGTTGCTGGTGAGATTTCCGATGTTGGAGAAGTTTCCGCACCGTTGATGCAAGACGCTCACAGAAAGTTGCGACACATTGTCCATCGCGATGGTAAGCCCAGCTCCACACAGTATCGACTGCTACACCGTCAAGGTGATTTGAGTCGACTGGAGTTGACGCCCCTTACAGGAAGGAGCCATCAGTTGCGCGTACACATGTTGCATTTGGGCTGTCCGATCGTAGGGGACCGATTCTATGCCCCTGCGGATGTATGTTCTATGAGTCCACGTCTTATGTTGCACGCTACTCAACTGGGGTTTGAGCATCCCTATTCAGGAAAGTGGATTGAACAATGTGTCCCATCTGGGTTTGACAAGTGGTTGAGTGGAATTTTAAATGAATCTTTGAGTGGAGCTGCGAAAGGTGATTCTACTTGATTGTCCTGTGAACAGGGCTACATCTAGGGTATGCAATACAGTCTTTTTTCATCACCTTGTGAGGTGCACGCATTTCACTCCTGTCGCATTGAACACCATCCAGCCTTGTTGCAAGGGATGGTCAATCAGACATCTGTAGATCAGTGGTTCGAAGTTCTTAAAGCCTCCCTCCTTTGGAAACAGGATACGATTACACTGTTTGGAAAATCCCACTTGATACCACGATACAACTCTTGGTATGGAGATGCAGACACGGCTTTCGGATATTCGGGTATTCCATTGACACCAAATGTGTGGACACCGGAGTTGTTGCACATCCGCAAGGTGCTTGAGGAACGTTTTGACGTGGGACTGAATTCAGTGCTTGCCAATTGGTATCGAGACGGACATGACAAAATGGGATGGCATGCCGATGATGAACCACAAATGTGTGAAAATACGTCGATCATATCAGTGAGTTTGGGGGTGTCTCGAAAGATGCAATTCAAACCCAAAGACAAGAACAACCGCGACAGATTGGAAATCATTCTTGGCCATGGAGATGTACTGGTGATGCATCCACCAACACAGGAACGCCTAAAACACTGTATTCCAGCGATGAAGAAGGTGACAAGTGGGCGAGTCAATCTCACTTTTAGGCAGTGCCATCCATCGCAATAAAGATTGAAATTTACGGTTTGGGGATGTTGAGGATGGATGCACACCCCATTTTTTGCGCTTGTTCTACATCAGGGCACACA
>CBFIFY010000105.1:0-9655 GCA_965661985.1 uncultured Myxococcota bacterium | reverse complement strand
TCCACTCCAGAACTGCTGACAATTTCTGAAAATGCTCGACTGGACACCATGATGGGCAAGGATGAAGTCTGGGTCTTGATCAAAGGACAGGTTGCCTATGTGAAACCAAAAGCCGAAGGTGGTTATTCAACCTTGTTTGAGTTGCCAGCCCCATCCATCCTTTTGTGCTCAAATATGCATGACAAACGCCCCGTATTGTGGAGCGTGTCAGAGGTTTCCGTACTCAAAAGCACAACGTCCCCCTCCAACCTTGAAGGCTGGGACCCAATTCAACAGCGGTTTGAGCACTTCAAAAAGGTTGTCCCCTTTGATCAACTCTCCGAAGATTGGCAGTGGATGCTGGCAAGTCAATCCGTCCTACAAACTGTCGTTCGAGGCACTGCGGTGATTGAAGTCGGTCAACCCGCCGATGCCCTATACATTTTGTTGGATGGAACTTTTGAACTGGACACTGGTACACCCATTCAATTGCCAACGCCGTCCATTGTGGGTGAGATGGGTCTACTGTCCGAAGCCCCTAGAAATGCCACCATACACTGTGTTCAAAGGGGCACCGTTCTGGTAATTCCTGCACACATTTTCCGAGTCTGCCTACAACAACATCCGAGTATCCAGTCTTGGATGCAAAACCTTGTACAACAGCGACTGGGGGGCAACAATGGGATTGAGTAAACTGTTGCCAATGGCGATGGTCGGTGGGATTGCCTACACGCAACAAGACAGCCTTGAAGTGATCATGGAAGCCCCTCTAGAAGCCGCAAAAGTGGTCCGTTGTCGAATGGAGATAGGTGGAATTCAACGCATCCTGCTCATTGAAACGTTGACTGGTGACGTAAGCAACAGCCTAGAGCGCCGTTTTCCTGACTTTTTGCGCAACAACCTGACCAGCAGTGGCACTCGAGACGTTTCGTTGGACCCATGGGGCAATCCATACCGCATACAAATTCACCGAACCGAGATTGAAATTTGGTCTCATGGTCCAGATGCACTGGACGATACCAGTGACGACATTTGGGCTGTGGTTCCACTGTCGTGATAAAACAACTGTCAAACAGAGACACAACAAGGCAACAACGTTGCTCAAAGCACAACCGTTTGGAGATAGCATGACTTGGCATACAACATTGTTCATCACCCTGAGCACCTACGCAAGCGCCTGTGCACCCCAAAGTACCGTTCCCAACCCAACCGGTGACTGCCACACAGAATCTGATGGTTCAAGGACCTGCTACCATGCGCCGATGGCGACTGACACCCATTTGCCAGACTGCAACAATGATTTAAACCGTGAGTATTGGCGGGTGTTCGCTCAGTCCGAAGACAGTGCCTACATCATTCCACGTCCAGACGGAATGGGACTGGTCTATGGTCTCTGTGATGGTGATGAACTCGGTATTCTCTTGGATACGTACGGTCTGTGCACCGAAACCCTCAGTGCCAGTGAAGTGTCGCTGATCAACGACATCCCGATTGATGATGCGCTCACCATTGTGCATGCGTTGCACGAACACCTTCGTTTCACCGTTGAGGATGACAGACTGTATCCGTGGGCTCCCCCCGATGACTTGGTGGACGCCTGTAAGGTGAGCGATGAACACAATGCGACTGTTGAGGAATACTGTCAAACAGTGCGCGAATATTATGACAACGGTGAAGACTGTCCAAGCATTGCCTTTGAGTCATCCACCGAGACAGCGACCGTGTTGGCAACTCGACTGAATGCGCTCTATGGAATTGATGGGGTCGAGAACTAACAACCAATTGAGAAAGTTCTCAGTCCGCCACACCCAATTCGGCAGCCGTGACCTCAATCCACCCTTTTGTCGGTGCATCGTCAGCCGTACCCGTCGCACGACGTTTCTGCTCGGCAGTTAATTTTTGCTTGTGGCTATCCTTTCGGTGGATGCGCAAGCGAACCCCTTCATGCTCCACATCAGAATAGAATTGCATGTAGAAATCATTGGGGGAATCTCCCGCTACCAAAATGGGTCTTTGGGATGGGTCAATCCATTCTTTGATCGCCGCAACCTTACCCGCATACCAAGTCATCGGTGCAAAGGGATAGGCGCCAAGCGTCCAAGACATGCGCTCTTTTGAGAAATAATAATCCGTTCCAACGCGTCCTTCCCCACGCTCAATCGCACCAACCGTACTGTCTCCACTCGGTGATTCCAGCATCAAATTCACACCGATCACCTTTTCGGGAGGCAACGCCAAACCATAGGCGGGATCGGAGACCACCATGCGAACCACCTCTTCCAAAGAAGCCGACACCACCCAGACATCGACCCCCTGAGCCTGCAACCAATGAATCAGTTCGATTTGCGCTGGAAACAGTTTTGGAACGGGCACGGCCTTGCTCTCTCCGTTTGGCATGGGTGCGTCAACGGTTCCTTTGAGTGCCATCAGATCCGCGACGTGGCCCCGCAACGCTCCCAAAGTGTGACCGGAGAAAATCTGCGCTGCCCACAAATAGCCCAATGAGTGATCGATCTCACACAGTCTTTCGTAATAACTGAATGGGGTCTCGTCTGGTTGTACTGGAATGGGGCGCAAATGGTCAGGCAAATCGTCATTCAAGGAGATCAGCCCCTTGGCACTCATGTACGCCAACAACCCTTCTTCGATGTCGTATTTCCAGATGGTGTTGTCGGCATCAAACACGGCAAACGGTTTGTTGGACGGGCTGTTTTGCAAGGCGACCGATACCGCTCGTTGAATCTGCTCAGACCGTTCTGGGGTCCACTGTTCTATTGGGTTGATTGGGTTCATTGTATTTTCCGCATTGCTCGGGGTTCTACTCAACATAGCACAAGCCATCAACGTCATCATCCAGGTCATGGTTCACTCCAAAATGGTATTGAACTTTAATCCATTTCCTGAGCACGGGGTATGGCTGTCGCAAAAATGGGACAGATGTCAAAACTGAATGGTGTACCCCCATTGTGTGCACTGGCTGACACCATTTTTATGCTGATTGCATCCGTGGAGACTTGCTTCATGCCATTTACCCTGTAAATTTTGGTACAAGGGAGGGATTCATGCTCACCACAATTTTTATCGGCTTTCTGGCCTGTCGCTCTACGCCATCAAACACCAAAGAGGGCGCAGTCACTGAAAACATCGATACAGGAAACCCCGAATCGTCGAGTGGAAGTATCGAAGACTCAACTGAACCGTCATCCGAACCATCATCGGAACAGGACGATGTGGATACTGATGACACCAATACGACTGGGGACAGCGACAACGATGGCATCTCTGATGCAGACGAAAACACGATTGGAACGGACCCCAACAATCCAGATTCGGATGAAGATGGGGTCAACGACGGGGATGAATTGGTGATTGGCTCCGACCCAAACAATTCAGACTCTGACGGTGATGGATTGAGTGATGGAGATGAACTCGCAAACGGCACAGACCCAAATGAAGAAGACACTGATGGTGACGGGGTCAGTGACGGGGATGAAATCACCAATGGAACCGACCCAACCGACGATGGCCTCGGAGAAGATACGGGAGACTTTTGGGATTGGGGTGATGGAGCGAACAACAGTTGTCCAAACTGTGACCCAGCGATTTTCTCTGGTTTCTATGATTTGAATCTAATCTTTCAAAGTTCCCTGAACAGCACCGTTCTTTGCACCAAACCCGTTACTGCATTTCTATCCACCACTGGAACGATGGCTTTTACCGAGACTTGTACATCGAGTACAGGCGCCACCTTTGAATTTGATTTTGATCTCTATGTGACCTTCAACAATCAATATGCCACTGCAGAAAATGGTGTGTTGGCAGGACCTGTATCGATCACCATTCCCAATGGAACCGTGTATTCTCGCACAGTCACCCCACAAGAATATTTTGGTGTGGTGACAACCCAATGTTGTGGCAACTTTGGTCCCTATAATGACATCAACTTCATTTGGCGACCCATCATTCAAACGCCAAGTGGACCCGTTGAGTACATCGTGTACTTCACTGGATTCAAGCAGTGAATCTACTGTTGGACATACATTAGTCTATCCGTCCAGAACGGTTGTATTGAGAAACATAGTCCCAAATTAATTCACCAGTGCTGCGTCCGTTGAACGACTCTTCAAACCAAACGTGGTCACCACCGATGTACTTGAAATGCTCTATTGCAACTCCATTTGCACCTGCGGGGTACACATACCGCTCAATCGTCATGCCACCAGAGTCAACACTTGTCATTTCTGGACTTGTTTGAGCACCATTGTACTCCACCCACCAATCCACAACTGCTGAAGTGGACGGATACCATTCACCCCCATCATAGGGCACAACACCGTCCCACGTCCCATGAAGGTTGATCATCCCCATTGGATGACCGGGGTTGCAGGTGTCACCAACATCTAGGTGTGTTCCAGACACAGAGGCAATGGCGGCAAAGTGCTCTCCCGCGGAACAAGCCAAATAGTAACTGAAGAAACTGCCATTGGAATAGCCCGCTGCATAGACTCTGTCTTCGTCCACATTGTAAGACCGTCCAAGTTGCTCAAGCATTTCAAGCACAAAGCCTTTGTCATCCGATTCGCTTTTGTTGTCACCACCCATATCCGCTGCATTCCAGTGAGAACTACCTTCCAAGTTGGTTCCTTGTGGAAAGACAAGAATAAAATTCTCTGCGTCAGCGAGATCATTCATTTGCACCCAATCTCGTTGACTTTCAGACGTTCCACCAAAACCGTGGAAATTAAACAGCAACGGCGTTGGTATAGTTGCGTCATACTGACTCGGAACATACAAAATAAAGTCTCGCACTTCTCCATTGTGTTCAATGGACAACGTCCGTTCACCCACAGCATGCTCTGGAACCATTTCCAAATCTGGATTTGGTTCAGATGCACATCCAAAGAGCAAAGTCAAAAATACAGTCATCGATTTCTCCAAAATACAGTCTATACGTTCATTATACTATTTAACGCCACACAATCCGATTTATTCGATAAACATACCACATATCTCAGAGTCGAAGAGGTACCCGCCTGCCCTTTCAGTTTGCTTGCTGTCACATTACTTCGAAGCATCAAAGATGTTCGAGAGATCAAGCCCACTCCAAAATAGCAACCACCCAAGTCACCAACAGTCTCCAAAAAGCCACAAATTCCCAAAGCACAAACCAACACATTTTCAAGGATGTGAATGGCGATAGATTCAAAGGATATCGATAGGATAGGAAAGTTCGCTATACTCGTGTATGCGAACCTTTACTAGACAGCGATAACCGAAGAATATAGCGTCAGAGTCATCCTTTAGTAGGGGAATGTACGTCCCTACGGTCCATACGGGGTTTAGGGGGAATTCCTGGCGAGACGAAAACCCAGAAAGCTGTACGCGTCCGTCGGGTCGTTGTTGTTGCGATACGACACTCGAACGCCCTGAGCGTTGTTGCCCCAACCCCCACCGCGTACCACACGGTAAGAGCCACTGGTGGGTCCCCGTGGGTCCACCGTCGGTGAACCACTGTAGGAACCATGCCAGTCCCATACCCACTCCCACACATTTCCACTCATGTCACACAAACCGTATCCATTTCGGTTCTTTCCACAGACATCATGCGTTTGTTTCTTTCCAGACACTACACTATTTTCCCTATACCAAGCTACATCGCCCACACTGTTGCTTCCTGCATACTTGTAGGACTGACCACCACGCGCACTATACTCCCACTCTGCCTCCGTCGGCAAACGCCAACCTGCACACTCCTTCTTCGACCACGTCACCGTATTGCCGTTGATGCTGTAGCACTCTTCAAGTCCCTCCATCGAACTCAGTTTGTTTGCAAACTTCACGGCATCGAACCAACTTACCTTCTCCACTGGACGGTTGTTCCCTTTGAACTCACTGGGATTGTTGCCCATCACACGCTGATAGAGCCCTTGCGTCACCTCACTTTCCATCATGTAAAAGTCCTTCGGCAGTGTCACTGTATGCATTGGTTGTTCAGAATCATAACAATCAGCACCCTGTTCTTCGGTACACCCCATTAGGAATGAGCCTGCTGGAATGAGTTTTGCCTTGTACAGTGAGCGATTGGCAAAGAGCAACTGACGCGCTTCAAAAGTTTCTGGAATGGGCACAGTCAATCGACTTTGGGTTGTTTCTCCAGTGTCGGGGGAGATGTACTCAACCACCACTTTGGACTGTTCATATTGCTCGATGAACTTGTTCAGCAACTTCTGACGGCTCGGAGAGGACAACAGGGGTTGAATCCGTTTCCACATCACTGTGGCTTCTTTTTGGCGCTGTTCGGTCGCTTCTCGACGAATCTGTGCGAACTGCTGTTCCAACTCTTGGCGCCGTTGTTCTTCCCAAATCATGCGCTCCAATTCATCCGATGGTGCAAAATCCGAAGATGAACGAAGCACCAACACCTGTTCTGAGGCTGGTTCTGTGGCTTGTGGGTTGGTGGACGATACCTTGAGTCCGGTTTGAAACAATGTTTGGCTCTGCTTGCGCATCAACGTGAGCAGTTCACTCTCTTTTGGTGAACGCACGGTGGTCATCGACAGCATCCGACCATTGCTGACAGTATAGAGTTTGATGGTCGCAATAAATACCCCGTCCCCTGTTTTGGTCACGTTGCCATGAACGATGTACTGTGCATCCACCGCCCCACCCAACTGAATGTGGCAATCCGTATCCAAGTCCGAACAATCCTTGTTGTTTTCTCGAAGGTACATGATCATGTTTTCGCGGGTCATCACATCGTATTCGTCGGAAGCCAAAATATCGTTGGCACCCTGACGAATCTGATCGGACACCGCCATCAATGTCCCCTGACTCAACCCTACTCCTCGCGGTTCTGCAACATAAATCTTGCGCAACTCTTCTGCCCATGCCATGGTGCAACCCATCCACAAAAGGGTCGATAGTGCCATTTGCTTCCACATACCGTTTTTCCTGTGCTGTCTCGTTTGATGAATACTGTAACACTTTCGTGGGGTACAGATCAGACGTAAAAAGTCTGGGCGACACGAATGCTCCCAGACTGTACACTGTTTGTCCCCACAGTTGTGAGAATCTGGCATCAATCGGTGGACTTTTCTGAGTACTGCGATGAAAACCGTAATCACCATCGTTCGGACTATCCAAATGGATGAAAAGTGCTGGCGGAGACGAAAACCCAGATTGTTGTTCGTGTTCGTCGGGTCGTTGTTGTTGCGATTCGACACTCGAACGTTCTGAGCGTTGTTGTTCCAACTCCCACCGCGTTTCACACGGTTAGAGCCTTATGATTGTAGCCAATCCGAATCTAACAAGTTCCGTCTCAGTTGCCGAGTGTTTGCTTGTTCCGACCATGCCACCAGCGAATGTAGCCTTTTGGATTGCTCTTCTTCTGACAATTTCAAACACCCTTTCCATTTTCGAATAAATCGACGCTTACGAGATTGATCAAACCGAATCGCGTGTGGGTAAATCCGAAATCCAAGAAATGGGACACCTGTAAAGATGGGTTGTAATCGAGTCGAGGAATGTTTGAGCTCCAATTTTAATCGGCTGGGCAACCACAATGTCAATTCACCCAACACTTCTTCTAAGTGATGCTTGTCATTGGAAAAGAGCAACACATCGTCCATATAGCGAACAAAGCCTTTGATGCCCAAACGTTCAACACAGTAATGATCCAAAACATCCAAATAGAAATTGGCAAAATGCTGAGAGGTAAGGTTGCCAATCGGAAGACCTTTGCCGTTGACACCACCGTGCCCAACAATACGTTCGGTCAACCATAAAGTCGGTTCACAGCCTATTCTAGATTTGACACGATCCATCAACGCACTGTGATCAATGCTTTCAAAACAGTGTCGCACATCAATTTTCAAAAAGAAGCCCTCTTTAAATTTGCGCGTAAAACGCTGGGCTTGTTGAACTGCACGGTGATTGCCTTTCCCCTTTTGACAGGCAAAAGAATGCGCCAAATAGGACCGCTCAAAATAAGGAGTCAAACTTTTGCACAGGGAATGATGCACAACCCTATCTGCAAAATCAGCCGCTTGAATGCGTCTGGGTTTTGGGTCCAGCAACATAAATTCGGTATAGGCTTGTGGCTGATAGGTTTGTGCCAACAATTGTTTGCGTAGTTCAAGAATGTTGCTCTCAAGTTCAGACCAAAAACTGAGGAGGGAACGATTGAGCCGAACCCCTTTTCGTGCCAATCGAGCAGACATACGCAACTGCTCAAACGAGCAAATGTCTGGATAGAGATTCAAAGCCTGTTTTGTCATTCTTGAACCGATTGAAGCCAAGAATGCATTTGAAAACCGATACCGTCTATGGAATCGATAAACTCTGCCAACAACCCCAAAGACAAATATTTCCTGTCACAAGATATGCGCAGTAGCAACCGCAATTGCGCCAACTGTATATTGAGTGCATTCAAATGTTTTGGTTGATTTGTTGTTTCAGTATATTGGGCTTGTACAATGGTCTGCGTGATGTCCAATACCAAACTGTCAATGCGAGTGGCAAAGTTGAATCGAGCCACCTTTGGAAAGCCTTGGGTCGCGTTCAAAATGCTATGCAGGATGCTTTCCCACTCTACAAGAACCCTCAATTCCCTACTCATGCCCTAAATCCTCTTGTGATGTGTGACCGTCAGTGGACTGTCGGTTACCCACTGGGTTACCGACGGGGCTCCCACCGGTGACCGACGGTTGACCGACAGTGCCTTTAATTTCATTTTTTGATGATGGTGGGTCTGTATGAGTCTGAAACGATGAATTTTGACGTAACAATGCCAAGATTTCATTGCCATAAGTAGTGGATTTGTATTTTCCAATGCCGATAATTTTGGTGAGTTCATTGATGGATGTTGGATTCAAGTTCACAATCTCTTCGAGTTGACGATTGGTAAAGACGTTGCTGGCAGGTTGTCCAAGTTGACGAGCCGTTTCATTGCGCCACAACCTCAACGCTTCAAAAGCATGACGGTTGAAGGATTCCATCGAGTCCGTCTCAACTTCTTTTCGACTCAAATTTCGATATGTTTTTCGAACTTTACGGACTTGTTGCAGTGCACTTGAACGATACTTGTTTCTATAGGTCACAATCACAGACCAAATGGGCTCTTCTTGAAAATAGAAGAACTGCGTTTTCGTTGACAGCACATCGTGTTCTCTGGCAAATTGTACAATAACAGAATCATCATACTGCATACTATCCAAGTCCATACGTAGGTTAAATACTTTGACCAACATTGAATACCTCCTTAAAAAGTATGAAAGTTTAATTGTTTGCCCCGCTCTCTACCGTTCGCTACACCAAAGCGCAAGCGTTCCGCCAAACTGTTAAGGACCACTGTCTGCTGTCTTGCTAGTGAGTCTCGGACAAGTCCGACTCCCTTGCAAGCCCACTGCCAGCCGGTCTATGCCCACCCACCCTTTCAGTTTGTTTGCCATCACATCTATTCGAAACGTCAAAGATGTTCGACAGACCAAGCCCACTCTGAATAGCAACCATCCACACCAACCGACACACTAGCAAATAGCCAAGTCATCAACAGTATCCCTAACTCCACAAATACACAAAGCACAAACCAACATATTTTCAAGGATGTGAATGGCGATAGATTCAAAGGATATCGATAGGATAGGAAAGTTCGCTATACTCGTGTATGCGGAACTTT
>CBFIFY010000104.1:0-9991 GCA_965661985.1 uncultured Myxococcota bacterium | reverse complement strand
CAAAACAACACATTTTCAAAGTTGAGAGCGGATGATGGATTCAAAGGATGCACGAAGGATATAAACGCGAGGTGTACAAAAAAGCAAACTGCTACATCGACCCAACTGCCGAAAATCTAGACACCCCCCAAGTCACCAACAATCTTCCAAGCCCCACAACCCACAACACACAAAACAACACATTTTCAAAGTTGAGAGCGGATGATGGATTCAAAGGATGCCCGAAGGATATAAACGCGAGGTGTACTTCCGTACCCGAGCGTTTCTAGACAAGGGAAGCCAAAGAAGACAGCACCGCCAATCAACTTTTAATCACCAGGAGCAAGCCCCCCACCCCCCCGCGCCATTTTCGCGGGCAGTGGCCTCATCTTGGGCAAACAAGTCTTCAAAGGTGTCGGTGTCGTCAAAGGGAAAGGCCTTGGCGTAGCCACCCAACAAAATCTGGCGTTCTACGAAGTCTTGTTCGTTGGTGCCAAGGTGTACATAGGCAAGCGTTCTTCCGAATGTGTCATAGCAATTCCCATCAAAGGAAAGCCAAACGTGGCGACCAAAGATGGTGTTGATCAGAAAACTTTTGGCTTCTTGGGCATAGCAGTCTCCAGAGGAGGTCTCTGGTGTGTCCACCCCAATGATTCGAACGCGCTCTTCCCCTTCTTCACTTTGCGCCACAAAGGTATCTCCATCCACGACATCTTCAACCAGTACGCGAATGGGCTCACGACACGCATCGCTTGCCGCTGGCAAATCGTCTGGATTGACCCAAGACAAGTCATCCACAACATTGGTGGTGTCTTCTGTCGAAGGCTCGGTAGCCTCAGTGGCAGTGTCGGTGTCTTTATCAAAGCAAGCGAGGGTCAACAGCAAGGCAATCATCAGAATATCCAGAAACGAGATTCAAAAAATCAGAAAGAACAATGGTTCATTGTAATCGGAAAGAACAATGTCTGTCAAAGCCACAACACCACAAATCCCAATAAAGTAGGGGTTTGAACTCCAATTCACTCAAGGAGTCTTTGGAGTGTCCACGTTTGCGTTCTTCTTAGAGCCCTTCTCTTGTTTGGATTGCTTGAGGGCTTCTGGCTCCAAAATTTCCACGGTCAAATTGTCTGCGCTCTGAACAGGGGCATCGAGCAACAAATACCCCCTTGGGTCATCGTCGCTGATGCGGTCTCCAGTGAGGTCTACATAGGCCATCACAGTCAAACCGGTGGATTGTTCGGACAGGGTCACGGAAAAATCGCCGATTGAGTCCAGCGACTGGTTTCCGAGCAGCCTGGGTTCTCCAGTTGAGTTGTCGAGGACTTCCACTTCTATAGAGCCGTGTGCAGTTCCAGAATAGGTCACCGTGCCAGATAAAGTAATATCCGATTTGGTAGACCCTTTTGGTGCTGAGCCTTCCGAATCAGACAAGGACTTTACAGTTTCTATGGTCTCAACAGTCTTTTCGGTTGAATTGGGTTCAGAAGAGCCACAAGCCCACAATAGCAACATCAACATACACACCTCTGGATAAATGATTCGTACTATAGCACATCTCAAATCAAGTGCCGACCCACCCATTCACGGATACAATATACACGATGCACACTGAGGAATGCCATGCTTACACTTGCACTCATGCTGTCTTGTACCGAATCGAACAAAGACACCGCCGAACCGTTTACTTTTCCACCAGCTGAGTCCATGCCCGATTTGCGTGGTCCTGGAGCACCCCAAGTAGACTTTTCAGATGAGGAACTCTTCGTCAATTGTGCGCCTTTATATGGAGGCGATGAGGACTTTCTCCACCACAACTTGGTGGTTGGATACCGTGGGCACATGATCATGCCTTGGGCACCAGAGTGGGGACAAGGTGGAATGAGCTTCTTCGACATGAGCGACCCATGCAACCCCAACAAAGTCGGGGAAGGATTCCATGAACGCATGCGCGAAAGCCACGCCATTGGCACACAGTATCTGTCTGAAACCGAGCAGTATGCGGTCACAACGGGCATTTTGGGGATTCAGTTTTGGGACTTGCAAAACCTCGAAACCCCAGAAATGATCAATTACATGCAAATCGACGGGGTGTTCTATCCCGATTCTTACACAAGGGTCGTCTTGTCGCTCTTTTGGCAGTATCCCCATGTGTACATCGCTGCTGCTGACAATGGATTCTTTGTCGTGAACGCGGCTGACCCTTACAATCCAGTATTGGAAACACAATATGAATTTGACCCACCACTGCGCGCCGCTTCCATTTACGCGATGGGCAACCAACTGTTCGTTGGGGCAGCAGAGGGTTCAGAGGCTGAGATATTGGATATTTCAAATCCCGTCAACCCACAACCCATTGGTGGAGGGCGTTTCTTTGTGACCGATGAAGATGGCACGCCCAGAGATGCTTACCACTCAGGCATGGTGGGCAATTGGGGCGTCTTTGCCCGCAAGGAAAGTGGCGGTGGCATCATGCTGATGAACATCTCTGATCCAAGCAACCCATCCTATGCAGGCTCCTACAAGACCGAAGGGGGCAATGGAGGGTATGCGTATTACCATCAAGGCTATGGTTTTGTAGGCGATTCACACTGGGCCGCCGTCTTGGATCTTACAGACTTGGACAACATTCAAGAGATCGGTCGCGGATACCTTCCCGGCGATTTAGACACCATCACCCCCTATGGCAACATCGCGGTACTCAGCGTCGACGATGAACCCGATGAAGGAATTGCATCGGTGGTCATGCCGTGGAAAAAAGAGGCTGATAGAGAGTCTCCATCCCTGATCCGAACAGTACCAGGCGACGGAGATACGGGTGTGGCACTCACCAGCCGCATTGGACTGGCATTTGATGAATTTATTGAACCCACATCGGTTTTTGCAGGATCGGTGCGTCTGTATGACAGTGCTGGAAATGCTGTAGACGGCTGGGGCTCAGGACAGGAAACCATCGCCAATTTCACCCCCAAAGAGGCGCTGCAACCCAACGAAACCTATACGGTTGAAGTCATGCAAAACGGCATCCAAGACCTCAGTGGAAACAGTGTCGACACCACGTCCACGTTTACATTCACCACCGTAGGCAACTGAAATGCTCTGGTTGTGGTTGACGGCAACAGGCTGTGGTGAGGTCAAAGAAACGGACAGTGCTTTAGAAGACAATATGGTCGCCTACGCACAGGCCGGAGAGGATATCTACGTCACAATTGGAGAGTCGGTAACCCTCAGTGCCGAAGATTCAACGGGCACGCTGGAATGGAATCTTGGTGACGGAACGACCGTGTCAGGGCTCACCGTAGAGCATCAATATGAAGAGATTGGTCGCTATCGAGTGGTGCTGTCGGCAACTGGCTCCAACGGCACTCGAGATTCCGACACCCTAAACGTCGTCGTTCACAACCCAGTGTTGGAACAAGCCCCTCAAAGCAACCACACGATGACGGTCATCAACAACGAACTGTGGATCACCCTTCCGGAGTCCAATTCCATCCATCGCCTGCCACTGGAAAGCGATTTGCCAGCCACGCACATGGATGTCTGTACAGCCCCTTCTTCCATTGCAAACTTCGAGAATCAGATTGTGGTCACCTGTTTGGGAGATGCGGTCAACTCTCCACAAATTGCACTGCTGGAGCAAAGGGACGATGTATTGGATATCTCTCATTGCACCTTACCAACTGGCTACCGTCCAAGTGCGGTACTCGCCCCTACAGTTTCCGACGACAGATGGTGGCTAATCGACTCTGCGACTGGTCAACTGGGTTCGATGCAGTGGGGAGAAGAACCCGTGTGGCGACCTGTGGGTAGAGACCTCAAAGGACTTGCCCGTCACTCGGATGGTACCCTACTGATGCCTGAGTTTCGGAGCACCCCTACAGGCGATACAAACGATGAAGATGGGGCCGTCGTTCATACATACTTTCCAGCAGATGACACATTCAATACACTGTATCTGAACATCGACACATTTGGCGACTCAGACAACACCACCGGTGGGATGCCCAATTTATTGGAAACCGTCTATCCAAGCCCAGATGGAACACAGGTGTATACGCCCTACTCACACGCCAACATTCTGCGTGGCGCCTACCTTTCCAACCAAGAACTGACCCATGAAACCAGTCTGCGAGGCATTTTGGGTAGGATTGACTGGACTACCCAATCAGAGACCCCAGCACAGCGAAAACATTTTGATGAAAAGGGCAGAGCAACGGCCATGGTCTTCTCTCCAATGGGAGATGTACTCTACGTTCTGCATTCTGGTGTCGCGAGTTTGTCCGTGATCGATGCCTTTTCACATCAGTTGATGGGAAGCGTTGATGGACTGGGCATTTCTCCCACCGACATTCTTCAATTCAACGATGCACTCTATGTGTACAGTTGGTTGACGCGTGAAATCATCGCTCTGTCTATTGAAGACCCTTTGCGTCCAAGTGTTCTTTGGCAACGTCGCTTCATCGACACAGAGCCTCTGACGGAAACCCTTCTGTTGGGCAAGCAAATCTTCCACGATGCATCCGATACCCGAATGACCCGTACGGGCTACATTGCGTGTGCCCACTGCCACCCTGCTGGAGACCACGACGGTCAAACCTGGGACTTTACCGACCGTGGAGAGGGCATACGAAACACCACTTCCCTTTGGGGACGAGGCAACATGGCAATGGGTCCCTTTCACTGGTCGGGCAATTTTGATGAGGGACAGGATTTTGAACTCGACATTCGATTGCATTTTGGTGGCAGTGGCTACCTTGATGACTCTGATTGGAACGCCGTTCAAGACCCTCTTGGAGAATCCAAAGCCGACTTGTCTCCTGAATTAGACGCTTTGACAAGCTACATGTACAGTTTGAATATGCCTTCTTCGCCCTACATCATCGGCGAACAAGAACAGGTCGACGGTCGCAACGTTTTCGAGTCCTTGGGGTGTGACGACTGCCACAGCGGTTCTTTGTACACCGACTCATCTTTGGAGAGCATGACCCGCCACGATGTGGGCACTTTAACATCGGCCAGTGGTCAACGTCTTGGCGAACACTTGGACGGCATTGATACCCCTACGTTGCTTGGCGTATGGAACAGCGCCCCCTATCTACACGACGGTTCTGCCACAACCTTGGAAGATGCCATTCAGACCCATACTGGATATGAAGACATAGATGCAGAAACCTTGGCGACACTGGTCAATTTTTTAGAATCTCTCTAAGTTGACTCTCTACGCTGCGTTATTTGTTTTCCATTCTCTAATTATCGTCCTTCTTCAGGTGATTTATGTACCCTGTCATTCAGCCCTACCACCAAAGTTTCTTGCAAGTCGACAGCCTGCACCACATCTATTTTGAAGAGGTGGGCAATCCAAGAGGCTATCCGGTCGTATTTGTGCACGGTGGTCCGGGGGGTGGCATCTTTCCAAACTGTCGACGGTTCTTCGATCCTCGTCATTACCGCATCATTTTGTTCGACCAACGTGGCGCCGGTCAATCAAGACCCTATGCAGAACTGAAGGACAACACAACCCCCAATTTGGTGGCTGACATGGAACTGCTTCGTGAGTACCTCAACATTGACCAATGGATGGTCTTTGGAGGTTCATGGGGAAGCACACTGTCTTTGGCCTACGCCATCGAACATCCAGACAGGGTTCGAGCTCTGATTCTAAGGGGTATATTTTTGGCACGCCAAGAAGAATTGGATTGGTTGTATGGTCCCAATGGGGCTGCCAAAATGTTCCCTGCTGAATACGCCCGTTTCATGAGCATCCTCAGTCCAGAAGAGCAGAAAACACCGGTGGAAAGTTATTACAAATATCTCACCCACGAAGATGAAGATAAACGTCTCAAATCGGCTTGGGAATGGGACATCTGGGAATCTTCCATCTCACAACTCATCCCCTATCAACGCAATTGGGATGACTCTACAAAAGAGGACTGGGAATCTTCACTGGCCATTGCCCGCATCGAAGCCCATTATTTTGTGAATCAATCCTTCCTGCCTTTTGAGGATTACCTCCTTGAGGGAGCCAAAACCCTCGGACACATCCCCACAACCATCGTCAACGGACGCTACGATGTGATTTGTCCGTGCAAAACAGCCTACGAGTTGCACCAAGCGATGCCCCATTCGGAATTTATCATCGTTCCAGACACTGGACATTCAAGTATGGAACAAGGCACCAGCGACGCCCTCACCCAAGCAATGGACAATTACCGCCGTCTCCAATAAAGAACGTAGTCCATAGACATAGACATAGCCATCGCCCAAAGTAGAAAAGGGTAGAAAAGGGTAGAAAAGGTAGAAAAGAGATGCCGAATCGTCCGTAATGAACATTCAGATTTTAAGAATCAGTCAATGGTGGCTTTCTCATAGGCGATGCCCGCTTCTTTGAGCATCGGCTCAACCGTCTTGGCATCTCCCACCAACACCGTCACGCCACGCGTCCTATCAAAGAGTTCTGCTGTCGCCTGCATCTGTTCGGGAGTCACAACCTGAGACGCCTGTAGATCCGTGTTCCACAGGTCCACTGGGTCACCCAATCGAAACAAGTCCACCATCTCTGACGCCAACTGCTTGCGAGAAGCCGCCAACTGAATGAAATCTCCACGGTAAGCAGAAAGAGCCTTGCTGTGGTCATCGGTGCTGAACCCTTCTTGAGCAGTGGCCAACACGGCGTTCAAATCTTGGATGGCCTCAACGGTCGATTTGACTTGGACATTGGTGCGCACACTCAAATGAGTTCCATAGTATCCAGTGGTAAAACTACACCCAGCACCGTAGGTGTACCCCTTTTCTTCTCGCAATTTTCCGTTCAAACGAGAGGTGAACGTACCCCCCATCACGATTCCAGCCAAATCCGCTGCGATCTCTCGTGCATCCCCATCTGGATAGGCGGGGGTCAAGATGCGAATGGACGTTTGTTCAGCACCCGGCATATCGACCAATACGGTTCGAGAGGTTGGCTGAATTGCCTGATCAGAAACGATGGGAGCGCTCAATTCCCCGAGTTCCACTGCTGGAAAGCGATTGAAGTGAGTGTCCACCAACCCTTGAGCAGTGGTGGCATCGATGTCGCCTACAGCCACAACACCCATCTTGGAAGCCCCCCCTTTCAAGCGACTCTGGTGCCAAGATTTCAAGTCTTCTGTTGTAATGGACTCAACCGTTTTGGAGGTTCCTCCAACCGCGCGTCCCAATGGATGGTCTGCCCCATACAGAAAATACGGCGCGTAATGCGATGCAACCCAACTGGCATCTTGACGAGATTGCTGTAGGGATGCCATGTACTGCTCGTGGACACGCTCCCAATCCCCTTGTGTGAATTTGGGGTCAAAAACCATATCTGAAACCACTGTCAGTGCGTCGTTCAAACGGTCTTTGTGCGCAGAGACGGTCAAGATTGTGTGCTGGCGAGTGGTTTGGATTCCAACATCCACTGCCAAACCGTACAAATAAGACGAAATCTCACTGGAACTGCGTTCGCCAGCAGATTCCAACAGCATCTGGTTGGCGAGTTCGGCCGTACCCAACTTGTCCGAGGAGTCATCCACACTACCACCACTCAGAACAATACTGAATACGACAACAGGCAACTCATGATCTTCGAGCAACCACAGCCCTGCTCCGTTGTCCATTTTAGACACCAGTGGGGTTGGTGGGGTGAATGTGGCCATCTCAGTTGGCGCAGGAATGGTGCTTTGTACTGTTGGTTTCATGGTTTCAACTTCTTCCTTTTCGCCACAACCTTGGGTTATCATACCGATGAGTCCGATTGCAATGGGTGTCATTGTACATCTCCTTCTGGCTGTGTTGTCTCATTGTTCTGTTGTGATTCTGGCAAGACGATCAATTTGGACATCTTTTCTGCTGTAAAATACTGGGAAACCAGCGCTTGAATTTTGTCTGAGGTCACACCTTGATAGCGGGCCAAATCTTTGGAAACGAAATTGGTATCGCCCAAATAGTGATGATAACGCTGTAGAGCTTCGGCTTTTGCTTGAATATCTTCGAGTCCCCACAAAAAATCCATCTCCCAATTGTTCAAAATGGCGTCCAACGTCGAAGCCTCTATCGAGGTTTCTCCACTCGCCAAACCGTTTAATGTACTGGTGACAATCTCTTCGACCTGAGCCAAATCGCTATCGGGCAGGGCATCCACATACACAATGAAGACCGACCCACGCCCTCTGGAATATTGAAAGGCCTCCACACTTTGAACCAAAGATTGATCGTACACAAGTTTCTTGGTCAACAGGGCATCCGCACGACCGGTCAACACACTGGACAGTACATCGGCCTCAGCATCTCCTTCTTCAAAGACGACTGGGGAGTGCCACATCAACAGCATCGCGGGCAAAGGAACGTTGTCATAGATCGTCTTTTCAGCGACTTGTGGTTTGATTGGAAGTTCGACCTCCTGATGGGTCATTGCCTCTTTTGCCTCAATGGCACCATAGTATTGCTGAATGGTAGATTTTACGGCTTCTGCATCAAAATCTCCAGCGATGCACAAACTGGCATTGGCCGGTTGATACCACGTGTCATAAAAGTTGCTGACTGTCTCCAAGGTTGCCGCCAACAAATCTTCGTGAGACCCAATGCCTTCCAAACTGTACGGATGGTTTGCTGGATACATCATCTCGGGCATCTCCAACCAAATTGAACCGTACGGAGCATCCTCATAATTCTGTCGACGTTCATTGCGAACCACTTCTCGTTGAAGATCCAGTTTTTCTTGGGTAATGTCTAGGTTGACCATGCGATCGGCTTCCATAAACAACAACAAATCCAAAATGTGCGACCCGCCCACATCATAATAATTGGTGCGATCATCGGCGGTAGAGGCGTTGTTCCAACCACCAGCGACTTCCATCCGCGTATCGAATTCGCTGTTGGGGACAACCGTGGTGCCCATAAACATCAAATGTTCAAACAAATGGGCAAATCCAGAGGCCCCTTTGGGATCGTCATAGGAACCAACACCGTACCAAGTATTGACGACAACCTGTGGCAGTTTGTGATCTTCTATCAATATGACGTGAAGACCATTGTCGAGTTGCACAGTTTCATGAGGGATTTCCATGGCACTCCCCTGCGACATCCAAGCATAGAACCATAACATCATCACTCCTAAATTCATGGTGGCTATAATGGAGAAATCTATCCAGTTTCACCATTGAAGGCTAGCAATAGAAGAAAGTGTCAAGATATCCATTTTTTTGGCCAAAACCATCCGATGTACAAAATCCATTTCGTTTATAGGGCATAGAAAACAGTTTGACTCAAAATATTTGAAAAAAGTTTCATTTTTATATTGACAAACAAAAGAAAACAGTATATATATAGTACATCATCAAAACGAGAGTTCACAAAATGCACACCAATGACATCACATCACTGCTTTTCCAAAAAGTCAATGGACTGGAAAATACAGTTGCAAGCACTGAAGAAAATAGTGCTCTGGTGCGCGTTTGTTTAAGCCGCCTTCGGCGTACGCCGAACCAGTAAAAACTCGATAGCGAGCACATTGTATCAACTTTCAGCCCATATAGACAACTGGCTGAAGTGGGTATAAAGCAAATTCAGTGCTCACCAAATGACAGTTCAAATCCATTTGAGTATGTCAGGTCTTCTCTAGATGGCCATCCACAATCTCTCTTTTCCAATCAATGGTCACATTGATATAAGTCTGTGCGATTAATGGCACAAACTTGAGATTTGTTCAATCTAGACAGTGCTTCAATGTTGATAATCAATGTTGACAGACAACATATGTTGATAGAAAGATGCGTCCATGGTGTAATGGACAACACAAGGGCCTACGAAGCCCTGGATTCAGGTTCAATTCCTGATGGACGCTCCATTTTATAGGTGCTTGGCGATGGATATGCAGGGAGGCTTTCGAAGCCACCGGTCCAGGTTCGATTCCTGGCAAGCACTCCACTTTTCTGTGTCTGTGGTGTAATGGATAGCACACAAGGTTGCGTACCTTTTGATTCAGGTTCGATTCCTGACAGAC
>CBFIFY010000103.1:0-10019 GCA_965661985.1 uncultured Myxococcota bacterium | reverse complement strand
ATACCCTTCTGCCAAGGTCAGTTATACGGACTTTAAGCAGTTGGTTGACACGGTTGAGGCACATCGTGCGGAGAGACTCATCGATCTCGATACCTTTTTGGAGATGGCCAAGGACCCCAATACGATCGTGTTGGATACGCGTTCAGCCTATCGTTATGGTCGAATACACGTCGATGGGGCTGTGCACTTGAACTTTTCCGATTTCAATCAGGGGAGTTTGGCTGAGGTGATACCCAGTCCAGAAACTCGAGTCCTGATTTATTGCAACAACAATTTTGATGGCAACCCCATTGATTTTGTGACCAAGGTTGCGACGCCAGCCTCATTGTCACCTGATGCTTCTTTGGGTTCTATCGGTGGAGCATCGACGGAGGTGGCGATGCAGATTGCTGTGCAAGAGCGCCCGATCATGATGGCGTTAAACGTGCCGACCTACATCAATCTCTATGGGTATGGCTATCGAAATGTGTACGAGTTGGATGAGTTGGTGGATGTCTCAGATCCCAGGATTCAGTTTGCTGGCACGCTCATCAGTGACGCTGGTGATGACGCTGTAGATACTCTTGAACCTACTGAAAACGCGCCTTCACAGAAATTTTGGCGAAAACGCTAGCGTCGAATTGCGTGGTTAGGCTGTTGGGACTTCATTGTTGAATCCTTCCGAATCTGTGCATCCTGTATTGGGCTGTTCAAATTTGCAGGTGGGTATGTTGTAGAGTGGTTATAAAAAGCCATGACTTGGATGTGGTTCTGGATATTGAGCGTGGCGTATGGACATGAGATTGCCCTCATGTATACCACAGATTTGTCGGATACTCCCACGATTGAAGTAGAGCATCTGGGTGAGCGCGAGGTGGTCGAAGTCGAATTGTCTGCTGAAAAGGACGGCTTCACCATTTGGATCGCTCGATGGCAAACAGTTGGAGGGGCAATACAGCACCTTTCGATTCAGCACCGTTCAACAGAAGACGCTGCATTGGAGACCGTGTTTGTTGCTCGGGACAAGGACGATACTCTGTACCTTCTCAATCAGAGTCGTGATTCTCGACAGCAGTGGTTGAGTTCCCAAGGAAACATTGAGCAAGTTCGAACGCGAGAAGAATCGGTGTATTACCATCGCTTGCTGTGGTTGATCTCGATTGGGGTGGTGGTGATCGGTTTGCGGTGGCGCAGTACGACATCTACGACTGTATATGCGTATCCAAAATGGATCAGTTCCAGCTGGGTGTCCAGTGTGTTCTTTGCGTTGGTCTCGCTGTGGTTGTACCGTGGGGTGTTGGGAAACGATGGCATTCCAGCCCGCTTTCACGATGCATTGGGGACTTATTGGTTGCTGGCTCAGTCGGACACGTGGCAAGGTTTGTTCGACCCGATGACCAACTTTCCTGAGGGGGCCAATTATCAGGCGTTGGATTCCTATGTGTTGTGGGGGTTGTCTCACTTGCTGTCGGTGTTGTCTCCACTGTTTCTGTACAAGGCACTGTTGCTTGTGTTTCCTGCTCTGTCGGCTTGGATGGCAGAGCGGTGGGCGCGAGCACTGGCCATTTCCGCACCGTGGTCTTGGTTGGTCGGGTTGGGATTTGGGTTCTCTGGGTTGGTTTCCAATGCCATTTTAGAGGGGCAAGTGTACCAATGCTTTACCGCTGGTATTCCGATGACTGGGTTGTTTGTCCTGCGCTATGTTGAGCACCCTACTTGGAGAAATTGGTTGGGTATCATGGTGGGATTTCTGCTGTGTCTCTTTTCCTCATCCTATTTGGGAGCCTCTTGTTTGTTGCTCTTATTCGGAATGCTGTTGGGAACCAACGCTTGGCGTCAAATCAGTTCACTGTGGGTGTTTGCGGGGGTATTCGGCTTGATGTTGGTGCATTATGGGTGGATGTCGACTGGGGGCATTCATGACGAACGCCAAATACGAGACATGATCATTGGCTCTGTATCCCTCAGTAATTTTTGGGGGTCCAGTCCTGAGATGGATCGAGAAGGGCATGCGATAGCCCTTGGTGTATCAGCACTGTTGTTGGTGTTGATCACTCAAGGGCCAGAGAAACTGTTCGAGCGTCGACTTCGGTTTGTCTGGTTGATGGGTGTCGCATCTTTGGCGATGGCACTGGGTCCAATGTTGAATTGGTCACATTTGGAGCAAGTGTGTGCTCTTCCCACCCATTGGCTCTACCAACAGTCTGGTTTTTCTTCGATTGGGTTTCCAGTGCGATTGGCTCATCCTTTTCTGTTGGCTGTGGGGCTCTTTGCAGGAGTGGCGGCACAGAGCATTGCCGGTCGACTGCGTTGGGGGTGGTTGCTGATTCCATTGATGCTTGTAGAACTTGAACAGTCCGGTGTGCATCTCCGACAGTCCCAGTGGTCTGTGCACACTCCGACGATAGACGACATAGAAGGAGACAGTATTTTTACGCTCTACCCGTTGGCACACAAACGGGTCAAAGGTTCTGACATGGATATATCGTTGCCCATGCTAGACTGTGTAGCCCAAGTACAGCATCAAAAAGCAATCGTCAACAATTGTTTGTCCGTGAATATGGAAGCGTCAGAACAGAGACAACTTCAACAAGAAATGCTCGCCAATTTGACGATGCAGAATCAAATTTTTGCACCGTTGTTGGAGCGAGGCATCGAGTTGCTGCTCGTGTATCCAGAATTGTTCAAAGTATCTGATCGAACGCGACTTCAGAGGGTGTTGGAACAGCAAGGTGAGCGCGTAGATGCTGGAGTGGATCCGATGCTCTATTGGGTATATCGAGCCAAGGAGCAACTTCCTGTTGTATCTGGTGCTCGAGACCTCGTAGAAGATTCTACCGTGACCATTGATATTATCACTTCTCGAGATGAGCAAAAACCACTGCTCATTATTGGAGATGGTGTATTCAAAGAGAGTGTACCCCAAGTCCGTTTGCAAACGGTTCGCCATCGGTTTCGCCTGAATGGTCAAAGCAATGGTTTGGCGTTGTTGATTCAAAATTCCCAAGGACGGGTAATTTGGGAAGGTACGGTATACCCAAATCCCGGCGATGATCAATTGTTGATTCGTCCGAATTTGGGTCCACAAATCGAGTTGCCCCTGTTGAATTCTCCACCGATACTGTTGAGCAGTCGAAGGAGTGTCGCTCTCCTATTTGGAACATTGTTCGGACTGATGTTGGTCGGGCGACGGACCTGGTTTGTGCACGGTTCGGATAGGGCGTGATGAATGGGTGTGCGCTTGGAGAACCGTCTTCTACTACAATCTGCCTTTTTATTATTGTTGACAAGATCAATATTTTGTTGGAAACGGTAGAACAATCGACAACTAAGAACAATCAAGGTTGCAATAGACCAGACGGATGCTGTCATATCTCCAATGGCCCCTTTGGGGTGCTACCCAAAATCAACTTACGCTAAATACCATCACAAAAATCAATCTGAAGATTGTTCTGACAATGAACCCCTAGAGTGGAGATGTCAGAATGACAACATATCCACATCAAGCATGTCCTTACTGTCCTTGAAATTGCTATCACTAGAATAGCACCTAAGTGGATGCATCATTTAGTATCTACAGGATCGCAACAGCCAACCAGACTATTAGAATTACAATCCCAAAGAGGCCTTGTATAGCCAGGGAAGCGATGAACAGTTTTTTGATACCGTTTCCGGAAAATTGCTCGGAAAAAGGATTTCCATTGCCAATAGAATTCTTGGCCTCTGTATAGATCTGTTGAAACTCTTAGAGGTTGTACCAGCCCGTGACGCTACGTGTGTTGCCCTGTTCTTTAATTCGACCACGGACTTTAAAACCGGGAATGACCCGTTTTCCACAAGCAGACAGCGCAAACAGTTCATGGTCACAAAATGCACATCTGGTTTGTCCTTCAAACGGTGGAATCGTACTGTTGCAGCTTGGACAGATGGTATCGTCTTCGATTTTTGTGACCGTGAAGTCAGATTCCATTTTTAGACTGTATCCATAGCCCATTACTTTCTTTTCTTCAGAGAGCCAACCGTCTGGTAGGGCATCCATCACTTCATCGCTGATGGGATACTCATTTGAATGGTTGCAGTATTCACAGGGCAGGGCGATCGGGGTATCACGGGCAACGTGGACTATATTTTTGCATTTCGAACAATGAATCAAACTAAATAGATGTGAATTTTCAATAATTTGATTCCATATCGCAAAGAGTTTGAATGGATTGAGAAAAGGGGTGGGTATGATTCGGATATTTTGATCGCCCACAGGAAATCGCGCTGTATCCTGATGATTGCAGTGCTGGCAGGTGTAGTGTATTGGTGCATAGTGTTCTTTGAAGTCGTTTCCATTGCAGTTGCGACAGGCATCTTATCTTACGTGCATCTGCGCCTCATATTTTTAATTATAGTCTGTGATTATTATTTCATTTTCGATAGAATACCCTCAACATTTAAGGAGAACTTATGGAAACTATCACTCGAGATCGACCTGCCTTTGCCAATGTGCAGGTGAAAATGGAGGCTGGAGATCGGATCGTTGCCGAGTCTGATGCCATGGCGTCAATGAGTACGTCAATCGTTATGAACACTCGATGGAATGGCGGGTTTGTCGGAGCAGTCTTACGCCGTTTCTTCGGTGGAGAAACGCTTTTTGTGAATGAGTTTCAGGCGACAGAAAGCAGTGAACTCATCCTTACCCAACCCTTTCCGGGTGACATTGAGTGCCTCGAGCTCAACGGAACCAGCATGTTTCTTCAGCCAGGTGCCTATTTGGCCAGTGAACCGGGTGTGAAAATGAGTGTCGCCTGGGCTGGTTTTGCATCGTGGATTGGAGGCGAAGGACTGTTTCGTCTCAAGGTTTCAGGAACAGGAAAGATTTGGTTTGGTGCATACGGCGGTATTTTCGTCAAGGAAATCGATGGTCCGTTTGTTGTCGATACTGGACACTTGGTAGCCTATGAACCGACAGTTGGGATGAAAGTCGGTATGGCTGGCGGTATTTTCTCGTCTTTCTTTAGTAAAGAAGGGCTGGTGAGTCGTGTGACTGGACCTGGACGCATTTATCTTCAATCACGTTCCGTTGACGGATTGGCGCAATGGACCAACCGTCACTTGTGGCGCTAAGGAGGATTGAGACATGAAACATGAAATTTTGGCTAGACCGGCATCCTCCGTTGTAAAGGTGCATTTGAATGCTGGAGAGCACTTGACCTGCGAAGTGGGTGCGATGGTGGCGATGTCCACTCGAATGACCGTTGAAACGACGACTCAGAAGAAAGGCTCCAGCGGAGGCGGCATCATGAAGGGACTGAAGCGTCTCTTTGCTGGCGAGAGTCTCTTTATCAATCACTTTACCGCGCGTGAAGACAATCAATACATCATTTTGGGTCCAACCATGATGGGGGATGTGATTCACCACCGTTTGGACAATGCCACCTTGATTGTTCAAGGGGGTTCGTGGCTTGCCTCTGATCCAGACATTACCATCGATGCCTCATTTCAAGGACTCGGTAAGGCATTCTTCTCTGGTGAAGGCGCATTTTGGGTGAAGTGTTCTGGTTCTGGTGATCTCTTTTTGAACTCCTTTGGTTCGATTTATGCAGTAGAGGTGGATGGGGATTACATCGTCGATACGGGTCACATTGTTGCTTTTGAAGACACCCTGAACTTCAACGTGCAAAAAGCCGGATCATCATGGATTGGTTCGTTTTTGGGTGGTGAAGGATTGGTCTGTCGCTTTCAAGGCAAGGGCATCGTTTATTGTCAAAGTCACAACCCATCGAGTTTCGGCTATGCGTTGGGTCCAAGTTTAAAACCACGTCAGGCCTAAGGAGACCATCATGTCATTTACCATTACTCAGCGACCTGATTTTGCACTGGTCACCGTGAATCTGAAAGCGGGCGAAACCTATCATTCTGAACCAGGTGCCATGGCGACCATGAGCCCAAATATTGAGCTCAAAGCCTCTTTGAAAGGTGGTTTGATGGGATCGATTTCTCGTGGATTGGGGGGAGAGTCCCTCATCATCAGCTCCTACACTGCACAAGGTGGAGATGGAGAGATTACCTTTGCAGCTGGACAACCCGGCGACGCAGTCCATTACGCCCTCGATGGCTCAACCGATATCTACTTGCAGCGTGGTGCGTATTTGGCAAACTCGGAAGGGGTAGAAGTCAGCAGCAAGTGGCAAGGCATGCGAGGATTCTTCTCAGGAGAGGGGCTCATCTTGCTTCGAGCACACGGAAGTGGAGACCTGTTCTTCAACTCTTACGGCGCGATCATTGAACTGGATGTTGAAGATGAGGTGTATGTTGATACGGGCTTCATTGTGGCTTTTGAGTCGACGTTGAACTATCAAGTGACCACATTGCCAGGTGCGAGACCCGGTACCAACTGGAAATCACTATTCTTGGGTGGTGAGGGGTTGGTGTGTCGCTTCTCTGGTCGTGGCAAGGTTTGGATTCAGACGCGGCAAATTGCGACCTATCTCAACTGGGTCAATCCATACCGTCCGGTTCAGAAGAACAGCGGGTGAGTGTTCAAAGATACGTCTGGCATGTAGCAGTATCGGACAGTGAACGCAGGTTGTGAATTGATGATCGTCAATTGATGATCGTGAATTCATGATCATAGATCACTGCAAAAGTGATAGATTTTGCCGTTGATAGCGAATGTTCTATACAGATTTAGTAATTGGGTAGTCCAACGTTCATGGAGACGGGCAATGTTTGAATGTTCACTCGTCGCATGCTGGTGTTTGAATGTGTTGGATCGTGAATGTGTTTTTTATCGCTCAAACCAACATCGAATTCCACGTGGGTAGCAGTCGCAAACCAAGTCGGTTGAGCACTCAATTCCGTAGCCAGACCACCATTCCATCACAAAAATGGATAGTGCGACAATCAATACACTGATGACAAAAAGAAGTCGCCGACGAAACGGATCGTCTTCCGGATCCCTATTGGGGCTTTCATGGTCTATCCGATCGTCCAAACGCACACCAAGGCAAGCACATAGGCCAGCAGGTTGTAGCCCATAAAGATGAGGACAGGGGTTTTGAGGTTTCCGATTTCTTGCTTGAGGACAGCAAGTGTCGATACACACTGCATGGCAAAGACATAGAAGACCAGCAGTCCAATTGATGTGCCCATCGACATATCACTGCCTTGCAGTCGCTCAATCAAACCGTCTTCCATGCTTTCATCGCCACCATCTTCAAGTCCCATCATTGTACCCAAGGCTCCAACGAAGACTTCACGAGCCAAAAAGGACATCAAGATGGCAACGGTAAATTTCCAATCCAGTCCAAGTGGTGCAAACATCGGTTCAAGGGTTTGACCGATTGTGGCGAGGTAGGAACTTTGGAGTTGTCCACTCCCATTGGGGAAATATCCCAACACCCAGATGATGGCGTTGACTGTAAAGATGACCCCACCAGCACCGGTGACGAAGCGCATTGCGGCTCGCCATGCTCTCTTGAGCAAAATCGACACCTGTGGAATTCTGTAGGCTGGCAGTTCGAGCATAAATGGGGTGTCGTCTTTGTCTTGGAGCGCAAACTTTGAAATCAGAATGCTCACAAACAAGGAGCCCAGTATGCCCATCAAGTACAATGCAAAGAATGCCAGTCCTTGTAGACCAAACACTCCACCCCACAACATGGTGTTGGGAATGCTAACGGCAACCAACAGTCCATACACTGGGAGACGGGCAGAGCAAGAGGTCAGCGGTACAACCATCATCGTTAAGAGTCTTTTCTTTGGAGACTCAATGGTTCGAGCCGCATAAATGGCAGGGATTGCACAGGCGTGTCCCGACAATAAAGGCACGACGCTTTTTCCCGATAGTCCAAACCACTGCAGAGGTCGGTGACAGAGTACAGCCATACGTGCCATGTACCCAGAGTCTTCGAGCAAAGAAATCAGAAAAGTGAGAACGAAAATTTGTGGGACAAAGACCAAAAACGATCCAACGCCGCCAAACAATGCTTCCCCAACGAAGGACTGTAGCGCACCTTCCGACATCAAACCGGTGACCCACTCACCACTGGATACAACAGCCCAGTCCACCGCGTCCATCAGTGGACCCGACCAGGTAAAGACAGATTGGAACAGCATCAGTAAAGTGATGACCAACAAAACGGATCCCCACAGCCCCGATAAGAAAATGTCATCCAGTCGGTTTTGCTGAACGAGGAGAGGTTCAACACTGCCTGAGTGTTCTGCGGAGAGGGTGGTGGCATGTTCTTGAAGGTTCTTTGGCAGGGGCACTGCAACCTGAGAGACAGGTTGGGCAATCCAATCGGTTAGTTGGCTCAAACCTTCCGTTGTTTTGGCGGAAAATAGACAGACAGAAGTTCCCAATTGTCTTGACAGTCCTTCGACATCGATTTGGAGATTGTTTTCTTTCAGGGTGTCCAAGAAATTGATGGCAAACAGAATCGGGACCCGTTGGTCGACCAGTTTTAAAATCTGCAACCCCAGCAACAAGGAGGCTTGCAGTCTCGTGCCATCCAAAACGACAATGATGCCGTCTAGGTTTTGATTGTCAATCTCAGCAGTGAACTTCGAGACCGCAACCTCTTCATCTTCACTGATGGCGTCGAGAGAGTAGATACCCGGAAAGTCGATCAACTGATGAGATCCAAAAGTACCACGCAGTACTTCAACAGTCACACCAGGATAGTTGGCGACCTTTTGTCCCATGTCCGTCAGTTGGTTGAACAGCAACGACTTACCACAGTTGGGTTTCCCGATGAGGGCAATGGTTGACATGGTTCTAATTTGTTGGCTTAGGCTGCAGAGACAACGATGTGTTTCGCGATTTGCTTGTCCAAGGCCAGTACCATCCCACCGACGGAGATGGAGATGGGGCCACCAAATGGGGTTCGTCGAAGGATTTGAATCGACTGATCGGGGTAGAGTCCCAAATCTTGCAATCGTTGTTTGGTCTTGGTGGGGATTGCGTGTGCAAATTCAATGATTGTGACACAGGTTCCGACAGTCAAGTTGGCCAACGATTGTGGGTTCATAAATGTATCCTTGTCCGATGAATTGAAGAATTGTAGTGCACATACGCACAGGGTCTTTTTGATAATGGTTTTCAATTTCAATATAACGCAAAAAAAAGCACTGTCACTCTTCGGTTTGTGTATGAGCAGTATATTTTCATACATTTGACCTATACTGCCCCTGTTTGTTCTGGTTGAGGATCATTCACACTTGTGGTAAGCAGGGATGTTCAGTCCTTCTCTCAAAGGCTTTAGCCACTTGTTGTACCGTTTGTGTGAGCCAATGGACGAGGTGTACAGAGGTTGTTGAACTTGAACGGTCGAGGCTGTGTTGACCACCCGTTTCGATCTGTGAAATTCTAAGACTTGAGGGTCCCACGTCAGTCCACAGAACTCCAATATTTGTGAGGCTACACTTTCTAGATCCTGCACGACTTGTTCATACGGAACTTCCAGTATTGGTGTGTGTAGCACTTTTTGCCAATGTTCCATCAAGTCCATGAGTAGACCTTGATAGTGACCAATGGCGAATAGGTCGGTGGAAAAGTTTAGACTTTGATGAAAGTTTTGTCGATAGCAGGACCAGCCGGTATCTAGTGGGTCTCGTTTGCAATAGAGGACTTTCGCATTGGGAAATATTTGTGAGATTGCACCAATGTATTGATAGTTGTGTGGCAATTTGTCGGTGACGACTCGGCAATTTGTATCGAGACTGTCAAGGTACTCTAGATAGCCATTGGCAATTTGGTTCAGCGATTCGGTGGTTTCTGTGCCGTGTTGCTCAATCAACGCAGGTAAGGTGTCGAGTTCACCAGCCCCATACACATCTGGATGCATCGATAGGATTTGTTCCAATAAACTGGTTCCAGAACGTGGCATCCCGACAATGAACACTGGACGCGCAGAAATGCAGGTGGAACGTGGATGGTCTGTTTCTTTGGTATAGGATTTCTTGATTTGTTGGATGTGGTTGAATTGCTTGTACATATCGTACGTGTTGCCCAACAAGGTGTTGAATTGGAAAAATGAGGAGAAGGCTTC
>CBFIFY010000102.1:0-10066 GCA_965661985.1 uncultured Myxococcota bacterium | reverse complement strand
CGTATTCCGGAGACAGTTTTACAGCCGTGTGTACCTTTGAGGTTGTAGCCCCACCAATCATCAATGGCGTTTTGAGTCCAAGTCGCGTCATCTCTTTGGAAATTCGAACCATCTCATCCAAGGAAGGCGTAATCAAACCTGAAAGACCTATCACATCGACAGTGTGCGCTTTTGCCTCATCCAAAATCTTCTGCATCGACACCATGACACCCAAGTCAATGACCTCATAGTTGTTACAGCGCAGCACAACCCCTACAATGTTCTTTCCGATGTCGTGAACATCCCCTTTGACTGTTGCCATCAGCACTTTTCCAGACGATTGCATCTTTCCGTCTGTTTCTGCCTCCAAAAATGGAAGCAAATGGGCCACCGCTTTTTTCATGACCCGCGCAGATTTGACCACTTGTGGCAAGAACAACTTTCCCTGTCCAAACAAATCTCCAACCGTATTCATGCCGTCCATCAAAGGACCTTCGATGACATGCAACGGTTTCTCAGACTGTAAGCGCATTGCTTCGACATCTTCAGTGATAAACTCATCAACCCCATGAATCAACGCATGCGAAAGACGCTCAGCAATGGATAGTGTACGCCACTCAAGTTTAGCACCGCCCGAACGTTCTTGTTGTACCACAGTGTCGGCAATTTCAAGCAATCGATCTCCAGCGTCTGGTCGACGATTCAGAATCACATCTTCCACTCGAGTTCGCAAGTCATCGGGAATTTCTGAATACACTGTCAACTGACCAGCGTTGACAATCCCCATGTCCAGTCCCGCCTGAATGGCGTGGTACAAAAACACAGAATGCATCGCCTCACGAATGGCATTGTTCCCCCGAAAAGAGAAGGACAAATTTGATATTCCACCTGACACTTTGGCAAAAGGCAAGTTCTGTTTAATCCAACGGGTCGCTTCAATGAAGTCGACTGCATAATTGTTGTGCTCTTCGATACCGGTGGCAACAGCAAAAACATTTGGATCAAAAATAATGTCTTGTGGAGGAAAACCAGCACCCACCAACAAATTGTAAGCCCTCTCACAAATCTCTATTTTGCGTTCTGCACTATCGGCCTGACCAGCCTCATCAAAAGCCATGACCACGACTGCGGCGCCATAGTCTTGAATCACTTGGGCTTGGGCGAGAAATGCATCCTCACCTTCCTTTAGGGAAATAGAATTCACGATGCCTTTGCCCTGTAGACACTGCAAGCCCACTTCAAGGACAGACCATTTTGATGAATCTACCATAACAGGGACACGGGCAATGTCTGGCTCAGATGCAATGAGGTTCAGAAATTGAACCATGGCGGTTTCGGAATCCAACAACCCGTCGTCCATATTGACGTCAATGATTTGAGCCCCGTTGTCCACTTGGTGGCGAGCAACTTTCAACGCTCGCTCAAAATTGTCATTTTGAATCATTTTACGAAACCGTGCGGAACCGGTCACATTGGTTCGCTCTCCAATGTTTACAAAATTCAACGTACTGCCCTTGCCAATATGCAGTGGTTCAAGACCACTCAATCGCATCCAAGGCTGAACAGTTGGAACCGAACGTGGCGTTATATCTTGTACAGCATCGGCAATTGCCTGAATGTGTTTGGGCGTGGTTCCACAACACCCACCGATAATATTGAGAAAGCCCGACTGCGCCCATTCTTTGATGTGCTCAGCCAGTAAGCCGGGTGTGTCATCATATTCTCCAAACTCATTTGGCAACCCAGCATTGGGATAGGCAGACACAGGAATATCTGAAACATCGGATAGTTCTTGAACGTACTGTCGAAGTTCGTCGGCTCCCAACGCACAATTTAGTCCAATACTGATGGGATTGGCATGTCGAACTGAATTCCAAAAAGCCGTTGCCGTCTGCCCAGACAACGTTCGACCCGATGCATCTGTAATCGTGCCCGAGATCATAATGGGGATTGTTCGACCCAACGTTTTTTCGAGCCTGCGAATCGCGACGATTGCAGCCTTTGCATTCAATGTATCAAAGATTGTTTCCACCAGCAGGATATCAGCCCCACCATCCAACAATCCACTCGCAGCTTCTGAATAACTCTTGACCAATTCTTCAAAGGTCACATTGCGGAAAGCGGGATCTTCGACCTTCGGAGATATGGAGGCAGTACGATTGGTTGGTCCAATGGCACCGGCAACCCAACAAGTTCTTTGATTGCCTGTGGATTGATGAGATACAATCGCCTGTCGAGCAAGTTTGGCCGCCTGTTTGTTGATTTCATAGACCTGAGCCTCCATTTGATAATCTGCCGCACCAATCGAGGTTGCATTGAAGGTATTGGTTTCAATGATGTCCGCGCCCGCTTGTAAATATTCCAAATGGATTTGTTGTACAATCTGCGGTTGAGTCAGACACAAAATGTCGTTGAAGCCCTGCAAGTCGGTTGGGTGCTCAACAAACTGGGTGCCTCGAAAGTCTGACTCCGACAGTTGATGCTGCTGCACCATTGTCCCCATCGCTCCGTCCAACACCAAAATCCGTTCGCTTAAGGCTTTCTTCAACTCATCTATACGATCCATAAAACCCCTCTTGGTAAATCGCGTGCTAGACTATATATTGAGATCATAACCGATAGAAAAAGATAAACACGCACCTGCAACGAGGAGCTATGATGATGGGAATTTGGTGGTCACTCTGGATGGCATGTGGTGAAAAATCTTCTGACTCTGCGTCCATTCAACCGTGGAACAGCGCTGAACTTGCAACCATTTCAGGTACCTGTCCAACAATTGATGGCAGTCGAAATCTGCAAACGTTTACCAGCAACGACACAGAACGCACGGTACAATTTGTGGTTCCGTCTACCGATACAGACAACATGCTGCCAGTATTCTTTTTTCATGGCTTGATGCCTGAAGGGTCCAACCCGACCAACCAGTTGATTACTGGATTGTCCTTGCAAGAAGTTGCCGATCGCGAAAACATTTTGTTCATTTTACCGGTTTCTCCAATTTGGGACCTGTTTGGACAACGCTTTCATCTGTGGAACATTGAGCAAGGGACTGAACTCAACGATCTGACAATGTTTGATGATTTGAGAAGTTGTCTTGCAGAACAGTACGATGTATACAACAGCACTCAACTCAACCTCGACCGACTGAGCGTGATGGGATTTAGTGGAGGCGCACTGTTCACAACGGTCGTCCTCTCAAACCGTGCAGATACCTTGGCTTCGGCTGTGGAAATGAGTGGCGGCGCGGACTTGAGCATTCCAGGTTTTGAAAATCCATTTTCGGTTCACAACCCTTCTAGTGTGAATGTTCCTGTGTTGCTCATGAGTGGTGGTGACAGCGACGTTTGGCCCAATGCCAGTATGCCAGTGGTCAACTTCGAAGAAGCCACCGAGCATTTATTTGATGAACTTCAAGGTGCTTCGCAAACGAGTGTCCTTTGTTCACACAACACCGGACACAACATCCCCCCTCGTGGTTGGACACAGGCGTTGGACTGGGTCACTGCCCACGAGTATGATACCGTAAGTCCGTACGAAACAGAAGTGGATGACGAGACTTGGACCGATTGGTGTACTTGGACTGCTGAATAAGACGGTACGCTGCACTTAGTTCTTAGCCCTGTACAACTTAATTCTTAGACAACACACCGTCGATGATGGAGAACAATTCCGCGGTGCAGGTCCATGGGTATTGCCCTGTACATGAAGACACTGGAGTCGATTCATCACTTTCCTCGTTTGGCGAAAACCCGACCCATGTGATGTCTGAGGTTTCTGACAAGGATTCTAATTCTTGGCTGGTAAAATTGGGAACCAAGTGGGTTTCTTTTTCTATGGCAAGTAAAAATGGGTTGTCCAACCATTCCAACCAATCATTGTAGACAAACTGTGGCAACCACTGATCACCCACAGTCCCTGACACATCTTCTTTTAGTTCAGCAACCGTTTGAGGGTACAACGTTGGAGAACCGAACCCAGCAGCATTGATAGCAACAACGCGGGTATCGATTTTGGAGTGCTGTTGAGCGTATCGAATGGCCAACTGAGCTCCAATCCCCTGTCCAACCAACACCACATTGCCTTCGACGTCGGAGAGGGTCATGTTCAACAGCGAATCCAAATCCGAAAAAACAATCGCGCCTTCTTTCCATTCACTTTGCCCACGACCATACCACTCAACCATTCGAATGGTTCCAGTATACTCACTCTCTGTAGCCAATTGTTTGAGCAGTGGAGCCCAAAACCCAATAGAAGAGCGCATATCGGGCAAAATCACCAAAACCGTCTCATTTTCATTGTCGGAGGCTGGACGCTCCAACACTTCGACTTGACTGCTGTTTGTTTTGTACGCAGCGGAATCGTACACTGTGCTCAGAAGCTCAATCTTGGAACCCCATTCCCAGAGAAAAAATGGAGAGCGCAACAACTGGTTCACACCAAGAAGCAACAACAGCAATGGCCACGCTGGAATCTTCATCCAAAAATCCTTACACAATACCCATCCACAATGCAATAACTGTGTGGATGCTATACACTGGTTAACCTAAACCACCCCCTTTTGGGAAGAAAAACAATGAAGTCACCCCTTCTAAACTTACAATGGCTGGATTGCGCATTTGACGAACTCACTGTGCATCACTTGTATACCCTTCTAAAACTGCGACAAGAAGTCTTTGTGGTTGAACAAACCTGTCCATATTTGGATGCTGATGGAGCAGACCAAGATGCTCGACACTGTTTGGGTTTTCTTGGTGAACAATTGATACTGTATACTCGCTATTTTATATCACCCGGTGATGATACTGGGGTCATCGGAAGAGTCATCACACGTCGTGATTTCCGAAATAGAGGTTTGGGACACCTACTGATGTTAAAAACTGAACGGTGTCTACTTGAGCAACAACGAGTCTCTAAAATACATCTGGGCGCACAAGCACACCTACGCACCTTTTATGAAAAGTTGGGATATCGGGTCTGTGGGTCTGAATACGATGAAGATGGGATTCCTCACTTGCCAATGCTTAAATTTATTCCCCCTGTTGAATAAAAAAAATTCACTTCCGTTGATCTAGAGTACCAGTCAATAGTACCAGTCAATCAATGGAGACAACATGTGGTCAGTCCATCATTTGCACACAACCTGTAAAGCGATCCTGTTTTCAAGCATGCTTTATGGCTGGATGATTCCCACCATCGGCATTGGACACTTGATGCAACAATGGTGGCCGACAAGTCAACTCACGGATACAAACTGGGTGGTTGAAGAGGGACCCGCAAACACCTCTTGGGACTTCATCAGCGTTGATGGCATTGAGGACAACGAGTCAGAAGACAACGAGGAACAAGAGGACGGTGATTTTACACAGGTTGATCCCAAAGGCTCAACCATAAACAACACTTCGAACAAGGGCGCACATGCTTCTTCTGCCTCCATTGAACAATCCATAGAATCAAAAGAAGCCAATCAATCAGAAATATCGTCCATCGACAACAAAACCACATTAAGACCCAATCCGGTAGGTCCTCGTTTTACAAAGGCATTGACACGGACGCAACCAAGTAACCATCCAAAGAAGTCAAGAACCAGAAAAGTTGCACGTCGTGGTAAGTGCACCGTAGAGAATCCAAACATTTCTACAGACAACAAGGGCTGGACACACGTTCCAAAAAATGTCGTCAAACACTATTCAACACATTGGAAAGAAGCCAATCGACTGGCCCACCTCAGTTGGGCAAAAGCACCCAACGGTGAGCGATTGGGCATTCGAATCCGTGGTATTTCTTGTCAAAGTCCTCTAAAGTTCACAGGCTTGAAGCGGGGAGATGTCGTACTCTCCATCAATGGAATCGACTTACAACAAGACAAGGACCTACTGAAAGTGTATGGAAAACTGATGTTTTGGAAACAAATGAAGCTCAAAATTAAGCGTGGTGGACAAACAATCACCCTCAAGTATAAAATTGCTCGATAATTCACACAGATAACACGAAGTCAATTTTGGAATAACGCAAAGAGATGTTAGATTGTTAGCAATATTCACCACCATTCCCCTGAAGTATTGTGAGCAAAAAACGACCTTCTCCATTTGGTTTAAACCTCCCGTTTGGCAGCACCCCAAAAATCTCGGTACCAAAAGACGCAAATCCCATGAACACACTGGATTTGAGCAATCCACCCGACGATTTTGAATCGTTTGCGGAAATCAGTGATGAACTGACAGATCAAACGATGAAGATCACAAAAGAATCCTTGCGCCCACCCAAAGAAGAGAAAGCACCAGAAAAGTTTGTCACCATCCGTGTCATTTCGGGCGCTGAAATTTTGAGTTTCTATGTTCTCCAGCCAGGGGATCAAATTATGGTGGGGCGCGAAGAACAATGTGAATTGCACCTAAACAACATTGCGGTCAGCAAGAAGCACGCAGTCATCAATTACACGAAAAAGAAACAACTGTTCATCATTGATGTGGGCTCCACCAATGGAACATTTGTCAACCACCAAAAGATTAGTCAGCCCACCAGCCTGAGTGTGGAAGATTACATTGAAATCGGTGATATTTTGCTACAGGTAAAGGTTGTCAGCCAAACAGAACTGGACCATATGCAGGACGTTATGCACAAGTTGCAGAGCGCGCAAAAAGATGCGTTAACGGGTTTGTTTCGACGAGACTACCTCGAAAGTACATTGCCCAAAATCATTGAACAAAGGCAACAGTTGAAAGAGCCCATCTCTTGTGTATTCATTGATCTTGACAAGTTCAAACCCATCAATGACACCTTTGGACACCAAGTGGGTGACCAAGTACTGAAAACAATCTCAAACATCATTCAAACCATTATTCGAAAGCAAGACCCCTGTATTCGATACGGTGGTGATGAGATGCTGATCATCTACCCAAAGGTCACCGAAGAACGTGCGAAGATATCCGTAGAGCGAATTCGCCAACAGATCGCGGGAACACCATGGGGACGACTCGCCAAAGGACTCAACGTGTCTGCAAGTTTTGGCGTGTCTGAGTTTAGGCACACCGAAACCATCGACCAGTGGATCCACCGCGCCGACATGGCAGCATATGCGGCAAAAGACTCTGGGAGAAATTGTGTTAGAACCTACAGTTCAATGTCACAAGAAGAGAAAAAGCGAGCACACCGAAGGGCTTAACAACATGGCGCTGACATTGAGTACTGAAAAACTTCCGGAAACCTGTACACTACTCCTATCGCTTGATCTAACTGTACACGAAACGTTCGACCCCAGAACTCATGCGCCACTGGCTACGGACGTCACAGAAAACACAGCCCTACAAATCCTCACCGGTCCACATACAACAAGCACCATCGAAACCGAAAAACAGTTGGGAAAAGGGGGCATGGGTATTGTAATTTGTGGTCAGCAAACATTGCCGGATCGTGAAGTTGCCATCAAAAAAGTGTTGAAGTCTTCAAATACCTATCAACGCATGCTTCTTCAAGAGGCTCAAATTACAGGACAACTTGAGCACCCCAATATCGTTCCAATACACCAAATCAGTCAAAATGAGAACGGTGAAATTCAAATCATCATGAAAAAAGTTCAAGGCAAAACATTGCTTGAACAACTTTCATCCATCCACGCCACTGACGATAACGGCGACAACATTCAACTTCCTGTCTCTCAGTTGCAACAGTTGCTTCTCGTTTGTCATGCCTTGGAATATGCCCACAGCCGGCACATCGTGCATAGAGATATCAAGTTGGAAAACATCATGGTTGGAGATTTCAACGAAGTTTTTTTGATGGACTGGGGGTTGGGTATGCACACCATCAACCAAATTGGGGCAAACCCTGGAATCGTTGGAACACCCTGCTATCTCGCCCCAGAAATGCTCAGCGGAAATCCCGACGATGTAGATGTACGCACCGACGTGTATCTGATGGGTGCAACCATTCATCACCTATTGATGGGCACACCAAGACACGACAAACAAAAAGTGCGCGATACACTTGAGCAAGCACACGCATCGGCAGCCTACGAGTACCCTCTCCACATTCCCTCTGTTTTCGGAGACATGATCAACAAGGCCTGTGCGCGTTCCAAATCGAAACGTTTTCAATCGATGACAGAACTGAGAGGTGCTTTAGAAGATGCCCTTGAACACTGGGAGGCAATCCAACTCACCACAAAAGCCACAAAGCGCCTGCGTTCATTTTTGCCAACTCTTGAAGACTCAACAGACACGACCCACATTGGACGTGAATTTTTACGCATTCGAACCCAACTGGAAAGTGCAGTCGACATGTGGAATGAAAACATTGAAGCCAAAGAGGCATTAATAGAACTGTTGGAGGCAATGATTGAATACCACGTCCTTCGCTTGGAAGTCTCTGTTGCAGATGCTTTATATCAAGAGTTGGAATCACCATCGGAAACAATTACCCAATCGATGCACAAAGCCAGAACAGCCTTCAACAAACTCGCGCAAGCCCACGAACGTGCACAAGAGTACGATCCAACACAGTCCAAAAGTGGAAGACGGACATTGATTGTCAGTCTGGCAGCCACCTCTGTCTTGCTCGTCAGTTTTGCCGGTGCATATTCCTTGTTTGTTTCTCCTGAGGTCACCACGATTCGCTTGATGTATACGGGTTCATTGGTCTCGACCTCCTGTATTCTCGGTGTCTTTTTGGGTAGAAAGACATTGTTGACAAACAAATTGGGCGCTCAAATGGCGCGAACCTTTACCATGACCTCTCTGTTGGCAACGTTCAACCATTGGGTCGGACACATATACGGAGAATCTCCAACATCGATTATGACGGTGGATATTTTTATCATGGCCGCGGCGTTTGCCTTGATGAAGGACAGTATACCAAGTGCATACAGGATTGCAGGAATGGGGGTAATATTGGGCGTCATAGGCTTGCTGTATCCGCAGTTGGTCCACCCATTGTTGCTGACAACCATTTTGTTTTCCACAATGTGGGCGTTGCTCGATTGGTACAAAGAAGAATAAACACCAGAAAATCGCCGTACTGAAAAGACATTTCAATGTGCGACAGAAGGACGTAAAATGGTCGATCTGTGATTGTAAATGGGTTATAAACAGCCGTATGCCTCACAGGGAGATGAACAATGACAACCGATCTGAACTTCGTACGAAATATTGGAATTGCGGCACACGTAGATGCCGGAAAGACAACACTTACCGAACGCATCTTGTTCTATACGGGTGCAAATCATCGAATTGGCGAAGTGCACGATGCAACCGCACACATGGACTATCTTCCGGAAGAAAAAGAACACGGTATCACGATTACAACAGCCGTCACTCGATGCCCTTGGAAAGATCACCTAATTCAAGTGGTTGATACACCAGGACACGTTGATTTCACCATAGAGGTAGAGCGTTCCATGCGTGTTTTGGATGGTGCAGTCATCGTGATGGATGGCGTACGAGGTGTAGAACCCCAAACAGAGACCGTTTGGAGACAGGCCAACAAAGTTGAAATTCCACGAATGATTTTCATCAATAAAATGGATAAACCAGGTGCCGACTTTGATCAAGCCATGGAAACTGTCCGCGATCGACTCAAAGGAAACCCCGTTCCCGTCTGCATTCCACTGGAAGATTGCTCGGTTATCAACCTCGTCGACCTCACCCACATCACCTTTTCCGGAGAAAAAGGAGAAACCGTTTCGATTGGCGAAATCCCAAGTCAATATTCCGATTTGGTCGAAGAACAACGTGAGACCATGTTGATGGCAGCTGCAGAACAAGATGAAGAACTTGAAGAATTGGTCTTAATGGAAGAAGAATTTACCACAGAGCAAGTTTGGGCAGCGTTGGCAAAAGGTACGCTGGAAGGAAACATTCAACCCACATTTGCCGGTTCGGCACTGAAGAACTGGGGAGTACAAGCGCTGCTAGACGGGGTCCTCAAACTTCTACCCGACCCTCTTTCGCGTCCCGCATCTCCAGCAAAACGCCTAGACGGTAGCCAAACCTCAGTAGAAATGACAGATGACGGAGATTTGGTCGCACTCGCTTTCAAAGTTCAGATGTGGGATGGTCGACGCCATGTATTTGCGCGGATTTACCGTGGTGTC
>CBFIFY010000101.1:0-10268 GCA_965661985.1 uncultured Myxococcota bacterium | reverse complement strand
GTCTCCGTGGACGAGGGTTTGTACTGTACATTGATTGAGTCGAACGTCTATAAAACGGGCCCAATCATGCATCTCGGTGTTTTGAATCATCATAAACTCGTCAGGACGCGTACTGAGATTCCAATAGGTACCAATAGCCCAAAGCCCATTCCCAGTGTCATTCAAAAATGTTGCGTGAAATGTCGCCAACCATCGAAGGGTTGTCTGAATCATAGACAGTGAAAGTGTCGAGACAGGATGAAAATTGTCAAACTGTAAATCTTCCAGTGCTATCCAAGTGTCCTGACCTATTTTGCGAATACTGAGACAACATGGGGTTCGAAGACCAATTTGGGCACATCGATGGTTGAAATTTTCATACCATGTTGCTTCGACTTGATAAGAGTGAATTTTGCGTGTCTTTGAGACTTCCGTGTGTATCTGCAGAGGGTGATTTAGTGTTTCTGGAAGGTGTATGTGCTTGAGGATGAGAGAGGGAATGGTCGAAGTGTTGTCGAACTTAATTCTCGAGAGCGTTCCGCAATCACTCCACAGTGGTTGAAGTACGGTGGTGGATTGAATTCTCTGTCCTTTGCTTATGTCTAATAGCCAGTCAGTCGTGTTTGTGGTTTTGTTGGTCATTTTGTCCTTTTTGCATCTACCCAAAATTCAGTTCAATACTTCACTGTGCGGTGAGATTCAGAATGCCTCTTTGTTCTGTTCAACCGAGTAACATAAAATCCTGTCGCCGGTTGCTATAGGGGGATATACAGCATTCAAATCATCAATTTCTTGGTGTTGTATGCAGAAATATCCAGTTCAAGTCCTATCTTTGTTTCTATTTTGCTCAGGCTTTACCGCTCTGACTTTGGAAATGGTTTGGTTGCGTCGATTGGCGCTTCAGTTGGGGAGTGCAGGTTTGTCAGCCACAGCGACATTAACAGTGTATATGGGTGGCTTGGGACTGGGTTCTTGGGTGGCGGGGCGTATTCAGTGGAATCGTCCACTTCGGTCGTATGGGTATTTGGAATTGTTTGTCGCTCTTTGGGCGGTTTCCTTTCCTTGGATGCTGTCTGTCAGTGGCTTGGGGTACGTTGAGCATCAATTTTTTGGTTTGTGGTTGGTGATACCAATTCTTTTACCCCCTGCCATGGCTCATGGTGCTACATTGCCCGCGTTGTCTACATTGATGGATCGTGTGGAAGACACTGGACGCTTGTATGCTGTCAATACTCTTGGTGCTGTTGTTGGAGTACTGGGCTCGGCATTTGCTCTGTTGCCTGCTTTTGGGGTGCGTTGGACAGAACTCATTGCGATGGGTGTGTGTATCCTAATCGGACTGGACGCATATTTTTTGGATAGGAAAGATGCTCTGTTGAACAAAGGGCAAATGGAAAAGACCGTTGAAGTTCGTGATGACTCTAATAGGGCGTCCATGAGGGTGTTGTTGATGGTGGGTGTTGTCGGTTTTGCTTCCATGTCGCTGGAAATTGTATGGTCTAGATTGGGTGCTCTATTGATGGGTGGGTCGGTCTATGCCTTTGCTGTTGTGCTTGCGGTATTTTTGTTTGGGATTGCTTTGGGTGCCAATTTGGGGCGAAGGCTGAACGGGAAATGGCTACCCCATTTTGTTGGAGCAACAGGGGTACTGGCGATCTGTGGGGCTTATTCTTGGCGTTGGTTGCCCCACGGGCTGGCTGTTTTTTGGGATTGGTTTGGCGATGGAAGTCTGTTGTGGAGTGGGGCTTTTCTGTTGTCCTTGGCAATGTTTGGAGCGCCCGTGGCCTCCGGTATGGTGTTCAGTTTGGCATTGAAAGAACTCAAAGGGTCAGCAAAAAAGTCAACCGCACATATTTTGGCTGTCAATACCGTTGGAGGGGTGCTGGGGGTGTTGTTGACAGGACCAGTGTTGATGCCCACTCTGGGTATTGTGCAAACAACCGTCCTGCTTGGGATGCTTTGTTTCTTGGTCTCCACCATTGACGCTTTCTCTTTGAGGCGCACCTTGTTGCTGATGGTGATGTTGCCAGCGATGTGGATCATTCAGCCAAAGTGGGATGTTGCAGTATACGCTACTGGGTTGTACAATCGCATTGGTGAGTTTGTGGATTTGTCTCCCAGAGCCATCGAACAATTCGCCCATGAGGGGTGGGAACCAAAACTGTATGTGGATGGTCACAGTGCTTCGATTGCTGTGGGACAATCGACCCGTACGCAGAATTTATGGCTGTCCATCAACGGAAAAGTGGATGCTTCAACAGGTGCAGACATGCCCACCCAAGTATTGTCTGGTGAACTGCCGCTCAAAATTCATTCCGGAACTTCCGCCGATACGTTGGTTGTCGGCTTGGCCAGTGGGGTGACTGCGAATGAGGCACTGAAACACGGCGCCACTACTTTAACGGTTGTGGAATTGGAGCCTTCTATAGTTGAGGCAGCCAAACTCTTTGCAAAGGTGAATGATTCTGTTGTTGACAATCCATTGGTCAACATTCGTGTGGCAGACGCTCGGGCAGTTCTACAACGTGAGGCCAATCTCTACGACGTCATCATTTCTGAACCGTCGAATCCTTGGATTACTGGAGTGAGCAATCTGTTCACGGTAGAGTATTGGATGTTGGGAAAGCGACGATTGCGAGAGAACGGTATTTTTTGTCAATGGGTTCAACTCTACGCCTTGCCACCCGAGGGAATGCGTTCTTTGATTGCCAGTTATTTGGAAGTATTTCCCAATACGTGGTTGTTTGAAACCATACCGGGCTCTGACGCTTTGCTGATTTCTGCTCCATACTTGCCCACAGAACTACCACTTGAGCCCACATTAAACCCGACTCAGTTGCGCGCACTGACCCAAGGTGCTCGTTTGAATACCGATGATCGTCCTTGGATTGAGTTTGAAGCCCCCAAATGGGTGAACCGTCCGACAGGAAGCATGAACCGAGAGTTGATTGAAAATGCTCAGCACAACTGATGAGTCAGTGTTCATTATCGTCTATGCTATACTAAACTCTTGATATCAACGGTTTGGAGTAGTGCATGACCATGGAGTCCGGTAGTGTATTGGGTGGTTTTACCATTGGCGAAGTCATCGCGTCGGGAGGGTTTGCGACTGTCTATTTGGGTGTACACAACGTTTATGGTACACAAGCCGCTGTCAAGGTTTTACATGCCGTAAATGATGGTGATTTTCATGAGTTAAATCGAGATTTTATTCAGGAAATACAGGCGGTTGCATCGTTGAATCACCCTAGGATAACCAGTATCTACGATTATGGGTCAAGTGTCATCAAAGGGCAACGCGTTCTGTGGTTGGCGATGGAATTGGTAAAAGGTGGAACTGTAAAATCGAAAATTTCGAATGTGCAGTGGGGTGAATTGAGCCAAATATTATTGGATGTGTTGGATGGTTTGGGTCATGCCCACGCTCGACGGCTTATTCATCTGGATATAAAACCACGCAATCTGTTGTATGACGCTTCGTCGAACCGCATCAAGTTGACAGACTTTGGGTTGATGCGTTCATTTGAGTACGATGCTTTGACACACTCCACAGAAACGGAAATTGTGGGCACACCCTATTATATGGCGCCAGAGCAAATCCGATGTGACCTATTGGCATACGGTCCTTGGACAGATCTCTATGCCGTTGGCTGCTTAGCCTGGGAAATGATGTGTGGTAAACCTCCGTATCAAGGTGACTATACCACTGTTTTTCAACAACATTTGGCGGGTGTGTTGCCAGAGTTTAACCCAAAAATGCCTGTTCCACATCAGGTCATTGTATGGTTGAAAAGACTGTTGAATCCAAACATCAACGAGCGATATCAACATGTTTCTCAGGCTGTTGAGGATTTGAATCGACTTTTGATTGGGGACTCACTTGGGGATGTGCATACTCTCAACAGCACAGTTCCTACTGAATCAGTCGACGCTTGGGACGATTTGCCGACGGCTGCTTTCGGCGAGGTGCTACACACTGTTGATACGGACTTGGGCGATACAACCCTAGAATTACCCTCTGCATCCAAAGGACATGGGGTCGTTGGTTACACGACAGAACAAGTCTATCCGACACTTCCAAACAATTGGCGTCGAAAGAAAGAAGCGTCTCTGAACAAACAGGGAATTGGCCTCAAACTTTTTCAAATGCAAACCCGTAGGGTCATTGGACGAGACCGAGTTCGAGACTCTATGTGGAATTGGTGCCTTGCTGCCTTTGTACACAGATCCCCACGGCTTGTGATGCTTGAAGGTGCCAGTGGTGTTGGGAAAAATACCTTGGCAACGTGGTTGGCACACCGAGCTGATGAGTTGGGTGGGGCTCAATGGCTATCGGTTGCTTTTGATGGTTCACAGAACAATCGTTCTTTGTTTGGCCACACAATCGGACAAGCCTTAAGAGTCGTGCATTTACCGACTTCTGAGGCTCTACAGCGAATTGAAGGTATTCTCAGTCAGATGGATTGCGATGGCATAACTGCCAAAGACCTAATGAATCTTTGCTTTAATGTTGGTGGTTTTGCAGAATTGGAGTTTGATGTTTGGAGCTCCATTCTGATTCAGTATTTGGTCACATTGTCGAAGGTTCGACCCATTGTTTTGGTTCTCCAAGGTTGCCAGTATGAACCACAACTTGCTCAGTTGTTGCACCGAATTCTAGAGTATAAAAAAGATTTCCCCATTTGCGTTGTGGGAACCATCACCTTTTCAGCCGTACAATTTGACAAGAAGATTCCTTTGTTGTTTCAATCCATCCATGAACATTCACGGTCAACCCTTCTTCAAGTGGAAGCGTTGTCCTCGACTGAGTTTTCCATCTTCTTACAAGAGTTGTTGGAATTGGATAGAGAAAGTGCGGCGACACTTGAGCAATTCAGTCATGGAAACCCTGACATAGCAGTTCAAATTTTGAATATTTGGGTTCAAAAGGGCTATTTGAATATCACTTCTTCTGGATTTAGGCTCTCTGATCAAGCACCAATAGAGCTGCCAAAGACGCTGTTGGATGCTTGGGTGCAACAATATTTGGTTTTGGTCGAAGAGTTTTCTACAAATGATTTGTTGACTTTGGAGATGGGCGCCATTCTTGGGGTGACTGTGTCCCCAACGGAATGGGAGAAAGCGCTGTCTTTACTCGGGTTGTCCATCAACTTTGATTTTCTTTTGGATATTCAACATCGGAGATTGATTGATTTCGACCCAACAGATGGTCAGTGGTCATTTTCACATGCGCTTCTTCGCGAGGCGATTTTACAACATCTTTCTAAGACGGGCAAACGGGCGGAACTTTCAAGAGTTGCGCTGGGAGTCATCGAAGATACGAACATTAATTTGCCTCGTCGTGCACGACTGTACGTAGATTCAAACAGCCCACTCGAAGCTCTAGAGCCCTTGTATAGAGCATCTGTTTATTATGTAATGGGAGACGAGGTCGGTCAAGCCCAGCATTTGTCCAGTATGAGAGAGAGTATTTTGGCTGACTTGAATGTTGATTCGCAAAGCATTCATTCGTTGCAATCGAAACTGTTGGACTTGTTTCTTTCAGATGCCAATGAGCAGGAAACGGTCTTGCTAGATCCATCAAACCATCTATTTGAGTGGGCAACACAGATGGAAGATTGGGAAAGTGTTCTCTATTTGTATCGAAAAAAATCGGTCTTTCTTTACCACAATGGTGAAGTCAGTGAGGCCGTCAAATTGATGAAAAAGTCTCTCAAGATTGCTCGAACGCATAGATCACCCTCCGTCATGAATATATTGACACGGTTGTCTTATTTTGTTCGAGACCCAGACAGGAGCATTCGCTATGCACGAAAAGCCATTATTGCAGCGGAGACTCATCGCGATTTTGCCAAAATTGGCAATGCCTATCTGCATTTGGCGACGGGATTGAAGCGTCAGGGTAATTATAGCCAAGCACTGTTTGCATTGGAGGAGGCTGAACATCGATTTCGACACGTCAATCATCGGTCTGGTTTGCCACCGATTCTGCACTTGCGTGGGGAAATATACAGGATTTTAAAAGATTATCAACGGGCCGAGCAATCCTATATTCAAGAGCTTGAAATGTCCGTACATCTTGGACAGGATGGATTCAATCACTTGATCAACTTGGTCAATTTGCTCATTACTTACTTCTTAATGGAGCGCAATGCAGAAGCTTGGGATGTGGGACAGAGGATCTGGACTTTGGTTGGTCCAACTTCAACGAGTAGTCTACCAAAAGTGACTCGACTAATTGGATTGCTTTGCTTGGCTCCTTGTCAAGCCCAGCAACAAAACTGGTCTGCACTTAAGGAAACTCTTGAAGGAATTGACGTTGGCTTGGAAGAATTTCAATTCATTGATCAAGATGTGTATACGTTGCTGATTGCTTGCCTAAATCATTGTACAGAATCGAGTATTCAAAACCATTTGGAAGCCATTTTGGAAGCACAGTGTCAACGCGAAGGTCTAGAGTTGGGGTTTTGGCGAAAGGACACAACAGTGCCCTGAAATCGTACAATAATTCGTTACCATAGGAATAATTTTTACAATGAAAACCAACAATGAAATGATGTGGAGGCCGTGATGAAGAAAGTTCTCGTGTCCGTTGTGTTGCCCCTTATTATTGGCTGTAGTGGGGAAGACCCCAAAACCGTAGATACAACATCATCAACCCTGCCAGAGGCTGTGGACAATGACCTCGATGGCTTCTCTGAGAACGAGGGGGACTGTGATGACTTTAACAACACCATTTATCCGGGCGCTCAAGAAATCGAAGACAACGGAATTGACGAAGATTGTGACGGTGAAGACACGTTCTCTACCTTGGTCGACGTCGATGATGATGGTGATGGGTTTACCGAAAATGAAGGGGACTGCAATGACGTCAATTCAGATGTCTACCCTGGTGCAGTAGAAACCTGTTTGGACGACTTGGATTCTGACTGCGATGGTGTAGACTCATTGCCAGAGTGTACAGGAACGCTTGGCAACGACGACTTTACCATTCTCGGCGATGCAGCGGGGGACAGATTGGGGCAAGCGCTTTCCTATGCGGGTGACGTGACTGGGGATGGCGTTTCAGATTTCGTATTGGGTTCAAGGTGGAGTGGATTGGAAAATGGTGCAGTGTATGTCGTTGGTGGGGCTACCACCCTATCGGGGTCTAAAAGTGCGTTGGGGTCTGATGTTGTCATTACAGGAGAGGGCTCCGAGCGCTTTGGTTTCAGTGTAGCGGGGGGGACCTCCATGTTTGGAGGCATCCGCGGTGATTTCAACGGAGACGGCAACGATGACCTGTTGGTTGGTGCACCAAATGCAACAGTCAATGGTGAGGCCATTGGAGCTGCCTACCTCTTTTATGGACCCATTGCTTCGAATACAACGTCATCTGCTGCGGACGTTGTATTTACGGGACAGTATGGTCAAGACGCAACGAACCCATCCAATCACAATGCGGTCAACACAGGTTATACTGTGTCATTTGTGGGGGACATCAACAATGATGGCATCGGTGATATCGCCATTGGTGATCCGTCGAAGAAAAATAGTGGTGCGACCAATGGAGAGGCTTACCTCATCTTTGGTAGAGCAGATACCTTTGATGACACAGGCGAGCAACTCACAGCACAATACGACGGAGTCATTTCACTGAATGAAACAACATGGCGTTCTACCTTGGGTCGCGAAATCAAGTCAGAAGGAACATCGCGTGAGCAAATGGGGGCGGCCATTGACGCCATCGGTGATGTCAATGGAGACGGCATCGACGATTTGGCCATTGGGGCGTATCGTTGGGACCAAAGTTCTTCGAATTCAGACCAGAACAATGGGGCTGTTTTCATTTGGTATGGGGGTGACAACCGTTATTCCCAAGACTTAGTGGATGAAGATGGCAACGCAACCAACAATCCTCTTTTGGTCTCTCACAACGCGTCCAACCACACGGCTGACGTGACAATTCTTGGTCCAAGCGATGGAGATGCCATTGGTCGCTCTTTGTCCGGTGCAGGTGACTTTGATGGAGACGGCAATCTAGACATTGTAGTTGGCTCTGAACACGCTAGGGACAGTGCGGGAATGGCAATGGTTGTCAGTGGTACAGGCGAGACCATCACAACTTTCATCGGTGAAAATGCTGAAGATGCGGCTGGTCGTTGGGTATCTTCCATTGGCGATGTCAATGGCGATGGATGCTCAGAGATACTTGTTGGTGCCAAACTGGCCGATGTCAATGGGACGGATTCTGGTGCGGTCTACCTTATTTTGGGGGGCGCTTCATATGATGACGTCAATGAGATTGGCATTGATGTTGCTCAGGTTGTATTGATGGGGGCGTCTGTTTCCAATGAGGCTGGCATGAACGTATCTGGATTGGACGACATTGATGGGGATGGGTTCAATGAACTCTTGATTGGGGCGCCAAAAAGCAGCGCCGATCAAGGGATTGTTCATTTTGTGTATGGAAATACCTTCAGGTGATGTCCAGTCCTCGCGTTAAGACTTCGAGATCATGGGTCTTGCAAATACAAACAAATGGTGTCCCCATTGTTTTGGCATTTTTCATCTTTGACACACAGTCTTCGATTCTTTGAGTGTTGTCTTTGCGTTGCTGTATTTCCCTTTCTTCTTTTTGAAGGCTCTTCAGATTGTCTTGCAGGGTGGTGGCTGTAAGTTTAAGGTTTTCCTTGATGGTCGAGAACCAATTGTTATCAAGTTGATTAAACTGTTGTTCGAGTAAAAAAATGCGGTCCAGTTGTTTTTCCAACTTCGTTTTTGAATTTTCCTTTCGGTAATGAGCGCGTTCGTTGGAAATGTGGTTTTCAACAGTTTGAAGCCAGTCTTTCGGAAATTCTTGATCGACATTCAATAAACCACCCAATTCTTTGTAGATTGTAGGGGATGTTTTCAGGTGTGCATTGAGTGCTTTGCGTAACCTTTTCTTTGCTTTTGTCAGTAGTGTGATGGGTTCGCACAGAGGCAACCATTGATCGATTATCTCAATTTTCATCCGTTTCAGTTCATCAATTGGAAACGCCAAAATATCAGTAGGCTTGTCAGTTGTTTGGACCAGCGCTTCTACTGTGGCAATCAACACTTCCAGTTCATTGATGTCGTTTTGAAGACTTTGTTGTTTAAATGCGTTTCTTCTGTCAGTCTTAGCCTTGTTAAACCATCGCCCCAAGATTTGTTCTTGTTTGATTTTCAGTTCAATGAAATGTGGCTGAATGTTCTCCAAAATGTTTGGTGGGATACTTGGCCAGTTTTGCAATGCTTCTCGTATTTGGTGCAGGGTGGTGGCACAGCCTGTTTGATACCATTTACCCAATTGGGACCAAGCAATCTCTGCTTGATCAAGAGTTGAGTTCGCTCCGTGGGCGGCTGGGTTCCTAACTTTGGCAATCTGATGGGCAATTGTGGTTAAGGATTGCCACTCTTCCAATTCTAGATTGATGGACAGTTGTTTTTCCTTTGAGGCATGGGGTAACAACCGCAACTGTTGATTCAACATGGGGGCTATCCAGCGTAGTCGGGTTTTTGCAGTGGGCGTTCCAATGAGTTCTCCAAATGCGTTGAGGGGGATCCCCTGAATCTTTTTGGGACCTGCGCCTGGGTCATATTGGTCAATGTATTGTGGCAATTCGATGCCAAAATCTCCTCTCACCACATGAACAATCGAACCGGCTAGTGACCCTTCAATGACCGCACCAATGTTGCTACACACAGTCCCATAGTCTCCTATGAGATGTGCTGTTTTAGCGGTCTCGAGCCTTTTGTTCAAATGATCTAGCAACAAAGGGCGAAGGTTGTCGAGCAATTCTTGATAGGCAAATTTGTCGGTAGAGACCTGTGGAAAACTGTCAATTGGGATTCCGCCTTTTTTCAACCTGCTTAGAATGTGAAATTGCTCTCCCGTTGGACTGTTGAGGGGACGGTTGTCGATGCCAGCATCCAAGGCTTTTTGGTGCTCGATGCTTATCGGAATGGCGCAGGCAGAACATTCATTCAATACTTGTTCAACTTGATCAGGTTGAAGTGCTTCTCCTGTAAATTCCAGTTCATTTGCCAATTCAAATAGTTTGGACAACACTTTCAGTCCATTTGCCGCGTCTTGAAAAGGCACCAAAATGGGGAGCTGGCCTTTGAATCGAACATAGCACAGTGGCAGCATGTTTCGTGTGATTGGTAGAATGTCCAAAATTACATCAAAAGGATTACTCTGATAACCAATATTAAAGCCTGACACGATTTTGGAGAATCTTGTAGCCCAGTCCTTCAGTGGTCCATCGCGAAGTGGTGTCGGC
>CBFIFY010000100.1:0-10279 GCA_965661985.1 uncultured Myxococcota bacterium | reverse complement strand
TCTAACGGGGGCAGGCGGTGCAGCTTTTGCCAACCTGTTGATGGGGGTTGCAACGTGGAACTTGGTCGCGGACGGTCCGTTGAGAAACTTTGTGGCCGAGAACTTCGTCATGTTGTTTGCGGGTCTTTACGGACTGAACATGTATTTCCAAAGTTTTGGAGCCATCGCTGTGGTAAAATGCAACGCTCCATGGTTCCACGTTCGTGAACGCGGTGTCTTTGGCGCCATCTTCGGAATCCTAATCTCGTTGGGCATCTACTTTGCATTTGACTGGGGATATGCGATTGTCAATGGATTTTCGGCTGGACCAGATGCCTTTTTGGTCAACGATGGCAAAGACATTGGAATGGGTGCAATTGCAGTATTCCTTGTACCAACCGTTCTGTTGTGCATCTTTTGGGTAGCAGACTTCATGCTGGTTCAAAATGCTCCTGAAGATGCGGGGCTGGAAGCTTTCGACACTGCCGACGCCTCCTCGGGTGACGATGGTCCACAGTTGCCCCCCTTTGATGTATTCAAGAAAATGATGAGCAACCCTGTCATCATCACCATTGCCTGTATTGAGTTTTGTAGTGGTTTCATTCGTCAAGCCCCAATGCAGTGGTATCGAACATTTGCGAAACAGACGGACATCACACTCCACCTCAAAGGAGATTTCATTTATGATCACTGGGGAATGTTCTTGTGTATCGCTGGTATTATGGGTGGTGTGATAGCCGGAATCATCTCTGATCGCGTGTTTGAATCTCGTCGTGGTCCCGTTGCCGCGATTCTCTATGGTGGTGTCGTGATATTCTCGATAGCGCTTTATTTTACACTCGATATGCCCGTCATGACGTTATCTGAAGGAGTCAAGTTATCACCAGCCGGTATCGTCTGTATCCTTGCATCCATGTGTGTAATCGGTGTACACGGAATGCTATCCGGTACAGCCTCGATGGACTTTGGTGGGAAAAAGAATGTGGGCATTGCAGTTGGTATCATTGATGGATTTGTATATTTGGGAACAGGTGTCATGTCTTTGACCTATGGAATGGTGCTCCCCAAAGAAGAATATACTGACGGTGTGTTGTCTGGACCTGTGACAGAGCCAAACAATTGGACGGCTTGGCCAATCTCAATGGTGCTGATTGGAATCGTTGGCTTGACACTGGCAACACGCGTTTGGAATGCAACCCCAACCAAAAATAAGAAGGCGGCTTAATGTCTGAACGCGCCATTTTGTTTTGCCTTCATGGCTTTCTTCGAAGTGGTGCGTCCATGTGGTGGCTTGCCCATCACACAAAGGGCAATCAGTACGCTGAAGTCTTCACTCCAACTTTTGGACTGCACCTTCATTCTCTGGAATTCAATGCACGGGCTCTCCACCAACAAATTACATCGGCGATGGAAAAACACAATGTAGCCACGCTTGATGTTGTCACATACAGTATGGGTGGTCTGCTGATACGAGCCGTATTGACATTGTTTCCGGAGACCCCAATTCGAACCTTGGTCATGATAGCCCCTCCCAATCAAGGGGCTGAAATGGCTGATTTGGTACGGCGATGGGTGCCCATACACAACCTTGGGTGGGACCCGCTGGCGCCACTGTTACCCGATGTTCCCCACAAACTTGTAGAGCCAAAAGAATCAATTGCAGTCGGTATCATCGCTGGGTTTCATGGAAATGGCGTGGGATACAACCCCCTACTGTCAGAAGAAAACGATGGAAAAGTCTGTTTGTCTGAAACGAAACTGAAGCGATCGCATGAATGGGTGTCTGTAAAAGGTCGGCATCCAAGTTTGATTTTGAATCCAACCCCCATCTTTTTGACCAAAATCTTTTTGTCCCGGCAGCGGTTTCCCGAATAAGAGTAAGCATCACCCATTCAACTTGCAGTGTTTACCAATCTATGCTCTGGCTAATCTATGCTCTGGCTACTCTTTCATACATTGCTGAGATTTGCAGAAGCCTCCCCCACTTCTGGTTTTCGAATTCACGTTCTCACTCAAGATTCAGCACAGATTGTGAGTGCGACCATAATACGTGGACAGCGCCGATTGCCACTAAACTGTGGAGATGGACAAGAGTTTCAGTTTGATGGTGAACGAGATGGCATTTGGACTTGTGAATTCAAAGATGGATGGAAAAGCCCCGAGTATCTCGAGATTGCCTTAAAAGACACCAACCAAACTGTATTCGAAGGACTGGTATCCATAACAAACAGTAAATCCATCCCCTCAATGGCCTTTCAGGTACGCAAAAAAGGCAGCAAATGGACTGCGACCCGAATTGCTTTACACCGGAACCTCCACATTGAAAATCTGATGGTGACATCCAGAGAATGGGTGATTGGTCTATGGGGATTGTTCGTCATCAATATTCTGGGATGGTTGCTTTGGTTCACAAAAAAGTCCTAGTTGATCTGGTCATCGCGTGCTTGATTGCCTGTGTCAGTACATGGCCCATCACGATGGACTATACGGTCAACCTCAGTCGACATTTCGATGTATTTGGCCTCCTGTGGCTTTCAGAGGGAGTCCAGTCGATGGATGATGGCGCGTTTACCAATATAAATTTCCCCTGGTCTACACCCATTGGGCACATCGATTCATGGCTATGGTTTGGTCTACTCTGGATCACACAGAACCTAAGCCCATCTCCACACTTTACGATTGCAGTTTCCTTAACGGGGTCCATCGCCCTCAACATTTGGTTGGCCAAAGTATGTGCGTCCACTTGGGGGATGAAAGAATTACCATCTTGGATGGTGGGTGCGTTGTTTGGGCTGAGTGGGAGCATGTTGACAACTATTTTGGAGGGTGGTTGGTATCTCAGCAGTCGATTTTGGCTTCCCTTGACGGCGTTGGCATTGTACAAACACCAAAGACAGACTCACCAATGGTGGCTACTGGTGACGATCACATCATGGACAGGTGCCCTATTAACGTCAGCCTATTTGGGCATGGCAACCAGCATTTTGGTGATCATCTTGGTTCTATACTTACAACCCAGGCGGAGATCCAACCGATGGGTCGCACAGATCCTCGTCCCAATCGGAACAATCGGGATTGTGTACACAGCATATTTTCTATCTGTACAAGGCGTTCGATTTGAAGATGCATCGGGAAACATTGAAAACTGGACCACCATGGGTTCAACCACGCTGTGGAATTACCTACTGTGGAATCCTGACTTGGATCAATATGGACATTCTTTAGGTCCTGTTGGCAATGTATTTGTTCTATTTGCACTGTTGACGTCACCATGGATGAAACTGCCATCTTCTTGGCGCGTTTGGTGGATCATGGGTTGGATTGGCATCGTACTGTCAGTCGGTTTTCAATTATCCCTCGTAGATGAAGAAATCGGTATACCATGGATCCTTCAATTGATTTTGCATAGAGATTGGGTCAGTTTCATCCATTTTCCTGTGCGATTTCATTGGCTGACCGATTTAAGCGGGGCGATGCTCTTTGCACTGTTGATATCGAGTAAGTTAAACGCACTCTGGATGCACAGAACGCTCTTGCTGCTCATCTGTATCAATCAATTCATCATTCAAGGTTGGTTCGATAGAATGGGTGACAAGCCCCTGCCAACCATATCGGCCTACTCCCACGCATCGCAGACAGGTGCCCTATTTGAACTGTACCCAGTGTTCACCCGTCACAGCAACGTCGAACCTCTCTACATCAAAAATCTGCTCTGTCTCCAGCAGTTGGTGCATCACAGACCCTTGTTGATTTCTTGCATGGGGACAGAAACAGAAGGCAGTGTGGACTGGCAAGTGCGTGGACTTTTCTTTTCAGATGCCCTCAGTGATGGAAAGAATACGAACAGCAAGCAGGACTGGACAGAATTATTGCCAAAACTTGGCATTGGCACCCTTGTCTTTCACAGCGACTGGTTCGAGACATCGGACAGAGTGTTGTTGAACGAAACTCTTGAAACTTGGTTTGGACAACCCTCCTACAACGACGATGATGGTATATTGATTTGGACCTTCGAGAATCCTGAAAGCAATAGAGAACGCTTGCAACAGAGGTATATGAAAACTTTTCCCACAACAGATTGGCCCAAATGAAATCAAAAGGACTGCTCGCTTTCAGTGGAATCGTCATCGGTCTCGGAATCGCTGAATTTGGAACAAGGATGCTGAGACCACAAGCCCCCTTTCCAAGTCGCCAAAGCATCCTCAACCGTGGCCACTTTACAATCCCTGGTACGCATCGGAACACACAACCTGAATTTGACGTGGAAGTTTATGTCAACCAGCAAGGCTTTGTCGATGAAGATTGGAACCTCTCAAGTCCCCCAGACATCCTATTGATTGGGGATTCCTTCGTTCAAGGTGCTCAAGTAGAAAGTCATGAGCGACTGGGAGCACAGATTGCCCAAAATTCTGGACGGACTGTGTGGTCCATTGGTGTTCCAGGCGCGGGCACTACAACTGAACTGTTGTTGCTGAAGGAATGGCTACCCTACATCCGCCCCAAGATGGTATTGCTCGCTTTGTTGCCATCCAACGACATCTTAAACAACCATCCTGAACTCGAAACGAAAACAGACAAGCCCTTTGTCAATCTTGAACACTTTCGTCAACAACACTTAACAATTGACCTACCGACCCAAGTGAATGACCGCTTTGTCTTTGCTGAGTACAGTCACCTGTTGCGCTTCGTCATTCGTGGACTGAACACAAAAACACAAGTACAACAAAAGATGGTACGTGGCGATGGAATCCCTGTAGACTGGCAAGTTTACAATTCCAACCTCACCGATACTTGGGTTGAAGCATGGAACATCACCCATCAATTGATTGTCGAAATCAATCAAGTATGTGAGGCTGAACAAAGTCAGTTGAGCATCGCAATACTGCCCAGTATCGAAGAAGTCTCTCCAGACTATCAGAAACAACTGTACACCCTACACCCTGAGACAAAGGATTGGGGCTTGGACTTCATTGCCAACGTACGAAGCAACACCATGCTGAACAATACTGGTGTGTCGCAGACCATGATTCACAGTCTCTACACAGACTTTACAATACACCCAAAGCCCTCTGAACTGTATTATGCGAAAGACCACCACTGGACCCCTGCTGGACATGCACTTGCAGGAAAGTCTATCAGCGACTGGTTGGCAACTCTAGAATGATCAATCCCTGTTCCGATCTTGCCTCTACGGAAAGTTGTTGAACAATCTGCTGAACATTTTTCCAATCCCCTGACGCGTATTTGGCTGGATCAAACACAATGCTACCAACCCCGGAATCCTGCAACTCTTGCCAACCTTTTCTCAAGGTTTCTCGCCCACAGGGAAAGAACTCCATTGGGAATTGAACAGTTTCAGCGTGTATCAGTTGACACAGAACAGCATTTTCAATCATGTATGGAGCCGGAAACCCCATAATGGGGTCGGTAATTGGGTGTCCGTGTTGCATTTGAAACAAAAAGTGTTGACGATCAAATCGATTGCTTTTGGCAACAAAAAATGGAAGATGGACGATTCCCCCATCGGCAAAATCCACTTGTTCCATACGGTCATCCCAAGCGATTGGTTGTACAGGCAACAACCATTGTGGTGAGCGCCAAGCCATCTCTCCCAACATCACGATGCCAAACAGCATCCCCCATTTTTGCAGACGTTGCAGCCCCAATCCAACAGCGACAGCCATAAAGAGTCCAGATACAAGCACATACCGAAACGGCTCAAGAATCATTTTGCCAAGTGGCAGTTTGTAACTCCACCAGTAGATTGGATTGTAGGCTTCCGAAAGTTCTACAAAGGGGCTCCATGTGGCAAATGGCCCAATGCTACTGCCTATGCCAAGTAATATTCCAATAGAAAGGAACCAGCGCACGGAAGAAGCCGAGACCAACCCAACCGCCACAGCACACAGTGACAACACGCCCCATTGAAAGTGACGCGCGAATCGGGCAACTTGCTCCATAATGACGACAGGACGTGGCATTACACCAAACAACTCGGTCAAAAATGCTGTAAACCGAGTTTCCTTATCCGCCCGCAAACCGTCAAATGGATACACATGTCGGACAGACTCTACCGCATCGGTCGCAACCAGAGAACCATCTTGGTTCATCACATAGCCAACCCGCAACCCATACAGAATCAAGAGCGCACCCGCAACCGTAGACAGTTTCCACAACAGTGCCCTCCATTCAGAAGTACACAGGACAACCCAAAGGATCATCGCAGGCAACACCGGGATGAACAACACAAAATTATATGGACAAGTCAAAAAGCCCACTGCAAAAAACAACCCTGCCCAGCCACCGTCCACGGGATTGTCTTCAATCAATGCGCGTTGCACAAAACCAAGTCCCAAGGCATAGGGCCAAAGATGGGTCAAGTCCGTAATGTTGCTGGCAAATCCATAACTCAACAACAACGGTTGCCACCCCAGAAAGACACCAGCCACCAAGGAGTGCCATCGAGAGACACCAAATTGTCTGACCAGAAATGCACCCGAGGCACAATTCAAAACCATGACACACCACAACAGAGCGTTGAATACAAGTCCGACTGGGACACCTTGAAACATCCAAAAGACAATGGACGCAAAAAGGTCTGGATTGTTTAAATAACCTTGTTGGGGAAAAGACACCGTCTCAATGGGACCACCAAACCACATATGTGGCTTTGAAAAAGTGGTGTAGGACCATACTTTGACTGGAAACTCAGAATCTGGAATTGACACAACTTGCGATGTCCAGTCCCAGCCCAGAGTCGAAAATGGCAACCATGTACAGAGAACCAACACAAACCAATAAAGTTTGGAACCATGTTTAGAACCATGTTTAGAACCATGAAATTGCAAATAGGACACTGAACACCCAGCACAAAAGATTTGAAGATCACAGATCAAATCGGATAGGACTAATTAACGGAGTGACCTGTTGATGCTATCAAATTTATTTGGAAAGAAAAACGCTCTTTGTCCCAAGGCAAACCTGTGCTCGGGATGTGAATGGATTTCACAACCTTTGGCGACTCAACACAAACACAAACAGCAACGTCAAAGAGATTTGCTCAAGGAATATGGCATCCCCTATGAAGCCTCATTGACCATTTCCACTTGTGGTTCAAAGGCTGAACGCATTTTTGTCGATGTGTCCTTTGAAAGGATGGATGGACAAACCAAATTGGGCTTGTATGACATAAATCGAGAACACATCGTCAATATCGAGCGTTGTCCTGCGGCAATTACAGACCTCCAAGACTGTATAGAAGCCTTGAGTAAAGACCCGATGCCCATCGACCGAGCCAGTCTCAGACTCAGAGTGAACCCCCATGGACAATGGGGAATGTGGATCGACGCCGCAAACATAGACATTCGAACCCTTTTGAATGAACAGCAGTGGTTGCGACGTTGGATGGGCAATGTCCACATTGAAATGGGACAGCGCCGTAAGTTCTTACAAGTGTCGAATGGACGACTCAAACTTGAAGCTCCTTTGGTCAGACCTTGGTTCCAAACCTTCACCTCTCAGTCAGAAGCCCCCTTCCTTCTCTGGTCGGTGGTTGGCGGTTTTTCTCAACCCAGTGAACAAGGTGTTCGACAGTTGGTTCGCGCTCTTGAAGAAGCCATTTCTCCTTTCCGACACCTAAATACATGGTTGGAATACGGAGCTGGATCAGGAACTCTTACCGTTCCTTTGTCCCAGTTGGTCACCAAGGTCATCGCGACTGAATCATCAACCGTCGCTAGAAGCGCACTGGACAAAGCATTAAAACATCATCACATCGAAAATGTGGAGATATCTCCATTGAACATCCAGCGACAAACCGATGCATCTATCACTCTGCTTTCACAAGCAGATGCCCTGCTTGTTGACCCCCCTCGTTCAGGACTGGGACACACATTGCGCACACTTGAAAAAGTGTCTTCCAAACCAGACATAATTGTCTATGTATCCTGTCATGGCAGAACACTGTGCAAAGATGGTCAACAATTGCGTACAATGGGGTATACCCTCAAACATCTACACGGTGTAGATCAGTTTCCAAACACCCCCCACTGTGAGTGGGTCAGCGTCTGGGAATATACACACAACCAAGATTAGGAGACTTCTATGATTTGGACCCTTCTCAACCTCACTTTCGGAGCATTCGGAAATTGCCCAATCGATGAAAGCATTCAAGGAAACCTCACCTGCTCAAGTACGTTCTACGGCACAGTAGACGCAACAGAAGTCAGCCACTTGGGTGGAGAGTGTGAAGACGGAGGGTGTTACACCTGTGGAGAACCTTGGGGTGACCAAGCACAAATTGCGCCAGAGGCCGTGTATACATTCCACTGTCAGCAATCAGGAAGCGTATTGATGGAGATAACAGATCTCCCATGCGACTTGGATATATATATTTTGGACGACACATGTGACCCAAATACAGGGTGTGTAGATGGCTCAACACAGTCTTTCAACGCCACTGACTCCGTCTCTTTTGAATGCACAGCGGGTTCAACCTATTACGTCGTTGTAGAGGCTTATGGAACAAACCATTTAGATGTCGCTTCAGGACCTTGTACAGACGACGGAACGAGCACAGGAAACATCATTTCTCCGACTTACACGCTCAGTTTTGATGTTTCACAGAGTACAGGCTGCGCAGAAGATTGCGACAACGGTCTCGATGATGATTTGGACGGCACGATAGATTGCCTAGACGATGATTGCTGGACAGAGCCCCTGTGTTGTGATTTGGATGGCGATGGAAATTTTGCAGTCGAATGCTTGGGAACAGACTGTGATGACGATGACCCAAATATTTATGCTGGGGCGCCTGAAGATGGTGGTACCGGTTCCAATAGTGGCGATGGCGTTGACAATGACTGCGATGGCACCGTGGACGAAGGAACATTGGACTATGATGACGATGGAGATGGGTTTACCGAATCGCAAGGAGATTGTGACGACAACAATCCGAATGTGAACCCCAGTGCTGGAGAACTTCTTGAAAATGGACTGGACGATGACTGCGATGGATTCGTCGATTCCAACACCACCACCTATGATGATGACGGAGACGGTCTCAGCGAAGAAGATGGTGATTGCAATGACAACGATCCAACCGTTTCTTCACAAGCAGAAGAGATTCTCAACAACGGCATTGACGATGATTGTGATGGTGAAATTGATGAAGAGCCCGAAAGTCAAGGTACCGTAGACAGTACTGAAAGTGATCGCTCTAAGGGGTGCGCATCCTCTGCCAACGCTCTGAACTCAACGTGGTGGAGCCTGTGTACTTTGTTGGTGCTTACGATGCGCAGACGAAGTCGATAATCCTACAACAATGACAACGCAACGACATTTAGATCGCCCATCCGTTCAATACGGACTGTTGATTCTCGCGTTGTTGGTGCTTCACTTTCCTCAAAGTTCGACATTTGTGTGGGATGATGTTCTATTGGTCGGGTCTAATCCGTGGCAATTCGAAGACTGGAAACTGTTATGGACGCAAAGTCTCTGGACAGGAATTCCAGGCGAACACACACAACAGTGGTATCGCCCATTGATGGCAACCCACCTGCTACTCGACAAGTGGCTCTTTGAAGGTTCCATCGCCGGTAGACAGTGGGTAAACGTGGCTTGGTTTGCCACTGCGTTGTTTTTGTTGAGAATTTGGGGACACAGGAAACTCTCAATGTCATCACAGCAAACTTTTTGGATGGCACTCTTGTTGATTTGCCACCCGTTTAGTTTGGAACTGACACAGTTTATCGCAGCTCGAAACGATACGATGGTTCTTGCCTTTGTCCTTGCGTTCGGTTTGTCCCTCAAACAGGTTCCATCCATGTTGAGTATCGTACTCGCTGTTCTATGGGCATTCTTGGCTCTGACAAGCAAAGAGAGTGCGGTGTTTTGGCTGGGCATGATCGTCTGGGTACAGTGGGCAGAAGTCAAACAACACGGATACAGCCTTGCCATAGCCTTGATAGGCTGGTTAGGGCTGAAAAGTTTGTCGAATTTGAGTGAAATTGTCATAAGCATTGAATGGATTGATGCAGCGATAACATTCATGGATTCCGGTGTATGGTTTGTGACTCATTTGTCCCCGCTGGCCGTTCCAACAACACCCCCTATACTTTCGTTGTTGAGTGTCACTCTCTTGACGTTCATGATCTTTACATCGAACACCCAAATACAACGCCTTGGAACTGTGCTGTTGTTCATCGGAGGTCTGCTGGCCAGCCTTTCTATTCAACAGTCGCACTCTTTGGGCTTTCGATACGCTTGGATTCCACTGCTCGGTCAAATAATTTGGATTGTA
>CBFIFY010000099.1:0-10784 GCA_965661985.1 uncultured Myxococcota bacterium | reverse complement strand
GGCTGGTGTTAACGGACTCAATTTCACAGACACCACAGGGTTTGTGGAGCTTCCTGCTGGGGAATATTCTTTCGCCGTCGCGCCTGCTGGAACTGATTTCGCCAGCGCTGTCCCTGTGACATTGGACGTCTCTTTGGCTGCAGGTGATGCATACACCGCAATCGCCCACGGATACTTGGACACCAGTATGGAGAGCAACGCTTTTGCAATCACGCCATTTGCTGCTGACTTGTCCGCCCCAACAGATGGAAACTTCCGCGTACAAGTAGTACATGCCGCTGCCGCTGACGCTTTCGCTCAAGTAGACATCTGGAACATCACCGATGAAGCAAACCCAGCACCACTGATTGAAAACTTTGATTATGGTGCAGAAGTCACAACTGAACTGCCTACTGGTGTAGCCTTCCGTTTGGGTGTCGATGTAAATGACGATGCTGTACCCGATGCAGTATTTGAAATCCCAGATTCATTGACTGGTTTTGTTGGCGTATACGCTGTGAATGATGCAGATGGTGCACCGTCACTGTTGGCACACTTTGAAGATGGAACGTCTGCTCAGTTGACTCCGGTACAATAAACTCAACGCAATATATTCGCATTCATGATGCAGTGGGACTGGAATGGTTCTACTGCATTTTTGAATTTTTCAACACACAATCAAACGATGAAGTCAATATTAGTGGCCACAAGTTCGGAATCCAGCGTACCCTCAAAAGGCATGATCAAAGACGTATTGCCAAAACCGTCGCAGTCCAAGTACTCATCTCCCTCAAAATAGAGTTGTGTGGTGAGACGCTCATTCCCATCGGCGTCCCAGACTTTGACATGGATGTGATGGGGTCGATACTGTGTACCGTTGAGATACCGACCCGGTAGCAAAGTCTCTAATTGATAGGTACCAGACTGATCTACACGAATGGCACCTCGATATCGCATTTCTTCAGACTCGTTGTCGTAATCCCCATTGGGGTCTGCGTGCCAAAACTCTACGATGGCATCACTCAAAGGCACTGTACAATCACCATTCACCACCCGCCCAGATATGGTCACTTCCACGCCTTCATCTCCCCATTGACGGAAATTGTTGCGTTCTGGTGCGTTGAGACTGTAAAATGGTCCTTCAATGTTGCTCGCTGTCGGTACGCAGTCTTCGCTGTCCGCAGTGCGAAAGTCACCATCTTGGGCAATCGACGGTTCGTCACAAAACTTGGGTTTCTTCACACACCCCATCAAACCAAGCGCCAAGCCACTCTGCAACAATCTTCGACGCGTCAATAACTGTTTGTCATCCTTGTTCATAGTCTTCTCCAGTTGCCTGAACTCACTTGCTAATTTTCTCTTTGTGGTGTAACCAGACACCGCACAGGATCAGTATACCTGACACCATCATACCCAAGGATTCCCTTGCTTGCTCGACCTCTGGTTTCTCAACCACCATCTCTCCAACGCCATAATAGGTTTCTGGAAACAACCAAACGGCAAGCACTAAATACAACAAGCCCATCCCTATCCGAAGGTATACGAAATTCTTGAAAGACAACACCGTCAGGACAGCGGCAACACCATAGGCAAGCACCCAAAGCACTGGGTCGGGGTCATTCAGTTGTAAAGCGGCAAAACACATCAACAACCCACCACAACCATAGCGCATTAATTTCCACATTTCGATACCCTCATTACCCTCTTTGCAACCATGGGCTAAACATAGTGACATGACTGACTTTACTCAACAGCAAAATTTTGACGAACTGCTCACTGCACTGAAACTCGAACGCAATCGGCGACGCAGTGCTCTACGCACCCCCACGGTCGTAACTGTAGACCCCAACAAGACCTTTCCACAAGCCAGAACAATGGTCCTGCGTTCGATTGATATCGACAAACTGGTATTTTTCACCGACATTCGTTCCAATAAATGTTCTGCCGTCAAACATAACTCATCGGTGACAGTTCATTGCTACTTACCAAAGTCCCGTACCCAATTACAGTTCAACACAACAGGGCGACTGATTCAGTCCGGAGACGCTCATCCACGTTTTCTACACTGGCAACAGCTCGGATTGAATAGAGCGGAGGATTATGCCACTGACCTTGCTCCCGGTACAGTACAGTCCGAACCAGACTACACCACGACCCTTGCCAGTGCGCCCAATCACTTTACGGTACTTCTCTGTCAAATAGAGCAGGTTGAACTATTGGTCTTGGGCAATCCTCACCGTCGATGTCAATGGATCAAAAGTGAGAACAACTGGATAAAGGAGTGGATGACACCGTAACCTTTTAAAGATGCTTAGCGCTCCCACTCTATATCGAGTGCTTCGTAAATTTTCGGGCGCAAACTGTATTTGAGCACAGGAACAAAGGGCATATACTGTGCCAATGCAATCACATACAAATCGTGTTCTGGAGATGCCCAAAAGTGTGTTGACCCGATGCCATCCCAAGTGTACTCTCCGGATGGAGACTGACGATTTGGTTCAATCTGCACTTGAAAACCGTGTCCAAAACCATCTCCATTGATCGACCTCACACCAGTCGGCAACTGATTCTCCTGCATCAAACGAACAGAGTCTGGAGATAAGAGTTGGTGGCCGTTGAATGAACCCTCCGATGTGAGCATTTGCGCAAAGCGGTTGTAATCTGAAAGTGTTGAGACCAATCCTCCCCCGCCCGACTCAAAACGAGACTCCAAAAAAGGTGAGCCGTTCACCGGTTCAAGTTCAACGCCAAACCGCGTGTACATTGGACCAAAGCGCTCTAATTGATGTTCCGTGACAACAAAGCCTGTATCCACCATACCCAGCGGTTCAAAGATTGCTTCTGAAAGATATTCTCCCAAGGACTGCCCTGTCACACGCTCTATCAATACGCCCAACACATCTGTTGATACACCATATCGCCACTGCGTTCCAGGCTCAAAAGCCAATGGCAACTCGGCAAGCCTCTCTACAAACTCTGTCGAAGTTTCAGCCATCAACGGATGATTGAGGTTGTACAGGGCATCAACGGGTCCTATCCCAAAGATGCCATACGAAAATCCCGACGTGTGGCGAAGCAAATCAGAGACTGTTGGTGCTCGCTTTGGGTCTGTATACCCCAACGTTCCGTATATCTTCAACGAAGCCAACTCAGGAATGTAGGTTCCAATCGGGGCATTCAAGTCCACTTTCTCCTGCTCAACCAGTTGCAGCACGGCAACAGAAGTTACTGGCTTGGACAGAGAGTACATTCGGAAGAGGGTATCGACCGACATCTTTATGCGTTCCCTTTTGTTCTGCCAGCCATGAGCATCTAGGTAAATCAACTCACCTTTATAAGACACCAACACCACACTGCCCATCAAACGACGCCACTGAATTCTTTTGGTGCTCCGATTGACCACACGCTGTAATTTGGGGTGACTGGACTTTTCAATGACGGCAAGATTGTCTGAATAGGATGAACCGGGCTGTGACGCCCACAATAACCCGATTAAGCCCCAAATCATTCCACCCACCATTCCAAGGAAACAAGGTCAAACTGAACACGACCTTCCATTGTATTCGACAACAACAAGCCCACTGAGGTGATTTGTTCAGGGCAAATCTTTCTGTCAGGGTCCGACAAGGCCCGTCGTCGATACCGAAATTCTTCCCATGCAATGTGTTGAACCGATTTATCCAAATCGACTTCAAAATACTCTCGAGCCACTCGGTTTCGTTCATGCAATATTAATCGATAGTCGCGTTGATCACCCGACCACACAACCTTGATGCCTTTTGCATTTTGTGGACAGCACACTTGTCCATCGATGACCCTTGAAGAGACAAAACCACCGTTGTTTCGATGGACAATCTCCCCACGAAACGTCAATCCTTGCTCCTGTTCGACAACCGACAACGTCGACAACCCTCCCATCACAGTGTCTGTGGTGACCATCCACGCGTTTTGGCTCAAAAGAATCTGGTTCATAGATGTCCTCGATGGAGTTTTCTTGGGGGTTCATTGTCGCTTATATCTCAAACTGCACTATAACTCTAATAATGTATGCCATTCCGAACCAAAAAATTACTGGTCTGCTTTACGCAGGACTGCTGTTGAGTCTAACACCAATCAGTGTATTCCTGTCTGTCCTGTTTTTTGACAGTCTCAATGCACCATGGCTAATTGTCTGGATCGTTCTGAATTGCTGGATGTTCACAGGACTGTTCATCACTGCACACGACAGCATGCACAACTCTATTTGCCCCAATGACCCAACACTCAACCGTTTATTGGGACAAATGTCCTTGCTTTTGTATGCTGGATTGTCCTATGACAAACTGCTTGCCGGTCATAGATTGCACCATCAGCACACGGCAACTCAAGAAGACCCAGACTATTTGACTCATGACTCAGACAGTGAGGCTTTTCTATCTTCTCGCTGGTATCTATCTTTTTTGCGCTCCTACCTCACTTGGCATCCCTTTGGCTGGATGGCGTTCTGGTTCACCCTTTTCGACAGAGGTCTTCAAGTATCTGTACCGGCAATGCTGCTCTGCTGGATACTCCCTCAAGTCCTGAGCACCCTGCAACTTTTCTATTTTGGTACCTATCTACCACACAAAGGTATCTTTTCAGAAGGAACGTTCCCAGCTCGCTCCAACGATTATCCACACTGGTTGTCTCTGCTCACCTGCTTCCATTTCGGGTATCATGCGGAGCACCATGACCATCCGTACATACCATGGTGGTACCTTCCAACCATTCGCCACGCTCGAAATGTACTCTCTACAGAATCCACCATCGAACAAGCCTAACAGACTACAAATTTACGCTGTATGCCGACTGACAACGACCCCACAATTTTGAGCCTACCAACTGTTCGCCTTGAAGATGAACGCAGTGTGTTCTTCTTGGATGTCGTTCGTTGGATTATGGCGTGGAATCTCGACAGTAGCGTGGAACAAATCTACATTCAAGACTTGCGAATGGTACAAGAAATCGCCAATGACTCTGGCGCCGTTTTAATTGCCAACCAACTATCAGGGCTGGATCAGAACATTTTCTTCACACTCAGTGAACACATCAGTAAACGTGCCTTTGTATTCATCCAAGAGAGCACCCTCTCACGCGCACCATTTTTGCGCTGGTGTGGAGGCGTTCCCTTATCTCATGAGTCAATGGCAAAACAGCGCCGTCAACTCCATCAAGCACATCGCCTACTTTCGGAAGATGAGCCCACACAATTTTGGATTTACCCACAAACGACGATCCGACCACCTCAAATGACCAATCTCAAATTTGGTGACTGCGGATGTAGGTTGGCCAAACATCTTGAACTTCCTGTTGTTCCAGTGTCCATTCAGGCTCTCCACACAAAGACAATCAAACCAACCATCTACATATCATTTGGTGCGCCACTCCCGTTCGATGCTTCAACATTGGACGTCGAAGCTGAAGTCAAACGTGGACTTGACAACATCAATGCTTTTCATACTGGCAAACAAAAAACGGGATTTGAACCTTTGTACAAAAGACGGGCGACGGTGAAACAATCTTTGTGGCGTCGATTGTTGACCAAATTCGCCACTTGGAAGTTGGGAGACCTATGACAATCGACCTTCAAACAGACTGCATTGTGATTGGCGGTGGATTTGGTGGACTCGCTGCCGCAATTCGACTCGCTTCGCAAGGACACTCCGTGACTCTATTGGAAAAAGATGCTCGACTGGGTGGTAAAGCGGGTGTTTTTGTAGATGGGGATTTTCGGAGCGATACAGGTCCCAGCGTGTTGACGATGCTTGAAGAGGCGATGGAACTTCTGTCTTTTGGAATTAAAGATGTTGAAAGTTATGTAAAATTTAGACAATGTAGCCCTGCTTTTCGCTATCTATATGAAGACGGCACAACTTTGGATGTCCATCACGCTCTCGAGGACACGCGACAGTCTATTCATAATGTACTGGGTGCCGATGCCCTTGATGAATTCGATGCTTTCATGCGCTATTCCAAAAACATATGGGATGGCTCCGCCCCTCTCTTTGTACAGGCTCCCGCGCCGTCTTGGACAGATTTACTCGGTTTGGCACTGCGTCAGTGGACTTTGATTCCCAAGATGGACCCTCTACGATCCATGAAGTCTGGGATTCAACGGTTTGTGCGCAATCCGTATTTGCAAGATTTATTGTTGCGCTATGCAACCTACAACGGTTCTGACCCTCGAAAAGCCCCTGCCACCTTAAATTGCATCGCACACGTTGAACTGGCACTTGGAGGATATGGTGTTGTTGGCGGCATTGAAGCATTGGTATCCGCACTGCAAACGGTTGCAGAAGAATTGAATGTACAGATAGAAACATCCTGTCCCGTAAACGAAATACAGCCCACGGATGATGGATTCATCGTTCACAGTTCACAAGGTACTTTGCCTGCTCGGACTGTTGTTGTCAATGCCGATGCGTCCCACTTGCGCGACACGTTGCTCCCTACAAAGATGGGGAACAGACTCCACATTCCCCAGCCCTATTCCATGTCTGGATGGACCGCCGTTTATGAGGTCCCTTTTGATGAACGCACCGATCGGGTCGGACACACCGTTGTTTTTCCTAAGGATTATACACAAGAGTTTGTCGATATCTTCGACCATCAGCAACCACCCAGTCACCCCACCATCTACGTGTGTGCCCAACATGCCTGTCACGCTCGTCCTGCCACAGCCAACCGTACGCAGGCCATCTTTGTTATGGTCAACGCTCCACCAGAACCCTTGAACACACCGACACCAAAAGATATTTGGGAAGATTTAGAACGACGGGTACGACAACGCCTTGAAGACAAAGGGCTTTTACCAGCCAACGCACAGTTGAAATGGATGCGTAGTCCGACCGATTTGGCTACGAAATACCCTGGCTCACGAGGATCAATTTACGGTTCTTCATCGAACAATCGCTTTGCCGCTTTTACCCGACCACCAAATCAGATAACTTTTGTCGACGGTTTATTTTTGGCTTCGGGTTCTGCCCACCCAGGTGGTGGAATGCCCATGGCGATGATCTCAGGTAAACTTGCCGCACAAAGTTGCCACAAATGGCTATCCTCAAAGCAATAGCCCATCTTTCACTCACATTACCCTTACTTTGGAGTCTTTATGTCTGCTGTATGTATTATCGGAAGCAATCGTGGCATTGGTCTTGCCCTCACACTTGAATATCTTTCTCATGACTGGACTGTCTACGCTGTTTGCCGAACCCCTTCTAAGGAACTCAGTGACTTGTCTGAGCAATACCCTCAACTCCACATCATCAACAATATTGATGTCACCAATACCACTGACATCCAACGGCTCTGTGACGCGCTACCAAAAACAGTGACCGAAATCATTCACAATGCTGGAATTTTACGGTCAGACTCTGTGGACACAGCAAGTGATACGGACATCTTGGAACAGTTCACCGTCAATACTCTAGCCCCACTCAACACTCTGCGAGCACTCAAAGCCCACCTCACAACCGTCCACAAAATTGGGATTGTCACTTCACGAATGGGCTCGATTGGTGATTGCTCCCGTCATGGGATGTTGGGATATCGCATCTCCAAAGCCGCAGTCAACATGGTTGGCAAAAATCTCGCCAATGCTTGGGCCAGTGATGACTTTACGTTGCTCTTACTCCACCCTGGCTACGTACGAACGGACATGACAGGTGGCAATGGGCTCATCAATCCCGATGAATCTGCTCGAGGTATCTTCGCACTGATGCGAAACAAAGAGCCGAAAGACTCCGGAACCTTTTGGCACACCAACGGAGAATCTCTGCCTTGGTAAACCATGAATCCATTTGCTTATTTTGTTGGTTCTATCCGAAATTTGCGATACAGCCTTCCCAACTGTTGGGATAAACCTCACCCAACTCATTGTGTATTGATTGCCCTTCTTTGTTTTCTCACTGGTGAACCATGTCTGTGTTGAGCTCTTTACGAAACCTTCGAATCCAAACCAAGATTTTCACACTCGTATACACAGTGCTCATTTTGTCACTGGTCGTGCTGTTCTTGGTCAACAAACAACGATTTGAAGACCACTCCAAAGAGGCCATTCTCACCAAAGCCCGTGCCATCACCTTACAGGCTGAGAATACACGACGATACATGAGTGATTTGAGAACTGAAAAGAAAGCCTTCAATGACGCTGAACTCTTTGCTGAAGTCAAAGAATTCTTGGCGGACAAAGAATTCGAATCCCGCGAAGAGAGAATAGAAGCGATACGACAAACCAGTTTTTATTGGACCATCCCCATCGTTTCATCTTGGTCCACCGCCAATATTGAGGCGGAAGAAGTTGGCTTTCAATTCCGCGTCCCCAAAGTTCAAGCTCGAAATCCAAAAAATGAAGCCACCCCCTTAGAAGTTGGCATGCTCGACATCATCAAAGCATCGGATTTGGAAGAACACTGGATCATTGACACAGAAGGCAATGTGTTGCGCTACATGCGCCCCATCCGTCTCAGCGCAGACTGTCTCATCTGTCATGGCACTCTCGCAGACGACCCTGACGGCGACGGAATTGATCCTGTCGGCATCAAAATGGAAGGATGGAAAGAAGGGGAAATCCACGGAGCTTTTGAAATCATTGCCGATCTAACCCCAATGCAACAAGAGATCACCGACAATCTTTATCAAAGTTTGATCATCATCTTCATTTTGCTTGGTCTGTCAACAGTCGCGATCATCATCATTACCCGATCCATTTCCAAGCCACTGCAGTCCGCAGTACACATCGCAACGTCGATGGCAGATGGAAATATGAACATTGAGTTTACCGAAACCAACAAAGATGAGGTGGGTCTACTTCTCGACGCAATGCAGCGAATGTTTGAGAAACTCAAAGAAATCATCGTACAGGTCAATCAAGTATCGGTTGAAGTCTCTTCGAGAACCCAACAGGCAAATGCACTGGTATCACAACTTCGACACGGCGCCACAGAACAGGCAACCTCTCTTGAAGAAGCACTGGTGTCCGTTCGAAGTATGGCGGATGGAATTCAGCAAAACTCCGCACACGCGACCAAAACAGAATCCATTTTCACGCAAACGGCGACCGATGCAACGGTCACTGGAGAATCGGTGTCCAAGACGGTGACCGGCATCTTGTCAATCAACGAGAAAATTTCGGTCATTTCTGATATCGCTAAGAAAACCAACCTCTTAGCACTCAATGCGTCTTTGGAGGCAGTGCGCGCTGGTGAACACGGCAAAGGCTTCGAGATTGTAGCCTCTGAGGTTCAGCGTTTGGCAGAGCGCTCTCAAGAAGCGGCGTCTGAAATTGTTGAACTGTCTCAAAAGAGCGCACACACTGCCGAAGAGTCTGGAAATATGTTGAGTTCATTGTTGCCCAACATTCAACACAGTTCTCAGTTGGTCCAAGAAATTGCCTACGCTTCGGAGTTGCAACGAGATTCTTCTCAGCAAATCAGTGCCGCACTCCAGCAGTTAGAGCAGATCGCAGTTCAAAACTCCGAAATTGCGGTTGAACTGGAAACATCTTCAACATTCATGAATGCACTGGTCATGGAACTTCATACGCTGATGGAATTCTTCACCCTTGAAGAGGACCAGAGTGGCGACACATCCCGATCATAAAGCCGGGCAACACAACACTTGAGAATGCCGCATCAGACATTCCGCCTTTCCAGTGTCTAAAATGAAAAGACCCACCTCCACAATGAGAGATGGGCCCCAACAATCAAAATCTTTGTGTGTCTTCACACGGTTGACATCACATCAGCCTAGTTTGCAACAGCAGTGAATACACCTACCATACTGCACGGCATTGTAAAACCAACTTCAGCCAACATTGCACAATCAGCACCTTCACAGGTCATGTCCATACCCACATCACCATTCAGTTCGGTGTTGGATGCAAACACACCACCAAGGGTAAATGTTTGAGTGAACGTCATATCTGCATCTTGCTCTGACTCGGTCATGACAGCTGGCTCACAGCTGAAATCGGAACCACTGACACTGCAAGCAAACGACAACTCTTCGTCTAGAAGAAGTGTGTATGAACCATCGTCATTTTTGGTCAGATTCAGTGCAGCGGTATTGTCGACTTCGCCTGTATCACCTTCGTCTTCCATTCCACACGTATCCGATGTGAACTCGATACTGGTCATGGTCCAACCACCTTCTTGTGGCTCAACGGTGACCGCATCTCCTTCTTCACCGGCTGTATCTTCAGTTTTATCGCCACAGGCTATCAAAGCAAGGGGCATCAAAAGCATCCATTTTTGCATAATTTTCTCCAAATATATTGTTTTGTGCGTCCAGCACAGTTGTTAGTATAAAATAAACATATTGACATGTCAACCAATTATCTACTTCACTGACATTCTTCCATCGTCAACTCACAAGAATCCCATCCAGCAGGCGTACACCCGTTGCTAAACCATGTGCATTCCCCTTCTGGCTCTTGGGCAAAGGTAATCGCCTCGGTACAGCCCATATCTGCTGACATGCACCCCATTGCTGTTGCTTCCGTAGCTACCGTGTAACAGTCATTGGCATCGTCAACGCTGATGGCGCGACCAACAATTGTCGCACAGTCCGTTCTCGCCTCACAAGCGTCGACGTCCAGTTCCATACAGTCAATTTCCATTTCTCCTGTATCGTCACTTGATGGCTCACTTCCAGGCTCACCACTTGGCTCGCTTGACGGTTCTGCACTTGGTTCTGAACTTACTTCAGAACTAGGCTCTATAGAAGCCTCCGCCGAAGGTTCACTAGCCGGTTCACTGGCCGTATCTTCTTTTTCTCCACAGGCAATC
>CBFIFY010000098.1:0-11034 GCA_965661985.1 uncultured Myxococcota bacterium | reverse complement strand
ATACGCCAACAAAACCAGTCAATGAATCAGGAATCTCGAATACTGCATCGGGTACAGCATCGTCATTCACATCAACACCCAAACGGAAGGCAACACCAGTTGGCAGTTCAGTTGTGACTTCTGCGCCATAATCAAAGTTTTCGATCAGTGGTGTTGGGTTTGCTTCATCGGTGATGTTCCAGATGTCCACTTGAGCGAAAGCGGCTGCGGCTGCGGCATGTACCACTTGTACGCGGAAGTTTCCGTCTGTTGGGGCGGATAAATCAGCAGCAAATGGGGTGATGGCAAAAGCATTGCTCTCCATGCTGGTGTCCAAGTATCCGTGGGCGATTGCGGTGTATGCATCACCGGCAACCAAAGCCACGTCCAATGTCACAGGAACAGCGCTGGCGAAATCAGTTCCGGCAGGTGCGACAGCGAAAGAATATTCCCCAGCAGGAAGTTCTACAAAACCTGTGGTGTCTGTGAAGTTCAGCCCGTTGACACCAGCCGCCTCTCCATTGACGTACAGGTCAACAGCAGGACCATCTGGAGAAGCGTGAACAACGCGAACTTGAGCAACTTCTGCTGGCTCGTCGGTTTCATCGGTTTCCGTGTCAGTCTCTTCTGTCTCGGTATCGGTTTCTTCGGTATCCGTTTCCTCAGTGGTTTCTTCTGCGGTGTCTTCTACCAATGCGGTATCTTCTTTGTCACCACTACAAGCGATGAATGAAAGTAAAGTAAGTGTGAACATGGTTTCCTCCATAAGTTTAATGAACACACTAAGTATCTAGGGCATAAATTTTTGATGACAAGTTTTTGAATAGATTTTTATATTCAAAATATACTCAATTCTATTGGTGTTGATTCTGAATTTTCAAATGGTCTTGAGTATTCGTTCAAAAATGATAAAATGAATGTATGATGATTTGGATGTTTCTTAGCTGTCTTGTACAAAGTGACCAAGAGTTCGCGGTTGTTGAACAGCGAACAGAGTCTTTGTGTGATCGCCTGCCTGACGCATCGAATTGTCAGCCAGCAGAAGAAGATGAAGAGTTTGAACCCATTCTCCAAGATGAAGAAGACCCAGAAGATTTCTTGCCCGAGGACACAAGTTGTGATTCGGATATGCGGATTCGCAAAGTCTTGCCGGGTGTGGGATCGGTTGTACCAGTAAACACCAAGCCCATTGTCTTGACCATTGGCAATGGGGATGAAACCCACATGATCGTGGACCTCAAGCGAGATGGACAGTCAGTGCCACATGACCAAGACGTGACTTGCTACATACACGAAGGCGATGAAGAATTTCACTGTACTTATCTCATCGAACCCTTGGAAGATTTGGACCCAGATACAGATTATTACATTTCGGTTTTGGCATCCGAAATCCACCCCAACGCTGGCATGGACTCTGGTCAGTGGTTTAGAACCGACAGTAATCGGTTGACCATGGATGCGTCAGCTCCTGAAACAGTCTTTCTGGAGTACATGAATCGTGAACCGACCGCTGTTCAAGAATGCGATTGGAAAGATGCGATGAAATATGAAATTTTGACCACTGTGGATGAGCCAACACGAGAGTTTCTCAGTGTCATTCAGGTCTATGAGGTACACGACATAGAGACCGGTGACGAGTCCTTGATGCACACCATCATTTTGCCACCTGAACTGGACTCTACCAATTACCGTCAAGTCATTCGTCCAGGGGATGAGTATCCTTTGCGATGTTTTCGCGCAGTGCATCGGGATATCGCGGGCAATGAGAGTCCGTCCTCCGAAACAATCTGTTGGGAAGAGTGATGTTGGTCGTTCCTATTTGGTGATGAGTGCAACACAAAACTGTCTTTTGACTATTTTCTAACCAATGAACAGTCCTGTTTGGGTGACAAACTCGGTTAAAAGCAATCAGGTATCATTCTTGGAGAGATTATGATTTGGCTTGTGGCAGTAAATTTGGCGATTGGAAATATTGTAAACGGTTCGTTGGAACCAGACTTTCCAGCGACGGTTGGACTGGGGGCAGAGTTTGGAGATTACACATTTTCAGCCTGCACTGGAACTTTGATTACACCACGCATCATCTTGTCTGCAGCGCATTGTGGGGGAGACTTGCCACCTGAACTCATCGTGCAAGCCGGAAAAGCATTCTTTGGTCCTTCTGTGACAGAGGCAGATGCCGTTGTTGGTTTTTCTGACATCATTGTGCATCCTGAGTACGAAGAATTGCAAAATGGGTGGTCGGGCAGTTTGGGTGCCAATGACTTTTCCCTGTTGGTACTTGCAGAAGATGCACCAGTGGACCCAGTGCTCTATTGGACAGAGCCACTGGACGAAACGTGGATTGGTACAGAAATTAAATCGGTAGGTTTTGGCATCACCGGTGGTGGACAAGACGATTCTGGTACAAAGCGGTCTGCGGACTTGGTGATTTCAGACTTGCAAGAGCAGTTCATCATTTCAGACAACGTCGACAATCCCAACAACGCCAATATTTGTTCGGGAGACTCTGGCGGTTCTCAGTTGTATTTTAATGAAGAATGGGGTGAGTGGGTTCAACTTGCGGTGCATTCGTGGGGTGATGAAAACTGTACACAGACCAGTGGGTCAACGCGCACCGACTTGGTGCACGATTGGATTTTGGAAACCGTTGTATCTGTGCACGGTACAACAGATTTTTGTGAAATCAATGGCTATTACGACGATGACGAATGTACGACCATTTCTGTTTGTCAGGCTGTGGACCCAGCGTGTTTGGTAGAAGACGAAGATCCAAAAATGGGGTGTTCTTCAATAGGCGGAGTTTTTGGTTGGCTTCCTGTTTTGGGTGCGTTTGGACTGTTGGGTCTTCGACGTAGGAGGTAATATAGGCGATTGTCTATCCATATTCGGGGTATACTTTTTGTATTGATTGTCAAAGAGACTGGGCTACCTTGTCAAAAAGGAGCATGTTTTGACGAATAAACGATTTGCAACCCCCATGCCTGTTGGGCAGCAACAGTTGTACGATTACCATGCCTCAGGTGGTGCCTTCGAGCGACTCATTCCACCTTGGGACCAAATTCGAATCGAGCATTGGAAGGGTGGGGAAGATACAGCACACCTACCAATTGCCGAGCAGTTTGGCGACATTTCCACCGGCACAGAAGTTCATTTGAACATTGGTCCGAGTCCCTTTGCATTGTCGTTGATTGCTAGACACACAGAACATGCCAATCCCACGGGTTTTGTTGACGAGCAAGTGAAAGGTCCTTTTTCCAAATGGAAGCACCAACATCGTTTTGTTGCCGATGCCAAAGGGGCTTCAACTTTGGTGGATGAATTGGATTTTCAAGCGCCATTTTGGGGGATGTTCGACTGGATGGTGACACCCAAAATTACCCAAACATTTCTCCTGCGACACCTGAGAACACTTATGGATTTGACTCGATTTGAACGGTATGCCCATTTGGGTGTGAAAAAGATAGCCATTACTGGAAGTTCTGGATTGATTGGGCGAAATCTCAGTGCCTTATTTAGGGCAGCTGGTCACCAAGTTTTTCATTTGGTTCGAAGGGTGCCACAATCCCCCAATGAGATTCAGTGGAGCGTCAAGGAAGGAAGTATTGACGCTGTCAGTCTCGAGGGAATGGATGCCGTTATTCACTTGGCTGGAGAATCCATTGACGGTCGTTGGACCGCTGACAAGAAGAAGCGAATTTTAACCAGTCGTGTGGATGGGACGAGACTGCTATCGAAAACATTGGCGGCGCTTCAGCATCCTCCAGAAGTATTGATTTCTGCTTCTGCAGTTGGGTTCTACGGCAATCACCCAGATGAAGTGGCAACAGAATCGAGTGGGGCTACATCGGATTTTCTCAGTCAGGTGTGTGTGGCTTGGGAAGAAGCTGCCGACGTGGCTCGAGAGGCTGGCATTCGGGTGGTGCACCCTAGAATGGGCGTTGTGCTTTCAGGGCAGGGGGGCGCCCTCAAAAAGATGTTGCCGGCTTTTTTGGCTGGTGCTGGGGGGCAACTTGGAAATGGGCAACAATGGATGCCTTGGGTTGCATTGGAAGATGCGTTGGGACTATTGATGACGATGGTGTTTGAAACAGACATCTCAGGTCCTGTGAACGTGGTTTCTCCCAAACCTGTCCAAAACAAAGAGTTTACCAAGGTGCTGGGGGCTGTCATCCGACGACCGACGATACTTCCCGTGCCAAAGTTTGCCATTCGGGCGCTGTTTGGTGAAATGGGGCAAACATTGTTGCTTGAAGGGCGTCGAGTCAAGCCCCAAGTCGCACTGGATACGGAGTTTGATTATTGGCATGACGATTTGGAGTATGCGTTGCGATTTGAACTTGGTCATATGGAAAATCAATTTGGAGATGCCTCATGAACGATTTGATGAACCCATTTCGACAGGTGGTCTCTTTAGAGTCTGAGGACACTGCCTCTTGGTTTCAAGGACGTGGAGTCTATGGTGGTTTGGTATTTGCACAGATGGTGTACAAGATTGAGCAGATTAGTCGATTTCCAATCCGTCGATTGACTGTGGACATGTGTGCACCCGTTGCGGCTGGCGCTGTCCAGATTGAGGTTCAAGAAGTTCGTTGTGGTGTCAACACACAGTTCTATTATGTCTCGTGTCTACAGGCAAACAAAGTGGTTGCCCACGGTACGGCTGTGTGTGGTGGTTCTCGAGTCAGTGACTTTGATCGGCACAACTTTGAAATGCCTCAAATGACACCACCGAAGATGCCCTCGATTCCTGAAAATCCGTTGATGCCCACCTTCACCCAGCATTTTGAGTATTGGCCCACAATTGGTCCTTTCCCATTTACCCGTTCTGAGAAATTGGACTGTGGGGGTTGGATTCGATCTAGGCATGATCAAACCCTCGATGCTGCCTTGATCGTTGCGTTGATGGATGCTTGGTGGCCGGCTGTATCACTTGGCTTAAATGCTCCTAGACCCATGGGAACCATTTCCTTTACGGTGGACATCTGTTCGATGGAAGAACCATTGGTGTCTGTAGAGCCGTGTTTGCTACACAATGCCTGTTCTGAAGTGCACGAAGGCTATGCAGTGGAAAACAACATGTTGTGGTCAGCGACAGGAAAACTGTTGGCGCGTTCTCAGCAAAATGTGGTCATCATTCGGTGACACCGGTCAAAAAGTTCAATCCCGCCCTTGGAAAAGCCACCTTTACCGTGTTTGGGGCGCTGTGTATGTCTGTTCTATCAACGGCGAGCATGTTTTCAGAGTTACAGCAGTCACAACGCAGGCATCCGACTGTTGAATCTGTCCACTTTATGTCAGGAAATGGGACAAACTTGTGTGATTCAGGCGAAGCAGTGGTCCTAGGATGGAATGACAACACATTGGATTGTGAACGGTTGTCATCGGCTTCCAGTATCACAAGTGTCCTATCGAGCTGGATATTGAAACAGGACACTGCCAAAATGTCCAATGAGCCCATCCATTTGAAGTACATCGATTTCTTTGCGGGCACGCACTTGTTGAACCATCGATATTCTGCCTATCGTCTGCTTGAAGATGGTGGTTGGATGACTCCTCATTCTGAGATGCTGACTCGTGAAATTGAGTATTTATACCCTGATATTCCACTGACGATTCAAGGTCGTGAAGGGACCATTTCATTAACGACCGAGGCCGCCGTAAAAGAATGGAAAACAGAAGTGTTGCAACAAGAATCTTACGAATCGAGATTGAGACAGTATGCGCTGTATAGAATCTCTGAAGAACGGTCAACCATGGTTCATCACTTGTCGTCCGTTCCAAGCTTACAGGTTCAGTTCAATTATCCTGCTGACTGGAGTGGATGGGTGACTGTTCGCGCAGTGGTTCAAATTGATGGGTGTTCTACTTTAAAAGTGGACGATGGCTTCTTTTTATCCTCTCCAAAATTGTTGAATACATTGGTCTATCTGCCCGTGTGGCAGTGGGGACAAGACTCAAATTGTCATTCTCTATTGGAAAATAAGGGGATGAAAGCGGTCAGTGATCTACAAATTCGCACAACTGAAGAACACCGTTGGGATGTTTATCAAACGCATCGATACTCCAAGGCTTCCACTGACTGCACTTATTCGAGCAAGATACTTTCAAAAGAATGCTTTTAACAAAAATAAAGCCACACAGGATTGCATGGCTTTGAGTGTCTTCGTTGGTGTGGTGTTTACAGTTTTACATTTGACCGCGCAACATTCCGTGCCAGTACATTTCAGGCAGACCGTAGGCTTTCAGTGCATACATTGAATAGCGCTCTTTGCCTTGGTCAAATGGGAAGGACTCAACAGGGTTTCCGTCATAATCAAACTCTGCCAAAATCAATTTGCCATACCCAGTCACCAATGGGCATGAAGAGTATCCATCGTAGGATGCTTCCAGCTTTGTGCCATCCAAATGTGCGAGTAAATTTGAGACCACCACTGGGGCTTGTTTGCGAACGGCCGCCCCCGTTTTGGCAGTGGGGAGAGCAGCGCAGTCTCCAGAAGCAAAAATGTTGGCGTAGCGATTGTGTTGAAGGGTGTGCTTGTTGACGTCTACCCATCCACCTTCATTGCCCAAAGAACTGTCTTTGAGAAACTGTGGCGCAGACATTGGTGGGGTGACGTGCATGAAGTCATAAGGGCGTTCTACTTTTTCTTTGGTATCCAAGTTTTCAAAGACTGCGATGTTTTCACTTCCACGAACTTCGACCAAATGGTGTTTCCAAGTGCAATCAATGCCGTATCGTTCAACCACTTTTTCCAACGCCAATTTGTACTTGGTGACACCAAAAATTGCCCCACCAGCCTTGTAAAATTGAATGTTGGACCCTTCTGCTTTGCTGTTTTTGCGAAGGTAATCAGCCATCAAATACATGATCTTCATCGGTCCACCACCACACTTCACAGGGGTGTTGGGGTGGGTGAAGATTGCCGTACCACCTTTTGGGAATCTTTCGATGGCCGGGAATGTTTTGTCGACGGTGTCGTAGGAATAATTGCTGACGACGTTTGGTGCGTCTTGGCTCAATGCTTCTTTGAGTCCAGGAATGGCGTTCCAGTCCACGGAGATTCCAGGGGCAACAATCAAATAGTCATAGGAAACGTCTCCAGAAGACTTGGTGGAGAGTTTGTTGTTGTCAGGGTCAAATGTCGTGACAAAATCTTGAATCCAATGACATCCATCTGGAATGAAGTCCTTCATGTCTTTTTCAGAGATTTCTTTGGAGAAAACACCACCACCCACCAGCGTCCAAATGGGTTGATAATAATGTTTTTCGGCAGGGTCAATCAACGTGACGTCAAGGTTTCGACCAGTCAATTTGAGTTGGGCAGCAATGGTGATGCCGGCGGTTCCTGCTCCGACGATGACAATCTTGGTTTGGTTGGACATGGTTGTTCTCCTTAATATAGAGGGCGTAATGGTAAGTGTATATCAGCGATTGGAAAGATTTCGGCCCAATTTTCGAGCCAGTTCAACGCCAAATCCCAATGTTCTAGAAACATCTTTGTCTTTGAGTACTTTGAGCATTCCAAAGACACCACTGATGGGCGCGGGTTTGCTTTCGGTGGTTTCTACGAGGGATTTTGTGGCGTCTTCCAAAAACTTGGCAAACTTTTCGTTGAACTTGTTGGCGTCGACAAAGATTTCTCCCAAGTGAAGAAAGCGATCGACGTGGTGACTGAAGAACTCTAAGAATCGAGCCATATTCGAACTGGTCAAAATGTTCATGATGGCGACAACATTGTTTAAGCGTGCATCAATGTCAACGTCGTTGTCTTGAAGTCTACTGGCCAGTCCATCCAAGATGTTGGCACCAGTGCTTATGAACTTTGGCAATTCTTCACCTGCATCCAGCGCCTGTTCAAGCAGTTCCGTTTTACTGGTCAATTTATCTGCGACCCTGAGAAAACTTGGGTCTGTAAGTTTGATGATTAAGGGGACGATGATATCGATTCTTTCGTTGATGTCGATACCTTGTTCTGTTAGAGACATTGCCCATGCATCGAGGGTGTTCATGCCTGTGGCAAAGACTTTTGGTACTTCTTCGCCCACATCGAGTGCTTGATTCAGCATGTCGCTTTTGTCTGTCATTTTTTCAACCACATTCACAAAATTTGGGTTGGTCAATTTCAGCAACAACGGTAAGAGTAAACCAACGCGTTCATTGAGATCAATGCCATCTTGTTGTACTTTTTCTGCCCAAGCATCAAATGAGTTGGTGGCGAGGGTGACAACTTCTTCCACTGCTGGTGTCTCCATTCTTTCTCCAATATATAGGGCATACCATAGGTACAATTTGTTGATTTTTGAGGTTCTAAACCTTGTAGAGACATTTGTAGCAATAGTCATGCCACCCAATTATGATTCACTCTGAAACAATTTGATTCGCATTTGAAACAATCTGAACTATAGTTCGTAAATGGAAGGGTTATGTCTCTTTTTGGAATTCGTCGTCGATTAAAGAAAATCTTGGGTACTTCCACCCCCTCTACTTCCTCTACTTCAAATTCATCGGGGCCATCGCATTCAGTAGTTTCGGAGTCGAACAATCTGACTCCACAGAAAACCTCAGATTCAAACGCGAACAACCTCAAAGAGACACCTTCATCGAAGTCTGTACCAAACTCGTCAAAGACACAAGCGTCCACTCAGGCATCTACTCAATCACCAACTCAATCACAAAGCGCTGAACCGTCAGAAAAGGATGCGAAAATACTCAAGCATCGTCGACGAACCAAAAAGGCATTGTTGAAACTGACTGTGGAACAGGGTGGCAAAGCCAGTTTGGGAGACTTGCATGAACTTGGAGAGCGACGATACTTTATTGCTCACAAGGCTTTTTCTGATTTGATGGAAGAGATGGTGGCTGAGGGGCTATTTCTCTATGATTGGTCCAGTCAAGAAGCAACCATTACCGAAACAGGAACGCAATTTTTGGAGACTCAATGACCCCCATCGATTTGGTAAAAGGCCAACTGTTGGCTTACAATGCACATGAAGTAGACTTGTTCTGTACGTATTTTGCGAATGACGTTGTGGTCTATGACGGGCGCACACATCAAGTGTTGTTTGAAGGTATGGAAGCTTTCAAAGAGCGATACACGCATACTTTGTCCAATCCCAATCTGCACTGTGAACTGCTCAACCGCATTGAACAAGGCAACATCATTATTGATCACGAACGGGTAACGGGTGTAGAGAAGGGTGTTGTATTTGCGATTGCGGTGTACAAAATTGAAGATGGTAAGATTCAAACGGTCACATTTTATTGAGGGTTGCTCTCATAGATCAGTGTGAATGTGGACTGTTGCATTAGAAAACACTTGTGGTCATCCCTTTTGTGGTAAATGTGCGAAAAATATCGTACAATGTAAGGACAAGAGGAGATTGATATGAGAACCCTTACTACATTTGCTTTGTCGTCTTTGGTGTTGTCCTGTTCAGGTGGAAAAGAGATGACCATTCAGGTTGGAAATGACGCACCTGAGTTGAGCATTATTTCGCCTTTGGATGGTGCTGAGTTTAATGAGTATCAACTTGTTGAGTTTGTGGGGCGCACAACCGACTTGGAAGATTCAGAGACAGATTTGGATGTCATTTGGTTTTCCTCGATTGACGGGGAGTTGCACGTCGAAAATCCAGATGAAGAAGGGAATGTGTACTTTGCCAGCGCTGACTTGACGCCCGGAGAACACGCAATCACCATGACGGTGACCGATACCCAAGGCTTGACTTCCAACACTTCAATTTCTGTTGTGGTCATCGATCAAGAAGATGCGCCGACATTGGAAGTTCGTTCTCCAATCAACGGTCTAGGTGAAGAGAATGTGTCGATCATTTTTCAAGTTGCTGTGGCAGATGTACAAGATGCCCCTGAGGACTTGATGATTTCTTTTCAATCAGACATTGATGGAGAATTTTGTGCCCCCATCGCTGACAGTATTGGGGTTGCAGGATGTGAATCAACATTGTCCATTGGCGAACACCAAGTCTCTTTTCAAGTGACCGACAGCCATGGATTTACAACGGAAGAAGCGATGATGTTGACCATTCTGCCTTCTACACAGGTGGACAATGATTTTGATGGTTTCACCGAAGAAGAAGGGGATTGTGATGATGCGGTCGCAACAACCAGTCCCAACGGAGTTGAAGTCCACAACGGAATTGACGATGATTGCGACCAACTGATCGACGAAGAAACAGAGGCTTTCGACGATGATTACGATGGGTTTACAGAGTTGCAAGGGGATTGTGACGATGCCAATTTTGACGTCTATCCAGGCGCGATAGAAGAGTGTGACGGTGTTGACCAAGACTGCAACGGTGTAATCGACAACGATACGTCTTGTTTTGACGATGATGGCGACGGCTTTACTGAAGATGATGGTGACTGTGACGATGGCAGTGTCAGCATCAGCCCGATTGCGCCTGAAGCCCCCAATCAAATTGACGACGACTGTGATGGCATTGTGGATGACAACACCGTCAATTACGACGATGACGGAGATGGACAAACAGAGATCGACGGAGACTGCGACGATGCTTCAGCGGATGTGTATTTTGGCGCAACGGAAACTTGTGATGGGGTGGATGAAGATTGTGATTTGATAATCGACAACGATACCCTATGCTACGATGATGATGGCGACGGTTTTACCGAACAAGATGGAGATTGTAACGATTATCAGCCCAGCGCTTACCCCGGAAATGCAGAGGTCGCAGACGGCATTGACAACGACTGTGATGGCAGTATCGACGAAGGTACAGTGTACTTTGATGACGATGGTGATTGTTTCTGTGAAGATGTCCCTTGTTATGGGTCGATCACCAGCAATTGCACGTTGTTGTCGGATGGGGATTGCAATGATATCTCCAATGCCATTTACCCAGGTGCACCAGAGACCTGCAATGCCATTGATGAAGACTGTGATGGCGTCGCTGACAACGACCCGATTGATCCGTTGACTTGGTATTACGATGGGGACGGTGACTTGAGGGGGGACCCAAACACCACAACGCTTGCCTGCACTCAACCGACGGATTATGTGTCGAATGCAA
>CBFIFY010000097.1:0-11183 GCA_965661985.1 uncultured Myxococcota bacterium | reverse complement strand
CGCGACTTGGACTTAAAACGCCATTGATGATTGGTGGGGCTACAACCTCAAAGGTACACACGGCTGTAAAACTGTCTCCGGAATACGACAAGGTTGTCTATGTCGAAGATGCGTCACGTGCCGTGGGTGTAGTGGCCAACCTAATCGGACGGAATGGTCAGGAATGGTTGGCAGACCGTCAACGCGAGTATGAAGAAGTTCGCCAGCGACGCAACGCCCAACGCACCCGAAAACTTGTGTCCATTGAACGGGCTCGAGCCAATGCTTTGAAGATTGATTTTGAACAAAAACCACCTGTTCACCCCAAGCAGACGGGGGTTTGGACCGTAGAAGTGTCCATTGAAACCCTCATTCCATACATTGACTGGACCCCTTTCTTTCAGTCTTGGGAACTGGCGGGTGGGTATCCCAAGATTTTATCGGATGATGTTGTTGGAGCACAAGCGCGTAGTCTCTTTGCGGATGCCCAAGCGATGCTGTCAACGATGACTTCGGAGCGTTGGGTGAATCCACGAGCCCGTTTTTCGATAGCTCCAGCCAATAGAGTGGGGGACGACATCGTTGTGTTTGCGGATGAACAGCGAACCGAGGTGACAACACGGTTTCAGTTGCTCAGACAGCAGAACGACAAGTCTAGAACAGCCAATTTGTCTTTGGTAGACTTTCTGGCTCCTGAAGGGATACCAGATTGGATCGGTGGATTTTGTGTGACAGTGGGCAGTGTGGAGCAGCGAGCACAGCAGTTTGTTGAGCAACTCAATGATTATGATGCAATCTTGTTGAAGTCTTTGGCGGATAGACTGGCAGAGGCTTTTGCTGAGTATTTACACCATACTGTACGGACGACCCATTGGGGGTATGAGAGCGACTCAGTCTACACCAATGATGAACTGATTGCAGAATCTTATTCGGGTATTCGACCGGCACCAGGCTATCCTGCGTGTCCAGACCATTCTCAAAAGTCAATCTTGTTCGAATGGTTGCAAGTGCCCACCAAAATAGGTGTTTCCTTGACCGAGTCTATGGCGATGACGCCGGTATCTTCAGTGTCAGGATGGTATTTTGCGCACCCACAGTCCCGATACTTTGGTGTGGGAAAGATAGACCACAGTCAAGTTGTTGACTACGCCAGTCGAAAAGGGTGCACCATAGAAGAGGCGTTACAGTGGTTGGGCAACAATTACAATTCGTAGTTGTCCCTTTAGAGTTGTAGGCTTTGACACTGTGGACTTCAAAATGATCTGGCACAATTGCTGGATGCCACGTTGACCAATTATTCAATGCGAATGAGAGAGCATCCATCAATCCAGAGTGTCCCTGAGACCGAAGAAGACAAGACCACATCTACTGTGTAAGCATCTTCAGGTACAAAGGAATCAATTACCACAGACTCCCAATCGTAGGATCCCAAACGAATTTCTTCGACTTCTGTTTTGAGAACGGTACCGTCTGAGGTTCGATAGTTGAGCGTGACATTGGTGTGGGCGGCTTCTTGACGATATTCTGTCATCGTATTTTTGGATTGCACAAAGGTTTGGAAGCGCACTTTGTAGGCGTCACCCACCGTTACCGATTGGGTCAAATTGGGAAAGACGCGGGTGTCTTCGGTATTGTAAAAGCGAAGAGCGGAGGCGCCATCCATGAACTTTTCGCTGTCGAGTGACATGGCACCGACGGGTTCGTCATTTTCAAAACGAAAGCCCACACCTCTCTCCCATTGGTGAAGGTTTTGCTCAAAAGAGGGATTGGAAAAGGGCATCAAAGAATATTTGCCATCAATGGGTGGAAGGGGTTTTGTCCCCAATGACTTCTTGATGTTTTCTCGCGCTTGTTGGGAAAATTCAGGTGTGAAGGGGTGTGCTAAAGTGATTGTTTTTCGCTCAGTACTGCCCTTGGATCTGTAGGAAATTTCCATACTGATGTCAATGCCGTTGAACGAACCGATTCGAATGGCAATGAGTTTTTTGGAGAGTCCCAAACTTTTCGCGACGTAGATGGCCTGCTTCTTTTCCGCTTTGCCCATGCTGTCAAACTTGCGAATGATTCCATCTCCTTTTCGCAACTTGTGTCGTTCAGGGCTGGGCGTTGTCAAAATGTAATCCAGAGCCATTTTGGAAGTCGGATCGGTCAGCATGACCGCAATGTGAGGGTGGGTACTGCCCAAAGCCAAAATGGATGAAGGAGTGGCGTTCTTTTCGAGTGCCTCTACGGCGACTTGTAATCGCCCATAAGGTGTCAGTTCATTCGCCCCAAAAAGCCAACCTTCAATCGCATCGGCATCTTGCTGTGAAATGGGTGTTTCTGCATTTGCTGTAAGGGAGAACAGCATCGAAAGCATAGGCAACATCATTGAATCTCCAGAGAGTCAGAAAGGGGCTTTTAATGGATAGAACGTTCAACGAGTCTATTTTATTCGATAGTGCTCAATTAGTCTACAATTCGCAAAAACGGTTGCCCTCCCGGCTCTTCTGAAGACTCTTCTTCAACTGGGGCATCTTCGACAAAAAATGTGATTTGTTCAAAGGATTCCCACGGAAAAAAGCAGGTGTAGACAGCATCGAAGGAGAGTCTGATTTCCAAGCCTGTCGACAAGTACTCTGGTCGATAGTGGTGAAAAAAGTCAGAATCCAATCGAATGGGGATTTTCTCCCCATATTGTTTGATGACCGTGTCAGGGATTCCTGAATTGGTAAGAGATTTGGTGTTGGCAACGAAAAATAGGTTGCACCCCAAAGCAAATCCCAGTCGAAGAGCTTGTTCTGAATGATTGCCAACTGGATTCGGAGTCCAGTTTGTTTCTGAAACCGCCTCTTCCTGATTTGTTGTGATGCTCAATTGAGGCCCGTGTGAATCAGTCGCTTCATCGCTTTCATCGCTTTCATCGCTTTCAGTTGATGTTGTTGTCGATGTTGCTAAGGTTGCATTGGGCATAAACTGTTGCAAGTCTGTATCTGTTAGTTTCAGTGCTGCACCAAAAGCACTGAGGTCATCAACCGTCAATGGAAGTGTGCCCGACAGTATTTTTTTGATTTCTTTTTTGTCCTTGCCTGTGGCCTTTGCCAGTGCGCTGGTTGTCATATTTCGTTCTTGTAAAACGGACAACAAACCTTGGACAATATACTGAGATGGTGCTTGCATGATTGTGGCGTTCCTTTTTGCTGTGACACAGACAATGTAAAAGAGTATAGGTATACTATGTCGTTGTTTATCTCTATTTTGGTTGTTCTGTCAACATGGTTCCTCTTTCAAGCCTCGTTTGTGTGGTTGCGACAACGCCGAAGGGTTGCCTTTACAACCATCAATACAGAGCCTATTCGAGAGGTGGTAGACTCGATACCCCTCATTGTGACCAGTACCAAAAGATATCTGAATCTACCTCCCAATCAACCAGTTCACGCAGAAGCCAGAATGGTCATCACTGAACAGTGGTTGATAGTGGCTTCTGATAAAGGCGTTTTGATTCGTGCTGACCGTGGTTCTGGATTGAAACTGAAAAGCATGGGGGAAGGGCGATGGATGTTGCTGGGGCGGTCTCCCAACGGGCAAGCAGAACTCCGCATTGTACTCTTGCCAAGTGAGGAGGGTGCGTGGGTCGAGTCTCTACAGCTTTTTTGTACTCATTAGGTGCGTTCTTGTGGGGATGTTCCAGTCTACCACTTGAAGAAGGTGCATGGTACTGGCAGACCGAAGATGTCGCGATGGAAATGCGTGTCGCGGCAGGATTCTTGTTTGATGATGTCTGTATTGATTTAACAACGTCTGCAGTTTGTACAACCGATTGTGTATCGGCGACCATCAGCGTAGAAGATCAAGAAACAGTGTTGTTGACACTGCCTGTCGAGGCTGCCGTTGGAGAATTGGACTACACTGTGCGCATTCAGCGTGGGGTAGTCAAAATACCCCATACGGGTAAAGACGGCTTCATCGAGGGGATACTGCAAAAGGGGGTATTGTCTGCATCCGACATTGATTCGTGGCGTACAACGAAAAAGCAGGCGATTTTGCAACGCAGACAAGATTGGAAGCAGGGTGCTTTTGGGTTGCAGAACCAAGATGGAGAGATCAAGGGGGCGATTGTGTTTGATGGTCAGGAGGCGAGGGTGTTTGTCTTTGATCGTCACTGGCTGACCCCTGAAATCCAGTATGTTCCCATTGTTGAAGATGGGTTGGATTGGATTTTGGAATTTGACTCGGAGCCTCAGTTTTTTGATGAAGCAACCTATGTGAAAATCCACTTGCTCGACGGTATCGTGAGCATTCCACAGGGAACAATGAGAACAGAGCAGGATATCGAGTATCGTTTGGTGCCCAATCCACCCTCTTTTGAACAACTGCAAATTTTGAAAGAGAAGCAAATCGCCACAAGCATTGTGGACGAGCAGATCATTTTGAAACAGGCTGTTGAGAACAGTGCAAAATATGTGAACAGTCCGGAAAATTGTGCACGTTGGACGTCGTTGCCGAACAGTAACACACCCATTTGGTTGGGGTATCAGGTTGCAACCAAGTGGAATGGAACGGGGTGTGACTTCTTGATTGAACCGGAGGTGTTACAATATCGCAGGGCGTTTACTGGAACCATATCTTCCAATGTGGATGTACAGTCCACTCAGGCATCTGGAGAATGATGTGTCTACAATACAGTTTGAAAATATCACAAAGACCTACACAAACCCAAAAGGAGTTCCGACGACCATTTTGCGTTCTTTGGATCTATACATCGAATCGGGTGAATTTGTAGTGCTTGTCGGTCCTTCAGGGTGTGGTAAGTCGACGTTGCTGAAGTGTTTGGTTGGTCTAATCCCTGTGACGTCAGGCAATATTCGAGTGGGCACTGTTGAGGTGACTACCTTGCCACCAGCAGAACGCGATATTGCACTCGTTTTTCAGTCCTATGCTCTGTATCCACACATGACGGTTGCGCAAAACATGGGATTTGCTTTGAAGATGGCGAAGGTGCCCTTGGATGTTCGACAACAAAAAGTGAGGGATGTTGCTGACTTGTTGGGTTTGGTTGATTTGCTTGAACGATATCCAAAAGAATTGTCTGGTGGACAGAGGCAGCGTGTTGCAATTGGAAGAGCCATCGTACGGCGCCCTAAAGTCTTTTGTTTTGACGAACCCTTGTCCAATTTGGACGCGAATCTACGCAATCAACTTCGCTTGGAATTGAAAAAGTTGCATCGTCAACTCGATACAACAATGGTTTATGTGACCCACGATCAAGTGGAGGCCATGACCTTGGCTGACCGGATTGTCGTTTTGAACGGTGGAGTAGTGCAACAAGTCGGTACTCCCGATGAACTCTATGACGACCCTGACAACTTATTTGTAGCGGGGTTTATTGGGTCGCCGGCGATGAATTTTCTGTACGCAATAGAAGACAATGTTGTAGTAGGTGTGCGCCCACACCAAATTAAGTTGAGACAGGGCGAACTAAAAGGGACGGTTGTGGCCATTGAAAGACTTGGCTTTGAGGCTTTGGTGCACTTGACAATAGGGGATGAGCCATGTTGTGCCCGTATTGAAACCAAGGATGGTGTCCCAAAGGTTGGGGATGTTGTTCAATTGTCTTTTGATACAGCGTATCGATTCGATGTATCCACGGAAAAACGGATTCGGTAATTACCCTAGGTTGTTTTTGAAGCGGTTGAGAACAATCAAGATTTCTTCTGGCGTGGTGTGTTCTTCGGCAGTTTTGTTGGCGTGTTTCCACAACAGTTCACCACCTTTGGCGAACAATGCCTCACCACCTTGCTGCCAAATATCCCCTTGATTGCTTCCTTGTCTTGCCCCTTTTCGAGTCAAGGATAAACCAGCCTTGAGTGTACCGAAGCCGATTCCAAAGCCACGATGCAACTTCATCATGTCATAGGATGCGCGCTTTTCGTCTGTATACACAGGAAACGGTATGTCGAACTGTTCTACAAAATCTTGTGCCATCAATGGTGTTCCATTTCCAATGGCGATGATTTGGATTCCCAATTTTTTTGCTTCGGGAAGAACTTTTTTGAGTTGAGCAGCCTGCTCACGACAAAATATTCAACCGTAATGTCTTAACCAAGTGATGAATACAGCGTCATTTTGCCACACTGAAGACAGCAAAACAGACTGTCCTTCCAAAGTTTGAATGGATGGAACAGTCTGTCTGTGTGGCATCTGATTGTATGACTGAATCGGCTAAGTGATTCAAACAACTGGATTAGACAGTTTTCTTTTTGATTCGAGGATCTGCTTCACGTCCAGTACGGAACTCAGGACGACCACCTTTTTCTGCGTAGCCCTTTTCTTTTTGAAGCTTTTCAGTGTTCAATCCTTTCTTTTCGAACTGACGGATTTTTCTTTCCAAACGTTTGATGTGTTGGTTTTGACGTTGTGCTTTTGAACCCATTGGGAAACTCCTCGACGGCAGTGTAAACGATATTAGTATACTTGTGATGGATACTTGTTATGCGACAATAAAAATTACGCAATCGATTAATTGATTAACCGATTTGAGACAATGCTTCAAGTCCATTCATTAGAATTCCACTTGATTCCACTTGTACATGTGTATGTTTTAGTTTTGAATGTTGATGTCCGATACGGAAACCGAGTCTACCAATCCACGAGCCGTTCCTTTTTGTGGATTGACTGTAAAGGAGCCATTGTCGACAGCGACCTCTCCAGTTTGGCCTTGCCCCAACGCAGTATTCAGTTGGAAAGATGAGGCCAATAACTGTGCGAATTTCATCGCAATCTGTTGGTGGGTAGCTTCAAACTCCATCTGATTGCTGCCTTTCGAGGCACCGTCTAGCGTGAGATTGGCATCCCCAGCGGAGATGGTGCCATCGCTCAATGAGGCGTTTCCTTGTGCTCTTAGAGTGGTGAAGTCGACTGGGTTTTCCATGGTGTTTTCACTAGAAGATTCTGGCATGTTGGAAACCGCTTGAGCATAGTCGCCAAGGGAGTGTAAACGATTGCCATCTAGTCCCACTGTGTCGTTTATGTTCTCAGAGATGCCCATGTCAAACCAGCCGCGAACATCTGCCTTGAGTTCACCATCTTCAACGTACCCACCTTTGACGCTGGTAAACAATGCGGTGTCGAGGGCTTTGTTGGCAGTGATGCTTGAACCATCTTGGATTTGATTGTTGGCAATGTTGATATTGGCATCCAACGTTGTGCCTTCTTCTATACCTACAGAGGCTAGACCGCTACCCAACTGACCAGGCTTCATACCGACTTGCGCTTGGATTTGTGCATTGTTCAGTCGTCTCGCTCCCGTAGCCAGCATTTCGTTGAAATCGACGTTTGCAACCGGATCGGTTGTTGCGCCTGAAACGGATTCGCCTTTGCTCATGTCCGATATGTCAACTTGGATGTCTTTGGCACCGACGTTGTTCACACCGATGGACCCTTTTCCTTCACCATTGTGAGCAAAGTGTCCACCACTCAGTGATGCACTGCCGATGTGGGAAACGGACTGGGGTTGAATGACCGAAATGTTTCCAACGTGTGCTGCATCCATTGAACCAGTTTGAGATTCGGCTGTACCTTGTGCGCGAATGTTTTGTGCTACACCGTTGCCAACTCTAAGCATGTCTTCGTATTGTGCATTGCTAAACGCAACTTCATCCAACTTGACGTCACCACGTCCACGATTGATGTTGCTTTCAAAACCCGCGACTGCAGCCGACTCAATCGAACCACCTTGCATGGCAAAATTTTGCACGCTACCTGAGTCCAATGCTGTGTGCAACTCATGGGTATTCGTTCCTGAAACCTTAGCACCCTTAAAATCGGCTTTGCCGATGGTTGCTCCGAAAGTGTGCTCTGTTGCGTCTGAAACGGAGAGACTTTCTAGGTCGGCGCTGTACTCAGTATCCTTTCCAAGTGTTGCTTGAACGGAGGCATTGGTTCCAGTGATGTTTCCAACAGAAGCAAAACCATGGGCTGTTGCATTGTTGGCGGACATAGAAGCCACAGACGCATTGTAGGTATCTTGATTTCTGGACCCACGAATGTCATTGACGGAGAGATTGCCAATTTGTCCAGCCTCATGGGAAAGATTTTGACCAGATACCTGTCCTACACTGAAGCCACTTTGACTGAGATCAGTGTTCCCATGTGCAGAGAGGTTGTCGATTGAAATACGGTCAGCCTGAGTGCCAAATCCAGAGATGTTTGAAACAGTGCCATTTCCGAGAGAAACATGACTGCCTTCTGCACTGTGTGCAAAGTTGGCGTTGCGGGCACTGACATCTCCGACAGTTGTTCCCATTAAGTTGGCATTGCTCATCGAGGCACTTTCAACGGAGCCAGAAGCACGACCATCGTTGCTTCGCAGGTCTACATTGCGCAATCCAGCGCGCTCAACAGTACCATATTCTGATTGATATCCACGGAGGTTGGCTGAATCCATTTTGAGATTTTGACTGTTTCCAACATTTGATGCTGTTGCACCACCAATGGTCAATAAATCTGCAGTATGTCCATATCCAGACAAGCCAGAGACTGTTGCACCTTTTAAGGAGGCTGTTTGACCTGAGTCGGAACTCGCAGCCACCAAGTTGTTCAACGTCGCTTGTTCTACGCTTCCTTCTGCTGTGGATAGACCAGTACCGGAGAGCGTCCCGATAGAACCACTGTGTACATTGTCGTCCAAGTCTGTAGAGGCAAGAATGTTGTTTGCTTGAATACTGTTCGCAGTTCCACCCATTCCTGTGACGTCATTGGCTCGAAGGCTGTTTGCGGATGCAGATAAGTGCTGTGTTTGGGTGTTGAAACTTCCAGCCAGTCCTGTACTTGCAATACTTGTACTGTCGACGGTACTGGTATCAATGTTTCGCATGGCAGCACGATCTGCCGACATCGTGGCGATGTGCCCATTTCCATCTGCAGTTGGGGCTATGTTGGCTTGTACACCTTGAAATTGACTGTTTTCAATGTGGTTGTCCCCAGCGACGATTTGAGAAGCTTGCACATCGGCAATGTTTAAGGAGCCAGAATTGGACGCTGCGTCAAAAGAGGCACTGGCTTCACTCATTGATATATTTCCACCGATGTCACTTTCGCCTTGTTTGGTTCGGATTCCTTGGAGTACAGCATTGGCGACAGAAAACGACGCTTGATTTGGCGCTTCTTCAAACAATTCTTTTGACCCATTGGCCTGTAATTCAAAGTTGTCGAGCTGTATTTGATCAACGTGAATGGCTTCACCGTTGTTAATGCTGGCATCTTGTACTTGGATTCCACGACCAACGATACTGCCTGCCCGTAAAGAAACGTTCTGAGGGGCGTTTGTTGCCCCACCTTTTTTGGCAGAGAGGGTGCCAAGAAAACCGGCTTCCATAGAAGCATTCTCCACACGAATGTGTACATCAGATAGAGAAACAGATTGCGCAGTAAACCCTTCAAAAGCCAAGGCATTGATTGCCAAGTTGGCACATTTTAACGTTAGGACACCCGTATTGCGGTCGATTTCCATGCGAACTTCATTGTCCGATGCTTCTCGGTCTAGCGACAATCCTTGTAATCCAGCAACATCTTGTATCTCGTCTAGATCAGTATTGAGACTCCAGATACCGTCTTTGGCCTCAAAACTGCTGGACTCCACAACGTCCCAGATTTCATTTGCACTGTCGCGAACTCCACCCGCCCATTCACCGACACCTGTAGTGACGGCGTCATATTTGTCTGCAATCCAGTCACCTGTACTTTCAAGCCAGCCCCACATTCCAGAACTTTGTTCTGTTTGGCTTTGTCCGTTGCTGGCAGTGTTGCTAGAACGCGTGGCAGGGGAGCGTTCTTGGTTTGCTGTTTGCCTATCTTGTTGGACTTGTCTTTGTCTTGCACTCATACATATTCACAGGTTCAAGGTTCAATGTAGACAATGTATCTTAATTGCAAGGGCTTTGTGGCAAAATTTCCAACTCAAAATGGGCTCTGTACAGAAATGAACTACAGTTAACTGAAATATATTGCACTTAGGAGGCTCAATGCATCTTTTACTTACTTTCTTAGGTCTATCCACTGTTGCCAAAGCAGAGACAACCGACTCTATATTCAACCCTACCGATGCTGTATGGACAATTCACCCTCAATATGAAATTGGATTTTTGGCACCCATGACCAACAAAATTCAACTTGGGAAGCAAGGAACGGATTTTGACTATGTAAAAAATGGGGGACAAGACAATCTCTTTCGCTATCAACGATTTGAGATGTTCTTCCAAAAAGAAGGGCGTCACCATTTGGGATTTCTGTTTCAGCCCTGCGATATTTTTACAACGACTGAAGCCCGCCAAGACTTACAGTTTGACACGGTGACTTTTGCCGAGGGGACTCCCATGGAGTTTCGGTACGGTTTTGATTACTATCGTGGCACGTACATGTACGATTGGCGTGAAGGCACACAAGATCAACTGTCATTTGGAGTCGCCTTGCAGATTCGCAACGCCACTTTGGATTTTCGTTCGCAAAATGGTGAATCTCAAAACACCAATCGCGACATCGGTCCTGTACCTCTATTGGCTATGCAGGGGAAGTTTGAGCGCGAGAACAATCAATGGTGGGGATTTGATGCTGCAGGCTCTTTTGCCCCAATCAAATACATCAACGGATCCAATACCGACATTGTGGGTGCAATACTTGATGCTTCCGTGCGTGGTGGTTTGCATTTGGAGCAAGGAACAGATGCCTTTGTCAACCTTCGATACATTGGTGGTGGCGCCGAGGGTACAAGCAACGATCCAGACCCCGGAAAGGATGGTTTTGTTGTCAACTGGCTGAACTTTGTCACGCTATCTGTTGGGGTTCAGTTACGATAGCCTTCCCAACAGGTGTACTCAATGCTCTTCAAACTTGATTTGGTAGGGCGTGTTGCAGTCTGATCCAACGCCGGTAATGGTGACGACATAGTATCCAGTGTTGTCATTGAGGTCGCCTTCGTAACTAAATTCAAGTGCGGTTCCAGGTCCATTGCTCGTTGCCGTCGCGACGACGCCGTAGGAAGTGCCTTGCTCATCAAAACCTTCCATGCTCATTTGAAGGTCCAGTGTGCTGGGAACATCCCAAACGGTAATAGTGAAGTTGAAATCCCATCCCCACCATGCGTCTTCATTGTAGAAGGCAAACGTGTCAACGTCACTGTCAGATGAATGGTAATTGTAAATCTCAATCAGACCATCTCCTTCATCGAG
>CBFIFY010000096.1:0-11410 GCA_965661985.1 uncultured Myxococcota bacterium | reverse complement strand
AAATTGAGATGAATGGATGCTGAAACTAAAATCGGACAAGATAACCGAATGCACTTTTGATGACTCGACAGACGAACAATCTCCCAGTCTTCTACACATACTCCATTTGAGGAGTGAAATTGAGATGAATAGGTGTTGAAACCAAAAAAGGGGCCATACTTCCGGATACACGTTTGATGACCCGATAGGCGCTCAATCTCCCGACTATTTTTATAGATACCCATTTGAGGAGTGAAATTGAGATGAATAGGTGTTGAAACCAAAAAAGGGGCCATACTTTCGTATGCCCCTTTTGGTTGAAGCGCCTAGGCGCTCAATCTCACCCTCAAATTACATGGCGGTGCAACTTTTCTCGTAACCACCATAATAAGTAGTGTCGAAGCCCCAAGTCCAGCAAGGTGCATCGGCAGAAGAGCGATCGTCAACGATGTAAGTAACAGCAGTTGAGAAAGAATCTTCGAAGAATACAGTGGTAGAACCTTCAACAACGTCAGTAGCGCCTGCACCGTATGACAGTTCAACACCAGTTGCAGAAGCAGGGTGGCAGTATGTCAAGTTGGTACCGTCGTTCAAGTCGTATCCCATGAAGCAGTCTTCAGCAGTCCAACCACCGTCAGCACCGTTTTCAGTGATACCCCAGTAGTATGCAGCGCCTTCAGCAGCATCACTGATGCTCAAAGATACAGTAGATGCACCCCAAGCAACTGAGAATGAAGGATCAACAGTTTCTTCGGTAGTCGTAGAAGTGTCGGTAGTTTCTGTACCAGTGTCTTCTTTGATGTCAACACAGCCAACAGCGAACAATGCTGCCAATACAGTTAAATTTTTCATAATTTCTCCAAATGTTTTTGGTTTGTAGGTTAGCAACAACACTTATAACACACATTTTCAAGGCTTTCCAAATCAATGTACAAATATTTTGGTTCAGCCTTTCATGGAATGCTAATTAGACAGTATGCAACATAACCCATCAGACATCTGGATTGTTCAGTCTTCCACTTCAATTCAAACCACCTCAGTGTACGATGCACACAATCAAGACGTGAATGTGTTTGTCTACCTTGAAGGAGCTACCCTGCAGTCCTTGATCAGTCTTGCGGAGATGCTCGATGACGGGCAAGCTGTTTGGGCCAACTGTTTAGTTCCTTGGAAAAGTGGGGCAATTGTTGATGTGGAGTCTGCCTTAGAGGTCGGTCGTTGGCTGAAAATGTCTGGTCGCAAGTGCATGATGACAGTACCACTGGAGCGTTCAGCGCTGTGTTTGTTTGAACATTTGCAGGTTGATGTCTTGTGTATAGACCCCATTGTTCCAGTACTTGGTGTGCATCGATTGGACCGAGAGGCCGTTGTGTGGGCTGAAGATTCACTGAGTACAGTGTTGTGTATCGATATGGAACATGTGTGCGAAGAAGATAGACAGTGGCTTGCCGATAGAAACTGGCGTTCGATCACAGGAGATGTACCGTGAAGGTGGTGCTGATCCGACCACCGCGGCGACACCCTTTGGAACAATCGTTGACCGTTCCACCGTTGGGTTTGGCGTACATTGCTGCATCATTGGAAACGGCTGGTCATCACGTAGAAATTTGGGATGCCTACATTGAACGTTGGACATGGAGCAAATTGGAACGGAAACTCGCAACCATTCATGTCGATGTGATTGGGTTTACCGCGATGACTCCAATTTGGGATGTTGTCTGTCGGGCAAGTCAGATGGCACGAGGTTCTGCCCGATGGTTGATTGTGGGGGGACCACACCCAACCGCTGTCAAGAAGGATATTTTTGTAGACAATCCCCACTTGGATGCTGGAGTTGTGGGGGAGGGAGAAGAAACCGTTCTACGTCTGATGGAATGGTTTGAACGTGGAATGCAGGGGACGGTCCCCAAAGGTGTTGTGGTACCCAATGAACAGTTTGTTGAAGCTCAGTCACCGCAGATTTCTAAAATAGTCCGTCCCGCACGTCATTTGTTGTCCAACAATCAATATCGCTATCCGTTGGCTGGAGAGCGTCACATTGGTACCATGATAACGTCTCGAGGCTGTCCATTTCGATGCTCTTTTTGTGACAAGTCGGTGAGTGGTTCTGCTTGGAGGGCGCGTTCTGCTGAAGATGTTGTGGATGAAATGGTGGAGATGCAAGAGCGTTTTGGGATTCGATTTATCAACATGTACGACGACAACTTTACACTGCACCGCAAACGGGTCATGGACATCTGTGCTGAAATTGAACGGCGTGGGCTGAATATTGCTTGGAAGTGTGAAGGTCGTGTCGATAATTTGGATCTTGAACTGTTGACTGCGATGAAGCGTGCTGGTTGCAAGATGATTGCCTTCGGGGTGGAGAGTGGCAATCCTGATTCGTTGGCGCTATTGCGAAAAGACATTGATATTGAGCAAACCAGACGAACCTTTCTGTTGATGAAAAGGGTTGGTGTTCTGTCCTTGGCCTATATGATCTTGGGAGTGCCCGGGGAATCTATAGAAGACGTGTGGCGCTCCATTCGTTTCGCGAAGGAAATTGGGGCGGATTACGTACAGTTTTCTTCACTTTCTGCAATGCCAGGCACACCCTTGTCGATGCAATTTGAGAGCACTTCGTCGGTGAGAAATCTATTGGATGCCGATGTGGACAGACGAACCTTGACGTCTCTAGATGAGGCCGTATTGCAAAAGGCAATGAAACAGGCTTGGCGTTCCTTTTATCTACGACCAAGACCACTTTGGCGTTTGAGTCGCGATTTGATTCGTTCTGGTTATGTGGTGGAAATTGGGAAGGGGCTTTTGCAAACTCTACGGGATGAAGATCACCAAGTCAGGTCGAGTAATTTTTGGCGAGCGTCTGAAGCGTAATCAAAGTTGGGATCGATTTGTAGAACCTTGTCAAAGTGGTGAATGGATTTTTGAACATCCAATCGTGGACCATAATAGAGCAGTCCAAGTCCATAGTGTGCGATGACGTTGGTTGGACAATAGACGAGTGCAGAGCGAAACTCAACAAGTGCGTTGTCCCATTCTTGTTGGCGATAAGACAGAAATCCAAGATTGCTGTGGGCTTTGCAGTAGGCTGAGTTGTGTTTGAGGGCTTGGAGCCAGGTTTCTTTGGCTTGTTCTACGTTGGACATTTCGGCGTAGACGATGCCCATGTTGTTCCAGCAGTCCATCTCTTGTGCATTGAGACGTGTGCAGGTGGCAAAAGCCGCCAATGCGGGTTCAAATTCTTTGGCGAATCTGTGTGCGTCTCCAAGTCCATACCAAGCTTTGGGAGATGTGGGATTGACAAGGGTTGCCTCTTGCCACAGTCGAACTTCGCTGGTCCATACGGTGCTACGCTGATTGGTGGCCCACCCCAATACGAGGAGAGTCAACAGTACCACAGGGAGAAATATTCGATGGCTATGATGGCGCCACAAAGTTCCCAATCCAAAGAGTCCGAGAAAGAAACCAAATTGATGTGCTCGATGTTCAGCCATGTTCTCTTGAAGTGTCGCGATCGAACTTGAAGGGAGCAATACTAAGACAGCTCCCACCAAGGCAAACCGCAACAATGGAGTGTGTTTACTGAACCACCAGCCGAGTCCAAGAATGCTTCCCCAGCCAAGGCTCCAAATATAGGTTGGGAGGGCACGTGGATCGGCGTCTGGTAGATGGTGAAACAGGGTTTGTTTGATTGGGAGAAGCCAAAGTCCTCCATAGCGCAACCAAACTTGAGCCTGTGTGAGCAATTGAATGTGCAGGGGACGTTCGACTTCTTTTGGAATGAACCCTGTAAACACTTCGAGAATGGTCGGTTCTTCGAGAGAGCGCCACACCGTATAGCCTCGAAGGCCAAAGAAAGAGAGCCCACCAACAGTGCACAGAGTGAGTGTGCCTTTCGATAAGCGACGGGCAAATATCCATTCCATGGCGATGAAGACCAGTGGCAACACAGCCCCCACTTCTTTGACCAAGGTAGCCAAGAGTATCATGCCCCAAGCGCAAATGGACCACAACCATCGTTGATGTTGGATGTGCAGCGCCTTAAACCCGATCGCCGCAAAGGCAAACAGTGCACACATGGACTCAGAGCGTCCGGTGATGTAGGCAACCGACTCCACACCCATTGGGTGCAACGTCCACCAAGCAGTGAGTAGAGCTGAAAACAAAATGGGCTTTGGGAGTTTGCCAAGTTTTGCAAGTTGCTCTCCGGCAAACAGCGCGGTGATAGCAGTTAAGGAATGAAGGATGGTATTCGTTAGGTGATAGTCAAAGGGATTGAATTGACTGGTGGAGAAATTGTAGGCATAGCTCCACTGCAACAACGCCCGAGCTGGATTGTAGAGCAAAATATCCTTCCACTCTTCCCAAAATCGAATCGTTGGATTGCCAACCACTTCAATTTTGTCATCGTACACAAAGGGTGCATGAAGGGTATTGTAATACAGCATCCAAATGGCGAGTACGATTCCCAAAGCGATGAGTCTTCGTATAGGAAAAGAAGAAGCAGTGGTCGGTTCTTTGTTGGCAGTCATAATGTGTCAGGTGATGAGGGTTTCATAAAGTTGCTCATGCTGAAGTGCGATGCTTTCCCAAGTGAGGTGCTGTCGAATATAGTCTTGACCTTTCTGTACCATATCACGGCAGAGAGTAGGAGATGTCAATAACCGATGAATGCCGTTGGTGAGTGTTGGAACATTCCCATAGGGTACGATAAGACCGGATTGGCTCTGCGTCACAATTTCTCCACAGCCACAGTCGTCGGAAACGATGACGGGGGTTCCACTCAGTAGACTTTCAAAGGGAGACAGACCAAATATTTCATCCTTGGAGGCGTAGACCATCAGCGTAGCAGTCTGCAACAGAGCCAGTCGTTCAGTCCCACTGACGGTGTCTACAAAATGAATTCGATTGGAGTCTCCTGCCAGTTGTTGCGCTTTGGATAGACCACCCATGTCGCTGCCGGCAATGACAAGATGTGCAGTGGGGTGTTGTAAGCGATGAAAAGCCTGAACCAATGTATCTACACCTTTTCGAGGAGAGATTCGCCCCAAATACAAAATGATGGGGACTTGTGGATCAATCTGTAGTTTTTGCCGAGTCACACAAGGGGCGACTGACTTTGAAAATTCAGTCTCGTCCAAACCATTGTAGATTGTGTGAATCCGATCGGGGGAAATACCCCAGTCTAGATGGATTTGCTGGTCCGCCTTGGAGACGGCAATGCAGGCGTGTGCGTTGAAAGGAATGTGACCGCTGAACAAGTGATCCCAGATGGCTTTCAAGCGTACTCTTTGCTCGTGTCTGCGCAATGTGCCGTTGGCTGTGAAAACATAAGGGACCCCATGTTTTGTTGCCCATCGTACAACCATTGTGTTGAGAAGGTGTCGGTGACCGTGCAAGTGCAATATGTCAATTGGGGTTTCTTGATGAATTTTGGATAGGTACTTATCGGCATGCAAAGGAAGATACAGTTGCTTGTAGGCCAAGCGATTGCTGAGATTTGGCAAAGAACAGATTCGAATGTTGGAGTGTATAGACCACCTTGAGCGTTCACATCGACTCTTGTTGTCCAACACGTCGGTGGTAAGAACTGTCATTTGATGTCCCCGTTGCTCTAAACCTTTCGAGAGACCTTCTACAATGCGTGGGATGCCTCCATAGGCATACGCGGGTGGATAATAGGGTGTGACTTGTACAATGTGCATGCTGTTCATATAATCTCATTTGAAGTCGAGTAGAGACTGATTTTACAATCGAAGCAGAAATGCTGAAATTCTTTATTGTCGATCCATCTTGACAATGGACGCGCAAACCAGTAATTTTCACTACAACAACCCCATTGTGAGAGTGTGATGAACAAATTTTGGATGAGCATTGGTTTATGCGTCGCTGGCATGACAACAGCCTGTGGACCAGACTGTCAAACAACCTGTGAAAAGTTGTATGCCCAAGGTGGGGAATGTGAGTTCACCTCGGCTGGAGACCAGTACGGAGAGAAAAACTTCTCACGTTGTATTGAAACTTGTGAAAGTGCAGTTGCGACTCCTGGCGATGCAGGCGACTACAATCCACAGGAAAAGACACCATCGTCTCAATCCATTGAACTTGAAAATGATCAACAAGCCGCCCTGTGGATGGATTGTGTTGAAGAGAAGTCTTGTGAACTGTTGAAAACTTCTGGTGGGCGATTCTGTGCACCCATTTGGTAAGTCATTGACATTGACAGATTGTTTTGAGAAGTCTTGTTCAAACAGTCCGCGTGTTTTCTTATTTATTCTAGGAACGGCGCTGTTTTCCACTGGATGTACACCAACCTGTGAACAAACCTGTACCAAACTTCTGTCTTGTGAAGATGAAGGGCTGAATTCGCCGTTGATGAACCTTGACGAATGCACGTCGTCTTGTGCTGCCCAGTCCAATTGGTACGAAGACAATGAAAAGCCTGAACAGCAAGAGGCTTTTGATGAACTAAAAAGTTGTTTGTACCAAGAGAGTTGTGAGGCTGTTCTCGAAGGTGTCTGTTACGACGAAGACGTCTATATTTGGTAACAATCCGGTTATTGAAATCAGTTGCTTGTGTCAGCAGACTTTTTTCTGGTTTTCTTCCAAGCGACGTCCAGTCCATAGTTGAAGTTGAGTGTTGGGTCAGTCGCACGTCCAGTTGCCCCAACGCTATCCACCGTAAAACCCCAACGAAGACGATTGCCTGTTCTTTCCATCCGGAGTGTGCCTCCAACCATGCTGGTCGCGAGCGTTTCTTGAAGTGGGTCTATTTGAATCAAAGTGTGTTGGGTCATGGGGGTGAGTCCAAGCGTCATCGACCACCGTTCAGAAAGGTCTCTTTGTGCCCGAATCGGAATTCGAAGATCCACATTGCCATAGACGCCTGCATAAAACCCACCAATGCTGGGTGCGATTGCCAAACTCCAGTCATTGATTTCTGCAAATTGATAGCGTACATCCATCAAACCACCACCCAAATAGAGCTGTGCACCGACATCCACCGAGGGTTTCCAGCCATAGCGCGTGGAAAGAACCATCTGTGGTACAGGTACGTCAATCGACTGAGACAGACTGTTGTTCTGCTGTAACGACGTGCCCAAGGCAACTTCCCAGGTGTCGGGTTCAATCGTTTTGGCCCCTTGCAAACTGTGAAGACTGGTGCAGGCTTGTAACAACCAGATTACCATACTTTCCCCCAACCGATGGACATAGAAGGATTGGCTCGATGCAGTCCAATGCGTTGTCCACCATTTATCCAAACAGCGCTGGTGTCTTGAAGGGGAATTTGAATCTGAATCTCTGTCAAAAGCACAGGTCGAACACTCCAAGACAGATTTTCAATACCACCAAGCAGTACGTCGCTTCCTAAACCAGTAAAGAATCCCACTTTCGTATCTCGCTTACCCAGTACAACGCCTTTCATGACGTCCAACCCAAAGTGTGCAGTCAACAGTGATCCATTCAGCAAAGTATGTGCGCTTTGGGGTACTTGTTGAGAATCAAGTCCGACATGTCCATCCACTTGCCAACAGGATGATGGTTCGCCAGTGACGTTGACGGTTTCAAAAGAAAGAGAGACGCACTGTTGCCACCAGCCTCCGATGCCATGGTGATATCGTTGGAACCCCATTGAAGAGTCCAAGCCAGTGCTTTGAATCGTGAAGCCCTTTGAATGTCGACTTGTATCGCTTGTGCTTGCTTCGTTGCCAAGTGCAGAGCCAGTATATAGAGATGTCAGAACGACGAAACTCATTCTGCGCATGTTGCCACCTCATAGACATCTGTCCAGCGAGCGCTGATGGCGTCACAGGCCAACTGTTTCTCCATGTCGGACTCCGCCAAGTCTACCCAAACGTCCAGCCATTGCATGCCGAGAGTGGTGTCGTCTGCGCGTTCTTGACTGCTTATTTGACGGGCAAACTCTTGTGTTGTCGCTACTATCCACTTCAAAATGCGGGAGCGGTTGTTGAGTTCGACGTCCACTTCCCAAATGGTTGCTGCAAAGACAGACCCCAAGGCATAGGGATTGTAGGAGGGCAATAAACTTTCTTCATCATCCTCCCCAGGCAATGGGCTCACATCGGATGCGAGGTGCTCGGTGTCCAATGCACGGTCTTGATCGGTGAGTGAATCAGCGATGAAGTCCGGTCGATTGCTCACCAAGTATCCCAAGACATCGGCCAATCCTTCATCCAAACTGTATACGGACTCATAGCCTTCGGCATCCATCTCGAGTAGACGCGGGGTTGTTGTTCCACCAGTGGTCAAATAGTGAAAGAGAGCATGTCCAAACTCGTGTGCGACCACACCTTTGTTTGCCGCCAACGGGACGTCTTTTGGAATGGCGTCGGTCAGCAACAAAAAGTGGTGCAATGTTGGAACGTAAGCAGCATTTTCCATGGGTAGGAAAGCCAGTGTTAAGTCCGATATAACGGGGGATATTGCTGTATGCAGTGGCAAAATGCTGTCCAAAGAAGCATCGCTTTGTTGAATGAAGTCGACTGTGTCTTCTAGATGTTTGTAAAATGAAAACGCGATCAGTCCATCGCGATCAACAGGGTGGGCATCTCCGTTGTGTACGCTGTAATGTACAGACAAGGGGCGACCCTCTGAATAAGTTATTTCAGCACTCTGCAAATCCGTTTTGAACACACCACCAACATAGAGGTTGCCCAGCGCACCTTGCATTTTATTGGGTGTATGCAAAGTATCGATGGACCGTTGGACAACCTGATAGTCATCGTCCACAATGTCTAGCACCTGAAAACGATCGGGCAATGGCTGGCAGCCAAGCGGGATAAAGAGGGTAAAGAAGGTAAGTGTGTTCATGGTTCGCTCAATATATTTGGTAGGTCGATATATCTTGTTGGACAAGATTGTGAAGTTTCACTCTGTCTTTTGATGTCACAAGTGTACTTTTGCACCACAAAAAATTACAATTGTTGTATTGTATTAGTGAAACACTAGAACACCAACTCTACTATTTTCTATGCATCCTTTACTCAACAAACGGCTTTGGCTGTTCGTATTCTTCGTACTGTCGATTGTTATCGGTGGTGGTGTGATATTTTTTAGGAGTGATAGACCGGGGAAACCCATCGAAACTGTGTTGTGGAACAGTCCTCAAGGCCATCAAGAACTGTCAGTTCCATTCTCTTTTCCAGAAAAGATGGATAGTGAACAAGTTCTTCAATTAAAAGTACCGTTGGATGTGGATGGTTTGACCTCGCCCAGCATTGCGATCGTTCGTCCCTTGTATTTTGTAGAAGTCTACGGAGACGGCAAACTATTGACTGCACCCTTGAGTGATCGAATTGGTCGAGATGTATTGCTGTTGCCATTGGCACCCAACACTCAAGAGTTAGAGATTCATCTGCAAGGTGGTTTTGAGACGGGGGGACTGGATGACAGTTTGCTATTGGGAAATTATGCAGAACTGACCGAATACTTTCGAATACGGAGTATGACATCGGTATTTTTGTTGACGATTTTGCTCAGTACGGCCGTAAGCATGTTTCTGTTGGTGCTCTTTCGACCATTGCAAGAGGTATTCTTGAGCGTAGGGGCATTTTCTTTGGCGCTGGCCTTTAACGTTATTGGAAATGCAGATGTCTGGTTCGTATTGAGCAATTCTGTTGAGTGGCAGTTGCGGTTTAAGGCTTTCGCCGTTGCGTGCAGTATTGGATTCTCTTTTTATATGCTGAGTACCTTCACCCAATTTCCAATGCGATGGTCGAGAAAAGCCGTATTGATTTTGTTGCTATTGGGACTGGGGAATTTTGTTGTCCCCACGATGGAAGCGGTGGTGCATCTACGAACTTTGTTGGATGTTGTGTCCATTCCGTTTATTTTGATGACGGTTGGGCTATTTATCGTCAACATTCCTTCTGCTTCTTCAGAGATGCGCTACTATTACGGTGCATCAAGTTTGCTTCTTGTCGGTGGTGTGTTGGATTTGATGAGTATTTATGATATGCATTTGCTGCCACCGATGATGCCAGTAGCTTCGGTTTTGTTCATGGTTGGAATGACAATGTTTTTTGTGGTGGAAAGCAGTAGTTTTTCCGAACGGTATCGAACTGTTGTGCGAGAATCTCAAGATGCCATTGTCATTGTGAACAAAAAAGAGCTCGTCGTGGACAGCAACCCCATTGCTCAAGCCCTGAATTTAGATGCTTTATTGGTATTGAAATCTATGCTTGAACAAGGTGAACTGTCTTGGATTCAACTGATTGTGGATGCCCAAGAATTTACCTGTGTATTGAGTGATCCGAAGGTGTACCTTGAATGTCACAGCACACCGTTGGAGCAAGACCGCGCGTTGTTGGTGTTTCGAGATGTGACGCGGCAACGAATGGAAGCCCAACAGGCGTTGGAACGTGTTCGTCTTGAGACAGTCGAGCGAGTAAGCGGTGGGGTTGCACACGACTTCAACAATCTGTTCATGGCGCTGAACGGTCAAATGACACTGCTGTCCGAAGTGGAGAATTCGGATGTTCGCACTCGGATTCAAAATATGGAAGCTCTACTCAGCAATGGAAGTCACGCCATTGAGAGGTTGCAATCCTTTATTCGAGGGGAAACTCCGACTCAAGAACGTCGATTGTTACAGGAATGGCTTAAAGAGACTGAACAACTCATTCAAAGTGTACTGCCGGAGCACACAACCCTGCATTGGTTGTTTCCACCTGTGTACGTATTCGTCAATATCCACCCAAAAGAGCTTGAACAGGTGTTGGTGAACATTGTTTTCAATGCCCGTGATGCAATGCTCGATTACACTAGAATGCCACAACTTTGGATAGAAGTGTCTTGCAGCGAAGACAATCAGTGGGTTGACATTGCAATTGAAGATGCCGGTCCAGGGATTCCACAGTTGGATAGACAAAAAGTGTTTCAACCCTTCATATCCTCGAAAGGCCCTCATGGTGGAAAAGGGTTGGGGTTGTCGATCGTACAAGAGGGTGTCCAAGGTATGGGCGGTACTGTGAAAATTGTGGATGGTCAACACGGTGATGGAGCCAGATTTCTGATTCGTTTGCCTTGTGTGGTAACTAAAGAGATGGTGGTGTCCGAGTCCAGTGATGGAAAGACCATTTTGGTGTTGGAAGATGAACTGTTGATTCGTGAGGTGTTAGAAACCTTTTTGAATCGCGGTGGGTATACGGTTCTTTCGGCTGGAACTGTTGAAGAAGCAGAACAGTTGCTTCATCAAAATCACGTTCACTGTATCGTTTCAGATGTATTGCTGGGTAGCCGTCCTCAGGACAATGGGATTGCATTTTGTAAGCAAGCCGTCGAACAGGGATATTTGAATCCGATTGTCATAGTGAGTGGGTATATCCCAGAGCGAGATGGATCCATGGGCAAATCGTGGTACTTTTTGCCCAAGCCCTTTCGGTATTCAGAACTGTTGACGTTGTTGGAC
>CBFIFY010000095.1:0-11411 GCA_965661985.1 uncultured Myxococcota bacterium | reverse complement strand
TTTACCCATTTGCACTGTTGTCACCGACTTACGATGGCGCACCCGTTTGTAAATTTGCTCTAGTTCATCTACGTGTGGTACCACCGCTGGAATTTGACCATCTTCTAAATAAAGGTACCCACGCGTACCGAGTTGCTTCATTTGTTCAGGGTTCGATACTGCAAAGTTAAGTTGTTCTCGCAATGATTCCACCGAACAAGGATCGAACAACAAACCGTTGACATCGTGATGTACATACTCAGACATGCCACCTGTATTTGCTGTGATGACAGGGATTTTTGCCTGTTGAGCCTCATGAATCACCAACGGAGAATTCTCTGCCCAAATCGAGGGTACAACAATGGCATCACAATGATTAAACACATCTTGTACAATGTCTGCATTTTTATACTCTGCCATCCATTCAATATTGGGATTTTCTTCTCCAATCCGTTTCAGTGCGGCTGTATCTTGTCCTCTTGGTCGCCCCCAAATTCTCAGTTTGGCTCCTTCCACTTGGTTAAAGGCTGCAATCAAGTGGTGTATACCCTTTGCAGGTATATGCGTTCCAATATAGCCAAAGGTAAAAGGTTCTCCCTCTACGCGCTGACGATTTGCCATCCGCGCTCTATCAAAGCCATAATCCAAATAGATGAGTTTCTCTTTGGGAATCCCAAATTCAGTCTGGTAGCGAGTGAGTAAATATCTGGCTGGAGCGATAAAAACATCAACCAATTCCACCATCTCTCGCACATGTTTCATACGTCTGGCAACCCAATCTGTCCAGTATTGAACGTCTACATCAGCGTCCTCTTCATTTCCTGCAAAATACCGAGCATAACATCGTTCAGCACACTTTCGGTCTTCTTGCCCATCACAAGCAGTCCAAATTTTGCTCTTATCCTCTGGAAACATTTGCATAAACTGTCCACGAGGACACATCAACCAATAATCGTGGAGTGTATACACAATGGGTATCTTTCTATCCACAGCCTTTTGCAATAGCGATGTTGAAAGATGATTCAAATGCCCCACATGTACGATATCTGGTTGTACCTCATCCAACACCTTGGCAAATTGCTCATCTACACCAACTGCGCGATACCGGTCTTTGTACCTCGGATTGTTCACGATGTGCAGTGTAATCTCTGGTTTGTCTGTATCTTTTGCTACTCGAAGCGTATGGTCGGGTTGAAACGCATTCTCTTCTCGAGTGAACACGTGAACTTCGTGACGTGAACTCAATTCGTGACAGATCGTTTGGCTGTATACCTCAGAGCCTGCATTGTAGAGCATTGGATATCCATGTATGACCTTTACTATTTTCATTTGACACTCCTGTGTAATTGTTGTTTGCGCATTTCTTGAATGTAGTTGGATAAACCAACATCAAAATCTTGCTGTATTTCCCAACCTGTCAAGGCTTCGAGTCTATGTCCTTTGCCGATAAAATGCTGTACTTCGTAATCCTTTGATTCAATAAATCGAACCGATGACGTGGCACCAGTTTGTTCTTGAATCTGACCATACAGTTGCCTCAAAGTACGTCCAAAACCAGAAGAAACAAGCATAGGCTTCAGACTTGCCTTTTCGACAAATGGTATCAACCCAACGATGGCTTCAACCACATCATCAATGTGAACAAAGTCAAACAACCGTTCTGGACCTGTAATGGTTATCGAAGAGTGAGTCAGTGCTTTCGAAACCAAAGAAGGAATCACCCTTTGGGGAATATCGGTTGTGCTGCCATAAACATTTGTCAATCGCACAATGGCGTATCGTCCTGTATTGCCGATGATATCTCTTACTATCTTTTCACCCATGACTTTGGTTTTACCATACACATTTTGTGGTTGTAATGGCTGATCGTCACAAACGGGCATCGTAATCGGATTTCCATAAACTTCTCGAGAACTACAAAAAATGAGCCATGGTTTGTGTCTAGAGCGCGCGATCGCTGAGACAAGGTTTCGAGTCCCTTCCACGTTCACAGTGTGCGCCAACGACGGATTATTCTCACACTCAGCGACACGAGAAATGGCTGCACAATGGATAATGCCATCGCACTGTGCAACCAAATCGGCAACTCGTTCAACATCGAGAATATCGCAGCTCTCTTGAGACGCTCCAATGATATCCAATCCAAGGAGTGTATACCCCATCGAATTCAGTCTACTGGTGATTGCACGACCAACCACACCCGCCGAACCAGTTACCAACACAGTTCCAGTCATTATTTCTTAGGACTGTTTCCTTTATTAGAGTTTGCATTGCTTTGCGCGCTCTTTGGACTACTGCCTCTCGATTGATGATAAGCAGGGTGTTGTAGGTTGAGTTGATTTGCACGGTTATCACGTACGTGCTTAGGGGTACTACCCTTATTCGGTCTCTTAGACATGATGATACTCCAGTCAGCGAAGAATGATGTGTTTTTTCCATACCTTTGTGCTCAGATTAAAGCTGACCTATGAGCGGTATGGATGTATCTAGGTGATACAGATTAGATAATAGTATAAAGTTTTGGGAATGTCAAAATTAATAAATAAGAAATAAAATCCGTTTGTTCTTATTTCACCAAGAGTGGAATATACCAAAAAGATATCACCAACAGCACCCACAACCCAACTCAATCCAACCCCGGCTTACGCCGATTGCGTTTCAAATCCCCTCGTTTCTTTTTGCCATCAACCCGACGACGCTGAGAGGCTTGTGTGGGCTTCGTTGGACGACGTTTCTTCGGTCGTTTCAGTCCTTCTTGAATGAGAACCTTGAGTTGCTCTCGAGCCCCCTGCATGTTCCGATGTTGAGAGCGATGGGTGCCACAGTGAACCACCACAAAACCCGCATTGGTAATGCGACTGGCAATCCGAGAGCACAAATATGCCTTTTGCGTGGGTGACAAAGCCGCACTGCTGTCCAAATGCCAACGCACAGTGATGCGTGAATGGGTTTTGTTCACGTGCTGTCCTCCAGGTCCACCGGACAAAGAAGCCTCAGCCATCAACTCATGGCTTGGAATCAGAACACCCTTTTGTATGTGTAGCGCTTCGTTGGACACAATACCTCCACAACTCAACGATAACACAACAAAGGACACCTCTTACATCACTTGGCACTTTCAGTCGCACTTTCATGGTCAAACGCAACAATCCCATGTGTTCGAACAACTCGAATGATGTGCTGGGCGGACTCTAAATGTGTGCGAATTTTAGGGAACTCACAGTGTTCTCGATGAAAGTTTACCACCCAGACTCCCTTTGCTCTAAGGCGATGACCATTTCCCATTGTTTGAAACTGTCCTTGAGCATCGACAAACTCAATACACCAAGGTTCTTCAATAAAGGTGTCATAATTTAAGTCTTCGATGAGTTGTTCTAATTGGGTGGGTTCTAGATTCATTTTCTCTCCATGTTTACAGATGATGCTTGCCTATACAGAAAGTTCGAACAGAGTAAAAACACATTGTAAAAACAGGGAATTTGATAAGAAAATCTATCCACATCGTTAGTCTCGAAACAATCAACACATGAATATTTTGATCGCGATTGTTCTCAACATGAAAATCTGTGCTACTTTCAATTACACTGAGTCCCCAAAATCATCATGAAACCACACCATTACAGTTTATTATTCGGTACCCTACTGGGTTGCCAACCAGCATTGTTCACAACGGGACAGGAAGCTGATATTGTGCTTGGAGAGTTGGGATTCAACACCAGTGGTGGTCCCTTGCTCTTCAATCACCCCAAAGGCATCGCGACCGATGGCACAACGTTTATGATGGCAGACGGAAACAACAACCGTGTGCTGGTGTGGAGTGAATTGCCAACAGGAAATGTTGAACCCGATTGGGTACTTGGGCAACCCGATTTTGACAGCAATGATTCTGGTGAATCTGACAACAGCATGAAATGGCCGGCGGATGTGGCTGTTGGAGGTGGAAAGTATGTGGTGGCGGATACCTACAACCATCGAATCCTGATTTGGGACTCTTTGCCACAATCGAATGGATCTGAGCCAGACCTCATCCTCACCAGTGCAGAACACCCTGACACCTTCGATGTCATGCCAGGGGTAGACCGATTTGCATGGCCGTGGGGAGTCTGGACCGATGGAGAAAGGTTGATTGTCACCAGTACATCCAGTGGTTCAGCCAATGGAGACATCCGATTTGGAGGCTGGGTTCTCATTTGGAACGAATTCCCAACCATCGCAGATCAGCCCGCCGATATAGTCCTGTCCGCCGATCGAGAAATGGGCACCCCTCGCAGCATCACGACCGATGGCAACAGTTTCCTCATCATTGGCGATCACAATGCACAAGGACAAACCTCGCAAAGTGGCAATTGGTTGTGGAATACCTTTCCCACCATGTCGGAACAACCACCCAGTGGATTTATGGTCGAAGATGAGGCTGTGGGATGGCAAGCGGGAGACGTGAATTCTGCAGGCGATCTGATGATGATTGGCAACGGGATTCACGTGTGGAATGGAATTCCAGAGACTGCAGACATTCCACCCGAGTTTACGATTGACGGAGATGATTGGGAACTCAGAGGGGGCGATGGATCTACAATTGCTGTCGCAGATGAACGAGTGTACGTCTCAGACTACAACACCAATCGCATTTTGGGGTTCAACACAGCGCCCGAAAATGTAAATGCCGTGCCCGACTTTGTCATTGGCGCACCCGATGTACAAAGCAATACCTTGCGGGACAATTACTTTATCAGCAATGGCATCCCCCTAAGCCTAGATACAGGCGAATTTCTCATCGGTGACGGTCTCAATACCCAAGTTCTATGTTGGACTGCACCACCCGCAAAAAGTGGTCAAGCACCCGACAGCACTCTTGATTTTCGAGATGAGACAGTTGCCCTGGCAAAGCACAAAGAAACCATCGTCATAGCAGGAAAACGCGAAGGCATTCATATCTGGCAAACGCAAAGTCCCTGTACTGACAAACAATCTGACATACACTTTTCTAGGTCCATTGGGTCTGTGTCACTCGACAACCTACAAAGCGTCACACTCGATCAACACTTCTTCTACGTTCTGGATCAGCCTGGAACACTCCATGTTTGGGATGGTATACCCGCACCCAATCAAAACCCCGATTTCTCGATACCATTAAACACTGTGAATGGCATTCTCTATTCAGATGGTGAACACCTTTCAGTCAGTGGCATGGACACCTTTCGCTTTGCAGAAGTTCGAAAGTTCTCAGACAATACCGAGCTACAACAGTTTCAATATTCTGAACGTCCACAAATGACTGGACATGGCATCATCAAAGATGGACAAGTGTTCATTTCTGATCTCAGTCAACACCGCATTCTGACTTGGGGGTCGTTTGACAACGCCCTTTCAGGTGCAAAACCCGATGCCATATTGGGTGCAACCAGTCTGGAAGACACCGATCCAGACAAGACACGTACTGGTCTTTTTTGGCCATTGCGCTTGGATTTTGATGGCGAAAGGCTTTGGGTGGGAGAATATAAGTTTTCGGGTCGAGTCCTGTCCTACATTCCCGAATAGTGCTCTGACCCCAAGTTTAGGCCGATTGCCATTCTATTGTGCGAATCAAAGTATGATTTGGTATAGTTGGGTGGACACAGGCTTATTCCTTTTTGTTTTTTGGGAGAATCCATGCACGAAGACACCCCACTGCAAGACACCTACACTTGGTTCTTCGATATGACCGGTCTATTTGAAGATGATTGGCTGATGCAACGAGACAAAAGCATCATACAAAAATCCAATGGAGATTTACAGATCCGCAATCTTCAAACCGGAGAACATCATGAGGCGGGACAGTTCAGTGTACACAGCCTACATGAACTCACCAACCACAATTTGGACGTCCAAAGAGAGTATCCACCGTTTGAGGTACACATTCGCAGTGACAGAGCGGGCATACGAGAGGTTGACGTCGCTCATCTCCAAGCACAGGCACCTGAACGCACTCTATTTCAAGTGGCCTCCAACTTTAATTGTGCGGAAGTACCAAGCCAACATACCGATCCCACCAATGGACACTTCGTCACAAATCTCGCTGTGGACCACACTCAAGGTCCTGCGGCTAGCGCCAGTGGAGGAATATCTGCCATCACCCGTATCCACGCCGCCTTTTACAATCCGCATACCCACCCAAGCACTTGGGGACAAACGATGGAGCGACAAATTGAACTGCTGGGACACCCTCTGGTCAAACCCCACTTCCCTGTGACCAATGGAAAATTGTGGTTCAAAGGAACTGAGCCACAGGACTGTGATCCAGAAGTGATACTGCCACACATCCGCGTTGGTCTACACCAGCGGGTCCGCCCCTACTTTGGCTTTCGGATTCCGCCCTTTATGGAGAAGATAGAGCACCCACCGTCCATTGATCAAGTATTTGTCGCTGCCTTGAACCGTAGAGCTCCTCTGCCATATGCCCATCATCTCATATCCAAAACTCAACTGTTGCTTCAGGCTGCTTATCAAGGGACCTATCAATGTGCTGCACAGTGTCAAAACCCCTTGCTCATTTTAACCTTGATTGGTGGGGGTTCTTTTGCCAATCCACCCGACTTGATCGCAAAAGCCATCGCACAAGCCCACAAAAATTGGTCTAGACAAACCAAACTGGAAAAAGTCATTTTGCCCCTGTTCCCAATGAATGGAATGGTTCAAGGTCAAGATTTTGGTGAATTGCTAACGGAAGCGTTCAACAATGAAGGCATTGGAGACTGTCTGAGCATACAGATGGTAGATGGTTTGATACCTCAATAAACGCTCACATTCTTTGTGACATCAGAGCATCTCAACAAGAACACCATCCAACCCAAAGCCATTGGTCGAACATAATCGAACATGATCGAACATGATCGAACAGATACAGTTCGACTCGTACAGACATCGACAGGGCGTCGTTAAAACACCCAAAATACAGAAGCACTCGGTGTGGGCATCCAAGACTGACCAGACAACTCTTCGCCGTAAACCACCTCTCGCAATTGAGCGTTGAAAACATCTCCAGCGACTGAGGACGGTTGTCCCACATCCAAGCCGAGTTCCAAACGCGCACTCTCCCCTATCGCGGCGTGAAGGCTGTACCCTGCGGAACCTGTAAGGCTCTCCAACCCCTGCATGGACCCAGAAATCGACGTTTTGAAACGGTGAACCAAACTTCTAGAAGCCACAATGTCGTAACTGAGCCCCACTTCACCTTCTAAGATACCACTGGCCACACCGCCCAACTCAAGGGCCGCCTCAGTACCCGGTTGACCAACAAACCCGACCCTCACACTGGTGTTCAGTCGGTCCTCCGCATATTGCAGACTGTGCAAAAACGTTGCACCAACACGCACTTCGTCGAATTCAACCGTCGTTGAAGCATAGGGTGTCACAGACAAAGCATAATCCCAATTGTCAATGATGTTGAATTCCGAGGACACATTGGGATTTCCCTGCACCCAGTCCACAGCATTGGTGGCAACGGCCAATCGGTCGGTCAGTCCCAACGAGGAATCCCCGAATGGTTTCAAGAAAATGTCTCCTTGACGTGGGGCGTGGGCTGTACCGTCCATTTGAGCAGACTCAAACGGTCCGACCCCAGCAAAAGCCTGTTGGGCAATCAGCAATGCAAACATCATAGTTCCTCCATGTTCTCACCTTTCAACGCCTCAAACGATGATTCTATTCACCACAGAGACCTTTTTTATTCTGTCCTAGACTCATTCGTACACATAGAGTTTCAAACTCGTCGCCGTCGTCGGCAACAATTCGTTGGGAGAAACGTTGTTGTACACTGACCCATTGGCCAACAAAATATCAAAATCCAAGGTGTTCTCTACACCAAAATCGATCGATTCCGTAATATCAATCTTTTTTCCCACCGCAACAGCCCCTGGACACCATCCATTTCTTCCATATTCCCATGTGCCAAATTGTGGACTCACTGGATTGACATCGCAATCGTCACGCCATGGATTCGTAGAAAAGATACCGCCATTGATGTCCAAGTCGTGTCGCATTTCACAAAACTCTGCGCAATTATAGGTGTTGTTGAATGAATGTCCAGTGGTTGTTAAATGTGCGACCACTCTTGTGGCGGAGTCTGGTACGGTAAAGGTCACTGGGGCAACTTGGTCCTGAATCGTTTCACCCTCTCCAGTTTGTCCGACGGTGATGCTTCGCTTGCCCCAAATGTTGATCACCTCTGAAGGACCAGCAGGTGGACCGGGATAAAAGACAAAACGCACTGTTACACGCCACCCTTCACCTTGCGCATGACCCGGACCAACCCATGTATCAATGAACGAACTGATCGTTTGACGACCTTTGAGCAAAGGCGCCAATTCGGTCACGTCCACATAATTCGACATGGCAATGCGATAGGGGGTGATGTGCCTCAAAATCTCGGTCGTTACGGTTTCGTCGGTTCCTGCATTCTGAACAAGTTGAATCGACCCCGTTCTGTCCCAATGATCGCACAACCCATTTTCTGGGCAATCCAACCGAAAGTACATACCGATCTGTGCCCAATCTCCAGACTCCGGAAAATCCACTTCTGTTTGAATTGTCCGTAAATCTTCAGAACCAAAATATTGATCGACTTCTTCAAAGGCAGTCACGACGGTTGTGCCATCGGCATAACTCAACCCAGTTGCTTGGAACCAAGGTTCAGCTGACTCAAAATCATAGAACTCTATGTCTGGATAGGTCACTTCCTTTTCTGTTTCTTCACAGGCAAATAGGGTCATCCACAAAACTGACAGCATCGTTCATCTCCAATCATCGTGTATAAAATATTGTAACATAGACTGTATGAACAGTGTTCAAAAGTCGCTTAGACCATACAAAACAAGTGGTCTACCCTTTGACTTTTACGAAACATGTAATGAGTCTGTACACGAAAGATATTTGAAAGAGTAGTGCTTCATGACAGTTCATGCATGGCAGCCAACAGTCGTTCCATGTCTTCATCGGAGACGTATCGTTGAATCGAAAATCGAAGACACTGACGGTCTTCCACAGGAAAAACAACCACCTCAATCCCATACTCAGAATAGAGTTGTGCCCACAAGGGAGACAATCGTTGCCCAATGGGAATATTGACATCCTTCGAAACAACGATGGACTCTGGCAAAAACAAACACGCCATGTGCCCCACCATTGAATCGGGACAGAGCAAAGGTTGAATGAATTCGTCACTCAGCGTTCTTCTCCATCGTTGACTGCGATCGGTATTCTCACTCATTAGCCCAGACCAACCATCCGGATGAAGACCTGACATCCACTTCAAGGCGAAAGGAATGGTCAAACTTGCCGACACATCCCGTGTTCCTGTCCAAGCAAAAGCCATTTGAAAAGGAGAATACCTTGCCTCTGATGTCGGGTTCTCCCAGTCCACCCAATGACTCAACACCAATGGTCTAAATCCGATTTGTCGATCTCGACGTACATGAAGCATGGCACTGCCTTTTGGGGTACACAACCATTTGTGGGCGTTGGCAACGTAATAAGATGCCCCCAACGCGTCCAAATCGAGCGGCATCTGACCCAAAGCATGTGCTCCATCGACCAACACAGCCGTACCGTTAGACTCATACGTTCGAACAACAGACTCAATTGGCAACACCCAACCCGTCGGTGAACAAATGTGGTCAATCAACAACAACCGAACACGTGGTGTCCACGCTTCAATCAGCAAATCCACAATTTGCTGAGCATCCGTTACACAGGTTGGCAAAACAATTTCTCGACACATCGCTCCAGCACGCTGGGCGTACAGTTCTGCTGTTTTTCGGCAGGCACCGTACACTTGATTCACAAAGAGAATTTCATCTCCAGGTTGAAAATCAATGTTGGAAAAAACAGTGTTTACGGCAGTCGTTGCATTGTCCATCAACACGACATCTTCAGGTTGAGCTCCGATAAAATCAGCCAACGCCATTTGTGACGCCCACAGCAATTCAGGGACTTTACGAAGCATAAATTGCACTGGTTCACGTTCCATTTGGGTCTGCAAACGACGTTGCTCGTTCAGAATGGCTTTGGGAGTGGCGCCAAAGGAACCATGATTCAAATACGCGATATCAGGCTCTAGAAGCCAATGGTTTCGTGAATTCAATCGAAGCGCAGAGTGGTCCTGCATAAGCCCTCCTGACCTTTATACAAATATACAAAAAAGTAGATTATCCGTCCCTGTCTATACACTGTACAATGTTTGAAAGAATACGCTGATTGTAGAGTGTGGTGGGGTGGCCATTTTCTTGAATCAACGCATCATACCCGAACTGTTGCAACAAATGAGATGTGCCAAGCACTCGATCTGTAGACAAAACCGATGTAAAGTTCTCCTCCAACAAGCCCATTCTCCAACCTTGGGACGTACTTTTATTTAGAAACGGATCAAACAGCACAACACAAGAAGAACGGGACTCCAACAGCCTTGTCATTTCCATGCTTATCCATCGTGCACGATTGAATTTTTCCGTCCGCACCTTCTCCGAATCAATGAGCCACGCACGAATTTTTTCTGAAATCAGTGAAGAGTACAACAGTCGACGGTACAACAAAGATGGTACTTGCAAGTCAACCACGTCTGCTGGGGACTCAAGAAGCCAAGCGTCCCCCTGTTGTACAAATCGAGGCTTTGGGGCTTCTCGAACAGATAAATGCGCCCTATCAATGTCCATGGTCATCAGACCAACCACGACAATGGCATCTGGGTACAAGGGCAACACTTCTTGCATCAACAGCAAAATTTGATCGATTCCATAGCCCCCAACGCCATAATTCAAGATCCCATACTGCCCACTTGCTTTCACGTCCTGCTTCAACAAGTCTTCAAAACAAACAACATCTCCCTCACAAGAAACAAAGGAGTCCCCAAACATCAACACCGGTCGTTTTTGCCGTATTCGAAATTCTTCATAGTGACGAAACGTGTGCGGATTAAAGTTGCCAACCCAGCCCAATTTCGCATTGGTCGAATGAATGGTGGAGCTAAAATTTTTCGTATTGTGAGTCGTCCAGCGACTGTGCAAGTTCCAATATAGATCATCGCTCAAGTAATCCGCATAAAAATGTGGAGACCGCTGAACACTGCCAATCGAGGCATCTGAGAACAACCAAGTGCGAAAACCCATCTCTCCCAACACAACGGCAAACAAAAGTCCCATCCATAGAGCAACCAAACGAAAATACCACTTTCTTCCAACTGTCTTCTCAGAGTTCTGTTTCATCCGCCTACCATCATCGTCCTACATATAGCATTTTGCCACATCCAATGGGCAACACGAAGTGTTTTCAAGGTACATCAATTTCTTTGAGTTTCCTCTTCGTGTTCTCTATATTTTGAGTGAATCCACAACAACCAGTAATTTGACAATATTGACGCATATACCGCCCATTTTCAAACCGTATATCTCACCAATTTATTG
>CBFIFY010000094.1:0-11620 GCA_965661985.1 uncultured Myxococcota bacterium | reverse complement strand
CTGAAACAAAATGCGTACAAGCGACCGTAGGCACATTAATAGATGCATTCTCAGATATCTGCAATACGCGCCATACCTCATCCAAAATAGAGGGAGAAACAAAGCTGACGAGTTGAACTTCATCTCCTTGCAACATCGATAGATCCACTTGCCCCTTTAACAGTGTTGTTTGAGTATCGACAGTAAAGATAGAAGTTCTTTCCAACCTTGTACTGCCAAAGCAAATATTGTGGTGAACATCCCAAATTATTGCTATAAAATACTTAATTGCTTTAAAACAATCAGAAAATAAGCAAAAATTGCATATTGTTTTGTCTTTTTAACAAATATAGAGAGACCCATGGATAAAATACGTGCTCTTCGCTATTTCATGAAAGTTGCAGAAACCTCTAGCTTCTCTACAGCGGCTCGTTTTTTTGACGTTCCCGCATCTTCTGTGTCTAGACGCATCAAAGATTTAGAAGCAGACCTACAGGTCGAATTGTTCCATCGCTCAACAAGGGTGGTCAAGCTGTCTGATTTGGGTGAACTCTATTACAGCAAAGTACAATCCATCGTTCAATCCTTAGACGACGTAGATGATTTTGTTAGTCAACGCTCCACAACACCTTCTGGGCAGCTTAAGATTTCGGTCATGCCCGGTTTTGCAACGATGGTGCTATACCCTCTGCTCGAACAGTTCAATGCAGAATACCCAGACATTGTTCTTGACTTAGAACTCACCAATCAGCTAGCTGACATCACACAAAATGAAGTTGATATCGCCATTCGAGCCACCGCCGTGCTACCAGAACGCGCCGTCGCTAAAAGACTGTGCGACAACGAATTTGTACTGACTGCATCCCCTCAATATTTAGAGGAATATGGAACCCCACACACTTGGGAAGATACACTGTCGCATCCCACATTGCTGTATCGGGGTCCCAACGGTGTTCGTCACTGGCAGGCCTATACAGACAAAGGGTGGCACGCTATCGAAACCACACCAGTTGCAATCAGCAATGACGGCATCTGGCTTCTTGATGAAACTCGAAAAGGTAAAGGATTGTGCCTACTTCCGAGATGGGGAATCCATCAAGATTTGAAGGATGGTACCCTTGTAGAAATCCCTCTTTCAAACGCTCAACTCTCTGTGGGACGTGCTTTGGATCGGGGCGTTTACATGTTGTATCTTAGACCTCGCTACCAAATCTCAAAGATCAAAGCGGTGGTCGATTTTTTGATGCGCGAAATGTCTGCATTGAATATTTAACGTCCCTCTCGTTTAGAATATTGTGCCAGTTCTCCCGAACTCAACATTGCTTACAAACGCTTACAAACCTATAAAGACCTTATGTTACCACTCATTGTTCCACACTACTGACATTCAATACCGCTCAATCAGACCCCATCTGTGTCAAACTGGGCTCTGTCCAAGTCGTAGATCGAACGTTCAAGAACGGTCACTCTCCTTCCCACATTGCCACGGCAGATCTATTTGCGCGTCGCTTGCTCCACATACTTGGCAAGGTTCTTGATCTGCTCTTCCGTCAATGACTCACCGAAACTGGGCATCGCCCCCACTCCGTTGGATACAGCGCGTTCTACCCTTGCTGCGTCTGGTTTGAGTTGATCCAAATTCGGACCAATTTTACCGACAGCACCTGCCTCTTCTAGCGTGTGACAGGTTCCGCAGGATGGCATCGACTCTTCAAACACCTTCTTTCCAGCAGCCATCGTTTCTTCATCTACATCAGTGGCGGCTACAACTGCCACCTCCTCAATGTGTTGTCCATGGATGTTGAATCCGTGATCCAGCCAACTGTTGTTGCCATAGCCGCGCTCATTTTCTACGCGCTGTCTGGGCTGTACATCGCCTGCTGTGTCGATGGCTCTTGTGTAGACGGTATCCGCACCGGATGGCAGTGTGGCTTCAATCTGAAAGACCCTCCAAGCGTGCACTCCCAAGTCTGGACCGTACATTGAGACCGGCAACCATTCTTCGCCATCGATGCTGTATTCCACCTTTGCAACACCACGCTCACCCGAAAAAGCGACGCCGTGAAAACGATGTCGACGCTCGGATAACTCTACAGACTCTACAATCCAACTTTTGACCGGCATGCGCCACATCGATTCCTGAGATGGACTCCCCTTCTCTCCAATCGGTCTAAATCGATAACCCTTGGATTGGATTTTGGCAGTCGACTGCTCTTTGGTGGCGGCAATGCGTTTGACGTACTTGATTTGGTTGCAGCCAAAATATCCAGGGACTACAAATCTCACTGGACCACCATGTGACAATGGTATCGGCTCTCCATTCATCTCCCAAGCAATCAGACAATCTTTGAGTCCCTTCTCCAGTGGAATCGAGCGCTCTACGATGGCTTTGTCACGGGGAACATCTTTTGGAAGCTCTTCTCCACCCGTTGCAGTGATGTAGGCCGCATCCTCAAGTGCTCCACCACACGACGCAATCACATCGCTAAGTCTGACACCACCCCAAATGACACACCCAGCAGCCCCCGTTGCCCATTGAGAGCCCGAGGGTCCATGCTTGAAAAATGCTCGACCATTGCCTGAGCATTGAAGGACAGCACAGAGATTGGCATAGGGAAATCGTTTCAAATCGGCAAAGGCAAAAGACTTCGGCTGCTCAACCCCTTCGATCGACACAGACCAGTCTGCTTTGTTTTTGACGATGGATTCATCCGGACTCGGTAGATTGTTTCGGACAAATAGACGATTGACCGCGGTAATTGCACCCATACCAATTCCTTCTCGGATGCTTTCGAGGGCAAGTGGTTTGGGGTTGTGGAGAACAAAATTGTCGAGGTCTAGCCCCTTTAACAATGGATTTTCGATCGGTTCTGGCAGTTTAGCAACGGATGTGTCAGGCGATTGAGAGGATTCAGACTGCTGGTCCTGATTGGATGGGCTGGATTTTTGCTTTCCACATCCCACGACTGCAGCGCTACCAGTTACCAACAGCAGCTTCTCCAAAAACTCACGTCGACCAAATTTCATGTCTTCTCCAAACGGTTGCTCTTTCACATTTAGTCTATGTATTTCTATCCATCTTTCCTAGATGTAATCGTCGTTTACCGTTCTATGGGCTTTATTCCTGTTCTCACTCTAGAAAAACATGCAGGTCATTTTCTAGGTATAGGCTAATGATTCATAGAACGTGAATCCCGCCGACATCTGCATCTTAGAACCATTTTTGTAAACTGTATACACATGCCAATTACATATGTTCATTGCGCATTTTGACACTTTACACTGGAACCATCCATGTCCTTTTTCAAATCCAATCACCCCTTTGGCATTGGAATCTGTATTTTTGTTGGAATTCTAGGAATTGCCTTGTCGAAAGTGACACCTTTGGATGCTGTAACGCTCTCGATTGTCTGTGGGGCTTTGATTGGGAATCTGGCTCCTGTTCCCGTTGAATGGAAGTCGGGCATTGTCTGGTCTGAGAAGAAACTACTGGGTATTGCCATCGCTCTATACGGATTGAAACTGAATTTTGCACAGTTACAAGAGTTGGGGCTCAAAAGTTTTGGCATGGTACTTCTGGCGATTGGAATCACCCTACTGCTGTCCAAACCCATCGGAACTTTGTTTAAACTGGAAAGACGATTGGGACTGGCTGTGGGCATAGGTACAGCCATCTGTGGGTCGGCAGCCATCGCAGCCACCAAAGACATCATCGAAGCCGATGAAACCCAAGCCGGACTGGCTGTAGCCGTCATCAACTTTATTGGGACCCTCGGCATCTTTCTCTTGCCGATACTTGGGATTCAAGTACTCCACCTTGATACGATAGACCACGGTTTTATGCTTGGGAACTCTCTTCAAGCCGTTGGACAAGTGGTTGCCGCCGGTTTCTCCGTCGACGAGGCGACTGGACAGATTGCCGTCATCGTCAAAATGGGACGTGTGCTGATGCTCACACCACTCATTTTCATTTTAATGAGGGTATTCCAACAGAAGAACGCTGAAAACAAAGGCAAAGCGGTACCCATACCCAACTTTGTTTTGGGATTCATCTTTTGCTCAATACTGGCCACATTTCAAGTGTTGCCGGAAACGTTGAACACGCCCTTGACCGAAATTGGCAAGATATTCCTCATCATCTCGATGGGCGGTATTGGGCTGAAAATCTCCTTCTCCAAGATTCGGGAGTTTGGCTTATCGGCAATGGGGATGGCATTGGTCTTGTTTCTGGTACAGCTCGGGCTGAGCATTGCCATGATCAGGGTGTTTTAAAGAGTTGCACGATCATCTACCATACAGCATACCCAATTGAAAAAGGCCAACATCAATACACTGTTGACCTTCTCTTAAACTTATTGGATTACACTGGGTTGTCTTCCATCGCCGTGTCTTCTTTTGTTGTGTCCCCACAGGCCAACAGTAGCAAGGTCGTCATCAACATACATTCTCCAAATACATATCAGTCATCAATTAAGCACATGCAAACCAACACATTTGAAAATCGATTTGGATTTAGACTTTATTTATATCTGTTGATATAAATAATGACAGATGCGTTTGACAAACAAGATTCCACTGTTTACAATCTTTCCACTTTGAACGCCCTCAATCGTCTTGGTTCAAAGGAAAAGAGAGAAACACATGACCATCCGTTTTGAAAGTTTGGGTCTGTACTTACCCGAACGAACAAAAAGCACATCCGATATCGTTTCACGTCTCAGAATCGATACCCCTTTTGACCTAAGTAGAATCACTGGAATCAAAACACGACATGTCGCCGAAGACCATGAAGATACACTGTCGATGGCTTTAGAAGCTGCACGTGACTGTCTACAAAACTCCAAATACTGCGCTGAAGACTTGGATTGCGTCATCAGTTGCTCCATCTCACGTCGCGTCGGAAATCGCTACCACTTTGAGCCCACCATCAGCCTGTGGGTCAAAAATGAATTGGGCGCCCGACAGGCTCTCAACTTTGACCTATCGAACGCCTGTGCCGGTATGCTGACGGGTGTACACGTTCTGGAAAGTTTGATCAAAAATGGAACAGTGAAAAACGGCATGGTTCTCAGTGCAGAGCGAAACTACCCCGGAAGTGAAACGGCAGAACGGGAAATCGACTCCATCAAGCACGAGCAATTCGCGTCCTTAACGGTTGGCGATGCGGCCACGGCTGTCATTTTGGATGACTGTGCAACTGGTGATGAGGCTTTGCACATGGTGGAAATGACCAGTTGTTCGGAACCTGCAAAACTCTGTTTGGGAATGCCCAGTGAAGAAAGTGTCGGCATTGCACTCTATACAAAAAACATCAAACTGCATGCAGCGAGCAACTTGATGATTTGGCCAAATTTTGCGAAGCACGTTTTTGCCAAGATTCAAAGTTCCATCCCTGAAGAACAATTTGACTATGTCATCCCCCATCAAATTGGAACCAAATTTTCAGAAAAGTCTCGAGAAGTGGTCAAAGGCATGTTGGATGTTGAGTTGCCTGAAATGCTACACAGCCTCGAAGAGTGTGGAAACACCTCTTCAACATCTCATTTTGTGGTGCTCTATCAAGCTATTCAACAGGGTCTGGTCAAACCAGGTACCAAACTCTTACTGGTACCTGCAGCCTCAGGTATCGTCACAGGATGCATCTCGGTAACCGTTGGCAATTTACAGGTGGCGTCATGAGCGTACGAATTTTGAACATCGGTCTTAGTCAACCCGACAACAGCAAAGGCTATCTCGCACATGCCAAAATCGCTGGAGAAAACTGTTTTGTTGAGAGTGGTATCGGAAAAGACGAAATTGATTTGCTGATCAACGTTGGAAACTATCGAGACAACAACATGTGTGAGCCTTCGATGGCGGTGCTGATTCAACATGAACTCGGTATCAATTTGAACCCACTGACCCACCCCGTCAAAGCCCACACCTTTTCTTTTGATCTGTTGAATGGAGCCGGCGGACTGTTGAATGCACTTCAGGTTGCAGCTGCGATACTCTCAACGAAAGGGGGCCGATATGCTCTGTTGGTGTCCGGTGATTCGCATCCGTCAACCAAAGATCATTCTGACTTTCCATTCAACCATTCCAGTGCAGCAATCCTGATTGAGCGTGTTGATGCAGGAGGCTTCTCCAACGTTGCATTCAAAACCTCTGATGAATTTCAAGGAAATCTAGGATATCTAGATCTAGATATCCACGGATTGCAGAGCCGTACCTCAGTGATCGTCGAAGGGACATCCAATGCTGACCGCACGCTAGAATTGGCAACGGATGTGGTTCGTGAGTACATTCAAAAACACGCTGTGGACACCGAAAATACAATACTCTTGACGATTCATACGGATGCTCAGTTTGCACAAAACCTCGCGCAAAAGGTCAATCTACCACTCGCCACACAATCAACCCAGACCAAGCACCTGCATACGGCAGAAATCGGATTTGCCCTTGAAGGATTGCTCAAAGAAAACGCAACCTCAAACATCTTGTGCGTTGTCGTCAGCAGTGGCATCACCATTGGATGCACACTCTATCAGCAGGTAGACTAGGTGCGCCCGATGGTCATGTTGGTGACTGGGTGTCGGTCTGGAATCGGTCTAGAAATCGCACTGCATGCCGCAAGAGAAGGCTATATTGTGTATGCTGGTCTACGAGATATTGAAACGAAGGACGCACTGGTTTCTCAAAGTCAAGGACTCAACATCATCCCCGTGCAAATGGACATCACACGACCTGAGGAACGATCGTCTGTACTGAAACAAATCTTAGACGAACAAGGGCATCTAGATGTGCTGATCAACAATGCAGGTGTTGGCATCGGTGGATTTCTCGAAGAACTTTCGGAAAAAGAATTGCGGTTTGTCTTTGAAGTCAACTTTTTTGCATTGTGGGCGCTCAGTAAAGAGTGCATTCCCCTTTTGAGAGAGAGCAAAGGCGCTCTGGTGATGATTTCTTCACTCTCTGGTAGGATGGCTCTTCCTGCTCTTGGTTCCTACTGCGCTTCAAAATTTGCACTTGAAGGGATGACGGAAGCTTGGCGTCATGAACTCAAACCCTTTGGCATCGATGTGATTTGCATCCAGCCTGGTGCCTATAAAACGGACATCAGTGGTCCAAATCGTCGAATTTCTCCAAATGAAGGCTCTGCGCACCCTTTCTACACAATCATGGGACAGCGGATGCAGGACTGGTATGATAAAAATGCCGTGGCCAAAGCCTATCCACCAGCGCATTTGGCACAGAATCTAATGGTGATTTTACGAACTCGAAATCCCAGACTGCGCTATGCCATTGGACCATCCACCGGTATTCGTGGCCTCTTAATAAAGCTCATTCCCTTTCGATGGATGGAGCGATACTTCAACAAAGTATTGACCCGTGGGGAGGAGATATGAATCCCGCCTCTCCGTTTTTGGAAGTCTGTCAAAGCGATCCCGAACGCCTTGCGATTGTCGAGCTTGATGGACGTAGTATCACTCGACGCACGCTGGAACGTAGAGTCTACGCACTCGCCAATCACCTGCGAACACAGGGCATGGAAAAAGGTGACCGCGTGCTGGTGCAAGTCCCACCCGGTATTGACTTGACAGTGACAATTTTGGCGGTACTGTGGAATGGTGGTGTGGTGGTATTGCTAGAAGGTGGTGTTGGGGATGAAATTTACACAACCAGAGTGGCTCAGATTGCTCCCCAATGGATTTTGATACATTCGACCCTACAGTGGATTCACCGTATGCCCGGCGTTCGAAGTCTACTCTCGTGGTTTGAGATTGAAGTCCCCCCTTTTCCAAAATTGGAGCAGACCCGCACCCTCTCTTTATCTACAAGCACCCTCTCTTCTGAAGCAGAAACACTTGAAGCCGTCCCAATGAATGACGATGATGATGCCATCGTGGTCTTTACAGGTGGCACGACCAGTGCACCCAAATGTGTACGATTTGGCTGTGATGCCCTCAGTCATTTTCTGAACCACATCCACAAAGCCATCGGTCACTGTGATATCACAAACTTCCTCGCCGATACACCACCCCAAGCACTTTACGCGATCAAGATGGGCTATACCGCCTACATCAACAAAGGTCGCAAACTCAAGCGTGCACGTCGGATGCTCAACCTCATCAACACTGGAACCATTGACGCCTGTTTCACCTCTCCATACTTATGGATGGAATTGTTTAAGTCTGGTGATCTGACACGCTTATCTGACAATCTGAGTACAATCATGCTCGGGAGTGCCCCTGTTACGAAATCCTTCCTAGAAAAGCTCACAACGGTGACCGCTGAAAAGACACGCATCCTAGGGATTTATGGGATGACAGAAGTGGGAGGAATTGCCTTTGTGGAAGCCAAAGACAAGTTACAATGGGAAGGCTCCGGAGACCTGGTTGGTGAAGTCTTGGATACCTTGCAGGTCGATATCGTTCAGACCAATGCAAGCCCTGACCCACAATCCAATACGGCTTCCGAAATTGGAGAAATCATCGTTCACAGTCCTTCGCTGTACACCGGATACTGGGGTCAACCACCGAGACCTATGGGAACAGGGTTGTCTACAGGAGACTTGGGGCGTTGGGTGGATTTGAATGGTCGAAAAATGCTGGTACTCCAAGGGCGCATCAAGGACATGATCATTCGCAATGGGTTCAACATTTATCCGCAAACCTATGAAACCCAGCTGACACTGTACTTTAACAAACAGGCAAATGGTACACTCGTACATCAAACTGCCCTCGTTGGAATCTGGAATGCAGAGACGGAAGATGAGATGGTCATCTTGTTTGTAGAGTGGGCAGAAAGTCAGACCAAACCCGTGGAGTGGTTGATGGAAGAATCCATTGCCGTTTGCGGACACCAAGTCAAACCCGATCACTGCTTTGGTCTCGAACGACTTCCAGTGACCGGCAGACAAAACAAACTGGACAAAAAATCCTTGCGTGAATGGGCTCAAACGCAGCTGCAAACATCTGAATCCGTATGAACAAGACTGAACTATCTCGGCTGCACCCAAAATTTTGGACCCCTTTTCGCTGGGGTGTCTTTTGGCGGAAACAACAGGTCATGATTCAGCAAAATGGACTCTTGAAGACGCTTCCTTCAATCGGTTTTCACATGGGCGTATACGGCTTCAATCAATTGGGCTGGATGTCGGATGCAGTGCTGCCCTCCAAAGTTGATACACCACAGCTGGATGAAAGCGTTTTTATCGTTGGACATCAGCGCTCGGGCACTACATTTCTCCACAGGTTGCTGTCAGGAAATGATTGGGCACACAGCCTCAATCTCCATGAGATGCTATTCCCATCGAATTCATTTCAGCATGGGTTGAATGCATTACACAATCTAGACGGTTTCTTTGGTGGACACCTCGAACATTATTTCAATCGTCTACAAGACAAATATCTTGGACACCTAGACAACATCCATCGAGTCCGTTTCAATGCAGTGGAAGAAGATGAGTTTGTAATGTGGAGTCAGTATGCGTCCGACATGTGCATCAACGATAGCCCAACCCTGATTGAACAGAGCCCAAGTGACATGCCCAAGGAATTTGAATTTTGGAGTCCGGAAGCACAATTTCAAACGCTGATGTGGTATCGAGCTTGCGTAGCAAAGAAACTCCAACGCGCTCGTGGAAAAGGACTCTACGTCGGAAAAAATCCCAGATTCTCTAGAGTCTTGCCGCAACTCAACACCGTCTTTCCACAATCAAAAGTCATCGTATTGATGCGCAACCCACTCGAATCTATCCCATCGCGAATGAGTCTCATGCGGGCGTTGTGGGCAATGCGCAACCCAGAGTTCAAAGAGTTGTCCGCCACACACGTACAGTGGATATTGAAAAACAGCATTGAAACCTATTTGAAAACTGAGGAAGGACTGCGTGAAATTCCAAAGAGTCGATGTGTGGTGATCGGATACAAACAACTCAAAATGCAGCCAAAACGCACCGTTGAAGACCTGATGGACCATCTTGACCTACCCACCCTATCCGATGCGGTCACCACTCAACTAAGAGACATGTCCGGCGGTCAATATCTCTCCAAGCACCACTATGACCTTTCGTCTTTTGGCTTAACGGAACGCGACATCCGACAGCCCTTAGAAAGCATCTTTGATCAATACCATTCTCTCTTTTAAAAAAGACGAGGACAGTGCAGTATCTCTCTTGTTCTCAACACCTGTTGAGGCACAGGTTATTGTATTTGTATTGCTGGAGTTACCATGATCATTCTATGCCTTTCAACATTGCTGTCTACAACGCTCTCTACCCTCGTAGGTTGTCGTCACTCAAAGACACCATCGGACAGCCCCATTACAGACACTGCCCGTACCGCAGAACCCAGCACGGAAAATGAACCCAGTTCTGAACCATCCACCGAAGATACAAATACTGAACCTTCGAGCGAACCTTCCACTGAACCCAGTTCTGAACCGTCCACCGAAGATACAGACACTGGGCCTGTAGATCCAGAAAGCTTAATTGATGCCAATCGAGAAGGCTGGGTGCTAGTGTGGCGCGACGAGTTCTTGGACGACATGGTTCGAACAGATCGCTGGGAATTTGAAGTCAACGCACAGGGCGGAGGCAACAACGAATCTCAGTACTACACCGATCGACGAAAGAATGCCCGCATTGAGAACGGCAATCTCGTCATCGAAGCCCATGCTGAAAATTACACAGGTCCAGAAGGCACCCGCGATTATACATCCGCACGTCTCAGAACCATGAACCAAGGCGACTGGGAATATGGACGGATCGAAGCCCGCATCAAATTGCCCTTTGGTCAAGGCATCTGGCCGGCTTTTTGGATGCTCCCAACGGACTGGGTTTATGGAGGCTGGGCGGCATCGGGTGAAATTGACATCATGGAACTGGTCGGACACGAACCAAACATCGTACATGGCACCCTGCATTACGGAGGTCCTTGGCCCCAAAATGTATACACTGGTGACTCTTACACCATCGGAGAGCCCTTTGCCAATGACTTTCACACCTTTGCGGTCGAATGGGAATACGGAGAAATTCGCTGGTATGTAGATGACGTTCACTTCCAAACCCAAACCGACTGGAATTCCACTGCGGCTTCTTGGCCTGCCCCGTTCAACCAACGCTTCCACGTCATCTTAAATGTGGCAGTGGGTGGAAATTGGCCTGGCTATCCGGATGCCAGTACGGTCTTTCCACAACGCATGGAAGTCGATTATGTACGTGTCTATGAGCGCGATCCAGCATATGGACCCACCGTACCAAAGACAACCTTCACCGTCGATGCATCCTGTACCGGCTCAAGTGTAAGTTCGGTTGCCTTGACTGGACCTTGGGCAAACAACTGGGACTCAAACTCGATCGTGCCAGCAACCAACAACGGAGACGGTACGTGGAGCGTGGAACTGGATACACCCACCACCGACACCGAGTATCTGTGGGTGGTCAACGGAGAATATGAAAGCCTAATTGAAGAAATGCAAACTGGTGGCTCCTGCGCTCCCGTGACCGACTATTGGAACTATGCCAACCGCGTTTGGTACGTGGGTGACCCAGACCCTGCTGTTGCCTATGGTCGGTGTACACCTTGTCCGTAAGGGTCTCGATGTTCTTTAGCGAACCACCAGAGAGTTTCTTGCCTTGCTGAAGAACACCACCATT
>CBFIFY010000093.1:0-11810 GCA_965661985.1 uncultured Myxococcota bacterium | reverse complement strand
TCGAAAGTTGGCAGAACGTGTCGCAACGCTGCGGGTCGAAAAGGCCAATATCCTCGGATACGACTGTTACGCCGAGTATGCCCTTGAAGACGCCATGGCCAAAACGCCAGAGCAGGTGCTGTCCTTTCTCGATCAAATCTGGGCTGCGTCAAGCTACAGCGCCAATGAAGAAGCCCAAGCGCTGACGGAGTATTTGGAGCGAGACGGTGTTGAAGGACCACTGGAAGCGTGGGACTGGTGGTACTATGCCGAGAAAGTACGTGTAGAGCAGTTCGATTTGAGCGAAGACGAGGTGCGTCCCTATTTCTCGCTGGAAAATGTCATTCAAGGGGCGTTCAACGTCGCGGGTCGGTTGTTCAACATCGATTTCGTAGAACGGACCGATATGCCCATTTACCATCCAGATGTCCGCGTATTCGAAGTCCAACGGTCCGACAGCAAAGAGGTAATGGGGGTCTTTTATGCCGATTACTTTGCCAGACCGTCTAAGCGAGGCGGCGCGTGGATGAGCAGCTTTCAAGTCCAGCACAACGTGGACGGAGCGCAGATTCCGATTGTCATCAATGTTTGCAACTTCCCGCCTCCAACGGCAGACAAACCATCGTTGTTGTCTTCTGGGCACGTCAAAACCCTCTTTCACGAGCTGGGGCACGCACTTCACGGATTGTTGTCCGCTGTAGACTATCCGACGATGTCCGGCACCAACGTTGTGATGGACTATGTTGAATTTCCATCGCAACTGATGGAGAACTGGGGTGCAGATCCAGCCGTCATTCGAGAGTATGCTCGCCATTATGAAACCGGTGAGGCGATGCCACAGACGTTGATGGATAAAATGGCTGCAGCGGGCAATTTCAATCAAGGCTTCATGACCAGTGAGTATCTGGCTGCGTCCTATTTGGACTTGGCGTGGCACATGCAGACGGGACCCTCGAAAAGCACAGAGGAAATCGAGCAACAGGTAATTGATCGGATCGGACTGAGACCCCAAATCGGTTTCCGGTATCGCAGTACCTACTTTGCCCACATCTTTGCAGGTGGCTATGCCTCATTCTATTACTGCTACATTTGGGCAGCGGTGCTCGAAAAGGACGCCTATGCTTTATTTGAAGAGCGTGGGTTGTTTGACCGTGAGACCGCTGACAAATTGCTCGATCATGTGTATTCCAAAGGCAATTCCAAAGACTCAATGGGTGAGTACCGAAAATTTAGAGGCTCCGAACCCAAGGTGGATGCACTGATTGAAAAGCGCGGATTGGGTTAGTCTGACTGTAGCCATTTGTCCAACGTAAGGTTTGGAATCGTGAACTGTTTGAGATTGAACATAAAATACGTTCCGATCTCAAAAGATGTTGTCATTAAAAAGTGGATGTAATACTTTTTAGACGTCGTTTATTGAGAATGTCTTTCGTTCGTAAAGATACTTTGACTCATGAGAATGGTAATGAGTGTTCTTTGATTGATGGTCTATCCCCTTCCTTTGTGGATGTGGGAGATTTGAATAACGATGGGTTTATGGATTGCATTCATTTTGAAACCTGTGGATACTGCGACAGTACGAATCATTTCCATACTCAACAATAGTGGGGAACAGTGGTTTCGTTTTCGATGACTTGAAAGCATCATCATGAGAAACAGCTTTGTTTTTTATGAGTGTACGCTAGGGATTCCACAATCGTTGTGCAACCTGTTGAACCTCATCTCTATGTTCTGGATATAGAACTGTTAACTCAGGGATAAACCGATAGATTGTTCGATCAATGTATTGGCAATCCGATGGTGTTTCATTCATGCACTGATCTCGTTCTCTTTCGAATAATTGCCATGTGATGTTGGATTGTAGGGCCATCATCAATGATCGTTCGTTGGTATTTGACTTATTCACTATATCTTTGCGAATCCACAACCCACTACCACCTGTTGGACATGGTTCGATGTGACTGCGTACGGGTTCGTACATTTGATCGAAACGTTCATCCTTCAATAGACTGTCCTGATACATGCAGAGCCAATCTCCATGAAGCTCGATAAAGTCTGGGGCGATAACTTCGAAGAAATATATCGAAAGTGCGGTCGGGTCCTTTTCTCTCGCCAAAACGGGGTGGGTGAGTTTTCCCATATCGAGTACGTTGTATTCTTTGGATAGGGTCAAGTAACCCACATCCGGAACAGCAATCATTGGTCTATGAATAGCATGCCTTGTTGTTAGCATTTTGATCTCTTGTTCGAGTTCTTTTATGGGGTCAATACTACAGCAGATTTCTTTTGGGGTAAACCAGTCAAGAGAATGTTTATGGCGATCAAGAGGAACCAATCCACCAAACGTCATTACTTGAATCGATAATGCCGGAAACATTCCAATCATTGACAGTAAACTCAACAAACTCCAACTACGATAACGACTGCCCAGTCCACCCATAGACAGAATGAGAAATACGGGTAAACTGGTCGTTAATCGTTCAAATGAAAGTCGAGCCGTCCCAAATAGAAATGGGGAGACAAACGCAACCAATAAACTGGTGATGCATATGAGCATAAAGAGGTGAGTATGGTTCTGATACCGATGTTTCCAAAACCAGGGCGTAGCCAAGAATAGAACAATAGATCCGTGTACAAAGAGAATCTCGAACCCTAGAAATATTGAGTAGTGCCAGATTTCCGTTTGCAGAGAGGTCAGTTGTTGTAGTCGGTCAAGTAAATGAATATCTTGGGCGTAGGCAGTATTGGGTAGCCAGTCTCCAAAATACATTCTCCGAAAAATATGCAAAACGAGAGTTGGGAAGAATCCGACGCCAAGCCAGAGCAATATGCTTCGAGAGGAATGGTTTCTTCGGTGTATGTATAGGCACAACAACAGTAACGGCGATATCCAATAGAGTCCGTCCACTCGAATCAACATCGCAATGGAAAAAGGTAGGGCGTATGTCCAATGCGTCTTTTGCTCAGCATATAAAATAGACAACACCATTCCGGCTGCCATTACGTGCATAAAGGCATTTTCCATGCCTGAACCATGCCACATCATGAATGCTGCACAACGAGACAGCAATAATCCACAAAGAAGAGTCCAGAGAATATTCCCCCTACAAACTTGGGTACACAGAGCTCCTAAGAGGAAGGTGCACAACCACGTTTGGATGTGCAAGTGAGTAGAGAAATCTATGCCAAAGAGACCATAGTCGATGACGTATAGCAGAAAAGAGAGTGGAGCAGAGAATCCCTCAACGATTCCGCCCGATGGATTGATACCGATGATGCCATAATCTACCCAGTTTTTGGCATGGCTCAATGTGATTAGTGCATCGTCTCGTTCATGGTACCAGTCTAGAGCAACATTCCGCATCGAAAAGGCAAATAGGAAACAGAATAGAATTCCTCCCAATACAGATCGAAATAGAAACGACGACGATGGTTTATTGTCACTATTGGTGTCCATAAATCTCTCTAGATTTGCTCAGATACACTCTATGATATTGCAATTCGCAATCGCTTTACAATGATTTCGAATGCGTATCTAGTCGTCTTTCAATATTGTGCATCGAATCGAGAAACATTTCTGCGTGTGTCCACATGCAGTAGTGACCACCATCATTCCAATACAGTGGAGCCTTGAGTCGATTCGATAAGGATTTCGCCAAGAACCCAGGATAGAAGACTTCTTTGCGTCCCCAGATGATGTAAACAGGGCAAGCCAGTTGTAGATTATGCACCAAATCGGTGGGTGGCTTCATCTCTTTTGCTAGGGTCTTCATTTTGGTTGGGTCATGAAAGTGTGGGTGATCCACAAAGCGCTGACTGGTCTTCTTGCCACCACCAGCCCGCACAAACAAATTGCCTTTGAAGGTGTGGTAAAAGAAGCGATTGAGAACGGGAGACGCACTGAGTCTGGTCCAAAACCACCAGTGTCCAAGCGCCGTTCCGGTGAGTACAACGGCCTTGGGGGCTTTTCGTACTGCCGACATCGCCGCGACAACACCGCCCAAGTCGTGGCCCATCAAGATGGTTTGGTTGTCATAGTGTGGTAGAGTTTCGTCTACAAAGGACTCTAAATCCCAACGAAACCGATGAGATGAATCTTGCACGCCTTGAAAGTCCAATATGCGCACAGGAAGCTTCTTCCACACACCTGACCCAGCAGGAATACCGGGCAATGCGAGCCAGTCCTTGGTTGTCACGAAGCCTCCTCACGCTTGTTCTATATGATTGTTTTCAATGATTGTTTGGTGCAGTAAATATTCATCTATGTTGAAAATGGAGAAGTACATATATGACTTTGGCGTTGTGTGGAATGGGCAAAAGAAGGCAATGAAGGAGCGGACAAGTACAAGGCCTTGGACGTCCGAAGGGAGTCGAGAACGCCCAATTATTTTTCCTTGAGAGTACCCACTTGAATGGGTTATGTCATTTTGCGCAACACTTTCCATGTTTTGAGTGCTGAATGTGGTTTGTGTCTACACTTTATCCTACTTTCCATGTCCCTTCCATGAGGTACCCATGAGCTTATACACAGATTATTTAGAGCAAATTCAGACTCGCAAAGAGCAAGGTTTACATCCAAAGCCCATCGAAGATGCACCACTTGTTGCAGAATTGATCAACCAAATTGTGGATGTCAATCATGAGCACAGAGCGGATTCTTTGAATTTCTTCATCTACAATGTTCTTCCTGGTACCACCAGTGCTGCTGGAACCAAAGCACAGTTCCTCAAAAGCATCATCACTGGTTCGGCAACCGTTGCTGAGATTACACCAGCGTTTGCATTTGAACTTCTGTCTCACATGAAAGGTGGTCCCTCTGTTGAGGTGCTGTTGGACTTGGCATTGGGAGAGGATGAAGCGATTGCCCAAAGTGCTGCTGCCGTGTTGAAAACGCAAGTCTTTTTGTATGAGGCAGATACGGATCGTTTGGAAGCTGCTTACAACAATGGCCACGCCATCGCAACCGACTTGTTGAACAGTTATGCACAGGCTGACTTCTTCACAAAGTTGCCAGAAGTGGATGAAGAAATCCAAGTCGTCACCTATGTCACCGCAGTGGGTGATGTCTCTACAGACTTGTTGTCTCCGGGGAGCGATGCACACTCTCGTTCAGACAGAGAGTTGCACGGACAGTGTCTCTTTGAGCACAACAAAGACAAACAACAGGTATTGCTCGACCTCAAAGCCCAGCACCCAGACAAGCGCGTCATGCTCGTTTCTGAAAAAGGAACCATGGGTGTAGGGTCTTCTCGTATGTCTGGTGTGAACAACGTTGCACTGTGGACCGGTATCCAAGCCAGCCCATACGTACCCTTCATCAACATCGCACCGATTGTTGGTGGTACCAATGGCATCTCTCCGATCTTCTTGACCACTGTTGGCGTAACTGGCGGGATCGGTATCGATTTCAAGAACTGGGTCAAAAAGTTGGATGATCAAGGCGAGCCAATCATGGACGAAGATGGCGAACCAGTGTTGGAGCAAGTTTATTCTATTGATACAGGCACTGTACTGACCATCAACACCAAGACCAAGAAACTGTACAACGAAGACGGTTCACAAGAATTGTCAGACATCTCTTCTGCGTTGACCCCACAAAAACTCGAGTTCATTCGTGCCAAAGGGTCCTATGCTGTTGTATTCGGTAAGAAACTTCAAACGACTGCCTGTGGCATCTTGGGTATGGACGTACCTCAAGTGTATGCAACATCGAAAGAAATCTCTCACGAAGGTCAAGGTCTGACTGCTGTGGAGAAAATCTTCAACCGCAACGCTGTGGGTGTGACCCCTGGCAAAACCTTGCATGCTGGCTCAGATGTCCGTGTCAAAGTCAACATTGTCGGGTCTCAGGACACGACCGGTTTGATGACCTCACAAGAGTTGGAAATGATGGCGGCAACCGTAATCTCTCCAACTGTAGACGGTTCATACCAGTCTGGTTGTCACACTGCCTCCGTGTGGGACCGCAAGGCCAAGCGAAACATTCCCAAACTCATGAATTTCATGAACAAGTTTGGGTTGATCACCGCCCGTGACCCACAACATCAGTACAAGCCAATGACCGACGTTATCCACAAGGTGCTCAACGACATCACTGTAGATGATTGGGATGTGATCATCGGTGGTGACTCTCATACGCGTATGTCCAAAGGGGTTGCCTTTGGTGCGGACTCGGGAACCGTGGCTTTGGCACTGGCGACTGGTGAAGCGACCATGCCAATCCCACAATCCGTCAAAGTAACCTTCAAAGGCACGCTGAAAGACCACATGGACTTCCGTGACGTTGTACATGCCACCCAAGCCCAAATGCTCAAAGAGTTCGACGGCGAGAATGTGTTCCAAGGTCGCGTGATTGAAGTGCACATCGGTACATTGTTGGCTGATCAGGCATTCACCTTTACTGACTGGACCGCTGAAATGAAGGCCAAAGCGTCCATCTGTATTTCAACTGAGGCCACACTGATTCAGTCTTTGGAGATTGCAAAACGCCGCATCAAGATCATGATCGCCCGCGGAATGGACAATGAAAAGCAAGTGCTTCAAGGCTTGATTGACCGTGCGAACAAGCGGATTGCTGAATTGAACTCTGGTGAGCGCCCAGCACTCCGTCCAGATGACAACGCCAGTTACGCCTCAGAGTTCGTTGTGGACTTGGATCAAATCGTTGAGCCAATGATTGCCGACCCAGATGTGCACAATGACGATGTGTCGAAGCGCTACACCCACGACACCATTCGTCCGATTTCCTTCTACGGTGGCGAGAAGAAAGTGGACCTTGGCTTTGTTGGTTCTTGTATGGTGCACAAAGGGGATATGAAAATCATTTCTCAAATGCTCCAAAACATCGAGCGTCAACAAGGGGGCGTGACTTTCAACGCACCACTCGTTGTAGCACCTCCAACCTACAACATCGTCAATGAACTAAAAGAGGAAGGCGACTGGGAAGTGCTTCAACGCTACTCAGGTTTCGAGTTCAACGATGCTGACCCCAAAGGTGCTGCCCGTACAAAGTATCAAAACATCATGTACCTCGAGCGTCCTGGGTGCAACCTCTGTATGGGGAACCAAGAAAAAGCCGAAAAAGGGGACACCGTGATGGCCACCTCCACTCGACTGTTCCAAGGTCGTGTTGTGGCTGACAGCGACGAGAAGAAAGGCGAATCGTTGCTTGCTTCTACGCCAGTTGTTGTTCTCTCCACCATCTTGGGTCGCACACCAAGTTTTGAAGAGTACACCGCTGCCGTGGAAGGTATCAACTTGACCAGTTACGCACCTCCGCTCAAATGGTGATGTAGGACTGAGTTTCTTTGAACTTCGTTTGGAAATGGCGGCTTCGGTCGCCATTTTTGTTTTTGGTGGTCAAGGAAAGGTGTAGTGAATCCATAAAACTCATTCGGTTTTACAGAATGTCGTTTTATTTGGTATTCTATCTCGGATGTAGAAACTGCATATATTTGAGAGAAGCCATCACAAATTGAAAAGAGCAATGTTGAACTTAGATGAAATCATACAAAGAGACAATCGCATTCGCAATAAATACAGAGAAGATATTGTGTTTGATAATATTCGTTCGGAAAAAGAACTGAAGATATATCTTATAGTCAACAGTCTCGAAGTCTTTCCAGATTATACGTATGTGGTTGATGATGAATGGTTTGTCATAGAGGGAGAATCTCATTACGGAGTCGGTGATTTGATTTTTACCGATGGTCAAGGGCATTTTGCTGTGGTAGAACTCAAATACCTAACTCGAAGTAGTGGTCCTACAGCCAGGAAAAGTAGGAATAAAGGCAAAAATAAAGTGCAAGAACAAGTTCGCATATATATGTATGAATACAAAAAAAAATACCCTGAAATTACCGGATTGAAAGGGTATTATTACACCAATCAACAAAAGAATCCAATAAAGGTCCTATAACTATATAGACATTAACATGTAGATGAACGGAATATTTTATTGGAATTATTTTTAAAGCGACAGCAATGTATATTCTGTTCAAATTCTATGTCGTCACGAAAACTGGGGTAAGCCACAACACCCCTTAGATAGAGTCTTTGTGCTCTATAGAGTTCAGGTCTTTGCAGAAATATCGCGGTTGTCCCATCTTCGAAGCTTCGTCTAAAAAGTCTGCATCCAACCATCACCTTCAAGCAAACTCAGCCTTAATCAACCTCACTCTTGATAAACCTCACTCTTGATACTGAACATCTTGGCTGACACGCATCACGCTGTTGATCACAATCGGCTCAATAGGCTTGTCGTTGCTGTCTACTTCTACGAGTTCCATCTCATCGAAGGTGTCCATGCCAGAAATGATCCGTCCAAAAACGGCATAGCCATCGGGAGAGGTGGCGCCAGCATCCAAATATACGTTGTCGAGCACGTTGACGAAGAACTGTGAGGTGGCTGAGTCTGGGTCGGTGGTTCGAGCCATGGTGACGGTGCCACGTACATTGGACAGGCCACTGCTGGCTGCTTCATTGGGGATGGGGTCGAACGTTGTTTTTTCTACACCGTCTTCTGTGATGCCACCACCTTGCGCCATAAAGTCACGAATGACTCGATGGAAGGTGGTCGCTCCGTTGCCGTCACTGCCGTCGTAAAAGCCTGCATCCACGTAGCGCAGAAAGTTCTCTGTGGTCTTGGGAGCATTGGTGGTGTAGAGTTCAATGACAAAGTCACCCATTGAAGTTTCCACTCGGACATTGGAACCATCACTGTCGTATAGGTCTTCGTCTTTGTCGCTATTGGATGTACAGGCTGTGAGGGCCAATGTGAATAGACCGATGTTGTAAAGATTGGCCATGGGGTACTCCAGAGAATGTGGAATTAGAATAGATGGGTCTGTGAAACCACCGCTCTTTGATGTTTACAGTCTAAGACCATAGGCAAATGAGACTGTAAAAGAGAATAGCCTTGAACAGTGTAGGAAACTGTACACTCAACCATTCTAATTTATTCGACTAATTTATTCGGGATTTTTGATGTTGGTGGAACACACGTAAGTTGAGCTTCCAAAACGGCAGTCACCATCGTTGAATAGAATGTTGGAGGTACTGCTAAGATTGTTGATTTCCAACCAGCACCCTGCCGTATAGTCACCACTGGGTTCGCTGTGTGGAGTGTCTCTTAACCACCATGTGCCACCGTCAATCGCCAGCCATGTTGGTGCACTGTCTGAGTTCATTGGAATGTTGGTGTAGTTTCCTGGGGTTGTGCCGTAGATGCCCGGAACGAATGGAAAGTTGCCTGTTCCATGTGCCGCAATCAAGGAATCCCAGTGGGCTTGGGTTCTTGGAACCACGATGTCCATACCGGGTGCGCAGGAGTTGTTGTCAGTATACCGATAGGTGGTTGCACCAGCGTTGACAACGTAGGAATCATATCCTCCACCATCTGTGGTCATGTCACAATAGACAGAGACACCTTTTGAGCCATTGGGATAAATGGTGTAGTCGCCAGAAGAGGCATCTGGACTGGTTTCCAAGATGTCCAAACAGTTTTGTGGGGCTTCCTTTGCATTGGTTGAACAGACATAGGTCGTGCCGCCAGCATTGCAACCGTCATCGTTGATGTTTAGGTCAGAGGTGTTGCCAAGGTTGCTGATGTACATCCAGCATCCTGCCGTGTAATCTCCACTGGGTTCGCTGAAAGAGGAGTCTCTCAACCACCAGTCACCACCGTCAACCGCCATCCAGTCATTTACATCTTCAGAGTTCATGGCAAAACCACGGTAATCTCCGACACCATCATTGTAGATGCCTGGAACAAATGTAAAACTTTGCTGTCCGTGTGTATCGATCAAGGTGTCCCAGTGGGCTTTGGTTCTTGGAACAACGATGTCCATACCACTTGGGCAGGACGTTGGATCCGTGTAGGAGTTGGTTTGCAAGCCGTTGGTCACCAAGTACGAGTCGTACCCTCCACCATCTGTGCTCATATCACAATAGGCTGAAACTGCTGTCGTTCCGTCAGGATAGAGTGTGTACGTACCCGATGAGGAATTTGGATTGTCCAACAAAATGTCGACACAGTTCAAGCCAAACAAGGTGGTTTGGGCGCTGTCTGTGTCCGATGCTGTACCATCGGTGATGCTGACCGAACAGGTCCAAGTATCTACGGTGCCATCGGAAGCCGAAAGGGTATCCGACGCAGAGATACTGTTGGTGGTTGTTTGTTGAGTACCATCGCTGTTGGACCACTCATAGGTGTAATAAATGGTGTCGCTGTCGGCATCTGTCACCAATACAGAACAGGTTAAGTCGCTGGAACGTGCAACCGGAACTTGAGGGGTGATGGTGGTGTTGACAATTGTAGGATCGGAGTTGGAGATGATGAGTACATTGGAACTGGCCGCGTTTCCATTGTCACGACCATCATTGGGTGTGACGGAAACGTAGACTGAATCTCCTTTAGAGAAGAAAGACCCACCCAACGTATTGGTGATACCAGTTTGAACAGAGGTTCCGTTGACAAACCATTCATAGGTGTAAGAAATGGTTTGTTCCGTATCGATGTCTATCGCATTGACCGTTGCCGTAAGGGCATCGTCTGTGTAGGCAAGGAGAGGAATGGTTGCCGAGATGACAACGGGTGGCGTATTCGACACGGTGACACTGGCTGAAGTGCTATCGATTGTGATACCGTCGTCTGCCATAACAGTACAGGTGATCACTTCATCCAAATCAAACGGTCCAGTGAGAACGTTGGAGGTTTCTGACATTGGGTTTCCACTGATGGTCCAAGCATACGATATGGTTGGGGTTGTTCCATCGAGATCAGAACTACTTTCTGTACACGTGACTGAGCCTGTCACGGCTGTCACAGTGTCTGTTACGGTTGCTGTGACGCTTGGTGCTCGGTTTCCAATGGTTTCCGTAGTCGTATTGGAAATGGTTGTGGTACCATCTGAGGCAGTCGCTTCACAGGAGACAGAATCACCGGGAAGCAAAGATCCATCGAGTTGGATTGAGTCTCCAGTATCTCCAGTGGACCAAGTGTATGAATAGGACAGAGTATCCACACCATCATCTACATCCAAGTCATCTGCCGTTGCTGAGCATGTCAAGGTAGAGTCGTTGTAAAAATTGTCAGAGGAGACAATGGTTGACGAGATGTTTGATGGATCGGTGTTGCCAATTACAATCGCTGAAGACAACAGCGGTGCACCATAGTCAATACTGTCGTAGGGAAGGACTTCTACTTGAATGCTGTCACCCTTGGTAAATAAGGCTCCGTTCAATGTATTTGAAGCGCCTGTTTGTACCGAAATGTCATTGATAAACCACTCGTAAGTTGCCGTTAAGGAGAGTGATTGTGAACTGTCAATGTCCGAGAGCACTGCTGTGGCTGTAACTGTACCATCAGAGAGAACAGTACCGCTGTCAAGATTGATGGATTCAACGGTCGGCACTGTATTGTCAACGATTTTTGTGGCTACTACAGGCGTTCCAGATTCAGTTGCATCCATTGGGGTGACGGTGCACTCAATGAGGTTGTCGACCGTAAAATTTTGGGTCAGGGTATTGGAAGTTTCAGCTACTTGGTTTCCATCAATGGTCCAACTGTAAGAAACTGTCGGTGTTTCTCCGTCCACATCTTCGGCTAAAGGTACACAAAAGACAGCATTGGTTGTAGCGGTGATCGTCTGTGGGATTAGATAGGCTGTTGTGGTTGGGGCGCGGTTTGCGATGGTTTCGGAGACTGTGTTGGAAATGGTTGTGGTACCATCTGAGGCAGTCGCTTCACAGGAAACAGAATCACCGGGAAGCAAAGATCCATCGAGTTGGATTGAGTCTCCAGTATCTCCAGTGGACCAAGTGTATGAATA
>CBFIFY010000092.1:0-12388 GCA_965661985.1 uncultured Myxococcota bacterium | reverse complement strand
TGTACTTCAATACCAAACCAATCAGTGATGGAGAGAAGGAAGGCGGTCTATTCGGGCTGTTCGGTGGCTCATTAAAAGAAAAAAGATTCGTCGAGAATATCTATTTAAATAGACAGCAAGAGGAAATGAAGGCACAACTAGAACTTGAACTAGAACTTACCAAGAAGGTCCACGCAGAGTATCAACGGCGAATGGAAGCCGATATAGAAGCCAATTTAGACAATTACATCAAGGACACAGTATGAAACTGTGGTGGTGGGTAGGATTTTCAACTGAAATCTTAGAACGCGTGCACTCTCGAAAAAGTGTGCACACCTTTCTAGATCAACTTGCCCAATCCTTTGTTTTTCTATGGATCTTTATCATCTGTGGATGCTTTGCTTTCTTCATCATCGCAACCCATAACTTTTTCATAGCGTTGTGTGGCACCTTGGTATTTGGATTTGTGCAATGGAATGTGATTCGGCTTACCAATGCCAGTATTCATATTGCTCCACACGAATACGATACCCATTTACGAGACCAAAACCAATTCTTGGCAGAGAAAAACATTTGGGATGCCTTAGACAAAGAAACACAAAAAAAGACAACGCCACCAAAAGAACCTCTGTTGAAGCTACCTTCATTTTTCAAACCCTCTTTATTTTTCATAGTTCTGAGTGTATTGAGTGGAATGGTTTGGGGCATTGGACTCAGTACAGATTATATCGTCGAAATCAAAGGTCCCCCAAAAGATATCCAGATTTATGAAATACTTGAGCGCATTGAGCAAGCAAGTGGAAGTTCATGGATGCAAATTGGGGGAGGTATCGGTCTACTAATTGGGTGTCTTCCCAGTCTTGTACGCTGGTTTAACGGAGATATATTGCGCGAAATGTATACTGCGACGGTAAACCATGACCATCAAAATATCGTAGCACTTCACCAAATTCATGCTCAACACATTCAAAACCACCTCAAGTTACCGTCTTTTGCGACTCAATTTTTTGATCCACCATTCAATCAGAGACCAAAAGTGATGGGTTGGATCAATGCACAGGAATGCGTTGAAATCACCGTTCCCAAATGGAAGAAAGAAGACCTTGAAAAGACACAAAACACACAAGAAACTATCGATACAGCGGAAGAGGAGGAGAATTCATCGACTGCAAACACTGGAGATTAGTCCAATTCTTCACCATCATCAACGATCAGTTGTCCTTTGAAGGGCGTAGAGTTTCGCACAAACAAAACGTTTTCCAACCCAGATGCCAACGTGTCATACCAATCAACAAACATCTCTGCCTTATCGGGTTCTGGCAAGGACATTCCCAACATGACCAAATCGGCCGTTCTAGAATGGGCAACAATGACCTCATTGAGACTCTGATCTGCTTGACGAACCAGTACTTCGCACTGTGCCTGAATGCGCGTTTCTTGACAAATCTTGTGCAAGGCGGCCTCTCTCTCTTGGAACAGTCCATCATCGTCCACAACCGTTTTCAAGTGAATCTTGGCTGTCCGCCAGTTCTGGGACAAACTGAGCAAGTGAGCCAACAACAACATGAGATCGCCATTTTGATAGGTTCCAGACCACCAAACGTCAATCCGTTCACGTTTGCCACTCCAACCAGACAGTCGTGTAAACACCAAGGACTTTTGCAATGAATCCATGGACAGCATCAACGGAGCCACTTCCAAGTCCGTAGACCAGTCCAACATGATGGTGTTCGACTGCATTCCAGCGATGCCGTTTGCTTGAGCCACTGACACATAGCCCTCTGTTTTGCGATCCACCACATCCAATTCACAAAAGGCATCAATGTCATTGGACTGCAAAAACTGCTCCATTTTGTCAATGGTTGCCTTTCGTTCTTCCACTGAGGGTAGAGCTGTCAGGTCACTTTGGTGCAATTGCACTACGGTCACAATCCCACGTCCGACGGTCAGATCATTGGCCATTTGCACTTTCCAAAGACTCTTTTCGACTTCTTCCACCCCATCGGCAAACACCAGAAGGTTTGGACGCCAATTTCGACGATGTTCTTCAAGTTTTTTGTGCGCCAACAAAGCCCATCGAGCGATGGCCATCATCAACCCACCACGCATATCTCCCCAAGTACTGGAAAGGGTGACGCGTGACAGATAAATGTAAATCCCCAATTCCACCAACAGCGCAGACGTAGACGCCAACGGGTTGATCAGCATCATCACCAAAAAACACCCTGCTGCCGCCATCAACGAATACACCCAAGAGATGTGAAACCGCGGGCGGAAAGATGGATTTCTCACCAAACTTTCAAGGGCGGATACCACGTTGATCATACAATACGTGGTCAAAAAGAACATGGTGACAACTGTGGCCACAGCATTCAAATCGCCAAGCAATACAGCCAGTAGAGCAACCCCACCCGAAATGTACATCGCAAACTTTGGCTCACCGTTTTCCAATCGACCAACGCGCTCTGGCAGAATGCCGTCATCGGCAAGCGCCTGCAGTGTTCTGGGGGCTGAAAGAATCGATCCAATGGCGCTCGACAAGATGGCCGCCAACAAACCGGGCAAAATCAAAATTGGAAAACGTGCTACATCAAGCCAAATCAATGTGTTGGTCAACATCGAATCCACATCGCGGTGGTGGGCCAAGGCAATCGGAATGATAAAATAGAGAACCATCCCCACAACAACAGCCGCCAACGTACCATACGGTATCGACTTTTCTGGGTCTTCCAAATCTCCAGATAAACTCAACCCAGTCAAAATACCTGTCACAGCTGGAAAGAATACGGCAAAAACATCCCAAAAGCCACTGGCATCAGCCGATGCGTATCCCGCTTGGGTGATGTGCAAACCCGCGTCCCAGTTTACCCCCAACAGCAACGACACGATCGAGAGAAGCACCAGACCAAAAATGAAGATTTGAGACTTCAACACCCACTCTGTCGCTTTCAATGCCGACACAGTCACTGCGATGATGAACACTGCAGCGAGAGGTTGTATCGGTGCACTTGGAAAAATCATGGTCAAACTTTCAGCGAGGGCATAGCAGTACAACGTCAAAGATATTGATTGAGACAAGTACAGAGGCAAACCGATGGCACCACCCATGGAAACACCCAACGATCGACTGATCAAAAAGTAGGCACCTCCGACTCCGACACGTTGTGAGGTCGCCAAAGATGACACAGACAACGCTGTGATCAACGTGATGGCGTTGGCCAATCCAACGATCGCAAGGGCACCCCAAACTCCAGCGTTTCCAACCACCCAGCCGAATCTGAGGTACATGATCGCACCCAAGATGGTCAAAATTGAAGGAATGAAGACACCAAGTAAAGTCCCGTACTTTGTCCCTTCTTGTTGGGCTTGCTGTTGCGTACTCATTCTTTACACTCCACGAATTGGAGACCATGAAGCATTGCGAATGAACGTCATGTTGAGATACTCTCGCTCAATCAGTTTTGCTGTATCTTCTGCAGAGCGAAACTCTTCCCAAGGCACTCGAATCACTGGAATCGTTTTTCCAATTTCTTCAATGAACACTTCATATTCTTGATAGAGCATTTCCAAATATTCCAACGTGATTCCACTTTCCACATCCCGGGAGCGCATTTGAATTCGCTTCATCGATGTTTCCGGCTTGATATCCAAGTAGACAATGATGTTGGGGCGACACATAAAATTGGACATGTGCTTAAACAACGACAAATACGTTCGATAATCTCGCTCGTCCATCAATCCCAGATTCAACAGTGTCTTTGCAAAAATTGCGTCTTCATAAATGGTTCGATCCTGTACAGCACCGCCCCCCTTCCAAATAATCTCTTGATGCTGTTGAAAGCGACGGTTCAACAAATAGATCTGCATCGAGAAGGCATATTTTCCAGTATCGGCATAGAAATCTGCCAAATACTCATTGTCTTGAACTGGCTCATAATACACGGGAAGTTCTGTCAGATCACCCAACGCGGTTGCCAAGGTGGATTTTCCTGCGCCAATAAGACCAGCGATTCCGATGAATAGGTCTTGCAACTTGGGTTTACTTTCACTCATGCGTCCTCCAACAAATCAATGTCACAACTTGACAGTTCTTCTTATTCGATTTGACGGTATTTTTCATCTTTTAGAGATTTCAAGTGTCGAACCACCGATGGTATGGACTGCTGAGAAATGTCTACGGTGTCCATGATTCTGACGTGATGGCGGTGCTTGTGCTTGTCATACAACCGATCGTAATAGTCCAATACGCTGTCCACCACACCAGACCGATTTCCTTCGATCAAATCTTCCAAGGCCCGTTTGTACTTCTCAGGTCCCAACCGTTTGCGAATCCCATTCAACGCCCGCTCCAACTCTTCAACAGAAGCCTCTTTGTAATCTTCACACAAGCGAGACACTCGCTGTTGGCGACTTCGTTCCAAATAAATCCTCGGTGATTGTTGCATATCAGACCACAATTGAGGTGGTATTTGACAGTTGCCGATGCGCTGACTTTCAGATTCTACCCAAACGGGCTTCTTTCCAGCCAGTCGATGTAATTGTGTGGCAATGCAGTTTTCAAAATGTCCCTGTTTTGCGCTTTCCCCTTCTCCAATTGCCCCAAATGCAGAACCCTTGTGTTGTGCAAAGCCCTCCAAGTCCAATACGGCTTCCCCTTCCTTGCGTAAAGCGTGTAAGATGTCTGTTTTGCCAACCCCAGTTCCACCAGCCAACAACAGTAATGAATGCGACCGTTGAAGTTCCTGCCCCACCCATTGTCGAAAAGCACGATAGCCACCTTCCAACCGCAACACCTTGAGTCCAACCTGTCTCCAGAGCCAAGACATCGATTGAGAACGTTGCCCGCCTCTCTGACAATAGACAATCAACGATCCATTACAAGCAACATCCATCCCTTGCTGGACCAAGTCGCCCAACCTTGGTCCAATCAATGTCAGACCCAACTGTACAGCAGCCTGTTGACCTTGCTCTCGATAGCACAGACCCACTTGATGGCGTTCAGCATTGTTCAACAGTGGGATATTGATCGCACCCGGTATATGACCTTTTGAGAATTCCACTGGTGCGCGTACATCAACGATGGGAAGACTCCGCTGCCAAAGTTCTGGCACTTGCTCTATTCGATCTTCCATTTGTTTAATCCCATCTGTTAATTCCATCTATTGGTCATTGATGCGCATGTGAGATTCCCACATCCACACATCAAAAGCGTCGGCATCTGTTGCATCTCCCGTTGACACTCGCTGTCTGAGGTCCAACATCGCCTGAGCGGCTTTCTTACCGGCTTCAACCCCAGGTTGATCGTAGGCATTGATGTTTGCTCGATGAGCATAGAGGCCAACAGCACGTTCAAAGAGAGCAATCAACGCACCGAGGGTTCGCTCGTCTACACGTTCGACGATGATACTCAGTACCGAACGGCCGGCATCCAACAAGGCGTGTCGAGTCCCCATCAAAAAGCCGAGCAAATACGCCCCCGTTGTCACCCCTTGTTCAACCTCTATCGACGAAGTTTCCCGATCGGTTAGTGCACCAATCAATACAGTAAAGAAGTCGTGTCGACCATCGCGCAACTGCTGTACAAATGCATGTTGATCGGTACTGCCCTTGTTTCCATACACAGTCAACCCTTGGTGGACGACGTTGCCGTCTAGATCGTGTTTTTTGCCCACAGACTCCATCACCAGTTGCTGCAAATACCGCCCAAACAATCCCAAAGAATCTTTATAGGGCAACACCACCATGTTTCGGTCCCCTTTGCCATTCCCTTCAGTCCACCACAGTTCTGCCAAAACCAGAGCAGGATTGTGAACAGTCTGGCTTCGAGTCCAAGTGTCCATTTCTTTTGCCCCTTGTACAAAGGCTTTCCAGTCACGCCCCATCAAAGCCAGTGGAAGAAGTCCAACCATCCCCGTAATCGACGTTCGACCACCCACCCAATTCCAAAGTGGTACAGTACCCAACCAATCTTCTTCAATCGCCAACTGATGCAACTTGGAGCCCGACACCGTTACAGCGATGGCGTGTTTGGGAAATGTCAACCCCATCTGTTCAAAAGCCGAACGCGTCTCCAACATTGCGTTTCGGGTCTCTTTGGTGCCTCCTGACTTGGACAACACTGCAACCACCGTTTTGGACAAGTCTATCCGAGAAAGGACACGATCGATGCCGGCAGGATCGGTGTTGTCCAGAAATGAGACCGTCAATCCTTGACTGGGGAGGGCGTCGACCAACAGTTGCGGTCCCAATGCAGAGCCCCCAATGCCAACCATCAACAGTTCAGTGAACCCTCTGTCTGTCACCAACGAAGCCAACTCTGTCAGAGCACTCCACGAACCTCGAATCTCTTGGGCCTGTTCTTTGCTGGACATGTCTGGGTTTCGCAACCAATAATGTCCAACTTGTCGCCCCTCTGTGGGGTTCGCAATCGCACCCAGTTCCAACGCCTCCATACCGTTCAAGGCATCAACCCAATTGTCTATAGACTCTATGGCCACAGAACTGTCCATTGTGAAGCCCAATGCCGAGTTGGTTATCATACTGTCTCCCGATTCAATCCATCAGCGTTGTGTACAAACAGCGCCACTCAAACGCTGGTACTGTGTACTGTATTCAGTCTCGTAAATAATGGCAGGTATATCCATCTGGTTGAATGACCAAATAATCTTGATGATATTCTTCTGCATCGGTCCATTCACTGGCTTTGACAACTTCTGTAACAATTGGTTTGGACCATTTTCCAGAAGCGTTGACCTTGGCGATCATTGACTCTGCTGTGCGTTTTTGACTGTCCGATAGATAAAAGATTGCCGAGCGATACTGGGTACCAACATCGTTTCCTTGACGATTGAGCGTCGTCGGATCGTGCATTCGGAAGAAATACTCGAGGAGTTTTTCATAACTGAGACGGTTGCGATCAAAAATGATTTTCACTGACTCTGCATGCCCAGACTTGCCCTTTTTGACATCTGCATAGGTTGGCGTGTCCAGTCTCCCCCCTGTATAGCCAACATCTGTATCCAATACCCCTGGAATCTTTCGAATGATCTGTTCCATCCCCCAAAAACAACCACCCGCCAAATATGCGATCTCTTTGTCGGGAGCCGAAACATCATTTGTTTCAGAAGAGAACAGATAAAGATACTCGGCGTACCCAGATTTGGCCATCTGTGCGACAGGAATGAACTTCATTGCTGCCGAATTCATACAATACCGCAACCCAGTCGGCTCAGGACCATCATTGAACACGTGTCCCAAATGCGCATCGCCCATCAAAGAACGCACTTCTGACCGAGTGCCCCACACACCTCTGTCGGCTTTTTCAACGATGTTGGCATCCTCCAACGGTCGATAAAAACTTGGCCAACCAGTGCCCGACTTGTATTTGTGGGTCGATGAAAACAAAGCCTCTCCAGAAATCAAGTCCACATAGATTCCCGGTTCTGTATTGTCCCAATACTCGTTGTTGAAGGGAGGCTCCGTTCCCTCTTCTTGGGTCACCTTGTATTGCAATGGGCTCAGTTTAGATTTCAGTTCCGCCTCTTTGGGAGACTCTGCGAAAGAAAGACAAGCCACAAACCACGAAACCAATACCGTAAACATCTTACACTCCTTGATCATCTTTCAGTATTTTAGTCCAAAACCCCATAGATTCCACTCATACTGTCAGAAAGTAGTACACTGATCACATCAAGGAGTGTGTATGACCGTAACTCTATTGCTTATGTCCTTTGGCTGTACGGAAAACAAACCCGTTGTTCTTACGGAAGATTCCGTAGAAGATGGACCTGTAGACTTGGATGGGGATGGTTATTTGTCAGATGAAGATTGCGACGACAACAATTCTACGATCTATCCAAACAGCGCTGAACTGTGCGATGGTATCGACAACAACTGCAATGGCGAGGTCGATGAGGGCGTTCTGCAAACATATTTTGTAGACAGCGATGGGGATGGATTTGGCACCCCTTCATTGTCTTCAGAATCTTGTGAGCAACAAACAGGCACCGTTCCCAATGATCGTGACTGTGACGACGACAATCCCGCTGTATTTCCAGCGGCTGAAGAAATCTGCGACAGTATCGACAACAACTGCAATGACGAAATCGATGAAGGGGTCACCACAACGCAATTTCTAGATGCAGACAATGATGGGTTTGGCAATCCAATGCAGTTTACCGAAGTGTGTACAATCGAAACAGGGTATGTTTCAAACGACAGTGATTGCGATGATGACAATCCTGTCATTCACCCAAATGCCGATGAGTTGTGCGATGGTCTAGACAACAACTGTGATGACGCTATCGATGACGAGACCTCCGTTGATCGAGAAGTCTTTTACAAAGATGCAGACAACGATGGATTTGGCGATCCCGCTGAAGGAGAGTACTTTTGTACCGCTCCCACAGACTATGTGGACAACAATGCCGACTGCGATGACATTGATTCCAGTGTGCACCCTGACGCTCTGGAAGTCTGTGATGGCATCGACAATGACTGCGATCAATTGTGGGATGAACTGGATCCTGATATTTTCGGAGCCACTCTATATCACCAAGACAACGATGGCGATGGGTTTGGCGATCCAAATACCCCTATGTTGCTCTGTTTTGAAAGTGCGGGGTGGGTACTAAACACAGATGACTGCAACGACGGTGACGCCCTAGCCTATACCAACGCTTCAGAAGTCTGTGACGGCGTTGACAACGATTGTGATGGCGATATCGACGACCAAGATGATACTGTAGATCCAAATAGTCAGCAACAATTCTTTCTGGATGTAGATCAAGATGGGTTTGGCGACCCAAACAACCCAATTGTTCAGTGCGCTCAAGGACTGTACAGCGACAACAATTTAGACTGCGACGACACCAACCCAACCCTCAATCCAACCACAGAATGGTTTGTCGACAGTGACGGCGACGGATTTGGTGATGGAAATTACAGTCTGCAAGTCTGCTCTCACCCCATTGGGTACACCGACAACAATTTGGATTGTGACGATGGAGACAGTACTTTGCACCCCAACACAGAATGGTTTATCGACAATGACGGCGATGGATTTGGAGACCATGGACAATCAATCCCAACATTGACACAATGCACTCCCACCACCGGGCTCGCGAACAACCCCTTGGATTGTGATGACACCGATGTATTGGTTCATCCAAATGCCTCAATTGGTTGTGAGGACACTGACAACAACTGCGATGGACTGATCGACAATGATGCTGATGGGGATGGACTGTCTGATGTAAGTTGTGGGGGAAGTGACTGCAATGACACCGACCCTGCAATCGCAACTGAAAATGGATCTGTCGAAGAATGTTCGACGTTGGACTGCGATGCACTTTTTCAACAAAATTCGACCCTTCCAGACGGCGTGTATTGGATAGACCCAGATGGAAATGGTTCTTTTGAGGCCTACTGTCTATACGACCCGATTGCCCAAGTGGGCTGGACACTGGTTATGCGAGCCATTGACGACAACATTGCCTACAACAGTACACTGTGGACGACCACCTCACTCGCCAACGAAACAGACTGGTCTTTTACACAAGCCGGACATTCCAAGTATGAGTCTTTCAACCGTGTACCGTTTACAGAGATTCGAACTGCTTCCCCAGAAGACTTTTACGACGGTTTCACTGAAACCTTTGCTATTGGCCATGCTTCGAGTTTGGATTTGTTCTCTGACACCGGTTTTTCTAGACCCATTGGTTCGGATGGCATCACTTATTTCTTGTCCCTCATCACAGATGGATTTTATTCTCCTTGGGGATGTACACAATATCGATCTTATGGGTTCAATCAGCAAGATTATCTCGGTACTGGATTCATCAACGGTGGCTCCTATTGTGACTGGAACGGAGGTGCTCGTTGGGGACTACGTTACAATGCAAGCCACTCCAACACAGGAAATCACCAAGGTGTTGGTTGGGGAGACTACACCACCCTTGCTGGATATGGCTACACCTTCCAGTCCATTCGTCAACTGATGTGGGTTCGTTGAGTACACATTCGCTCTGTCTAGACACTAGATTTTTCTTTATGTGTTGTCTAGGAACAACAACCATGGAATTCATATATTGTGCTATCACAAATATTCTCTTATATAAATTTGGTGAAGTTGGATTGTGACTTTGTATACTTCACTTGGAGACTGCACCGTGAACCCCCTATCCATCGTTAAAAAGATTCTGTTTTCACTGGTGCCTGTCGCTGTTCTATTGCTTCTCGTATTGGTTCTTGAGTTGTCCTTGCGTGTATTGCCAGCATCCAAAGAATTTGCAAACGTCCTCTTTTTCAACCAGTTCAAACTTTCTCGATGGGTATTTTTGTCTGAACGCCATCAGCACCTCAACGTAGAGTGGATGCTTCGACAACGTCGCACCAACGACGACTACATGGAACAACCAGAAGAAAACAGACCTGCATTCGACCATGTTCCAAACCCCTATCACGTACAAACCAACGACTATGGCTTTCGCGAGCGTCAATTTCCAGAACCCTCAGAACCTTCCATCGTATTGATTGGCGACTCTGTTGGCTTTGGCAAAGGCGTTGATCAACATCAACGATTTTTTTCCTTGTTGGAAGAACGCTTTCCAGACGTGCCTTTGTACAACTTGGCGTTGCAAGGTTGTACGATAGAATGCATGACCGAAGTCTACTCTCAGTATTATGATTTGTTGAACCCATTGATTGTCGTCGTACAAACCAGTGGGAACGACATTGATCAGACACTTTGGCGAGAAGGGGTGTCTCATGAGGTTCCTGACAAGCCCATCCCTCCAACACTGGTATGGCGTTCGAAATCTTATTTCTTACAGTGGTTTCAAACAATTCTACGAGACTCTACAAAAGATGAATTAAACGCGCATTCTCTAATTGCTGAAAGGTACTATGAAAAAGGAATCCATTCATTTCTACAACACACCAAAGCCGCAAACAGCAAAGTTGTCTCTCTCAATCTTCCCTTTGCTTATGGGTGGAACTATGGGGGGCACGTATCTAGATTGTGTCTTCAATATGACCACTGTACCGATGTGGTCGTTGACCTACCAGACTCCTTGCATCCAGACATCACAGATGGACCAGCAGACAGGTTCGATTTTCGAACTGCCACCGAACTGAACTTGGCCATTGATACTGTGCACACGGTCTTTCCACAACCCGATTACTTTTTGGATGTTGTGCATCTAAGTCCACAGGGACACCAAATGGTCGCTGATACGCTAGAACTGCCACTCCGTACCGTTCTGGATGCCATCCAACTCGAACGATAACGCGACTATTCCTCGGTTGTTGCGTCCACAGCAAACTGCTGCAATACCTCCAACGGAACAACTTGCAACATGGCTTGGTGTGTCGCATTCAACACGACCTTTGGAGCTTTGTTGTTCTTATAGGCCTCCACCCATCGAAGAGCGCACAGACACCATTGATCCCCATCTTTCAAACCAGGAAAATGATATTCTGGCATTGGTGTACTCAAATCATTGCCACGAAACTTAGAAAACTCTAAGAACTCGGTGGTCATGATGGCACACACCATGTGCAGCCCTCTGTCTTGAGGACCAGTGTTGCAACAACCATCTCTATAAAATCCCGTCACAGGATCTATAGAACACGTCTGCAATGGAGTACCCAATACATTCTTGGCTTTTTGTGGACGTCCATCGTGGTTCTTTGGCATGTTCTCTCCATCGTTTATTTTTCTTGTATATAACGGAAAATCAATGGCTGTCAGTACTTTCTGAAATTTCTCTTTATGGACAAAGGCTAAAAAGAATAGACCAGCCAGAGACGACGTCGAAGTCGAGAGCGAAGTCGAACCACTGCCCACTTAAGTTTGTATTCCTCAAGCCAACATAGAATTTCGATCAACATCCAATAAAGCAAACAAAAACAAACCAAAAAAAATAAAAAAGGTGGCGATGACCTACTCTCCCACTGGGCCTCCCCAGCAGTACCATCGGCGCCAAGAGACTTTACTTCTGTGTTCGGGATGGGAACAGGTGTGGCCCTCTGGCTATCTTCGCCACCAAATAAAATGGTGTTTTAAAATAAACTTCACATTGTAAAAGAACAATGAAAAGAAGAAAGGAAATGCGACACTCATCAACAAAGTGTTTTTAACTCACAAGACATATTAGTATCGGTTAGCTTAACGCATTGCTACGCTTACACGTCCGACCTATCAACCTGGTAGTCTTCCAGGAGTCTTAGGGAGATCTTATCTTGAAGGAGGCTTCCCACTTAGATGCTTTCAGCGGTTATCCCTTCCAAACGTAGCTACTCTGCAATGCGGTTGGCTCCACAACAGAAACACCAGAGGTTTGTCCAATTCGGTCCTCTCGTACTAGAATCAGCTCTTCTCAAATCTCCAACGCCCACAGCAGATAGG
>CBFIFY010000091.1:0-12593 GCA_965661985.1 uncultured Myxococcota bacterium | reverse complement strand
CAAGCACCCACTTGTCCTTTGATGACGTCACCGGTCTATCGTGCTTTTGCACACCGAGTGGGTCTCCGAGCCCTTCAGCAACCTTGGCCCGTTTGTAATCCAAAGCTTCGGGTTCGTAGGGCACCTCTAGAAAGTCGGTCAGTCGCTTCAAGGTTTCTTCGGGATTGGACACAACTTGCTCATAGGAGACATGAATCAAGGGGACACTTGGATTTCGAAGTTCCGCTGCCATTGCGGGAATATAGCGAGACAAAATTGGATTGAAGTCCACTGCTGCCTTGTAATCACCATCAAAGAAGGAGTTGGCATAGGATGCAAAGATGGCACCCGGGTGACGGGTCAGAAAGATGTACTTGGCATTGGGATAGACCTTCGTCAAAAAAGGCAGTACAAGTGCATTTGCCGGCGTTTTGTCCAAGAAGTATCGAATGTCGGTGTTGCCTTCTGGCTTGGTGATGTCGAACATCTTTCCGTAGAGTGAGTCACAATAGGCACGACAGGCCTCATAATAGTCTGCATCCTGATTGGGGAATGCTTTCACCAGTTCCCGCATCGCCATTTGGGCTTGCAGCTGATCAAAAGGCGCCTTCTCTACGGTTTCCCAAAAGCCAAGGTGTGCCAGTGCCGGCATCAAATGGGGTTCCGGTCTCGAAACGATCGACGATGTGGCGTTCAAAATGCGCATCAGCATCGTTGAGCCCGCGCGAGGGGTCGAAATGAGAAATACCAAGTTCTGTTCCATAACCAAATCCGTTCTATCTTCTATGTGCCTTATTTATGCCTTCATTCAATGCTCAAAGTTCAATGTTCAAAGTTCAATGATCAATGTTCAATTGTCCAAACATCGTCATCCCATCGACCCTCTCGGCGCACTTCCGGCTCCAATTCGATACCAGTCTCTTCAAACACAGTCTGACGAGCCAGTTTGATGAGTTTCGCCACGTCCCTCGCGGTCGCATCGCCCAAATTGACAATAAAGTTCGCATGTTTTTCAGAGATTTGCGCCGCACCAATTTGCGTTCCTTTCAGCCCAACCTGTTCAATCAATCGACCAGCGTAGTCACCCGTGGGATTTTTGAACACCGATCCACAGGATGGAAGGTGCAGTGGTTGTGTCTCTTTGCGACGTGCCAAATGCGCTTTGAGGCTTGCTTGTTCAGCAGCAACATCATTTTGGTGAGTGTGCAGTCGTGTGCGAAGAACCATTGCTCCCCACGGCAAGTCCACTTTGCGGTATGTAAAATTCAATTCAGACGCGGTACTGCGGTGAAACTCATTGTCTACTGGGTTGTACCATTCTACCCAATCCACCACATCGCCAATCTCTCCCAAATACGTCCCTGCATTCATGCGAATGGCGCCACCGATCGTACCTGGCACACCTGCCAAGGCACCAAGCCCACCTCTATTCTGACGCTTAGATTTCGAGAGCGCTCGGACATTTTTCACACCAGCGCCAAGAAGCACACCGGTTGAATCGAACTGAATCTGTTCAAAACCTCCGTCCAAGACCACACCCAAGCCACTGAACCCTTCGTCACTCATCAACATGTTGCTACCATTGCCCAGTACAAGCACCTTTTGCTCTTGATCGTGGGCTACCGTCAACGTTGTCAGCAGTTGCTCCTGGGTGTGCACCGTCACCACATGGCGGATGGGTCCACCAATGCGCCAATATCCCATACTGGAGTACGGCACTTGTTCATGAACCACGCACCCAGCAGATTCTAGCGTTTCCTTCAAGGTGATCGTCACAGAGTTACACCCAACAGTTTACCCAACAACGCCCTGTCTCCTTGGATGGCAACCAAGTTTGTATAGAGGTCCAAGCCCCGCGTTCCAGCCAATTCCAGTCCACCACCGGCACGTCCAGGGCCGCCGTGATTTTGATTTGGCAATACGGTACTGGGCGTCAACGCCGAATCTGCGACCTTGGCAGACACCACGAACAATCGACCGTTCCACACCGCGGCTTTCAACAAAGCGGCCTTCAACCACTTGCGATCATTTGAATACAGGGCGGACACCAAGCACCCCTCACCACGGGCAATCAAGTGCAACGCTGTCTCGACGGCACCATCGTATGACAACAACGTGGTCACTGGACCAAAGACTTCTTTCTCGTGAAAGATGTCGGTACTGGCATCGTTGGCGACAATCACGGTGGGGGCCACAAAGTAGCCCTTTCCAGCCGGAGCGTTCTTTCCATCTACCGGATGAGAACCTCCTATCAAAATGGTTCCGTGTGCGGCCAACTCGTCGATGCCTGCACGAACATCCAACAACTGTTTCTTGGAAACGACCGGTCCCATGTCGACATCTCGATCTGTTGGATAGCCAATCACCAAGCCTTCCAATCGCTCAACCAGAGCCTCTTTGACTGCATCCATCAACCCTTCAGGGACAAAAATACGACGCGAGGCTGTACATTTTTGACCCGCTTTTTGACGAATGTCGGTCACCACATTGTTGAGGAATCGATACCAAATATCTCCGCCCACCTTAACATCTGGTCCAAGCACTGCCGCATTCAATGAGTCTGCTTCGGCATTGAAACGCACCGATTTGTGCAAAACACCCGCCGATTGTCTCAGTTTGGCTGCCGTTGTGGCTGATCCAGTAAAGGCGACGACATCTTGTGCTTGAAGCTTTTCTAGGGCATCCGCAGAGTCACCTGCAATGAAGGACAACGTTCCTGCAGGAAGGAAATCCGCTTCCACGATGATTTTGATCATCTCATAGGTCAACAGAGCCGTTGTGCTAGATGGCTTGGTGACGACTGGCATGCCAGCCAAAAATGCGCAGGCAATCTTCTCAAAAGCACCCCACGCTGGAAAGTTGAAGGCGTTGATGTGAAATGCGACCCCTTCGCGTGGCAGTCGGAAGTGTTGCCCCATGTGTCTGGCATTGGCGGCAATGCGATTGGCCGTTCCATCAACCTGAAACCTATCCTCTCCCATTTTTGCGCCATATCGACCGTAAGTGGATAAGGTTCCAGTTGCACCGTCGACATCAAACTTTGAGTCCCCACGCGTGGCGCCATTGCAATCACGAGACACTTCCAACAAAAATTCACGTTTCTCGTGCAAAACAGCAGCCATCTTGGTCAACAAAGCCCCTCTCTCAGCAAAGGTCATCGCCCTCAAAGCCGGTCCTCCAACGCTCCGTGCATGTTCAAATGCCGCATCAAAATCCAAGCCTGTCGTACAGGTTACCGCGATCAACTCCTCGGTGGATGGATTGAACAATTCTTCTACGTCACCAGTTCCGACGTGCCACTCGTCACACAAGTAGGACTTTAATTGAATCGGGCTTGTTTGCATGGGTACTCCAAGGCTAAAAGGGGAATTCCATAATCATTTTGACTACAAATGTTGAGACAGGTATAACGCGTTGATGACCATTCTGTCACGGTTAGAACAAAGCGCACATTGACCGTATATGATAGAGGGTGATACCAGCAACAAAAGATCAACACCTGTTCGCACCACTTCACGATATGACTGACAACGCAGCCACCAACCGCACATCGCGCACGGCAATCAATCGCAACCTGCTCAACAGTTTGGTGGGCTTTTTCGGTGTGCTGGGTGTTGTCCAAATTGGTCTTCTCATGGTGTTGCAAGAGGCTTTGGAGAGTCTCATTCTCACCCCGATACTGTTGTTGTACGTCGGCGCACTGGTCATTGGCAAACAACGAGACTTAGTGGTGGCCAGCATTTTCTTCATGGTGACCGCCATCCTTCACATGGCGCTGAGCAATCTGTTATTTTTTCCAGCAGAATTTGGAATGCAACGGGCACTGCTGATCTTGATGCCCAGTACCTTTTTACTCTTGCCACAATCCCAAGAGCATTGGATCAATGGTCTGACCATCAGCAACATTTTGCTCACCATTTTGCTAGAGGGCATCAACCCAACCCCGTTTTGGACGGTCTCTCTCTCCACCAACGTAATATCTTCCATACGCTTAATCACAACCTTGACGGCCACCATAGCCACCACCGCGATTGTGTACCAATTCTATCTATCACTGCGTGGACAGCAAAAACAGTTGCGCGTTGAACACCGACGTTCCGAAGAATTGCTCTACAATATTTTCCCCCCAACGATCGTTCAGCGACTCAAATTGCAAGAGCGAACCATCGCGGACAATTATGATGACGTCACTGTAATATTTGCCGATATCGTGGGGTTTACACAACTGTCTGAGAACATGGAACCAGAAAAATTGCTGTGGATTTTGAACAAGTTTTTTGGTGAGTTTGATCAAATTGCCCATCGAATGGGTGTAGAAAAGATCAAAACCATTGGCGATGCTTACATGGCGGCAGCAGGCGTACCCACAGCAAATGGTGACCACAAAAGACAGGCCATGCGGTTTGCATCGGCACTGTTGATGGCGATGGAACGGCTGAACGTCAAGTTGGACAGTGAACTGTCCATTCGGATTGGACTGCATTCTGGACCTGTTGTAGCAGGTGTCATCGGTCGACAAAAATCCATCTATGATCTCTGGGGGGACACAGTCAACACCGCTTCACGGATGGAATCCACTGGAATCCCAAATTACATTCAGGTCAGCGACCCCATCTATCAAGCGCTCAAGGACGAATACCCGTTCTATCCCCGAGGTGCGCAAAAGATCAAGGGCAAAAAGGGCGAACTCTTTACCTACCTCATGTCGCTGGCGGACCTCAGAAAAAGACTGGAAGAGCCAGCATCAACACCCGCACACGAGTACGAAGAGACCGTCACCCTAAAATTGAGTGATTTCAAATAGCTCTGTTCACCTTGTCTGCTCTTGCTTATTTGTCTTTTCTTTGTCCCTTTTTCTTTTTTGTCTAGGCTTGGTCGATCAAGATTGATTGGAGACCAGACAGTATATGCGTCGGAATCTCGACGGATTGGAAGGCAAACTCCCCCTCGGACACGGCGATGCACACTGTTTTTACGCGTCCCACAGCGGCGACTTGACCATTTTCTTTGCACACTTCAAACCGCCAAGAAACTGAACTTCGACCCAATTTCTCAACACCGACAACAACATCAATCGTCGTACCCACAGGCAGTGGCTTTCGAAATTCTGCCGACGTGTGCACAGCTGGAAAGCCTGTCGTTTGAATGATCTTGGCATATGAAACCTTCAGACGCTCTTCAAAGAAAGCTTCCATAGCCTGATGGAACCAATTAAAAAACTCAGGATAATACGCGACCCCCGCTGGGTCACATTCTCCAAAACGGACGATTCGTTGGTGGTGAAACAAATTGACTGTGGACATATTCTGACCCTCCAAAGGCATTGACAGACCCAAATCTGGGTCTAGTTTAGCAGACAACACCACACCAAACAAGGAATCCAATGTCATCAAACACCCTGTCGTCTCTGTATACGGGATTGCTCAAATTCTCTGGCAACATTGACCTGTCTACTTTGAGCAACATCAACACAGAAACAGAACTCGAAAAACAACTCAAAACACTGCTCACGAGCACACAATGGAAGCACGTCTGTCAAGCCAGTCCAACAGAATACCAGACGCCCTTCATCGCGTTCACCGATCCTGAATACCCCGAGCATTTGAAACGGACGCCCTTTGCACCGCCGGTGATATTCTACCGTGGCAACATCGATTTGCTTTTATCAGCAAGACCAAACATTGCCATTGTGGGTGCTAGAAACGTGTCTAGAGACAGTCTGTCTTTCACCAGTCGCCTTGCTTGGGCAGCGTACTCAACACACAACATCATCGGTGGTCTCACGTTTGGGATCGAAGAAGTGGCACAACATGCCATTCTATCCAAAAAAACGCAAAAAGTTCGGTTGATCGCTGTTTTGGAGCAAGGATTTGATTGCGTTAAAGGACACCGTTTGAAATGGTTGACCAAGCTTGTTGAGCGCAATGGTCTGGTCATCAGCGCGTATCCTCCAGACCAAAGAGTACAGCGATGGCAGTACAAAGAGCGCAATCACCTATTGGCAATGCTGTCCGATAAAATTGTGCTGGTTGAAGCATCCAAGACGTCTGGGTCGATCAGTACAGCCTTGTATGGCTCAGAACTGGGCAAAGAAGTCTACGCCGTGCCCCACCATCCAAACAAAATGAATGGCCATGGCTGTCTACACTTAATTGAACAAGGGGCAGCCCCCTTGTGGGATCCCACTCACTTATTTGGCATTCAAAACACTGAACACACATTGTTAAACTCCTTGAGTACACCTCTGTCACTCGAAGCGTTGGCGGAGAGTCAACAGTCTACTCCCTCCGACACCTTAGAAACCCTACTGGAACTAAAGCGACTGGGGTACATTCGACAACGTGGAGCCTTGTGGGAACGGTTGTAACTGTGCTATAGTTGTTGACATGTCAACAACTATAAAAAGGAACTGTCTATGTGCAACCCCAAGGATCTACAACTTCGCGATACGTGGCTCTATCATTTGTCGGTAAACAAAGGTTTGTCTCAAAATTCTTTGCGCGCCTATCGTGTCGATTCTCAAGGCTACCTAGAATATTTGTACAAAGAAAGTGTCGCCCTCGTAGACAGTCATAAAAATGTCATCAGAGGGTGGTTTAGAGCATTGCTTGATCCACCAAAAGGCAGGAAACCCATCTCTGCGACTACCTTAAACCGAAAACGATCAACCATTCGAAATCTGCATCAATGGATGATCCAGCACGGACATGGGACAATCGATCCAACGAGCAACGTCGCCATCCCAAAGATCCCCAAACGCAATCCAAAATTCATGAGCATTCCAGAAGCCACGGCAGTTGTTGAAAACCCCTCTCAAGAAGGCTCTTTTAAACTGCGAAACCAAGCGATCTTGGAAATGATCTACGGCGCGGGTCTTCGTGTCAGTGAAGTCGCAAACCTCGATGTGGAACACGTCAACCTACAGACCCGCATGGTACACGTGGTCGAGGGCAAAGGCAAAAAGGATCGCATTGTGCCTTTTGGCCCCCCTGCGGCAGACGCCATTCAAAAATTGCTGTCTAACCCAGATCATCCAAACAAAGGCGCCATCTTTCTCAACAAATTTGGCAAACGTCTATCTACCCGTTCGATCTGGAATATTTGCAACGACTCTGGAAAGAAAAATGGGGTGTTTGGATTGCACCCACATGCTTTTCGACACACCTGTGCAACCCATCTACTGGATGCTGGGGCAGATCTGCGGAGTATTCAAGAGCAACTTGGACACAGCTCGTTGTCCACCACACAACGCTACACACAAATCAACACCGCTGCATTGATTGAGTCCTATCGCAAAGCCCACCCTCGAATCGACCGATCGAACATCGATCCCTCAGATACCAACAATAAAGATTCCTAAGCATCTTGGTGAAAATTGACTGTAATTCACCAAAAACACATAACAACGGTTATTTTTTGTCAATAAGGGTGGTCATATCCTTAAAATAATTGTAATTTCTCTGCTGTACTTTCTCTCTCCCACTCAGAGGTGTCACTCCGTGCCAAAAACACCACTTACAGCTGAAGAAATTTCCGAACTCAAACGTTTGTGTACTCTTGTCGACGAAGAACAGCATTATCGACTCTTAGATGTTGGTCGAAATACTGAAGTGTCTGTCATTCAGCAAGCCTATTACAAACTTTCGAGACAGTGGCATCCAGATGCGTTTTTCCGCCGAGATGTAGGAGAGTTTGGACCTTCCATTGACAAAATCTTCATGGGGTTGACAGAAGCCTATCAAGTGTTGAGCGATCCCAAAAAGAAACAAAGCTACGATCGCAAACATCCAGTACAGGAAGTCCTTCCACCAAACAGTGACGGTAGCGAAGAAAGTTCATCCCCTGCTGGCAGAACGACTCGACACAGAAAAGGACGTCGACGTCGAGAAAGAGAAAGACAAAGAGAAAGACAAGCCGAGCAAGAACAAAATGCCAAAACATCAAACTCTTCCAGCATCAAAGAACGGATGAAGCAACAGAGACAAAAAAGCATCTTGGGAAAAATTTCAAGCAGCGTTGGTGAACAAAAGCAAAAAGCCAAAGAACATTTTGAGCAAGGCAAAAAAGAATACAGCCAAGGAAATGTCATGCAGGCGGCAACCGCCATGCACTTGGCTTGCAAGTTGGATCCAGACAACGAGCATTACAAAGAGCACTTCCGCGTCGTACGCAAGGAAGCCCGTGCGCTCAAAGCAACAGAATTTATTGCCGCAGCCGAAAATGCCGAGGCTTTTTCAAATTACGGACGTGCAATCGAACAATATCGCAAGGCTGTTTCCTATGAGTGTGATGCAGCAGCACCATATGCGCGATTGGCTTACTTACTCTCCAAACTAGACCCAGACCCTCGTGAGATTTTACGACTGCTGCAAATTGCATCGCAAAAAGATCCAGACAACGCAGAGTACCATTGTCTACTTGGAGAAGCCTACTTCAGACAAGGCATGACCTTGAACGCCAAACGAGAGTTTCAAGCGGCCATCGCCATCAAAAAAGACTATGAACGGGCGATCGACGGACTTCGAATTTTGTAATCGTAAGGTCGCAATTCGAGCGACATAGAACAACTGAACAAATAGACCTTTCAGACTCTTTTCTTACCAGTTAGGCAAGTATATAGACAACACACTCTGGAGAGAAGAATGAACACAGTAATTGTTGGTTTGCAATGGGGTGATGAGGGCAAAGGCAAGGTCGTCGATCTATTAACCCCACACTTTCGATACGTTGTACGGTTTCAAGGTGGGAACAATGCTGGTCATACACTGGTTGTCAATGAAAAGACTTTTGGTCTGCACTTGATCCCCAGTGGCATTCTACACGAAGACGTCTGTTGCGTAATTGGAAATGGCGTCGTAATTGATCCATTCGTGCTTCTTGAAGAAATGGACGAACTTGGCCAAGCAGGACACCCTGTGACATCGAAAAATTTACAAATCTCCGAAAATGCACACGTAATTTGGCCGTTCCATCGCTCGCTCGACATTGCTCGGGAAGCCGCGCGGGGAAAAAATAAAATTGGAACAACAGGGCGTGGAATTGGTCCCACCTATGAAGACAAGGTGGCTCGTCGAGGCATGCACATGTCTGAGTTTGTAGACACCAAAAAACGGCAGGCGAAACTGCAGTCGATGATTGCCGAGAAATCCCCAATCTACAAGTATGTCAATATGCCGGCACCTTCGTTTGAAAAGATGGAGGCGTGGGCTTCCCCCCTCGCAGAGAGATTGCGTCCTTTTGTCTGCGATACCGTCGGGAATCTACACAAGGCCTTAGAGAGTGGTGAACCCATTTTGTTTGAAGGGGCCCAAGGCACCTTTTTGGATATTGATCATGGAACCTACCCATTTGTGACATCTTCCAATACGGTCGCTGGCGCTGCCTGTATCGGCACAGGCGTTGGACCAACCCACATCAAGCATGTCGTCGGCATTGTAAAAGCCTATTTGACCCGCGTCGGTTCAGGTCCATTCCCCACAGAATTGGATGGTGATGCCGCGGAAAGATTGCGAACATTGGGTGGGGAATTTGGTGTGACGACTGGTCGAGCGCGACGCTGTGGCTGGCTAGACATACCTCTGCTCAAAAGAGCTTGTCTGCTCAATGGCGTCACAGACATCTGTCTGACAAAACTGGATGTGCTGTCGGCCTATGAAGAGATCCCCTTGTGTATTGGGTATGAAAACGGCGAGCCACAATATGAGATCCATCCTGGTTGGAATGTGGACATTCAAGAATGTCGAACCTTTGAAGCACTCCCCAAAGCCTGCCAGAATTACATTCTGCGAATTGAAGAACTGAGTGGCATATCCGTTGGCTTGATTGGAGTTGGTCCGAAACGTTCGGAGAGCATCATTCGCTCCCCCATCTTTCAAAGATAAAAAATGCATACTCAGTCAAAAATTTGCACTAAATTTCTTGCCATCTAGATTTCAATAGTGATACAGATTGTTCACTGTGCTTTTGCACACTGTTCTTTGCATGTCTCAAATGGTTTTGTTCAAGATCCTCGATGTTTGAAAAGACATCTTATGGGATAGTTGAGATTCAAGTTTTGGTTTCAAAATGAAGCGATTTACTTCATACTGAAAATCAAAAAAATTGATTTCAACAGTTTGACAGAAACTACTGACCACGTTAGATTAAAGTCACTCAATGGGCTGTTAGCTCAGCTGGTAGAGCAGTTGACTTTTAATCAATTGGTCGCAGGTTCGAATCCTGCACAGCCTATTTTGAGACCCGTTCGTCTAGTCCGGTCCAGGACACCAGGTTTTCATCCTGGCAACACGGGTTCGAATCCCGTACGGGTTGTACTTAAACCGTCTTAGCTTGCTAAGGCGGTTTTCTGTTTTAGTTGATTTTGGCCTATATAGTCTTAGAACCCTGTAATAGACAGCGGACGTGCATGCGTTCCATTGAATGAACAGTGAATGAACGTTGCTGGTGCGAACACTCAGACTAGAGAAGCACAATAGACAACATCGACAGTGCTCTTTCCATAGACAAAACAGAGCATGGATACCCCTTCAGTTTGTCTCGACAAGCCACTGAAAGTTGGGTTACGTTGTGCCAACATTCTATACACTTGGGGAATTTGGAGACAGTATGCCTGCACCATTTCGGCTTTACAACAGCTTTACACGCACTATGGAAGACTTCACACCCATCGAAGATGGCAAGATTCGTCTCTATGTTTGTGGGATGACAGTCTATGACAGCGCGCACATCGGTCATGCTCGAGCGATGGTTGTGTTTGACGCATTCGTTCGCTATCTCCGTTTTCGTGAGTGGGACGTGAACTTTGTCCGCAACTTTACCGATGTCGATGACAAGATCATTCGTCGTGCTGCCGAACAAGGTGTGGAACCCATGGAACTGGCCGAGCGATACATTGCCGCATTTCGAAAAGACGCCGCTGAACTGGGATTGATTGCCCCCGACTCTGAGCCTCGTGTGTCCACCTCCATTCAAGACATCATCGACATGATTCAAACCCTCATCGACAAGGGTCACGCCTATGCAGCGGAAGGATCTGTGTGGTTCAACGTTCCCTCCTTTAAATCCTACGGTGGACTGTCTGGACAAAAAGTCGATGCGTTGCAATCGGCGGACACGGTGGCTGGCAAAACACACCCCGCTGACTTTGCGCTCTGGAAAGCCGTCAAACCAGGTGAACCATCTTGGGAATCTCCTTGGGGAGCCGGTCGACCAGGATGGCACATTGAATGCTCCGCCATGTCAAAATGCTGTTTGGGTGAAGAAATCGACATCCACGGTGGTGGTTTGGACTTGGTTTTCCCCCATCATGAAAATGAAATCGCCCAATCGGAGGGAGCAAGTGGAAAGAAGTTTTCTCGCTACTGGATGCACAACGGTCTGTTGACCATGAAAGGTGGTCAGAAGATGGGCAAATCTCTGGGCAATGTCATCAACATTGAAGATGCACTGCAAGACTACCCCGCTGAAGCAATTCGTTTGTACTTGCTTCAAAATCATTACCGCTCTCCACTGCCATGGTCAGGAGATGCACTCAATGAGGCGCTCGCGATGCTCGCTCGTCTCTATGAGGCTATTGAATCTGCAGAATCGATGAAGGGACAAGAAAAAGCAGAAGACGTTGCGAAGTCTTTGGGTAACGACGCCCAAACAGTACTGGACTTGGGAACCACTTTCCAAGAAAAGATGCTGAATTTCCTAGATGAAGACTTCAATACATCTGGTGTACTCGGTCTCGCGTTTGAACTTGCCCGTGCCATCAATCGTTTTGCAAGCCACAAGAAAGCCAAAAAGCGCGGCGGTCCTGTTGTCGCCAAAGCACTGGAAGGTCTCCGTACAATGGCACCGGCTATCGGATTGCTCGGCGCCAACGTGTCTGATTTCCAATCTGAAGTCAAGTCAAAGTGTCTTCGTCGATTGGGACTCGATGCAGTGTTGATAGAAAATAGATTGAATGCCCGCAAAGATGCCCGTACAAACAAGGATTGGGCGACTTCTGACCAAATTCGGGATGAACTGGATGCCCAAGGCATCTTGATCATGGATACCGCTGATGGTGTCGAATGGCGAGTGAAGCTGGGATAACACCGCGCTGCCATCTACATTGATCTATTCATACGGACACATACTGCATCGGACAAAATCCGTTACATGCCTGTATGGATAGAATCAACACCTACAAAGAACTAGACTGGGACTTTTATTGGTCCCTCCCTCACCCTGCACATCGAGACTTGGCGTACTTGCTGAATGCACCTTGTTTGCTAGCAGACTGCGATGCGTTTTCCGTTGTCCCAAGCAGTCAATTTCTGTCTTGGTTTCAAGAAGCCAAAGAGTGGATATTGCACGAAGCCATTGAATGCCCAGATAGACTATTGGATTTTGTAAACACCCCCCGTCAATACAAATTGGGGCTTTACTCAGAAGATTTGTTTCTCTATTTTCTGGAACACCAGACGAAGTTCAAACTGCTTCTCCACGATCAACAGGTTTTTCGTGAAAAACAGTGTATCGGATCCATGGATTTCATCATCGAGACTCCAGATGGAACGGTTGAGCACTGGGAAATGGCAATCAAATACTTCATGCAGCGGTGTTCCTCTACAAACTGGATTGAC
>CBFIFY010000090.1:0-12652 GCA_965661985.1 uncultured Myxococcota bacterium | reverse complement strand
AATGGCATCAGGGTTGACGGATGAGTTGTTGTCGTTGCAATCTCCATCGACTTCTACATATCCTGCTGGCACCGTACAACCGGTTACCGTGTTGGAAGAGTCTCCATAAGTGTCGGCATCATTATCGAGATAATAGGTATTTACCGTTACATTGGCATCCGTATCATCGCAGTCTTCTGAAGCGATAAATCCATCACCGTCTCCATCCACGTTCGGACAGACGTCATTTGGTTCACCTGGGGTTCCAAAGTCTCCGTCTCCATAGGTTGATGACCCCAAACACCATGAGTCGTGACTGTCATTCTCTGTTGCATCGTAAAGAGAAGGGGAGAGGGACATTGACTTTCCTGGTTCCAAAGTTCCAGGCCAGTGTGGTGACCAACGTTGCCACGATACTGAGTCGAGAGTCGTCCCACCTGCTATCAAGGTGACTGTATCTTCAACAACCAGTGATACATCCGCATAAGAGTAGACACCATCTGGTGTGAAACCACCATTGCTTGATGGAAGCAATCGAGTTGCAAGAACCACTCTTCCTTCACCGGGAATGGTTATACTATCTGAAATGGTAAAGCCACTGTTGCCGGTAGAGGTAACTTGCAATCCGTTTAAGTTGTAGGTCGTAGTGGTTGTGTTGTAAATTTCAATCCACTCTCCACGATAGTCAGCAACCTTTGTCGGATCCATCATGACTTCAGATATGATGAGATCACCTGCAGCCAAGTCGGCGAGCGTGTTGCATCCGTCATTCGCGGCCCCTGGAGTACCGAAGTCTCCAAATCCGTATGCAGTACTGGACGTACACCAATTTGCAGCGTTGTCATTGCCAGATGCCGTTAAAGTACCAGAGTTCAATATTAGTGCGGCGCCAGCCTCTAACGGGTGACTTGAGGAATTGTAACTCATCGTATCAAACGTTGTGCCGCCACTTGAAAGGGTGAGGGTTTCAATACCATTCAATTTTAGTGAAGTGTAAGCGTATTCATAATCCACTTCAGTATTGCCACCATTGAATGAAACAGCTCCACTTACTGCCAAAACAGCATATTCTCCAGCGGCAACCGTAACGGACTGAGCGACTGTGAAACCGGCTTCTCCTGAGGAAGTGACAACAAGCCCATTTAAGTCAACAGGGTCTGTGTGCGCGTTGTAGATTTCAATGTACTCCCCACGGTAATCAGCAGATGCATCTGGATTGTGCATGATTTCACTGATAACCAATCCTCCGGCTGGAACTGACGACAAAGGAACAGCAAAAGCATTGTTGATCAGCAAACTAATAAGGCCAAGTGACATGGTGAACTCCTAGCGGGTTGGAAAGACATTTGATTAATCGACAGGATTATCTTCCACTTAAACTTTTATCGCGACATATACATTATATGTTGTAAGAGCACCCTTGCCAATAGGTTTTTAGAGTTTTCATTGTTCTATTTTGGGTATTGTTAGGGAAATCATATTTCTCTTGGTCATTTTACTCGAAGAACACGTTTGTTGCTGATAAGAGAATGGAAACTTTACATAACTTTAAAAGTCTCTATATCATCTTTCAATGATGTCCAAAATGTCACGAATCGCAACTTCCCACCCAACGAATACCGCTCTTGCAACAATGCTGTGGCCAATGTTGTATTCTACGATGTTGGGTACTTCTTGACACAACAGAGGTAAGTTCAAGTGGGTGAGTCCATGACCCGCAGCGACCGTTAATCCCAAATTTTCTGCCCGTTCAGTCGCACTTTGAATGCGTGCAATATCTTGCGTGTCTCCCTCTGCATAACTTGCGGTGTTGATCTCAATCATATCTACACCGGGGATGTTCGATGCTTCAATCTGTTCAAGTTTGGGATCTACAAACAACGATACTGCGATGTTTTTTTCCCGTAATGCGGCGGTTGTTTTCGAGATTAGTGCATGGTGTTTCACCACATCCAAGCCACCTTCAGTGGTGATTTCTGTGGGAGATTCGGGTACCAAAGTGATTCTGTGTCTGTTTGGGTCCTCAGCCAAAATATTCCCAACGAGATCAATCATCTCTTCTGTAGCCGCCATCTCAACATTCAATTGAGTTTGGACAGCATCGCGTAGACGCGGTAAGTCAGCATCTTGAATGTGTCTGCGATCGCTTCGAATGTGGCAAGTGATTTGTGCAGCGCCATACAGTTCCGCCATCATGGCCCCCATCACGGGATCTGGATATGTGGAACGACGTGCCTGTCGGAGTGTCGCGATGTGATCTATGTTTACGCCAAGTCGAGCAGGGTGTCTCATTTGAAATCCTCTGAAAGGTCTATGTCAGATCTATATATTGTCCAGTTTTGTCTGAAATTCATCCGCAATGGCATTTGAATGTTTCAGCGCTTGTGGTCCTTCTACCAAAATTCTGAGTTTCGGTTCAGTACCAGAATAACGGACTATTACTCGATGACCACTGCACCTTGCTTCCTCCATTGAGGTCCAGTCTTCCAAAGAAGGTCTACGACCATGTGAGATTTGTTGAGTTGTGAAGCGCACACTCTGCTGGTGTGAGAGCCAACGCTTCCAGTTTAAAGAAAATGGGGGGATACACACGCTCAATAGTCTCAAAGCGGCATACGTGGCGTCTCCTGCAGGCATATTGCCATCTCTGAAAATAATGTGTCCACTGGGTTCTGCCCCAACGAAGGCGTTGTGATCAATCATCTTTTGAAATACGTTTTTGTCTCCCACCGCCGACCGAACCAACCGATCCCCCAAAGCCTCTTCCAAACCACCATTGGACATAATGGTTCCGATCAAAGGGCCTTCAATGGCATCCTTTAGCAAATATAAAATATCATCTCCATCCAAGACCCCTTCGGGGGTACACAATATTAAGCGATCTGCATCACCATCAAAGCAGATAGCAAGGTCGTTGTTGCCAATATCTGCGGGGGGATGTAGGGCACCCACCTTTAAATTGATGTTCGTTCCGTTTGGGGAACTCGCACGACTTTGGACAATTGCACCACAGTTTGTCAAAATTGTTTCAGCATACCCGGAAGCCGCTCCATGAGCACAATCGAGCAGTATTTTTACACCTTGTAAATTTGGTGTTGGTAATCTTCTTTTCCAAGGACCACTTGGGTCAATGTGTTTTTCTACGCTTCCAGTTGCTTTTTGTGGTTCTTTGGTCAACGCCAGTTGGAACTTTTTTTGTTCGGTGTCACTCAACTTGGCGCCATTTTTGTTGAACAACTTGATACCGTTGTCAGATGCTGGGTTGTGTGAAGCGGTAATCACCACACCCAAGTCCAGATTGTCATCCACAACAACACATGCCAGAGCTGCTGTTGGTAAGGTTCCACAGTCAATTACTCTATTTCCATACTGACTCAAGGTTTCAGCGAGAAATTGAAATATCTTCGGACCACTTACTCTTGTATCTCGTGCAATCGCTACGGAACCCGATGGAACGAATGAGGCGATTGCTTTGGCGATGCGTATGATGGATGTCTCGTCTAAGGGGAAAATTCCGTATGGTCCGCGGATACCATCTGTACCAAATTCAATTGTAGGAAGCATTGTTTACCTCTTCTCTGTTGGATTTATTTTACTGTTGGATTTATTTTGCGAAGGCTGAATTCATTCGGGTCAATATTTCGAATCGTATGTTGCTTAGAGGTCATCAAGGTAAAAAGTTCAGGGTGCTCTTCAAATCGGATCGTGTATTCGTCTTTTTCAAAGGTAGCCTGTTCATTTTGTTCCAAGACAGTCATCAGCGTATCGACATTGATCAACAGTTGGGTTTCTTCTAAATTGCTGTTGTCTTCTAAACTACCGGCCAGTATAGACACTTCTTTTGGGAGGACCTCCCAATCCAGTCTGTTGGATGCAGTTTGGATTCCTTCAATGACCTTGTATTGGTACTTGTCTGTAATCTCCACGAATACTTCGATGAGGTTTGCTTGATTGATCGACAGTACCGAGCTACTCAATATGATCTGTGTGCTGAACTTCTTTGACGCAGCGATGTCCTGTATGTTTATGGGTTTTGTAGCAATGTACTCTACTTTATTTAGTAAACTTTCAGGACCTCTGATAGATACGGAGCTTGGGACACTTTCAACACTTGATATTTTGTATTCAGAGTTTGGGATGCCCACGATATTTGGCTTGATTGGGATTTCTCGTACGCTGGGTTTTTCCAATTCAAAATCCAGTACTGGTGGTGTAAGGCGTTCAACGGTCACGCCTTCTGGTAATCCTTGAATGTTGTCGCTTTGCAATGTTCGACTGTTTTTTCCCAAATGACCATCTGAAATATCGACAACAATCTGTAAAGGTGTGTTGCTCATTTGTCGAATTCGTCCTTTTGAACCTCTGATTTCAACAGATGCACTCGCTGGCAATGTGTCTGTTTCAATTAAATCAGATGGTTTGTTGTATGCAATGTTTGCTCGTTTGACACTTGTTGTTTCCTCGTTCAACTGAATCCAACCCCAGATGACTATTGCGATTAGGGTTGCAAGAATTTTAATCTTCAAGGTATCGTTTTGCACCGTCATTGAGTCTCTCCAATAGAGGTGGACATCAAGTTTTGTAAGCGTTGGCGGAGCTCATTGTTGTTTGTCATCAGCTCCATCTGACCGTTCAATGCCAGTGCGACGGTTCCTCTTTCTTCACTTACAATCAACGCGACCGCATTGGAGTTCTCCGTTAGTCCAATCCCCGCACGATGACGGGTTCCATAAATTTTGGACAACTCTTTGTCACTGATCGGCAAAATACACTGTGCAGCCGCGATTCGGTCATTTCTTATGATGACTGCCCCATCGTGAAGAGGGGAATTTGGTAGAAATATAGCTGTGAGCAATTCGGCTGACACGACAGCATCCAATGCTGTCCCTGTCTGAATCGTCTCATCAATTACGCTCACCCCACCACGTTCCAGCACGATGATGGCTCCAATACGTCTAGACGCCAATGCAAATGCTGTCTTCACAAGGTTTTCAATCGTTGACACTTCTTGAGACGCATTGCGGCTTGGCAAAAATTGGCCTGCTCTTGCTAGACCTTTCCGAATGTCTTCTTGAAATAGAATGATTATCGCCAACACCAAATACACAAAGAACTTATCGAGCAACCAATACACACCACTCAATCCAAGAGTGCTCGATAATCCGTACAAAAGTAGCAGAAACAATAAGCCAGCCAAAGACTGAAGTGCTCGCGTTCCTTGAATGATCAACAAAGCTCGATAGACTAGGTAGCTGAGCAGGGCAATGTCTAAAATGTCAATCCATTGTATTGTTGACAACAGCCATAAAACTTCCACAGCCCGTTACTCCATTGTTCTTATTGTAGGAACTCCAACATTGTTAACAAATCTTTGGTCTCTTGTACATCGTGAACTCGAAATGCTTGGACTCCACTGTACCATCCAGCCGCAACTGTTGCCAAAGAGCCAACCAGTCGATCGTCAGCCTTGGGTTGATTTAAGACCTGTCCGATAAAGGATTTTCTTGAGGTGCCGAGCATGATTGGATAACCAAGATTGCCCAAACTGTTTAGATTTTGTAACAGTGCTTGATTGTGTTTCAACTTTTTGGCAAATCCGATTCCAGGGTCCAACCATACATTCTTTGCATGGCACTTTTTTGCTTGTTCTAACAACCATGAACCAACTTCCGCCACAATATTGTCATATTCTGCCAAAGACTGCATGGTTTGCGGACGACCTTTTGAATGCATGACGATGCCAACATCAAAGAATTTTGAGGCTTCCTGCATTTCCTTGTCTTGAAAACCCCGAACGTCATTGATGATTGTTGCACCTGCTTTGTTGGCCGCACGAGCAACGGAACCTTTTGTTGTATCGATACTGACAGGAACCAACTGACTCAACTCTTCGATCAAGGGCAGTACTCGATCCATTTCTTCTTGCACCTCGACAAGTTCAGCTCCAGGACGAGTGGATTCTCCACCGATATCTATCCAGTTGGCGCCCGAGTCAATTAGTCTTTTTGCATGATCTAAAAGATTTCTGTATTTGCCGCCGTCGAAAAATGAATCGGGTGTCGCATTGACAATTCCACAAATGATGGGGGGCATTAGGCAAATACCAAGGGTGTATGTACCCAAGAAACATTTTCTGCCAATTGTTCAAACTCGTCTTTGTCTAAGGTTTCTTTTTCCAAAAGCTCTTCGGCAACAGAGTTTAGAATGTCCATATTTCCATGAAGGATTTCTTTTGCATGTTGGTAGGCGTTTTCAAGAAGTTTCTTGACTTCTGAATCCACCAACTGGCTTAAATGTTCTGAAGTACTGGATCTTTTCTGATAATCACGCCCAACGAACACCTCGCCTCCACTGCTAAGGTTCATGGGTCCAACAGCTTGACTCATTCCATATTCAGTGACCATTGCACGCGCAATTTTGGTTGCTTGTTGAATATCATTTTGAGCCCCCGTAGTGACTTCGCTAAAGACGATTTCTTCAGCAGCGCGTCCACCCATGTACACCACCAACTTGGTATTCAATTGTTCTGTTGTGGCGCCTAATTGATCTTCGTTGGGGAACATCTGTGTCACACCCAAGGCTCTTCCACGTGGTACGATGCTCACTTTATGAACGGTGTCCGCTTCAGGGAGCGCTTTGGCAACCAATGCATGACCAGCTTCATGAAAGGCTGTTCTTTTCCGTTCTTCTTGTGGAATGACCATTGACTTACGTTCTAGACCCATGGTGACTTTGTCTTTTGCACTTTCGAAATCTTCCAAATAAACGCTGTCCTTGTCGGCCCTCGCCGCCAAAAGAGCTGCTTCATTTACAAGGTTTTCCAAATCGGCACCACTGAACCCAGGCGTGCCTTTGGCAATGTCCAACAAGTCTACATTGTCCGCCAATAAGGTTCTTTTGGCGTGGACCTCTAAGATCGCTTTGCGTCCTTTTACATCAGGATTTCCGATATAGACTTGGCGATCAAATCGACCAGGTCGAAGAAGTGCAGAGTCTAAAACATCCGGACGGTTGGTTGCAGCGACGAGGATGACTGTCTCATTGGCTTCGAAGCCGTCCATTTCAACGAGCAATTGGTTTAACGTTTGTTCACGTTCATCATGACCACCACCCATACCGGCGCCACGTTGCCGACCGACGGCATCAATTTCGTCAATGAAAATGATACAAGGTGAGTTTTTCTTGCCTTGTTCAAACAAATCACGCACGCGACTCGCCCCAACACCAACAAACATCTCAACAAAGTCAGAACCTGAGATTGAGAAGAAGGGAACTCCCGCTTCTCCTGCAATTGCTTTTGCCAACAGTGTCTTTCCTGTTCCTGGAGGTCCGACCATCAAAACACCTTTGGGGATTCGTCCTCCCAGACGGGTCAATCTTTGTGGCTCCTTCAGAAAATCAACAATTTCTTCGACTTCTTCTTTGGCTTCTTCGAGTCCGGCAACATCGGCAAAGGTCACTTGAGTATCTCCATCTTCAAGCATCTTTGCTTTAGATTTTCCGAAACTCATAGCTCTTCCGTTGGCCCCTTGAACCTGCCTGAACACGAAATAAATCAGGAACCCCGCCATGGCAAACGTGAGCAGTGGCATGATGTTGTGAAGGAAGGAGCCACTGGATTCTACTTCATATGTGTGAGCTATCTCCTTTTCTGCGAGAAGTTCGAGTAGATAGTCGCTTTCCTTAGGACCTGTGACCTGCTTGGGCTTGGCATCTCCACCTGTTTGGTACTCAATCTCCTGACCTTTAATGGTGACTGATGTCACATTTCCATTGTTGATTGCAGTCAACAAGTCAGAGAAACTGTCTTGTTGTTTGTTTGACATTCCATCCAGTAAAAGAACAGCGAATATCATCAACATGGTTAGCAAAATGATGGTCAATAGCCCGCGGCTACTTTTATTTTTCTCGTCAGACATCTGGTAAATCCCTAAGTGAGTGGCTGGATGGGTCACTCTTCGTAGTCACTAAATGGGGTTGGTCAAGTATTTGGCGCCTGTATTTTGTTTTCAAGAACGGGTGCCAAAAAGATGGTTATGCAATCGTTACATCATCGCAAAGATAGACATCTTGAATGGTGTGTAGGAGTTTGATTCCTTCTGCTCTAGGACGCTGGAAAGCCTTTCGACCTGAAATGAGTCCCATACCACCAGCACGCTTGTTGATTACAGCAGTTTGCACGGCTTGGGCGAAATCATTGGCACCACTTGCTCCACCTGAATTGATCAGCCCCACACGTCCCATGTAGCAGTTTGCTACTTGATATCGTGTCAAATCAATTGGATGCTCAGAAGACAACTCTGTGTAAATGCGTGTGTCCAATTTCCCGTACGATGAATTGCCAGAATTCAACGCTTGGTAGCCACCGTTGTTCGTTGGTTGCTTTTGTTTAACGATGTCCGCTCCGATGGTGGCTCCCAAGTGATTGGCCTGTCCAGTTAAGTCTGTTGAGGCATGATAGTCTTGTCCATCAACCTTAAAGCCAGAGTTTCGAAGATAACACCATAAAATGGTTGTCATACCGAGTTCATGTGCCATCGCAAATGCTTTGGCAACTTCTTGAATCTGTCGATTGGACTCAGGCGAACCAAAATAAATTGTTGCCCCAACAGCAACACACCCCATATTCCAAGCATCTTTGATTTGAGCAAACATAATTTGATCATAAGTATTTGGGTGTGTAAGAAGCTCATTGTGATTGATTTTCAGAATGAATGGAATCTTGTGAGCATATTTTCTTGCTGTTAATCCCAGAGCGCCGAACGTAGTGGCGACACCATTGCATCCACCTTCAATTGCAAGTTCGATGATATTTTGTGGATCAAAGTAATCGGGGTTCTTGGCAAAGGAGGCGCCTGCTGAATGTTCAATTCCTTGGTCCACAGGCAAGATACTGACATAACCAGTACCACCCAATCTTCCGTGATTGAACAGTGTTTGTAATGACCGCATTGTTTGGATATTTCTATCTGATTGACCAAATACATCAGACACAAAACTAGCGCTCGGAAGGTGAAGACGTTCCTTTTTGATTTTGGGATTGTCGAAGCCAAGCAAACTTTCTGCCTTGTCACCCAATAAGCTTTCAATCTCTTTGATTTCCATTTTGATTCTCCATTCTCTTAAGAGTTTCTGTGTATGAATACTGTAAGTTAAAGTTCAAGTCCAATATATTCACTTTGTAGCAGAATTTCATGTTCAAGACTTGCAATGAGACACCAGAAATTTTTCAGAGAGGTTGAAGATGCCATTTCCCCGTTCCCAATTGGATATTTTGTTGGTTCATGAAAACCCCGAGTTCCAGATGGGGCAATCAACAGTTACTGAGTGGCTATCGGGCTTTTGCGACAGGGGCTTTGTAGATGAGATAGGTAGACCAACACAAAAGGGAAAAGTGTATTTTGGAGTGAAAAACTTTCGGAGCCTTGATGTGTGGTCTGCCAACTCAGTTGAATTATTTGCAAATCATCAGGGTGGTTATCGTGTACTGTGTCCAAAAGCATTTGATATCATTACCTCCAGTTTTGTAGAGACCATTACTCGTTGGAGAAATCAGGGTTCTTCCCTTGATGATATGATCATGAGGGGCTGTCCCGCTTGTCAAGCTTCACATGCTTTCGTTGATTTGGTTGGTCGCCCTAGGTTTGCTTTTGGGATGGGGGCTTTGCGCTTTGTTGATGCCTCCAACGTTTTGGAACATTCTCCCTTTCTTCTTGAGTTTCAGCAAAGGTTTGGCAATGTCCACATTGTTTTGAAAAGAGTAGGGTAGAAAGAGTAGTGTAGAGGGTATGGATGCATCTGTTTTATCTTGTAATTGCGTTCTTTGTAAGTCGTTTTCCCTTGTTGGGGATACTTGGGTATGAATCGGCGGCTGTCTTTGGGGTCATTGCCACTGTTGTTGTACTGCTTTGTGTTGAGGAGCCTTACAAGAATGAAGATTTGTGGATGTGGTGGCTAACAGAGTCTCGTCGTCAGATCATTGGATTGAATACGACGCTAATCGTGTACGTCGTGAACTCAACGGTGGTTCAAAATTGTGATTGGAGCACAGGAATTCAGTTTTGGCTTCTCATTCCTTGTCTCACAGTCGTTATTACTGTTGGGTTGATTGGGGTTCTTTGCCGTCTGAATATTTACAGACCCAGATTGGTTGTGTTCATACTGTTCTCATTGGATGCTTTGTTTCTTTTATGGAGATTGGCTTGGTGGCCCGCCATTTCTGGATATTCACTTACATTTGGTTGGTTTGCTGGATCCATTTATGACGAAGCCGTATCCATCAGCAGTGAGTTGATTCGGTATCGTGTTCATGTAGTTTTGTTGACGACGACTGGTGTAATGGTTCTGAGTTCCTTTCGTACAGTCAAAAATTTCACAATTGTCATGTTGGTGCTGTGCCAATGGTTGATGATCGAAAAATTTCCAGAACCAATTATTTTTCGCGATGCACACTGGGTGGAAAAAGAATTGGGGCGAACCGTGGAGTCCAAACATTTCATTGTTCATTTTTCACCAATGAGTATTGATACCACCGAAGAATCAAGTTTGATTCAAGATTTGGAGTTTAGATATTGGGAACTTGAGCGTCTATTTGATGAAGATCCAGTGCAGTGGAAAGGGCGCAAAATAGAAGTCTTCATTTACCCTGACGCGGAAACACAGCAACACTTGATGGGGGCAAGAAACACATTTGTGGCAAGACCTTGGACCCATCAGATTCATATTCGTTGGGAGTACGGTCAATCTGTATTGGCTCATGAATTGTCCCACATCTTTTCCGCAAGTTTTGGTGGGTGGTTGTTGAGCTTACCAACCTATGAAAATGGTATGCCAAATATTGGATTGTTGGAAGGGCTGGCTGTTGCTGCAGATTGGCCTGTTGACAGATTTAGTCCCCATCAAGTTTCGGCCACACTTCATCAAAATGCTCAATTGCCTGATCTACGTACAAGTTTTGATCCGGCCGGTTTTTGGAAAAGTCCAGCCGGCAAGGCGTATCAAGGCGTTGGCTCCTTTGTGAAATGGATGTTGGACAATCATGGGGTTGTCAAGGTGAAAAAGTGGTATCAAGGTATTGAATTTTATGATGTTTTTGGATCGGGTTTGGGTGAATCGATTTCTGAGTGGGAGCGATTCTTAGAAACCTACAATATTGAAAATACTCATGAAATACAAATACTTAATACATACAATAGGAAGAGTATCTTTCAGAAAGTCTGTGCAAGAACGATTGCTGAACAAAAGCGACAAATTGTACACTGCCTAAGGAGCCGAAAGTATCAAGAAGCACTTGAAAAGATTGATCGCATGCAGACCTGGACCAACGGTCCATATTATCAATAATTAAGATTAAAAAATACAACAAAAAACAATAATATAGAGTATAAAATTGCCAAAAAAATGATGACGTTTGATGAATCGTCTTCGTACTTCCCAAATTGGATGGCTCTGTGGGTAGATTTTTTATTGAATCAGAATCGCTTTGAAGAAGCAGAGCAGTTGGCTTTATCGATGAGTGACAAGCCAATTTCAGATTCTTGGAGACGACAGTTTTTGGTTCGACTTGAGTTGGCTCGACAACATTTACCGTCTACGTATTTTGATGATGATTTTGGGTTGGTTGATCGAATTGGTTGGTTAAACTCTGGAGTGTTCACAGGTTCCGTTCGGTCATATCTGTTGGCTGTGAATTGGTTTTCGACTCAGCAATTTCAACAGGTCTTGGAGATTCCCATTGCTGAAGACTTGCCTCCACTTTTACAAGAAAATTTGGCGAAGTTGCACTTTTTGTCCTCCATTCGCACTGAAAATGTCTTGAGCGCAACGGATGCTTTACTACATTTGGAGCACCACACTTTGTATGATGAGTACACACTGCGGTTACAGTTTCTCAAGGAAAGTATATCACTGTGATTGTTTAGATTGATTGGACTGCTTCAACAGAAATTGCGCTTGCTGTTTCAGGGCTTGTTTTCTTTCTTCAACACCCCATTCCGGATGTTGAGGTGACTGTGGTTTGGCCCATTTATCCAACGCCGATTCATCATTGTTTTGAAGTCCCAAAGCCACTTCAATTATCGCTTTGTATCCAAAAGGGTCTTTGTTGATTTGTGTGATGTGTTCGCCCGACAAAGTCCAGTGACCTTCCAGTGCATAGGCAAGAGCCAAAGGAGAGTGCAATTCTGGGATGTTGGGGCAACCATTCTTCAACGCCAACGTACCCAGTTCAATTGCTTTTTGAGCATCATTCAATTCGATTGGGTAACGGGTTGCCTGAGCGCAACAGTGGTGCATGGGTGGATTTTGCAGGCTTTGGTACAATAGCGGCAAGGCCTTTTCTGGCGCCGCTCTGTGGTTCATAAATGCTCCACAGGCTGTGTGTTGAGTGGGTTGGTATGCGTGATTGCGGTCCCAAAAAATGGTGTTGTTTTCCCACATGGACTTTAATTGAGTACTGAGTACTATGAAACCAAGAGCGCACGCTATCTGGAGCGGAGTTTTGGTTTTGTGATCCATGGATACAATCCAAATTATTTGACCGAGTAGTGGAATCCAAGCGTATCGAAAGCCCAAAGAGTGCGACTGTTGAATAGAAAGGCTGGCCAGCAGACCTCCGACGAACAACAGCACAGTTCCAAGGCGTTGTATTTGGGTGTTCGATGTAAAGATCATG
>CBFIFY010000089.1:0-13440 GCA_965661985.1 uncultured Myxococcota bacterium | reverse complement strand
CAAAAGGGCATCTATGAGCACCTTGATGTGATCAAATAAAGGGGCGTTGGTCTACCCAAAAGTTGCTTGTACCATAGCTGTGATATTGGCGACTTTGCTTTTTGTTGTATTATTGTACCGTGATGGGAAGCGTTTTAATTTGCTCTTCCTTCAACCCCTTCTTTTTTAAGCGGACAGATTTTTTGCTACGGTTGTACTTGATCAACAGTTCATCCGAGCACAAGGGGATGGTGCCTTGCCAAGGCGCGATGCCTTTCTTTTCTCCATCGATGTATATTTCTGCGGGGATTGGCTCGCCGAATTCATTTAATGCATAGATATTTACGCCTGCCATACGATGTTGAAGTGTGAGTTGCTGTTCTCTGACATCACCAGGATTTATGGTGATGTACTTCCCACTTTCGACATAGCAGTCATCCTTTACTGTCGCTGTATACTTTCCGGGCGTATCCAGTATCAAATTGTCGAAGCGATCTTTTTCAACGGTGTTGAACCCTTCAGGTCCGGTGATTTCAATGTTCACCCGCTGGGGTACTGTTTCCAAACTGAGTCGTGCAAAACTTGCCCGTAAGGAGACTGTGTAGGTCTTGTTGTCTTCGAGTTCCAGTGTTCGTGTTTCAGGTGTATAGCCCTTTTTGATGAATTGTACGTCGAATCTTCCTGAAGGCACCGGTAGCGAACAGGGGGTGGAATCACAATTCCCAACAGGTGTACCACCAACCATGATCATCGTGGTGTTGTCCCCAAACTCTTTGTCGAACTCTTTGCTTTTAAATGTCACGTTGACTTTTTTTCCCGTTAACTGGTTGCTGGCCAGCGAGATATTTTTGACCACCAATGCCTTCGTCTCAGGTCCTGTACTGTCTAGCAGTACAAATTTATCGGTGTTTCGGATGGTTTTTTGCCCCATGAGAGAGCCACTCAGTGTGTCGTGCAACTTAAGGGTTAAGATGTACATATTGTCAATTTTTCCAACGGTTCCCGAAATTACGTAATCAGATTGCAGAACGCGACCCAGTTCCACTTCACATTCAACATTGCAGGCAGATAAATCTTTGCCCATGTCTTCAAGCATCGACTTCATCGACTCTCTGGATGTGATGTTGTATTCACTGTTTGGCAACGCTGAACGTGCCCCACCGCGAGATGCTTCTGAAAGTTGCATCATAATTTGCGGATCTATACTTTCGCCTCGAAATTCCAGCACGGCTACCAGTTTGGTTTCGGCATAGGCTACCGTGCTCCATACTAGCATCAGAACAATCATGAAAAAACGCATGCCCACCTCGTTTGTAAATCGAATTATTGTGCGTTAGTGAGTAACCATATCGGAATGACAATCCAATTTTTTGGAGATGTGAGATGTTTTTTGGCTCTTGGTTTTTGTTGCCCAGATTGTACATGCCCAAGAGGTTCTGCATTTGATTGTACTTGAATTTTCTACTGAGGGCGATTTTGACGAAGCTTTGTTGCTCCAGTTGTCTGATCAAACGCGTGAAGCGGCACTGGACGTGTTTCCCAAGCAAACTTCAAAGATTCAAGTGTTGACTCGTGAAAGTTTGATGGACTTTGTTCAACAACAAGGTAAAGATTCCAGTTGTTTGGAAGGAGAGTGTGCAGTTGACATTGCTAGAAATATCAATGCACGGTTTGCCATTGTGGGGAATGCCTACTTTCAAAACGGAACATACCGTGTCACACTGAAGGCCTTTGATTCTCAAAACAACACCTTGTTGGGACAAGAGGACCTGTCCGCAAAGAATGGGATTGACTTGCTGAATCAAGTCAAAGAGAATTCACTTGAGTTAATCGAAGAAAACATCGGTCCTTTTGATCCAGGTAGAAAAGGGATTCGAGACTTTCGGCCAGATCTATTTGATGTACCGGAGACTTCATACAGGGTTGTTAATTTCAGCGACGAGTTGCTTCCAGGGGCTCAAGTGAAGGTCACGGGAGGCGAGAACGTCTGCATAACGACGGATAGGAATCGTTGTTCTGTTCTGGTTGACACGGCAAAAGTTGGTACAACTGTTGAGGTTGACGTCTTACAAGATGGGTATCGACCCATTCATAAAACTGTAGATGTGTCCGCAGTCAAAGCCGACAGTCCAGTATCGCTCAAATTCATTCCTGTTTATGGTATGATAAAGGTGAGCGTTGTTGACCCTTATGGGAAACCGTGCAATGGCTCTTTGCGGATAGATGGAGAACCTGTGGGGGACACTCCATACCTCGGTAAGCACTTGGCCAAAGAGCATACTTTGGTTGTCGACTGTCGTGGAATGGGGAGTACTGCTACAGTTCTGATTGAAGAACAAGAGACTGCAACAATTGAACTTGCTGTTCAACCATTTTCTCTAGAAGATTATGAGAATGCAAGACGAAAACTGTTCCTCAATCGGGCATTGGATTGGGGGCTGTTTACGGTTAGCGGTACGACTGCATCTCTGGCTCTAAGCAATTTTTCAAAAGGACAGCAGGCATTTCTGGATGCGTCGAGCATCGAAAGCGCGGCAGAAAGTGTGGAGTATCAAGGTTTGTTGGAGACAGGAGACGCGTACATTAGAACCACGAATGTGAATCTGATTTTGTGTGGCATCAGTGCAGGTCTTGGTGCTTCACACACTGTATTCAGTACCAGAAAAAAGAAAGAGCAGCTAAGAGAGATAGAAGAGATTCGATGCGCAAGCACTTACCCATGATGGCAATTGATTGTGTAGTTGATTCATTTTCCTGTGTTCATTAAATTGTTGCTGTTGAAATTAGCGTATTTTTCTGTTAAAATTGATGTTCAATGAACGTTTTCTTGGGTTTACTTATGGTACAGTTTACAAAACAGCATACTCGCACGATCGCGTGTGTCCTATCTCTGTTACTTTGTGCCAGTGGTGTGGTCAGTGGCTCTGATGTGAAGGCGATTCCATTTATATCAAGTGCTGATGCGTCAAGCAATACGGCTGTGTCCAAAACTGTTGAAGAATTGGGACCGGTTGCGGTGGGTAAGCCCTTTCCTACATTTGGTGGTCACACATTGGATGGTGGGTACCTTTCTCTAAAGACATTGGAGAATCATGACAAGTTTGTCGTTGTCTCCTACTTTGCAACGTGGTGTGCACCTTGTAGACATGGACTTCCAAAAATTGAAGCGTTTGCACAGGACAACGACAATGTTGTTGCAGTGTACGTGGCGCTCGGCGAACGATCTCCCGCTCCGCTTCAAAAGTTTGCCAAAGAACTTGGTTTGAACAGTCAAATTGTCATTGATAAGTTTGAAACCATTGGGGCGCGTCATGGAGTCACAGGACAAGGACAGGATACACGCCTCCCAAGAACCTTTGTTTTGGCTCCAGATGGGACTGTGAAAAGCATTTTTGTCATCGAGGGCAATGACTTTGATCAAGCGTTGACGGACTCTATTCAATAACGAATGATTCTGTTCAATACTTGTCAATAGTTGGAAGGCTATTCAAAATTTAACGGAAGAACAGATGAGAGTTCAGTCGTAAAGGTGTCGACAAAATCGACCTCTTCCATCCGCTTCACTGCAAACTTTACGGCATTTTCTTTGGAGTGGTAATCCTGTCCTTGAATGGATTTGTGGGACAGAGAAATTACAGACGAGAAGTTGGATGAACATTCTGTCACCGTGACCGTAACAATTGGTTTGCACATGTGACCCACACCAAAAGTCTGGGAGGGTGGCTTGCAATGCTCTCGCACCACTGTCTCAGCCACGTGCGTGATTCCTTTGACGCACTGTTTTTGTTCGACGACACGCAAACCGTTGTCTGCCAGAGACCGACGAATCACCTCATGGATCAGCAGCTGTTCTTCTTCAGGCAATTCAGCCGAGGACAAGTCCAGTCCAATTGTTGACTGACTGATGATTTCCTTGCCTTTAAAGACCAATTCCGTCCAAGTATTGTTGAAGGTTGCAGCCCTTGGATCTGGTCGACCAGTGATCGAACGAATGATGTACAACTTTGGTAAGATGTCTTTTCTTAACCGCACGGCAGATGCAAATTGACTTGTGAATTTAGCATAGTTGTGGTCTGTTGGATCGGTGGCTTCATCCACGAAGCTCAACGCAAGTTCGGCTGTTTTCATGAAACTGTTCATTACGGGTTCCAATTCATCGCCCAATACCTTTCCCGCTTTGGACTTGTTCAAGCACCGTAAGGTGTAGAATTGACTTTTATAACTTTGAGGGGCGATTACCGGTTCGATCAAGTCATTTCGATCGAAGGCTGTAGACGTCTCGATGACGCTCAGTAAGTTTTTTTCGTATTCAACCAATTTGGTAGAGTATTTTCCGTTGTCGCTCGTGGTCTTAAAGGTTTGTGCAGTTTGTCGAGTACTTGATTGTAGGCTGGATTGAATTTGAGAAGCAATACTTCTGTTGGCATTGTTTTCGGCAGCCGTTTGGGTCTCTCCAATGCCAGTGGCCCAGAGGTGCGTCTTGGGATCGCAGGACGGATGTGGGTTTTGGCTTGGATTGCTCAGTTCGAGTGGGAGCTTTGGTCCACAACCGAGCATCAGAACAAGTGCTAAAATCATAGGGTCTCTGTGTAGGGATGTGATTCAAGGAGTGTACGTGGTGACGGCATTGACAGATGTGATTTGCCCATTGGAAACACTGAACACTTTCCAAACGTTTCCACTTTGTTCAGACTGTAATTTATAGTGTCCTTCCAAGCCGTTGTTGCTGTAGAGAAACACCTGAGCGCCACCTTTTGACAACGCCTTGCTGTTGGACTTGGTACGATTTGAATAGTCGTGTACGATGTAGGAGTACTTTCCCGTTTTATCAAAATTTTGGATGGTGATCGTTTCAGGTCCATAGCCATCTCTATCATCGCGATCTAAGAGGGCAATGTCTTGGTAATTTTTCATTTTTCGATAAGAGATGTGATATTCATTCTCTTTGATGAGGTGGGCGTCCAAATCTGCCGGTTTCGCTTGCCAGTCCAGTACAATGCGAAGCTGGTCGATCTGTAAATTTTCAGTGACTGAAAAATCCGTAAACCAAATCGTGCCAGCCATGAAGGTCACAGGAAGCTTGGCTGATACAAAGCCGGGTTTGGAAAACGATGCATAACGAACCGTTTCCGCAACTCCCACATCAGGGAAGGGGAATGTTACAGTACCCTTGGAATCAGTCTGTTGAGTAGACCCTTCAAAGGCAATCGTTGCGTTGGACACTGGGGCACCGGTTGTTGCGTTGCGAAAATGCAACACCAACTCTCCATTCAGTTCAGCAAATGCGTCTTCCATTGAGATCTTTGGAGGTGCTGCGTATAGGATATTAAGTACAAATGTGAATAGCCAAATCATTCTGTTTCTCTTTGTGCTGTATAGGTTGTCAACGCATTTTGTAATCGGGTAGCAACTTCATCGCGCTGTGAGATGACTGCTTCAGTATTAAGAGTTTGGTCATCGAGTCCAGCATTTGCTTGATTTTTTGTATCTTCTCGACTTTCTGTATCATTTTGCTTTACAGTGGGGGTGATTCTTGGGTTCACTGTATCCGGAGCCGGTTCAGGAAAATTTTGTTCGAGAATGCGGGCGTTGAGTTCTCGATAGATATCTTGAGGTGATTCTTTTAAGCAAACATTCATCCAAAGATAACTTCTATTGTACTTTGTCGCGACATCCGAGTTCGTGACCGCAACCTTAAAGGGAATAGTCTGAACCGTTGCTGTCAATGTGTCATTGAGTAGATTTGTTCTGATATCTTCTGTAGTCTCTAGATACTGGAGATAGTTGATCACAATCGTGTTGTGAAGACCCGTTAAGGCATGTCTACCGTTATCCATGACATATATTTTCGCTTCTCCCACATCTGCATTTTCTATTTTTTGATGTTGAATGGAACAGTCTTCGACTGGAACAGAAAGAGCCCATTGTGGGGTTGGCACAGGCAGAAGGGCATCCAATACAGCGTGTAGAAATGACATTATGGCTCCAGCGTTGATGGGGGCATGGCGAAGATACCCCACGATTTGTCCGACTCAGACACAATCTCAATGTCAAAGTTCAGTGTGTCAGTTCTAAAGTCTATGGGCTCGGGACTTTCACAAAATATGGTTTCGTTGATGGTCAGCACATGATCGCGTTGAGAAAAAGTTCGATCAAAATGGACCAGCATTTTGTGGGTGTTGTTTTTTTTCGAGACTTCAAAAAAAGTATTGCGACTGGACATGTGATCATGCAGGTCTTGACTTTGAAACAAGTGAAACTGGGACCCAACCAACTGATCCTTTGAGGTTTCCAGTTTCGAAGCACATTTGATGTTGTCTGTCAGTTTGAATTTGGTGATGGATGAATTCTTTGTGGATTGCACGGTTGCATTTTGTTCATGGTATTTCGTGACTTTTGAAGAACGCTTGGTTTCGAGCATTCTAGAAGCACCAGATATGGCCTCTAGAATTGCAGGTTCCATCAAGTATCCTTTTCGTGTACTCGAGTATCCACAGGATGTCGTTGAACATGTTGGCGTTCTTTTATCCACCGGTTCAGTCAAAAGATGTTCCACATAAGTTTCCGAAACACAGAAGTCATCCACCCTTGTGTATGTCGTCCCTTCTCGAGCCAAGTACAGAACTTCAATCTCCTTTTCGCAATCCGTTCTGAACTCAAACCGTTTGGGGGAAGGTCCAGGATGGCTTTTGGGGGTTGAAATCGGCATTTCTAAACGCAAAGAACTCTGCGCCGCTTTGGGAAACGACGCAGAGGCTTGTAGATACATCATTATAAGTGTGCTGAGCATACCTTACAGTTCATCTTTCATCATAGCTATCAAGTGCTGTTTGCAACTCTTGATCGGCTATCTTAGCTCGTTTCACCACAGCTGCACGTTGGGCTTCACTCAATCGAGACATGTTGTTGATGGCGTCTGCCAAGGTTCCAGGCTTCAAACAAACGAGCGCATAATATTGCTCATTGATGATTTCAGCTTGCTCTGGAATAGAACCGTTCAATGTGACTTTTGACAAGGACTGTGTAACTTCTTGACGGTTTGTCTCAGAGATTGCTTCGCCGGATGCTTTGGTTGACTGGTTGTATTTTTTGATCATACTTCCAGTTTTGGTTTCAATTTGTCGTGACAAGTCATTGCGGGCGTTGTCTTCTGCATAAATTTTTGCTTGCCCAATGTCGCCTTCTACGTCTGCGAGAGGCACAACACCAACACCGCAAAGCTCAGGTTGACTTAGGAACCATTTGGGTGCATAGGCTTTTGAAGTGGGAGCTTTAACAGGTGTTTTTTCACCGCAGGCCAACAAAAGACTCAATATTAATGTGGTCATAATTTTTTTTCCTTCATGATTAAAAAATGGATGTGTGTTTGGTTGCCAGATTTATCTAGACAACGATTATTATGACGTTTAGAAATGTAGAGTCAAGACATTTTTGATCTTTTAGGTGGGTTCTAACTAGATTTTACATTTCCTATCAATATGTAGTGATGTACATACCTTTTGATCTTCACTACAAGCACTTATAAAAATGTGTGTAATTTTGTTGTACTATTTGACTGTTGATTTTCTTACGAGAACGTCTTTGTTTGGCGATCACCTGTACTGTTCCAGTTATATTTGGATCAACAGTCTTGAACGCGGAGTGTACATGTTTTCGTTTGTTGTCTTTCTATCGTTGGGTCTATTGTTGAGTTGTGAGCCACAAAAAGTCCCGATTCAATCGATTGCAACATCTACAAGTTCGATGCCCCAAACACCCATTGCGGCTGAACTCACAGACAAGGTGGTTAAATTTTACAAACAGGACTTTCCAACTGCTGTGTCCTTTCGCAAATATGATATTCCGTCAATGTTTCTGTCTGAACTGGATGCTGGAAACAACACATACTATGCGGTCTTGGACAAAGATGACGCCGTCATTGGTTACCTACGTGAATTTATGGGGCCCGTTACCCCAGAAGACAATTGTGCCTGCAATCCGTTGTCGGTGACGCTGACTTTCAATCCGGATTTGACCGTGCGCAATGTGATGTCTGTCAATCCATTGCAAAAGTATGGACACGAGCCTCTTACCGACGCAGAACATGAACAAATGGTGTCCATCGTTCAAAATCCCAGTGAGGCTCTGCTGAGCCTGTTGGCTCCACAAGACATGATCGATGGTGTTTCTGGTGCAACCAACCTCACATACAAGGACAAAGTGGTTGATAAAGCGGGCTTTTCATCCTGGCGCTTGTCTACGTTGGCCATCGACACGGTCCAAATTATTGAGGGGGCGCCCAAGCAAAGAGATGCAGACTTGCTCCGAGGGATGCTCCAAACGGCTGAAACAGATGCGGACAAAAGACGCATTGTGGCTGAGTTTGTGCCGTTGGCGGAGAGCACCTATTTGCGGATGCGGGCACTGAGCGTGTTGGCAGATTTGTACATACAGACATTGATGGAGACGGGATTTGTCGATGAGCAAACAGAAAATACACTGCTAAACTCGGGATTGGGTGCACACCAAGAAGCAGAAATGTTGCTCAATGAGTGTCACAAATTCCTTCACAAAAAAGTTGGTCTTTCCTTTGCCTCCAAATGTATAGAGGCTCTCGAAGCAAACCCTCAACACTCTAAATTTGAATCGGAGATACAGATTCTCAAGGGTTTGACACTGGCGGCACAAGGTCTGTTTGATGAAGCACTTCCCACTTTGGAACAGGGGTTGTCCAGTGCACCACCGTCACCAGCACTTCGGCAGAAATTGGCAACATTGTACAAAGAGAACAACCAAATGGACAAATACTGCGATCAAATCAAAGAGTTGTATATTGACGCCCCACGTTGGCCAAATATAGAAGCCTTGTTGAGTACATGTGGAGAAGCAGGAGAACTTCAGACACAGTTGCAACAGTCCAGACGGCAAGCCATTGTGGAGATGAAGATTGCAAATCCAAAGCGCATGTCTCCTTTAACACTGGTCAATGAAGCTGGTGAACAAAGGCTTGTCGATTCAACCAAGAAGGTGTCCGTTTTGGTATTTTTTGCGACCTGGTGTCCACATTGTCAGATGGAAATGACCACTCTCAATGCCTTTTATGCTCAGTTGCAAGCCTCTGAGTGGAAAGATGTTGTGGAACTTGTAGCCGTCCGCACCGCAATCAGTCGTGAATATCAGACCTTAGCGAGTTTTAAAGAAGAGTACCAAGTCCAGTTTCCCATATTGACAGATGAAGGGTTGCAGTTTGAGTCTTTTGCGGCCGAACAGGATATACGACCAGCCTATCCAACGATTGCAATTGCCGATCAAGAAGGTCACATTGTGTATTTTCCGTTGCGAAGTCAGTACAACGAGCCCGTTCAAGAACTGTTTTGGATGATTGAGTCTTTGGTGGGGTCTGTAAAATAAGATGCTTTTCAAGTGACGTATGGATACCTGGCAGTATTCTGAAATTTCCGACAGAAGCTAGACCATGAGTTCATTCAGTCTCTAAACCCACATATGGATCGGCATATTTGGGGTCTGTCAGCATTTCTTCATCGGTCAACGTCTCCAAAAATGCCACCAAAGCCTCCCGTTCTGATTCGCTCAGATCAAAATTGTGCACACTGAGTGGTACCCCAAGATTTGGATGGCGCTCCACGGTGTCCATGTAATGATCAACAACCGCTCTCAAAGAGTCAAAACGACCGTCGTGCATAAACGTGCCCCGAACAGCAATATTTCGGAGCGATGGAAATTTGAACGTCGCATTGTCTGAATTTTCACCGGTCACTGCGCCATATCCACGGTCTGTTACTGGAATGGCTTCCAAGCCATTGTTGTTTGCCGCCCATCCGATCATGGCCTCACCTTCGTGGCAAACCGCACAGCCAACACCATTTTGCGTATTGGGTGTCTGCATGAATATCTCTTTTCCAAGATTTTCTTCTTCGGTGTAATTTGGAAAGTCATCCCAAGAATCATCTACCTGAGCACGACCTTCATCGTATTTGCTATCAAAACTCACGATGCTCCGAACAAACTGTGCCAATGCAAGAGATATACGCTCCGATGTGACCTCAGAATCTCCAAACACCGTCTCAAACATAAACGGATAGTGTTCCTGTGCTTCGACCGCCTGAACCAAAGTCTCAAGGGTCATCCCCATCTCGACCTCATCCTGAAACGGCATCAGCACCTGTTCTTCAAGCGTCGCGGCTCTCTGATCCCAAAAGTACATCCCCGGTTGATAGAATCGAGCATTGGTCAGAGCCATCGAGTGGCGACCCGTTTCCCCACCTTCAAATCCCACGCTGAGCACACGAGGGTCAGAAAATCCTGTCTCTTGTTGGTGACAGGATGCACAAGATACGGTCTGGTTTGCCGAAAGGTTCACATCATAAAAGAGATAGCGTCCCAGATTGGCACCCGCATCCGTGATTGGATTGTTCTCCGGTGTATTGTCTGTCTCCATCACCGATTCGATGTGTCTGCCACTTGTTGAATCGGCATAGAAGTGCTCTGGAAACTCAATGTCGGCGTAGTTGAATTCAGTTGCAAAATTGGACACATCAAGTGTGACCTTCTCATCTTGAGTACAAGCAAACAGTGATAGAGTGAGGATTGGGGATAGGTGACGCATGTTTGTAATACCTCTATTTTTTTCTAAGATGACTTTCAAATAATCGAACACAGTTTAACATGTCTAGAAACGGATACAACGGTTGAGATTGTGTCACCAGCAGTATTTACCACCTCACTTTATGGAACAGTGAAAAGTATTCATAGCAATTCGGATATTGATTTGACAATAATCTCTGCATATGTATATATCTAAAATAAAAATGTGTCTTGATTATATAAAATTTTTTAATTTTTAGATGTCAATTATACTGCCACACAAAAACTTTTGTAGAGGAAAAATAAATATCAAAAGACTTATAGTTCTGCTTATTATTGCGACACTCATCTTTGGCGGTTGTATTTATTTCAATGTTGAAAGTATATGGCTACTGATTGTACTTTTTGTTGGTGCTTTCATTTTTGAATGTTTAGATTTCGCTGTTGCTATGAAGCAAGCTCAAGATGGAACATGGGGTAAAAGAATCGGCGGGGCTGTTGGTGGTCTAGCTGGCGGGGGGATTCCAATTCCAATTGTTGGTAATTTAATCGGTAAAAGGTTTGGTGAGACAGTCGGGGGCGCTTTCGATGACAACTCACATATTCGGGAAAAGCTTAAAAGGCAGTTTGTTTTAAACCTGGTGGGCATCTTGTTGCTCGCGTGTGCTTTTTGGGCTGTCACTGATTTTCTATCATCTGGTAAAGTACCCTAAAGGGCAGAAACAACTCAATATCTTCCTCTAACCAAAGCGCAATGCATAACAGTGTACACACCGGCCAACAGCAGTCATGACTACACCGACCGCGCTATTCGAAATCCAGTCCACTTGCTTACATCGGCAGGATTACAACGTGACCGAAAGTATACAGTAATGAAAGATGGGGCATCATTCGCACACCCACCTCTTCGAATTCGGTATTCACCCTTTTCTGCACCACGAGGGTCGGTTTGGTCCTCGGGACTGTACTTTCCAAACCAATCCCAAACCCACTCTGCAACGTTGCCACTCATATCGTAGAGTCCAAAACCATTCGGTTCTTTTTGTCCGACAACGTGGGGCTCATCTCCAGTAGGTCCCCAAACCTCAGAATCCCAATGGTGGTCAAACCAAGCCACGTGGCTCATAATGTTGCTTCCGGCAAACATAAAATCCTGATTGCCTCGGGCACAGTATTCCCATTCTGCTTCTGTCAGCAAACGATAGCCATCTCCACCCCAGTTACAGGTCACTTCTGCACCTTCGTTCCCTTCAATCTCTTCGATGGCATAGACAGGTGTGAACCCATCTTGTTCGGAGAGTGCATTGCAAAATCGAATGGCATCAAACCAACTCACTGAATCCACTGGACGACCGGGACCCGTAAAATGACTTGGTGTCGTTCCCATCACACTTTGCCACAGTGCCTGCGTCACTTGATACCGACCAACCAACAAGTCTCGTGTAAAGGTCACCTTGTGCTGAGGCTGATCGAATCCGCCTTGTCTGCTCTCCAAGAGTCCCATGATAAAGGACCCCGTCGATATCTGCTTCATCGATTTGGAGATTCGAATGGCAAACTCTTTGTCTGTCTCCGATAATTTATCGAGGGTGTAATCACCTCCTCGAGCATCCCCAACAACCAACAGTTCCATTAAGTCAAATGCACCAGCATCATAAAGAGGCTGCCACATTGAACTGGCTTTGAGCAAATCCATGTATCGGCGACGCACATCTCGATGAGAGAGAAATGACCACCCATCACATCGAATATTCTCTCCTTTCAAGGTTAGAAAATCCGCCAAATACTCTGGATGAGCTTCCATCACCGTGCAGAATTGGTCTAAAAGCATAGGCTTATCTTCTCGCGCCCTTGAAATACCGTTTTGCAATTTGTACAGATATTCTCGGTCTACAATCTTCTCCGACGTACTTTGATTGTACGTTGATTGAATGGTGTTCCAAAGCTCTTGGATTGTGGGCATGTTGGCTCCGTTGGTGAATTTGTTTCTACGTCGAACATTTTATCGTTCAAGAAGCCAATCCCTGAAACGTTCGCTGAAGGTTGGTGATGTATTCATCCAGCAAAGTTTGAAACTGCCTTTCCACGAAGGGCTTTACGAGTCGCTTGGTGAGTCTTGGCAAGGGCAATTCGAGGTATCCTGCATTTTCAAAATGAACGTGGGTCTTATTTCCATCTTGACGAATTTCCCAGCACCCACTGAAGGAGCCATTTCCCTCTTTGATCGGTGTCCATCGAATCCACTTTTCCGATTCACTTCGGGTGTATCGAGTGACATACCGCACTTGGAAATGGTGATTCTGAGTGCCCATGCGCTCCATCTCCCAGCGATACTTGTCATCTCCAAGTGCTACGAGCTGCTCGACCTGCGGAAAGTGACTGACGGATGTCGGAACATCGGCCAACACTTCGTAGACTTGCTGTGGGGTAGCAAGGGTATAGAAGTCTCGAGTCACAGAGATTGGAATTTGTACACTCACATTAGTCTCCAGTTATCAAGCATTTGAAAGTATACCACGAAGACGCTTTTCTATTGAGTATCCGTTAACAAATTGTATGTACACAACCAGACCCAGTGAACCCCTCATCGATTCCAGTCGGCACTTAGACCAAGATTCCGTTGATCAGTTCGTGGCTGCTCACCATATGCTGACATATTCAAATACCGTTGGATATTTGGTTGCGCGAAACATCGATGGTTCGAGGAACGTATTCACTGAGGTTCAGCTGGATAAAGAAAAGGGGGTTGTACCAGACCGTTGGTATTTGGACCCAAAGCGCTCACTCGACGAACAAATCGCAACCATGAACCATCAAGTCGCCGAGTGTTTTGCCAATGGACAGTCGCTCACTCTGTATGGCGATGCATTATTTTTG
>CBFIFY010000088.1:0-13463 GCA_965661985.1 uncultured Myxococcota bacterium | reverse complement strand
ACCGATCGACCCAAACAAAGAACAGTTTAAATAACGACAGTTCAAATAACAGTTGCTTACATACCGACTGTTACTGAGTCTTCATGAAATCCCCTACGACGGTCGATGATCATGACAATCATGGTGATCAGGTAGACAATCGTCAACCATCCAACAACACATGTGCCAGTCAACATGGTTGGGGGGCTCAATCCATTTCTGGCATATTGAAGGACCCTTTCTCAGAGTAGATCACTTCTACATAGGGTGTGCCGTCTTCAACACCAGACCAAGCGAATACTCTCTGGTCACCAACGACAAAGGACATCGGTGATGGTGGTGCCATCTTCCCATGGATTGCGTGTTGCGTACCAAATATCCACGTTCGATTCCCAAAGGTGTCATCCACATCCAGTACGACAGCCACTTCATATTCTTTGTACTGGGCGCGAAGTACCTTTTCATCTTTGTTGTCACCATCCAGATCCAAGGAATATCCATCGACCACTTTTAGATTGTACGGATCCAAACCTGAACCACCAATGTGATAGCGGAGTGCTTTAATTTGTTCTTCCGTCAGTTTCCGAGAATCCACTGGCAACAAATTCTCAGGTGCCTCAGAAATGCCTTTGTCATTCACAACCCAAGACACTTCAGGTACTGTACTATCATCATACTGAACATCTCTATCCCCGATACCCAATAAATCCTGCATCAGCGGTGAGAAGAATCGAAGTTCCCCTCTCGGCAACACCCATTCACTCGTAGAGCCTGTACTCACTTGAATTCCGTTGCCCATCCCTTGCAGTTTCCACGTTGGAGGAACCGCTGTTCCACGCAAAGTGTTGTCCATTTGTGTTCTCATTGCACCAGGTGGTTTATCCGTTAACCACGGTGTGGAACCTGACACTGGGTATATCGCGAAGGATTTGTTGACAGGTACATAAATGTGTCCTTCGAACAAAATGGGTTCGCCAGACTTTCGTACGAATGAAGTAAAATTCCGCCGGCCTCTTTTCAACCCCAAGGAAATATCTTGTCCTGGTTTCATCGATACGTGCAACAATGACCGATTTGAATAGACCATAATTCCAGTATCGGAAACCCCACACTCTGTACTCCATTCTTGTGGTTCAAAGACAGCCGTCAGTCCAACCGTCATCGCCAAACCAATGGTCGCCTCTGTATCCCCATAATCAAAAGGACACAGCGACAAAGTTTCCCCATTTTGTTGAGTTTCTTGAATGGTTTTCATAATGTGTACCATCGGAACACCACTTTCAATCAGATGTTTCCGAATAGCCTCTGTCCAAGGTACGACCTCCCCTTGTCCAGTTCGATAGCCCCAAAAAGGTTGGCTGATCTTCACATTGGTGTTGTAATTCCCCTCTATGACAATCTTACCAGAATCATCCAAGGACAAACTGTAGAAAGCTCCAGGGTAGAGTTCGATTAATTTTCCCAAACCGTTGTGCTCAGGATATTCTGCACGTATGCGTTCCGCATCTTCCTGTGACTTGGCATCTCGAATCGCAGCGCTCCCAGCAAGTTCCTTTGCGTCCTCGGCAACCTGATGACCGTAAAACTTGTCTGAAACAGCGAGGTACTCTGGCTCCGAAGCATCGTCTCCTAGATTTTCCAGAGTGACCTTACCCTCTCTTTTAAAGGCTTGTTCGGCCCAATCCGTCCCCTTCCACTGTGTTTGAAAAGCTTGCCAAGCTTCCACGGTATTGACCGACTCAGCATTGACCCAATGGGCTTGAGCACAAAAACCTCTCAAGTCAACATCAGCATCGGCTTCCAAGCCTCCCCACTTAACACACTTGGTCTGCGCTTCTTCATAGCGTTTTTCTATATTCAACAAACGAATGGTGTCAGATTTTCGACCAGCATCCGCGGTCCCCATCAATATAAGTGCAATCACCAATTGTCCCATTTGCGTTCCTCAAATTTTAATAGTATGAACCCTTCTCAGCATCGTAAGTGTCAATACAACAGCGAAGGACTTGGAATTCTTCCCTTGAAGGGTGGAAATATAAATTGAAATCGGTTAGGATCGCGCCAAACCTTACTTGTGTACAGTGTACACTTTACTTTCTATAATCTCAAACCCTACAATTATCAAAGGGAGAATATCGTGTCTACAGATATCACCAACATCCGAAACATCGGAATCTCGGCGCACATTGACTCGGGTAAAACAACCCTCACTGAGCGCATTCTTTTCTACACTGGTCGAATCCATGCTATCCATGACGTTCGTGGTAAAGATGGTGTCGGTGCAAAAATGGACTCCATGGAACTTGAAAAAGAACGTGGTATTACCATTCAGTCCGCCGCAACATTTTGCAATTGGAAAGACTATGAAGTCAACATCATTGACACCCCGGGACACGTTGACTTTACAGTTGAAGTAGAGCGTGCTTTGCGTGTTCTTGACGGTGCGATTTTGGTACTTTGCTCTGTTGCTGGTGTTCAATCTCAGTCGATCACGGTTGACCGTCAGATGAAGCGCTACAACGTTCCTCGTATCGCTTTTGTAAACAAGTGTGACCGTCAAGGTGCAAACCCGTTCAAGGTCTGTGGCCAATTGCGTGAAAAATTAAAACTCAATTCCTGCATGACTCAAGTACCCATCGGTTTGAGCGATGAGCACGAAGGTGTGGTAAATTTGGTCAACATGAAGTCTTACATCTTCTCAGGTGACAACGGTGAGATCGTAACTGAAGGCGAAATCCCAGAAGAATTGATGGATACCGTATTGGAACGTCGTGAGATGATGCTTGACGCCATCGCCACTGGTTTGGACAACATTGAAGGCCAAGAAGACTTTGCAGAAGAATTTGCAATGCTGGCCATGGAAGACGAAGAAGAACGCGTAGATGTTGACACTCTCAACAAAGCTATCCGCATCGCAACAATTGGTTTGGAATTGTGCCCTGTAATGCTCGGTTCTGCTTACAAGAACAAAGGTGTTCAGTTGTTGTTGGACGCTGTTGGAAATTGGTTGCCATCTCCAGTGAACGTTGACAATATTGCAATGGAAAAGAAAAACGAAAAGCAAACACACGTTGTGGCTTCTGACGCAAACGATTCTTTGTTGGCGTTGGCGTTCAAACTTGAAGACGGTCGCTATGGTCAGTTGACCTACATCCGTGTATATTCAGGAACCTTGAACAAAGGGGATACCATCTTCAACGTTCGTGACATGCGCAAAGTAAAAGTTGGTCGTTTGGTCCGTATGCACTCTGACGACAAAGAAGAGATCGAAGTTGCAAAGGCTGGTGACATCGTTGCATTGTTCGGTGTGGACTGCTTCTCTGGAGATACGTTCACTGATGGTCAGCGTGAGTGGGTCATGAGTTCTATCCACGTACCCGATCCAGTTATCTCAATGGCGATCGCTCCAAAAGACAGCAAAAACTTGAACAACTTGTCAAAAGCACTTCAACGCTTCCGTAAAGAAGACCCAACATTCCAAGTTCAACAGGACAAGGAAACCAACGAGACCATCATCTCTGGTATGGGTGAATTGCACTTGGAAGTATACGTTGAACGTATGAAGCGTGAGTACAAAGTAGAAGTAGAAACTTCTCCTCCACGTGTATCGTACCGCGAAACCATCACCAAGCGTGCAGATTTCAGTTACACACACAAGAAGCAAACTGGTGGTTCTGGTCAGTACGGTAAAGTGGCTGGTTGGATTGAGCCAATCTTGGAAGACGACTTCGAAGGAAACTACGAATTCATCGATGAAATCAAGGGTGGGGTGATTCCTCGTGAATACATTCCTTCTTGTGACAAAGGCTTCCAATCTTCAATGGAAAAAGGCCGTATGGTCGAAGCTCCTGTTGTTCGTGTTCGCGTTTGCATCAACGATGGTTCGTACCACGCTGTTGACTCTTCCGACAACGCTTTCCAAGCTGCAGCCCGCGGTGCATGGCGTGAAGCATATGAGAAAGCCGGTCCTCAAATCCTTGAACCCGTCATGAAGGTTTCTGTTGAAGGTCCAGCTGAGTTCCAAGGAAACATCATTGGTACAATCAACCAACGTCGTGGTATGATCACCGGTACAACGGAAGAAGATGGATACGTTATGCTTGACGCTGAAGTACCATTGTCAGAAATGTTTGGTTACTCAACCACATTGCGTTCAGGTACTCAAGGTAAAGCCGAGTTCACAATGGAATTCGCGAAGTACTCTCCTGTACCACGCAGCGTTGCTGATGAACTCATCAAAGCACACCAAGAAGCCAAAAACGCTTAATTTGGTGAATATAGAATAGACAGTTTGGGGGACAATCGATCAACAGTCGGTTAAAGGAAGGCAAACTTTCCACCCCCACCTTCATGGTTATGATGTCTACTCTATTTACATCCAACCCAGTCAGTCGTCTCTATCCAGATTTGTGCATAGAGAAAGGACGACTGGGTTTTGTTGTGTCCACTGCTGGTATTGGAAAATCGACGTTGTGTACACTCATTGGTCTAGATGCCCTACTCGCTGACTGTACAGTGTTGCACATTTCCCTAAAAGCACCACAGCAACACGTTCGCATGAGATACGAACAAAGTCTACAGCACATACTCACCAGTGAAGGCGTAAAAGAAAACGTAGAGATTCGCAAGTCCGTCGAAGGCAACAGACTTCTGCACTCAATCCTACAACAGACTTGTACGGCACAAGACATCGTAGACAAAGTGCAACTGTTCAAAGATCTTTTGGACTTCAATCCAGATGTTCTCATCATTGATGGTCTATCCGAAGAGTGGGACAACAACAAGCTTCAAAAATGGCAAGAAGCACTGAAGCCCATCGAATGCATGACGTGGATAACCTGTCAATCAAAGCCCCCCAGTGCGCATCGTCTATTGCATTTGAAAGATCACACCAGTGGCATCGAACTCTCAACGAATGCCGAACACCTCATCTTAAACAGACAGACACTGTTGTGCGAACCCCTTTCGTCCCATCGTCTAAACGCATCGGATGTCACGTTGTTTTCTGGTGGCACAATGGGGGCGGAAGCTTGTTTTGGAGAGTATGCAAGCAAATTCGGTCTCAGAGAAATCAACTTCACATTTGAAGGTCATGAACAAAAGCGCACAGTTGGCTCGCAAGTACTGAGTACAAAGGAACTTACAGTTGGAGCGACCTCATTGAGTTATGTCTCCAATGTTCTCAATCGAAACTGGCAATCACGAGAAACGCTCCAAAAAGTGGTACAAGTTCTTTGGCACATCGTATCCCATGCTGAACAAGTTTTTGTTGTTGGAACCATCCAACCAGACAACACGGTTCACGGTGGTACAGGTTGGTCTGTAGAACTGGCGAAACGGTGGCACAAACCAGTTTGGGTGTATGACCAAAGCAAAGAAAGTTGGTTTCAATGGGACGGTACAGGTTGGGTATTGGACCTACCCCACATCACCAGCCGAAACATCGCTGGTTCTGGAACCCGTTTCATCAATCAAAGAGGCAAACAGGCCATCGAAGAGTTGTATCGACGCTCTTTCGATCCCTAAGCCCTGTCTGAGATTACCATCTCACCACTGTTATCAAACGACGCTGCGCAGACTTTATCGAGCGTTTTCGACCGTCTACTAATGAGCAACATTTGGAAGAATTTAGGAAGCGTATTCCGTTTCGTCAATCAACTCTCGCATAGATGGAAACTCTTCTCTCAACAAAGCCTCAACCCCCATCTTCATGGTCATGATGGCAGAAGAGCAACTCTGACAAGCACCGGTCAGTTTGACATACACATCGTTGTCTTCAATCTTGAGCAACTCGATGTCCCCCCCATCTGCGGCGACCCCGGGGCGAATGTACTCATCAATGATTTCTTCCACATTTTCCACTGTCAGTTCCATACCGCCTTCAGCGACAGGCTCTGCGGAGACAGCAGGTGTAGAAAGTTCTTCGGTTGCAACGTCGTCTTCGTTTGGTAGACTTGACTCCAAACTAGACTCAGGTGCACTTTCAGGCTTTGGAGATGACACTGGTGGTTCTGTTTTGACCTGACTAAAATCTGGTTGTTCCCATTGTGTGGTTTGCACTGGATTGTCTTGCATTCCCAATACAGACTTGACAACTGATTTTACAGTTTTTCGAATTCCAAACATGTGTGCCTCACGCGCTAAACAACATCTATCCATAGATCAATGGATCGAACATGTGAATTTATAGCACGATTGCCCAACAAAACCAAAATGTTCTTGAGAGACGCGTACAAAGCAAAGAAATGCTTTAACTGTCGATACTGCCAAACAGACAGGGTTGACTGATCCGTGAGCAACCATTTGTCGTCCACTTGACCACCGTCTACAAAACGCACCACACCGACAATGCGTCCAGTAGCGCGATTATCAACAGGCGCTGATCCAAACCAAATAACATCCATTGGGTCTCCATCTCCCCCAGCGAACCCTTCAAGGCGACCGTAATGAAATGGACTGGGCAACGGGGATACATAGTCAATTCCTCCATGCTCATTTCGTTTGACAAAAGACCATCTCGGTGTTTCAATAAGAATGGTCTGCATTGAATTGCGTTCTGGTTCGTGCATCTATTCATCCCAATGAGGTTTCCATGTTTGCTTCCATATTTGTTATCGCATCTCAAATCGCCTGCAACACTGCCGATCAAGGTTTCAGTGCACAAAGTCAAGACATCTACGCAGATGGAGGCTATGCTGAGTTGACGGTTGCTCCCAATGAAGTTGTCTTTTCGGAAATGGAAGACGGAATCACATACTCGATGGGCTTTACAGTCGAGAGCGTTGGAGAAACCACGTTACAAATTGACAAAGTTGACATCACCAATTCGGCCGAGGGCGTATTCTACATCGACACTTCAGCCACTGAAGATGTGAATCTAGACCCTGGGGTATCCAGAGAATTCATCGTGATCGCCCAAGCAACCACAGCAGGTATATATGTCGGTGAAGCCCGTATTCGGAGCAACGATTCTGGCAATCGAGACCTCCGGGTTCCACTCTGTGCCTTTCCATTGGGATATGAAGGAGAGTTGACTTGTTCGGAGGACACTGACACCGTCGATACAGCCAGTGAAGAAGACAACGACACAGGCGTAGAATAAAAACGTATACAAACGAATAAAAGGAGCCATCGTGATTTCAACAACCGTCGATCATTCCATTCAACGAAAATACACCATCCTTCATGGTGCTTGCAAGGATCACGCCGGTTCGGTTGAAGTCGCTCCACTCGCTGAATTTGATTTGGACAACACCATCTTCACGACGCTGGAAGGCAAAATTCCCAGATTGTTCATGACTGCCAAGATCGCCAAAGAAGTACAATGGAACCCAAGTGAAGCCGAGGCCATTGAACAGTCCTATCAAAGTTTGCGTGAAACATTTGACGTACCAGCACTTGACGAGGCGTTGCTGACCTTTATGCGCGACGAGTGTGATTTCAGCGCAGAACATGCCGATGGTTCCTTCATGGAGCACTTGGTCTATGGCTACGAATATGGGCTACGCCATTACCCACAACATTCAGCACGGGTGATGCTGTTGCACTCCATCATGGGTACGGCAACCAACACCTTTGCGATGGAAGCCACCACAATCCCAAAATTGCAAACACTGTTGACCGAGTTTGAGTTTCTACACATTTCAGCCTTCCCCTCTTTTCTTCGCTTGATGTACGAACCCACTTTTTTCGACAGTATTCTTCAAAACAAAGAACGGCTATCCACACTCAAGAGCATCCGTTTTCACCGAGTCATTGACAATGCCATCATGGAAATGAGCGCGGAAGATTTGTGGATTCAGCTCAACTATCACCTGATGCACTTTGTTGATTTTCTACCAGTTGCCAACTGGCAAACCCATCGTTCTGACCCACTGTTGCAAATCTTCATTCAGTTATCGGAGTTTCTCGATGCTGTCGGTCAGCGCCAAGCACAAGTAGAATTCCCCATTCCCAAAGATGGCTTTGAAAAACCCGTGCAAGAAAAACTGTCCATTGGTTCACACTTGTCAAACTGGGTACCGATTGGATTGAAAATGAAACTGGCAACAAAATCCATTCGACAGTTTTCTGCGCGCATTGATCACTCTCTGGATTTTGAACTGCTGTGGGAATAGACCATCAGTCAATGATGCCTGCGCCGTCCAACGTTCTCAGTGTGGCATCCACCGCCCAAAAAGACGTATAGATTTCGGCTGAAGCGACCCATTCCATATTGCTCTGAATGTACCAACGGTTGTTCCACGCCTTTCCGCGAATTGTTTGAAAGGACAACGTCATGGTGGTTTCTGCGCCAAAAGCCCCATCCACCCAGTTACCCAAGAAAAATCCGTTGAGAATGTCTTCGGCATCGGTTCCATAATGCTCTTTCAAATCGCCAATGAGATCATCTGACACACCCATCAGGACATCGCCAAACAGAAAGAAATCATCTTTGTGAGCCTCAGTGGTGTCAACAGCGGCCAAACTGTGTGGCAAATCCAACAAGAGGTGAGCACTCATCGCCATCATGACACTACGGGTTTTAGAAACATCCTCTCTGTCAGCCAAATCATAGTATCGATCCCAAGCCCAAGAAGGTTCTCCACGGGTCAACACTGCGTGGAGACTTTCAAAGTAACGGGCTCCAAAATCCACAATCAACGCTTCTGCCCACTGCGGGTCTTCAAATTGCCCAGACTCAATGGCCTCAATGCCCTTTTCTGTAATATTGGTGTAGACAGTTGGAAACATGCCCCAAGGATCAGAGCATGCTTCAAACAATTCGGCGATGCCTTCTATGCGCGCGGCGGTCAAATACAGGTCTTCATGTTCGGTAACGGTGGTCAAATCAACCATCAAATCAACAGCCTCGGGTGAAATGACATTCCCATCACACAACGCGGGTTCCTCAGAAATACTTTGCTCATTTTCCGGTTCAATGATGGGTTCTGAGTCCAAATCATCATCTTCATAGGGCACTTCATCGTCAACGAAACTCTTGGTGGGACCACTCACCTCTTGAGAAGGGTCTGTGGCTTGACCAGAACAACCAACCGAAACAAACAAAGACATGAGAAGGGTATGTCGCACAATGACTCCAAGAAACAGGGATTGAGAAATCGTATACAACACTTTACCGTAACAATTGATATAAATACACATAAAATAACATTTGTTACATAATGTACACATTTGCGTCTTTTATTGTGAAAGATACATCATAAATACTCTATATACATGTATTTTATTTCCATCATTGAAGATCTATTTATGACGCCACACCTCATCTCCATCGCCCCCAGTCATTATTGTGAAAAAACACGCTGGGCTTTGTCCCTTGCACGGATCGAATTCACAGAGAGTCGACACGCTCCCTTCTTCCATATTTCCGCTGTCAAAAAAGCCGGTGGGACAAGAACCACACCGACTTTACAGTTGAAAAACCGTACACTCACCGACTCTACAGACATTACCGAATGGATTGCCCTTCACCCAAGCACTCAATGGAATCCCTATGGTAAGATTGAACATCACCAACGTGTCAAGGATTTAGAGTTTGAGTTCGGTCGAAAACTTGGTGTGCTAACGCGCCTGATTGCCTATCAAGATCTCTTGCCCCACAAAAACTTGACTGTCAAAGCGATGACAGGTGCTTCGGACAAGGAAATTCGATGGTTCTCTTTGGGATACCCCATCTTCTCTTGGTTGATGAGAAAAGGTATGAACATAAACGCCGACGCTGCACAGAAAGCCGTCGATACTGTCCAGCAGATTTTTGATGCGGTTGAACAAGATGCGGACGGAGAGTTTCTGGTGGGTGACAGGCTCACGATTGCCGATGTCACATTCGCTTCCCTAGCGGGACCGCTGGTCATGCCCGAACAATATGGGGCGACCTTGCCAGCCCTAGAAGAACTTCCGCAAGCCACCTTAGACTTGTGTCAGCGCTTCCGCTCTCACCCAGCAGGTGTACGTACACTGCGTCTCTACAGAGAACACCGTTAAAGGCTACACCGTTAAAGGCTACTCTTCGCCTTCGCGATCACAATTGCCATTCGCCGGATTCACAGTTGGGTCTTCATCATCACAATCTGTTCCAGCCTCTACCCCTTCTGCAGGAGTGGCATCGCCATACCCGTCACCGTCAAAGTCTGTCATACAAGCACTGTTGGAATCTTCCAATGCCGCTCCAGGAAAGGTGTACGGATCCTCATCGTTGCAGTCTTCAAAGGAATCAAACCCATCTTGATCGAGATCATTTTCCATTGGTGGTGCACCATAGAGGGCCTGAGGCGATTCGCAGGCGATCAACCCAACCCCCAACAAGGTACTCAACGCCACCACAGGCAACGCAGACCGTTTATTGACAGTTTCAGGCGTACAAAAAGTACAGTGCTCTTTAAGAAGATGTTGATGACAAGTTGAACAAATTTTCATCATAGCCTCGCTGTTGTTGAAGGAATTGGAGGTTCGTGCTGAATGTAAAAGGTCTACCTACACATACAGGGGGCATTCTCGCCCAATGGATTGAACTTTTCTATACCATCCATTATCAGTGTAGCATAGGACATGGAGAAACCGTGCAGACCTTTCAATTATTCAAAGACCTTTCTGATGGACAGGGAAACATTCTTCTTTTGATGGCGGTGCCTTTTCTATTTTTGGGTGTCGTAATTGCTGCATTTATCATCTGGTTAAAACACAGTCGTGAGCCAAACGATTCCCACCAAGAATCTGAATAGAAAAGCACACTCCAGATTGAATTCAAGTCCCAATACACTACAATTAGCCATGATTCAGTGTATGGAGTGACCATGAATATAGATTGGAATACAGTTGCCGGATTTGGTGTAGCCGGAAATTTTACGGGACATTTGGAGCAGGCTGGTGAGTCCCCTGACTTTGTGACTGTCACAACGAAAGAACAGCACGCTCCAAAAGGGGTGTTCCCTTTCTACATTCCAAACTCTGTTACACAACTTGGACAAAACCCCTACTCCTCTGATTCCATTCAGTTGCTCAATCTCACTGAGAATCACCAAATTGAACCGGAAGTGTCCATTCTCTTCGCCGTTGAGTACAACAACGACTTGGTCCAATCGCTCACCCCAAAGCGGGCTTTCGCACACAACGACTGTTCCATTCGACGAAAAGGCGCTCGCAAAATCAGCGAGAAGAAAAACTGGGGCGCCAACAGCAAAGGCATCGCACAAACAGGGATTTCACTCAGTGGTCTAGACAAGGGTCAAGAAATCGACGGCTTCCAACTGGGGTGCTACCTCATTCGCGATGGACAACTTCACCCCTATGGGATTACCTCCCCAGTCAAAGAATACTCCTATTTTCACCAAACTCTGATTGAGTGGCTAATCGACAGACTCAACCAACAAACGGACCACGGTCCACTCGAAAACCTCCAGCAGCACCTGACAACAGCACAGTTTCCAAAGCACATTTGCGTCAGCATCGGAGCCACACGGTACACACCACTGGGAGAGTCCACCTTCCTCAAACCTGGTGATGTATCTTGTGTTGTGCTGTTTGACCCCACACAGTACAGGGAATCAGAAATCAAAGAGCATCTATTACGCTCCAACGATGCTCTGCCAAACACTTCCCTGTTGAAGCAGTCTGTTCTGCCACCGAGTCTTTGAAATGTTGACCTTTGCTGTATTAACGGGTTGTGCGACTGCGCTGTGGGGACTGAGTCTCTATTTGAAAGACGCCAGCATTGCAGACCTTATGTGGGGCATGTTTTTTGTGGTTCAAGCCCTGGTGACACACCTAATTGCCCCTTCGGAGCGTAGCCTGCTAATGTTGGTTTTGACGGGCTTGTGGGGACTGCGTTTGTCCGTATACTTGGGGGCTCGCAATCATGGACAACCAGAGGATCGTCGCTATCGAACGATGCGTGCACACCATGGCAGTCATTTTTGGTGGAGAAGTTTGTTTACGGTGTTCCTATTTCAAATGCTGATCGCATGGTTTGTCGGAATGCCACAACGACTAGGCAGTACACAAGTGGCACTCAGTTGGGTGGATGGTGTGGGCGTGTTGCTTTGGAGCATTGGATTTGTTTTTGAAACTGTCGGAGATTGGCAGTTGCAACGCTATCTCCAAAATGACAACCGCAGTGGCGTCTTGGATACGGGGCTGTGGCGATACACGCGACACCCCAATTACTTTGGAGACGCGCTACTGTGGTGGGGCTTTGGACTTATTGGATTTTCCGCCGTGGGTGCGTGGTGGATGTTCTTGTCTCCTTTGGTCATGACCTTTCTGTTGCTCAAAGTATCGGGTGTATCCTTGCTCGAGAAAAATATTGCAGATCGCCGTCCGAAATATGCCGAATACGTTCGACGAACCCCCGCATTTGTCCCTTGGTTTCCAAAAGAATAAGCACGGTCTGTTTTTGAGAGCCATTTCGACCACAACACTGTATATTGAGTTTCCCCTTTCCATAGGATGACTCTCATCGTGGCAACCAATTCTCCTTCCAACACTTTGCGCTCCGAAATTCTATCCTTGGCGTGGCCAATTTTGATATCTGGATTTTTGGGCACCATCATCATGTTTACCGACCGATTGATTTTGGGGAGATACAGTCCGGACACCCTAGCCTCAATGCAAGTCATCGGACCGATTTCGTGGACGGCATTCTCTATATTCGGCTCGTTTGGCATCGGTATGCTGGCAATTTTGGGGAGGGCTGTAGGGGCAAAGGACATATCCAAAGCAAATACCGTGCTCAGCGCATCTCTACTCATTGCTCTACTTGCTGGGGTCTGTTTGGGCATTGGTGGATTTCTCTCTCGTGACTGGATGGCGAACCTGTTGATGGGCGATGCACCCTCAAGTGTCGTTAAAGAAATGGCCATCACCTATCTGGCTTGGACCTTTGGTAGTGCCCCCTTTACCACCATGGCTGTCATATTGACCTTTGGATTTCAAGCCTCCAATGACAGCAAAACACCCATGTGGGTTTCCTTTTTTAGTGGTTTCGTCAACTTATCGGTCTCTGCCATCTTGGTCTTTGGCTTGTTTGGCGCACCTGAACTGGGTATTCGTGGAGCAGCCATGGGCACAGCCAGCGCGGCCTTTCTGAACTGTACCATCTTGATGTACTTCATTCAGCGTCCCCACCGTTCCGTTCGCCTAAGTAAACCAGAATTCTCGATACTTCGGCCCGTGTTCAATGTCGCCTTTCCCGCCTTTGCTGAACGGGTCATTTTACACTCTGGCTTCTTGGTCTTTTCAGGCTTCGTTGGACGTTTGGGTACCGTTGCGATGGCCGCGCATCAAGCCTGCCTGGCCATCGAATCTCTTGGCTTTATCGCTTCCTATGCCCTTGGAAATGCCAGTGGTACGATTGTGGCACAAAAGTTGGGGGCACAATCACCCGATGAAGCAGAGCAAACCATCTGGTATACAATGCGCTTTTCTTTTTGGTTGATGTGTGGAGTTGGGACCCTGTTCTTTTTTGGTGCTGAATACATTGTGCA
>CBFIFY010000087.1:0-13679 GCA_965661985.1 uncultured Myxococcota bacterium | reverse complement strand
AAGATGAAAAGAAGGTAAGAGAAGGAGAATGGGATGTTGAATGGAATGGTGCTCTCGTGGTTCTCTGTCATATCGTTGTCGACGGCTGCATCTACGTCTGGGGGGGAGGAGTTTTTGTCGACGACCGAGGCTGTGCCCCCAAATGTTATGTTTGTTGTGGATCGCTCAACCTCAATGTCTTCTCCGTGTAATTCCTCGTCTACCACTTCGTGTTTTGATACAGTCATTGCCGTTGTCAACGCTATGGTGCAGCATTATGACTGGGCGCGTTATGGCTTGGTGACGACTTCTCCAGATACCCATTCGAGTCGTGCAGCACAATGGGCATCTCAGCGAATTGTGCCTTTGGGATCCCCGTACACTGAATTTTCTAGTGCAATTTCTGGCTTGTCTCCCCATGCGACATCGACGGTGGATTTGGCTGAAGCAATTACCAATACCTATTCGATGTATTTGCAGGCAGGGGCAACGGCGGACAGTACGGATGATGATGGAGATGGGTTTACGCAGGATTGGAACGAAGCGCCCATTCAGTATTCTTGTCAAGATACGCATATTGTTGTGTTTACCCAAAATCGTCCGAGCAATGATGACTCTCCGACAACCATTGCACAGTATGACATGGCGATTCCATTTCCACTGAATACGGATGTGAGTTGTACTTCGTCTGCTGTCACAACCACCTATTCATCCACCGATCAGCAATGCTATTACGACCAGGCAGCGTTGTATGCCTACACTTTTGACGCCAGAGCGGGACTCACAGGGACTCAAAACGTGTTGGTGCACACGATTGGCATCAACACCGATAGCGATACAATTGCCGATGCGCTCTATTACAATGCCTCAGACCTTCAGGGTGGCTCGGGCATTTATACTGCAACAGACGGGGACTATTCTGACATTTTGACTGCGGCAATGGGCATCATTTCTTCGGCATTGTCTGGAACCTATTCTCGCTCAACACCGATTGTGTCCGCCGATGGAAATTATTTGATCTATACCTACTATGAGTTGGATGGAGAGAACCCATTGGCTGAAGGTCACGTTCGTGGGTATGAGATTGACAATGATCCAACCAGTTCGACCTACGGACAGGTTTTGTACGATGGTCCAACTGAGTTCGGTGGGGCTCTGTGGGACGGGGGGACGTTGCTTGTGTCTCGTCCGGTCACCGCGAGTGAATACAACGAAGAAGACCGTGATGGTTTCGGTAAGCGTGATATTTATACATTCTTCGAAGATGGTGCCTCGTTGCTGTCTACAGAATCCAACTCTGATCGAAGACAAGGTTTTGATAAAGGGTTTACAACATTTGTTGGTGGGAACTCTACCGCGCTGGACTTGATTCTGGATACGTCCGATACAACCTATGACTTGAATGAAGATGGATCAGTAAACTCATCTGACTTGCAAACATTAATAGACTTTGCTCGTGGTTTGCCAACCGCCAATTATCCGTATTTGGATCGTGCACGTGGTTCTTGGAAGTTGGGGGATTCGCCCAATGCGATTCCTGCTGTTGTGCAAACAGATGACGACATGTATACGTTGGACCCGACCTATCGTCGATTCTTGGACGAGTTGGATGCCAATGGCTACCCAGATATCGTTCTCTCACCAGCCAATGATGGTATGTTGCATGCCTTCGCTTTGGAAGAAGATTCTGAACCAGGCACGGTTATTGGGGAAGAACTTTGGGCTTGGATTCCAGGCTATTTGCTTTATCGTACGCACAGTGCGACTTGGGCGGGACGACTGATCGATCAGATTTTGTACGGTCGAACGTTCTTGTTCGATGGAACACCTGTTGTAGAAGATGTGTGGATTGATACCGATGGGGATGGTGCAAAGGATTGTACTTCCGTTCCGTCTTCGTGTGAGTGGCGTCGCGTGGTGGTTGTCTCCCAAGGAAAGGGGGGACCAGTCACCATGGCTTTGGATATTACCGATCCGACAGCGCCGAAGTTCCTATGGGAGCAAGTGGATGAGGCAGATTCAACCGCCATTGGGTACACGACTTCACGTCCTGTAATCGGTAATATCTACGATTCGTCTGACAGTTCCGATCCCGTCGACAACTATGTGGCCTTTTGGGGTTCTGGTCGAGCAGTTCCTTACGGAATCGGTGCATCCTATTACTCCGCTACAGAAGCGAATATCTACATGTGGTCCATCGGAGATGATTATTATGGCACCACGACCAAAGAGTATCAAGACTCTCAGAACAACGGCTCTCCAAGAGGGGACAATGGTCATCCAGAATCATCACTTTATGGTTCCACATTGAATCTAGATTCCGACTCTAATTATGAGTATGGATATATTTCAGCGGCGATCGCTGCCGTGGATGTAGATTCTGATGGGGACGTGGATACGTTGTATTTTCCAGTTACGACTGCCTATCGTCCGATTTCTGAAAATGGATCGGGGGTTTCAGCCGTGACCGACCCTGGTTCTTCTTGGATGTACAAAGCCTGTTTGGATCCAACCGATCCAGGTGATTTTACGTGGGTGGAATTCTATGACCCAGTTGATGATGGGGCTCTGCTGTCGCGACCTGAAGTGTATTACTCGGCAACCACATCGTGGCATTCTGACGGATCTCTTGGGGTGTATTGGGGTACAGGAACACCGTACAACCGGACCGGCAGCAGTAAAGGCTACTTCTTTGCAGTGAAGGACACTGCGCCAATGAGTTGTACATCCTTTAATGCGAGCCCGATCACAGATTGTGGTGCGAATGGTGTGTATTCTTTGCGAATTGGAGAAGGGTTGACTTCAGACCCAACCGCCTATGCTGGTGTGGTTTACTTTAGTACTTGGACGCCCGCAGCAAATCGATGCAACTCGGGAACTGGGCGACTGTATGGGCTTCAGTATGACGATTGCAATTCAGGCTTAGACACCAACGGAGATGGAACGGCGGATACAAGTGACAATCCTTCGATTGCTACGACAGGGTCTTACATTTCAGGGATCACGGTAACCGATGCTGGAACGATTATTTATGGTTCTTCTGGGGTTACGACTGATGGAACGTCAGGTGCTGTAGGGGCCTTGGACAATGCAACGAATCCGTTTTTGGGAACGGCTACAGTGGGGTGGATGGAAGTGTTCTAAAGTCTGATTTGCGGTCTGTAGTGACAAGACTTTCCTTGTCTAGAACGGTTCGCATACTAGAGTATAGCGAACCGTTCTATCCTACGGAGATTCTTGCCCCTTCAGATCCACTCTCAGCCTTGAAAATATGTTAGTTTGTGTGTTGTGGACTTGTGAGGTTTGGGAGACTGTTGATGACTTGACCGTTTGTTAGGATCTCGGCAGTTGGGTAGGTGTAGGATGCAGTTGTGGGTAACTTGGATGCCTTCTAGTGACTCGATTGGTGGTTTGATTTAGCAGTTTGTTTTATAGCGAACAGTGATATCCTACGGATATTCTTGCCTCTTCAGATCCACTCTCAGCCTTGAAAATGTGTTGGTTTGTGTGTTGTGGGCTTGTGGGGTTTGGGAGATTGTTTGGTAACCTGGGTGTTTGTGAGTGTGTCGGTGTTTAATGTTTTTCTGGTATGCTGAACGTTCTATTCAGTCTTTCGTTGTCCAACGCACTGTGGATTGGTGGCGTGTCAAAAGTGAAGGGGGAAAGTTTTGCGTCGGAATTTTCGTTTGATTCCTACTGTTAAAGATGGGTGGCAACGTATCATACAGGATATGCAACAGCCGATGCCTGTGCACTATCGCTCACGGTTTAAAGACAATATCCATTCAATGTCCGTTAGCGAACTTTTGGTCTATTTGTCGGTGTGTCGAGAAATTGAACAACGATGGAAAAGAGATATCTTTACACGAATTCGTATAGCATACTTCTACATTTGGGTGCATTTGATGTTTGGTTGGTTGATTCTTGCTACCGGTTTGTTTTATGTGTTGGGTATGTTGTGTGCAGTTATAGGAATTGCTGTGATTTTTGTGTGTATTGGGGGAGCAATATCTTCAATTATCTCGATTGTATCACTGATACCAGAGGTCATGCTGATGGGCTTAATCGGTATTGTTGCATCCGGAATCGCAGGTGTACTGGGTGGTCTGATTTTTGGTATGGGAGAATTTTCGTACAATGTTTCCCGTGAAATCGTACATAGGATGGGTGCAATTGAAGGTATCGATATTCTAATTTTCAATAAAGAGTTGTATTTATTGTTGTTCTCACTGTTCTGTAGCGCAGTCTTTTATAAAACCATGCACAGTTGTCAAGAAGTATTGCCAACTGCATACGTGTATGGAATTGGGCTTATCATCAATGCAGTAATGCTTGTTCTGGGTCTTGTGTTCTTTCGAGTACCGAAGCATGCATTGCCAGACCCTTCAAAAAGAAAGGTGTTTTAAAAGTTTCATAGTACTGGATGACATTGTAAGCCAGCGTAGCAACTAGACTGGCGTTTGAATTACCCAATTACTGAATCTTCCAAACGGGACTCAGCATCCAGGTTCGCTCATTGGAAACGGCTTGCAAAAAGAGTTGTTCGTTGTGAAATGGCTCTTGAATTTGCTGTAGTGTTTCTTGAATTTCTACGCCTGTTTTGTAAAACGTGGAACCCGAGTCGAAAGCCTCATACTGTACAAGTTGTACGGTTGCGTTGTTGATGTCAACCTTGTCACAAGCGAACTGGATTGCGTCATACAATCCGCCATTGTGATCTACCAGTCCCACTTCTTTGGCTGCTGAACCAGCCCACACACGGCCACGGGAGACTTCTTCAACAGCGTCCATCTCTAAGTTGCGCCCATCTGCAACGACAGTTTTGAATTGTTGATAGGTGAGTTCTACTTGTTCTTCCATTTTGGCGCGCTGAGACTCATTCCATCCTTCGAAGGTTGAATATAGACTGGCGTGGGCGCCACGGTCTTCAGATTCCACGTTGATTTTGAGGTATTGAAGTAAGGAATGGGCGTTGAACTTTCCCGAGTAGACCCCGATGGATCCTGTGATGGTGGTTTCTTCGGCGAAAATTGCATCGGCAGCCGCGGATACGTAGTAGCCACCTGAGGCTGCGACACCCCCCATACTGACAACTACAGGCTTTTCGCTCTTTGCTTGGGTCACGGCTCGCCAAATTTGGTCCGAGGCAAAGGCACTGCCACCTGGTGAGTCAACACGCAATACGATAGCTTTCACTGCATCATCGTCGGCTGCCTCGTTGATTTGTCCAACGATGGTTTTGGACCCCGCAGAGGTTCCACCACCCAGTAATCCTGGAGATTGTGAAATGCCGGGCATGATGACGCCAGTGATTGGAATGATTGCGATTTCTGGGTTGCTTTCCCATCCATCGGGGCGAGACCAGCCATAGTCGTCTTCGAGCCAGTGCAAGATTCCAAATTCTTCATCTAAGAACTCTTCAAGTTCGTCCTCATAGAGTAGGTGATCCACCATGGATTTGTCCTTTGCCTGTTGACTCGAAAAGGGGGCGTTGTCAATTAGTGTGTGTACGGTTTCCAAAGGAATGCCCCGGTTCTGCGCAATTTCCGAAGTCATATGTTCAAAGACAGCATCCAGCAGGGCATTGGTCTGTTCCTTTGATGCTTCGGAACCTTCTTTGTGCGTGTATTGTTCTGGGGCTGATTTGTATTTCTCCCGTTTCACAAACTCTGGTTCGATGCCGAGTTCTGTGAGCAACTCATTAAAATAAATACGTTCCGAGTGAAGCCCAATCAACTCAACAGATCCAGCAGGGTGCACTATGAACTCACTGGCGGCACTTGCCAAATAATACTCTCCGTTGCCCACAGAACCATTTGCATAAGCGATGACTTTTTTGTTTCGTTTTCGAGCCTCAAGCAGCACCGTTCGAAGTTCTTCAATTTGCGCAGTGGAGAGGGCCACTTGCTCAATATTTAAGAAGATTCCTTTCACACTTGGATCTTGGGTCGCTTTGGTCAACCGTCGTAAAAATGAGATGTAGGTTTCGCCACCCGATTGAAACAATCCCGATTCACTTTGGTAGGGAAGGGGACCATCCAGTGTAAAGGCTGCGACGCGACGTCCTTTGCTCCAAATGCTCTGGTCTTGTACGCCGCTGATGTGGGTCAAGGTATTGTTGTTTGAGTTGCTTAGACTGGTGAATCCACCAAATTCTCCGAGTCCATAGCCAATTTGGACTCCGATGCCGTATTCAGTTGTGTCTTGGCTTTGAAACTGGATGGCGAGGCCTTTTATGGGGCGCATGCGAACAGTGGATTGAATGGTGCCGAGAGTATCGATGTCTTGAGTACTGGTAACGTAATCCACTCCCAACTGTAGACGGTTGTTCAACAACGACAATCCACCGCCCATTAGCAATCTTTCAGGGGTCAAAGAATCTTGTGGACTTCCCAAATTGTTGATGCTTCCAGCCAATCCAATCCACTGCAATGGACGCCAACTGAGTCCAATATCCCATTGTACAAATGAATCACCGAGTTGTTCAATGGAATGCCAGGTGCTGGTTGTGGACATGCTGAGGTGATCGTCCAACTTCAATGCCAAGGCCGAAGAAGCTGCCCACCAAGAACCCAGTGTGGAACTTTGATTGTAATGAACCCCATATCCCAAAATTCCGAGTTGCTTGGCAAAAGCAAAACCTGTTTCCCCGTTGCGCTGATTGATTGCCAGTCCTTTGGTCAGCGCTGGTGCAAAAGCGAAGTTGGCGGGATTGGTCCAAAGTGTGGTGGCGTCGTCTTGCAACGCTGCACTGATTGCGGGAAAGCCATTAACAGTTGTCGGTAAACTGTCCGAATCAACAACGACTGGCGTTGAATTGACTGGGAATACAGTGGGCTCATCGGCCATTGACCAAACAATAGAGGCGAAGAAATGAAGCATGCTACACCAACAAAGAGGGGGGATACTGGTCCATGGATGAGTGAAAGGATTGGCTTATCATTCAAGACTCAGCGTTTTTTACACGATATGGTTATAGTAGTATCGTATTTTTCTACAGCCAACGAGTATTCACCTCTAATCTTTACAGACGAAATCCTTCAAGACTGGTTATTGTACTGATGCCTGTCTTTCCATCTTGACTTCTTTTCATCATTTCTTTTCACCACATCGAATTATTGGCACAATGAATATTTTGCATACACATTTTCAAACGTTTTTGAACTTTTCACATTCTGTTCGTGCACTTGGTGTGTTTTTGATTTTTGTGGTGGGGTTTGGCAGTTCTCAGGCTTTGGCCGAACCGTCTTTGGATCGCAAGCTAAACACATACACACAACATCCGTTTTTTCGCGAGTCTGATGTTGGCATTCAAGTGGTGAATTTGACAACCAAAGAAGAGGTCTTTTCACACCGTGCCGATGATCATTTTATTCCAGCATCGGTCATGAAGTCTCTAACAGCAGCGGTGGCACTTCAAGAGTTGGGGGCAGAGTATCGTTTCGTTACAGAAATTCGATACACGGGTGTAATCACGAAAGAAGGGGTTCTAAAGGGAGATTTGTACATTGTAGGATCTGGAGATCCATACATGAATGGCGAAGCCATTTGGAAGATGATTCGCAATATGAAAGTGGCTGGTGTGAAATCCATTCAAGGCAACATTTATTTTGATGACAGTCGTTATGACGGTGCCAGTTACATTCCAGGGTGGGGAAAAGAAGTCGATTTGGCGAATGGTCCCTCTTATTTTCCTCTTCGAAGTGCCTTGAATTTTAATACCAACAATATCGCCATTATGGTCTCCCCTGGAGATCGCGTTGGAAGTATGGCCAAAGCGCAGTTGGAATATCCGTATTCACTTGTGAAAATCGACAACAATGTGAAAACGGCTGGTGCTGGAGCAAGACCCTGGCTACAGATCGAGCGACAAGTGGTATATGAAGATGGAAATGTGGATACCAGCATGGAAGAAATCCACGATGTAAAGGAAATTGTTTACCACATAAAAGGACGAATACCCGTCAATACACCCTCTCCTTGGGTGTACTATCGCTCAATTTTGGAGCCCGAAGAATTTTTTAAAGAGAATTTTTTGGAAATTTTGAAAGATCATGGCATCGGTCATCGTGGAAAGAGTGGCTTTCGTAAATTTCCAGAAGACACCATCTCGTTGACTCAACATCGCTCTGATCCTGTTCGGCTGTTGATATCGGACATGAACAAGTATTCTAGAAATTTGACAGCGGAAATGTTGCTGCTCGAGTTGGGCTCGTTGTCTTCTTTGCCGGCAAAAACAGAAAATGGGGTTGAACTGATTCAAGAGTATTTGACACAGTTGGGAGTGTGGACATCTGAGACGCTGGTTTACAATGGGTCTGGTTTGTCTCCGACTATGCAGTTGCAGCCAAGTCAAGTGACAGCTGTGATGATGGATATGATGGACGATCCATTGCTTGCCCCAGAATACTTGACATCCATGTCGGTATCAGGAAGGGATGGAACTTTGCGCAAAAGATTGCGTTCTGAAGAATATGTTGCGAGAGCCCGTGGAAAAACAGGTAGCATCAATGGTGTTTACTGTGTTGCCGTATACATTCATGCGACAGATGGACAACGTTATGCGATGGTGTTTTTTGCCAACAAGTTGCGACGTAGACCAAGTTTTGTCAGGGATTTGCAAAATCAAATGATACAAGAAGTGATTGATCACAAAGGAAACTGAGCCAGGATTGGCGAAGGCTATGCCGTTGGGGATTATTGATGGCGCTCAGGCTGAAAAAAATATGGAATGTGTTACAGTGTTGCATAGTGGCTGTCGTGTTGAATATAGTGATGGTGTTTAAGAAATTAAAATTTGCAGAAAGTGTCTAAACGTTATGGGGTTTTGTATGCATCAAATGGCGAAAGTAGGATTGTGTTTGTTGGCGGTTGCTCCAACCGTTGCGCATGCTGAGAGTGACAGCGCCACGGACAAAGAGTTTCAAAAAGAGCTGCTGACGATTGAAGAAAAAGTGACTGCTTTAAAAAAGAACGTATTCAGTGCGAAAGCGACGTTGAACTTATTGCGTGAATTGGTCGTTCAAGGAAACGTTTCTGGGTCGAAAGCCAATATTTGGCAGGTCAATGAATTGAACGGTGGTTACGTGGTGAAATCTGCGGCTTACGTTTTGGATGGAAAGCCGATTTACAACATCAACGATGCTTCCGGGGAGTTTGGATCGAAAGATGAGGTGATGGTCTTTGAAGGTGAAATGGGGGTCAGTGATCACACTTTGACAGTAGAGTTGGAATTGGCTGGTTCAGGTGGTGGATTGTTCTCTTACGTTGATGACTATGTATTTACGGTGCGTTCGGCGACATCTTTTTCCTCGGAAGAGGGAGAGAATTGTGTTGTGCGAACCATTTTGGAAAAACGATCTCCATGGGCTTACAGTTACGAAGAAAGACCCAATATCAAATTCCAAACCATTTGCTCAGAATTTGGTGAGTGATCAGTCATATGTCTCGCCCAAAAGGACCAAAAAGAATCGTTTCACTGCTGGATACTGCTATCCAGCGTTGCATGGTACCCGCGCGGATGTCGTTTGTGGTTGCCGCATCGCTAATCGTTCCACAGTTTGCCTTGGCAAAGGGTCCGAAGTGGGATGCATCTGGTTCGATTGCTGACCTGTCTGTCATTGAGCAACGCGTTGGGGATATCCAAGCCAATTATGAAAGAAGAGGGAGTGTTCTAGGTCAGACGGATGCGGAAGAACGCTTCAACAATGCTCTCGGTGATTATTTATTGGGTGATTACAAACGCGCTGCAGAACAGTTCTATGTTCTATTGGAAACAGAGTCTGTGTATGGAACTGGGTTTGTGCAAGAAGCAGAGTGGTATTTGATAGACTCAGCATTTCAAGCAGGGCAGTACGCTTTGGTCGAAGAGTTTGCTCGTCAAATCAGCAACAATCCTGGTCACATGTTCTTTACGGACGCAATTAGATTGTTGTTAGAAAGTCACGGGTTGAGAGGTCGTCCGGACAAGTTCCGAGAAGATTACAGACGATTCGTCCTTTCTGGGTATGTAGAAGCCTCTGACCCATTGCAATATGCAATTGGAAAGAGTTTGTACTTTCAAGGGGAAACGGCACAGGCCAAACAAGAGTTGTTTGAAATCCAACAGGGTTCTCAGTATTGGCATCGAACTCAGTATTTCTTGGGGGGAATCTACGTTGCAGAAAAAAATCTAGACAAAGCGTTGCAATCCTTCGAAATGTCGTGGAATCCTGAAGCGTCCACCAGCAATGAGATTCAATTGAATCATTTGACTCTTTTGGCAAAAGCCCGTGTCTTGGCAGAGCAAGGGCAGTATACAGAGGCTGTTGAACAGTACAATCAGATCCCCTATTCTTCGCCCTACTTCTTCGACCGTTTGTATGAAACAGCGTGGACATTCATTCGTCAAGAGCAGTGGCAAGAAGCCATCGATGTCATTCAAACATTTTTGCTGGCCTATCCAGAAAATGAGAACACGATTCGTTTTCGGAATACGCTGGGCGATTTGTACATGCAGGTTCAAAACTATGAAGTTGCGTTGGAAGCATATTCTGGGGTGTTGGCACAGATGGAACCCGTTCGAGACCGATTGGTGGACATTATGACTCAAGAACCGTTGGTCTTAGAGTTGTTGGACGCGAAGTTGAGTGGGCAAACAGAACCTTTAGAATACGATGTGCCAAAATATATCGAGGATCGTTTGTACAAAGATCCCGATTTGGTACAAACTGCCAAACTTGTAGACTTGGCTAGAGAGCAAAGAAGAGATGTAAAGAACGCTCAAGGGTACATTGAAGAAATTGAAGCCGTGCTTCAAAACCCAGATGGAATGCTTTATAGTTTTGTTCAGGATCAGACAAAACTCAACATGCTCAATCAGGATATGTTGTTGCTTTTGCTCAATTCTCTAGAGGAAGAATCTAAGATGTTGGCGTCGTCCTTAAAGGACCAACAATCCATAGAGACCATTCAGCGAGACATAGAAATTGCAAGAGCCGAGTTTGAAGACGCGCAACTTTCTTTGGAAGAGTCTCGAAAACCGATGAACATCGAAGCGGATTCTGTGGTTGTTTCTTTGAAAAAGTTACAGCAGGATGCTCGTGACGCTAGGATGATGACCTACGTTGTACTGGATGAACTCGAGCAATTTGTTGAAAAAAATCAATCGTTGATTCAAGGTCTACCAAGTCATGAACAACAGTTTCTGATGACCATCATCGAAGAAATTGAGCAATCTATGGAAGAAAATCAGCGTATTGTCAAGCAAATCATCAATGAAGACACGGAACGATTGTTGATTGGTTATTTGGGAGAAGAACGGTATTATAAAGATATTTTGGCTGGTTTCCAAGCGGATGCTGCGTTTACGCAATTGCAGGGTGAAAAGTTGTTGCGCGATGCCAATCACTTCCTTGATGACAATGCTTCTTATGTTCAAGCATTGCCACCAGAACAACTCGAACAACTAAAAGCCCAATTGTCAGAAATTCAATCAGAATTGAAGTCGACCAACTCAGAATTGGAAGACGTCGCTTCCGATACTATGCGAAACGTAATGCTCGCCAAAATGGGGTATGGAGCGAGTGTCGATATGTCCTTGGACAGTTATTTGTTGAAATTTCAGCAGTTGCACAACCAGATGATGCCGTTGTGGTCCAAAAGTTCCATCAAAAATAAGCAGAGAATTCAACAGGACATTGACAGTTTGTGGTTGACCGCCAGAAAAATTGATGGACAACGAGAAGATATCTTGGCTACAATGGCGCCGATTCAAGACCGTCAACGTGTAGTGTTGCTGGAGATGTTGGCTGAGCAGGAGTTTGGATTGAATGAATTTGCCGATACCGTTGTTGTGTTGGCGGAGGGTGCTGAAGGTCTGGGGTATCAAGCGGCTTATCACTCATTTGAAAATGCCAAGGCACACGTTGAAGATCGAATGCTGGCTGCTGAACTCGGTGGTGTCAAAGTGACTTGGATCCGTTCAACGGACATTGATGCTGAGATTACTCGTTTGACGACCGAAGAAGCCAATCGACTTAGTGAGATGAACAAGCGCTTCTCGATCATCAAAGCCAAGTTGTCTGACTCGTTTACACAAGAGTAGAACACATGAAAATGCAAAAAAACATTTCAATAGCGCCATGGTCTTTGGTTCCTTTGGTTCCTTTGGTTCCTTTGGTTCTGTCTCTGTACTTGGCACCATTGGGTGTGGCCCATGGAGAAGAAGGCGAAGGACAAGGACAAGAAGAGGGAGCGAGTGAAAACAATTCCGAACTGTCTGAGGATGGTTCTACTGAGGTGGAAGTCTCAAATCCTGTAGAAACTCCTGTTGAGGTTGATGCAGCGGATGCTTCTACAACAGACACTGTGAGCCCAAGTGTTTTGGAAGATGGTGCTAATTCCGGAGCACAGACAGAACCAATGTCAGGATCAAATCCAGATGAGCAATCGCAGGCATCATCCACTTTTGATCCACGCTATCAGTTGGCGAGCACAGATGGGATTCAATCTCCAACGGTTCAAGACATTGCCGCTTTCAAGCAGGCATACAAACGCTACCGTCATCGCATCAACGATTTTCGCCAAGAGACATTGTCAATGGTGGAAATTCAACGTCAAGAAGCGTTTGACTTGTTGCGTGAACAATACACCGAGCCATTGAGTTTGCTAGAGGAACAGCAAATCCAACAGCGCAATACTGCGGTAGAGCGGTTTGAGCGCTTCATCAGTAAATACCCTGACGCTCCAGAAGGTGCTGGTATTCGCTTTCAGTTGGCCGACATTTATTTTAAGATGGCAGAAGAAGCCTTCATCGTCGCACAAGAAGAGTTGGCGATGAAGATGGATGAAAATCCAGACTATGAAGCCGACATTCGTAAAGATCTGAACAGTGCATTTTCATTGTACAAGGATATTGTGGAACTGTTTCCTGAGTCAGATGTGGTAGATGGTGCACTCTATATGATGGCGTGGTGCTATTCGGATGCGGAATCAGACCTGTATGATGCAGATTTGGCCGCCACGTTTTACAAAAGGGTAATTGCTGAGTTTCCTGAGTCAAGGTTTGTGGCACAGTCCAATTACTTTGTTGGTCAGTATTACTTCAATCAAAATGACAATGAAACCGCCCTTACATACTTTGATGCTGCAACAAAGTTGTCAAAGCCGGATGTGGGAGAGTTTAATTCTCTGTATGAATATGCAAACTATCGTCTTGCGTGGACACATTATTTGTTAAACCAATACGATGAAGCGTTGGCTTTGTTTACAGCACACCAAGATTATTCGGAACGCAAAGAGAAAGAAACGGGCTCTCCAACAAACACATTGGAAGAATCTTTTGAGTATACGGCACTTTCTTTTGCGGATATTGCTGAAAATGAAAACGGCCAAGCTGTTGATGTTGCCGATGCCTATTACAAAAATATCGGGGCGCGAGAGTATACAGCCGAAGTTTTTGTGTATTTGGCCAAAGAATTGATTGAACAAGTTCGCATTGTGGAGGCGGTGGATACATACAAGTATCTCCAGGATAAGTGGCCTTCAGCGCCTGACAACCCCACGTATCAAAAGCAACTGGCAGAATTGTATCTCAAAGATGACGATATTGATGCGTATATGGATGAGATGAAGATTTTGACGGATCGCTATGCCGAAAATGGTGAGTGGTGGGTACAGAATCGAAACAATCCAGAAGCTCAGGACATCGCACGTGCCTA
>CBFIFY010000086.1:0-13949 GCA_965661985.1 uncultured Myxococcota bacterium | reverse complement strand
GTTCAATTTCAAAGGTCAACACCTGTGGTGTATCTACCGTTGTCACCAAAGGGACTGCCTCTTCAAAGGTTGGGGTCAAGGTTGGATTCTTCAGTCGGGTATCGTCTGATGTTCCGTTGGATATGGGCAACTGCTTAATTGCCATGCTGGTTCCAGTGAGGGGCAAATCAGCTACCCAGTCCAATGGATTGGCAAAACGGGCGATCTCCCAATCTCCGTCAAAGGCACTTTGAATCTCTGGACACACACTCGGTTCACAAGCCAAGGCAAAAATCGACGTGATGGCAATGGGCACTTCTGGAAACTCTGACTGTGCCAGCAAGGCGCCCCACAAAGGGTTGTTGGGCACTGGTACAGAGACGATTGAATCAGTCCCTTCAACCAAAGATACCCAATCAGCTGGATTGTCCTCAAATACTTTTATTTCTTCACAGCCATCTCCAAAATTGGTGCAGGTCCAAACCGCCAATTGATACCCATTCTCCAAAGGGTCGGCGATGAGGACATTGATGGATGGCGTGGATAAATTTCCAGATTCGTCAGGCACAAAGTCTCTCAGTTGGACTTCTGCAGGTTCAGCTTGGATCGCCATGACCCGAAGTTCATCGACCAACGTTTCTTCGTCGGGTCCCATACAGGCAATCATGCTAGACCCCAACAATAGACATGTCCACGTTCTCATCACCACTCTCCTTTGAAGCCAAAAATGGGAAAGGTTGGCTGTCCTTGAATCGGTGTTTCTTCTGAATAGTCAAAGGACCAACTTTGGATTTCCACATTTTTGTAGTTCGTCGCATTTTGAACATCCAAATAGGTCCCCAATTTCCAGTTTCGAAAGGTGTACTCTTTGTCGATGCGCAAGTCCAAACTGAAGAAGGGATCCAATCGACCAGAATCTCGTTCACCGTAGACTGGAATGAACTCGCGTGAGGACATGTTGTACACACGATTGACCACTGGAGTATAGGGATTCCCCGAGCCGTATCGAATCCGACCACCCAACCGCCAATTCTTTGGTAAAATTTGGGTGTAGAGTGCGTTGATGACCACCGGTTGATCATACAGAAACAATCGGGTGTCGCCATTGCGATCGGTGCGTTCCGAATGAGAGAAACTCATTGCCAACAACCCAATTCGAAGGGGGTCGGTGTACCGCACTTCCACCTCCGAACCACAAATGAGTCCTGTGCCGTCATTGGCGTAATCTTCTGTATCAAAAGGACCAACTGGCGGTGGACCTGTGAAAAACTGAAAGCGGTCTTCGCGCCCCACCACCAAATCAAAGAGTTCATTGTAATATCCCAACACCTGCCAACGCAGAGCCCCACCCAAGAGTTCCTGTTGCAAACCAAAAGAGTTTTGCCAAGAACGTTCTGGTCTCAAATCAGGGTCTCCATCATTTTTATCCGACCGCTCTCTGGGCAATGGCGCTTGCGATGTCAAACCAGTGGATGCGATGAACTTTAGGGTATCGGTAAGGAAGAAACGCGATTGGATTCGAGGATCCAAAGCCGTTTGTGTATTCGCATCTTCCAGTCGATACTGATCCAGTCTCAATCCAGTAATTAAATCAGCGTATTGACCACGACGTCGATACTCTACGTAGCCAGCAGGTGCCACATAGGCAATGTCGGCGGACTCTGGCTCGTAGGGAAAAGAGGGCAAGTCGTAATTGAATCCAAACACACCCGAATTGATGTCCACCCCCACTTTCCAAGCATTGCCAATCTCGGAATCCAAATCCTTGGAAAATTCTTGGCGAATATTGACTTGGGTGTTCTTTTCAAAAGCCTCACCGTTGGCATCAAAGATAAAGTCCCGTCTTTGTGGACCTGCACCAAAGGTGAATACGGATTTCCAGCCAGTGTAAATCGGTTGGGTATACTTGAGTTGGAACTGCTTAAAATTGACGCCAAAAGCCGCATTGACAGTGTCTTCATCCTCCTCTTCTTCCCCAGGTTGAGTAAAGGCGAACTTGTCATCTGACAAAAAGAAGATGGTCTGCATCACCCCACCAAAGGGCATCTTCATAGTCAATTGGGTTTGAAAATCGTAATAGCGTGGCAGTCGAAAGGTTGCACCCAGTGAGTTCAAGATGGGTGCCGCCAAAATATCAGCATAGGATCGGCGTCCAGACAGTGACACAACATATTTGTCGTCAATCATTTGTTCGACGAAGAATGCGCTTTGGTAGAGATCAACCGAAGCAAAACTCTCCGCCCGCTCTGGAAAGGTCGATGGGGTTTGAATGTCGACCAAACCACCGAGTTGACGACCGTAGCGCACAGAGTAATTGCCCGGCAAAAACTGCACCGACTCAATGTTCGATGTACTCAGCACGGTCGTTAAACCGCCAAAGTGAAATACTTCTGGGGCGGGTGAACCATCTACATAAAATGCGGAATCTTCAGGGGCTGTCCCTCGAATGATCAACTGACCAATACCGCTGGGCGCCCGTGCAATCCCCGGAAGATTTTGAATGGCTTTCACCACATCTCCATTGCTACCCGGCAAGTACTGAATTTGGTCCGCGGACAAGGTTTTGACACTGACCTCAGAGGTCTCTCGTTCTGCTTCCACCACAATGCTGGCATCTGCTTCACTCATCGCAGTTTGTGCTTGATCTCGAACCAATCGAAAGTTCAACTCTTGGATTTTGTCATCGGTCACTTCAACCGTGCTCTGTACTGAGAGCAAACCACTTTTGTAAGCGTCGATCACCCACGTACCCTCTGCCAGACCTGCCAATTCAAACTCTCCGTTGGCATCGGTGGTGACGACAACTTGTTGACCTGACACATTGGTGGCCAGTATCTGTGTGTTCTCTAGAGGGTCTCGATATCCCGCCTCCAATACGCGCCCTTTGACGTTGACCGGTGGTAAAATCTCGGGATTGAAGACCAGTCGATACTGAATTTGAACCAAAATGGGTTGATCATTTTCATCGAGTGCTGGTGTGAACTGATAGCGTTCAATGGTTCTCAGGGCAGACGCATCAAAAGCCTCACCCGCGGACTCTAAGACTTCAGCCCCCAAGACCTGTCCATCGGCATCTATCGTCAGTTGCATCAAGACTGAAGCACCCCTTCCCGCTTTCAATTCGGTTTTTGGGTAATCAATCGGCGATGCAAATTCTACCGATGGCAACACCACCACTTCTGCGTTGGCAGACGGCATCATCGATAAAATATAGCCAAGAAAACCAAAAATCTGCAACATACTGCACCTCTAACCTTAGGACTGTAGTCCAGTCACACACCTGTGACAACTGCGCCGATATTGTTTTGAACAGAGTATTGGACCAAAGCCACTTTTGACCTACAAAGAGAGCACACCCAATCCCCAGAGTTCAATGTCTCATTTCTTTACACAATTACACACACACAGCCCTTCCAACCAACCCGTTCGCGAACACGTCCTCTATGTTCCCTACGACCAACTCAGCGATCAGATGGAACCGCTGTGCAGATGGAATCCCAACAAGACCACCATCATTATGTTGGAAACCAGCCACAAAGGCACTCGTCGAGCCTACCACAAACAAAAATTGGCCATTTTGCTCAGCAACAATCGTCAGTTTGCCCTTGAGCAAGCAAATCGCGGTGTACAGGTCATCTATCGCTGTGGCACTACGGATTACGGAACCATGCTGTCTGCGATTCAGGCTGAGTACGCCATCTCCGAGATTCAAGTCATGCGACCTGCTGAACGAGAGTTGCGCAAGGAACTCAAACCCTGTATTGAGGCTGGCTGGCTCAAAGCCATCAAACACGAAGGCTGGCTCAGCACCCGACAAGATTTGGAACGTACATCCAAGCATGCTCCTTGGAAAATGGCGAGTTTCTATCAAAAAATGCGTAAACGCACCGGCATTTTAATGGAGAACAACAAGCCCATCGGAGGAAAGTACTCTTTTGATGGAGACAACCGTCTTCCTTGGAAAGGTGAACCAGTCCTTCCAGCCACCCCAATTTTTGAAGCCGATGTCGTCACCAATGAGGTCTGTGACTTCATTGAGGCGTCCTTTCCAAATGCGGTCGGAAAATTGGATAGAACCCAAGTCCCTTGTACCAAAGAAGATGCCATCCAACTTTGGAACTGGGCAAAACGAGAGTGTATGGTGCACTTTGGTCCCTATGAAGATGCTATGCACACCGATTCCAAGTCCTTGTTCCACACACGCATTTCTCCGTTGCTCAATCTCCATCGCCTACTTCCCAAACAAGTTGTTGAAGATATTGAAGGACTGGACATTCCATTCAATTCCAAAGAGGGCTTCATTCGTCAAGTGCTCGGATGGCGAGAGTTCATGTATCAAATTCATGAATACACCGATGGGCTACGTAGAATTCCCCACAAAGATGGAACGTGGACAGAGCACCCCACCGTAGAGATTGACACCAGTATTCCAGAACAAGATGGTGGCACACTCATCAATGTACTCAATTACCAAACCCCTCTCCCACAGGCGTTTTGGGGCAAGAAATGTGGCTTAAACTGCTTAGACAACGTGGTCAAAGACGTCATGGACGATGGGTTTACCCACCACATTCCACGATTGATGGTGCTGGCCAACATCGCCACATTGTTGGAAATCAAGCCACGCGAAATCACCGATTGGTTTTGGGTCTCCTTCATCGACGCCTTCGATTGGGTGGTGGAACCCAATGTTCTCGCAATGGGAACCTTTGCCACAGGAGAAGTCCTGTCTACCAAACCATACATCGCTGGCTCTGGCTATATCAATAAGATGTCGAACTTTTGCAAGGGATGCACCTTTCATCCGAAGAAAAACTGCCCTCTAACGAGACTCTATTGGGTCTATCTAGACAAGCACCGCGAGCGGTTCAAAGACAATTTTCGCATGAAAATGGTGCTCCGCTCACTGGACAAGCGCTCTGTAGAAAAGAAAACCGTTGACCGTGCCACCTTTGAATGGATGGTAGACGCGCTGGCCAAAGGTGAAACCTTGACGCTCGAAGGGTTGCCTAAGTAGCCCAAAACAGAGTATAAGCCCCCATGCTATCAATCCTCTATCAAGACCAACACATCGTTATAATTGACAAACCAGCGGGCATTTTGGTTCATGCTCACCCCAGATTCCCAAACGAAATTCCATTGGTGCAACGCCTTCGAGATCAATTGGAACACCCCGTTTGGCCTGTTCACCGACTGGACAGACAAACATCGGGCATCTTGATATTCGCTTTGTTCCCAAAATTCGTCGAACCGATGGCTGAGGCTCTCCGTCGAGGTCAGAAAACCTATTGGGCATTTACCCGTGGCTGTTTTCCCCACAGCAATCCCATTACCGTCGATACGCCGATTCAGGGCAAAGAATCCCATTCCATTGTTCGACGCTTGGCAACACACCCCGAGCCTCGCTGTTCCTTGCTTGAAGTGAAGCTCCAAACTGGTCGAAACCATCAAGTCAGACGGCATGTACGCGACTTACACCATCCAATCTTGCACGATGGAGACCATGGAGACTCTCGAGTCAATCGTTGGTGGAGAGAACATATGGGGTTGTCCAGACTGGCCTTGCACGCAGGTTGCTTAGAAATACCATACAAAAATCGAATTCTGATTTTACACACCCCTCTTCCCAATGACTTGCGAAGTGTTTTTGAACAAATAGCATTGTGGGACCACGCCACAACAATTGAACCCAAACTGACGATGGCATCAAACACAAGGTTGACAGATGTATTATTGTAAGGTACATATAAAGTATCTTTTGGTACCCGCAAGGGTGAAACAGGGAAGTTGGTGAAAATCCAGCACAGCCCCCGCTACTGTAAGTTTGGTGCGCTCCTCCACAATACCACTGGTGACACACTGGGAAGGTCGATAGAGTGCAAGTCCGAATAAGTCAGGAGACCGGCCAATAGATGCATCTGGTATCGGTGGGATACCGTAGATGTGAAAAACAAACCCTTGCTGTACAAATGTGCACAAAGCAAATACATAGCAAGCCGAGAAAGTTGTGCAGTCGCGAGCTTTTTTGGTACACCGACCTGTTCGAAAGGAGAAAACATGAACGCGTTGACACTAACCCTACTCACGCTACTTGCCTGTGGCGAAAAAGAAGAAGACACTGGATTCTTGGACAATGACACCGATACTGAAGATACGAATTCCGAAGATACCGATACTTCAAGTGAAGATACAGATACCAATACTGAGGATACCGAAGACACCAACACAGAAATGGGCTTGGAAATCGTTGGAACCTACACCGACAATTGGCTGGGCACCCAAATTGTAAGCGACGACAGTTGGGACTCCGGAACAGGCTACACGTTCAGCATCTCTCAGTATGACAACAATGCAGCTTTCTTGTTGGCTCAAAACGATGAAACCAACGACCCACAGTATGGAAATCCAGGAAAGTGGAGCAAGTTCCAGTGGACCACGAATGAAAATGGTGGTTTGTACTATTGTCAATCCATCTTTGACGCTGCCAGTGAAGAAGACGCCATGGGGGCCAATGCTGATGCCAGCGATCTCTCCATGGGCTGTGGTGGTTTTGCTTGGACTGAACTGAGAGAACAACTTGATCTCACCGGTGACTTTGTAGACGGTTGGGGACTACCCCACAACATCAACGCCTTTGTCTGGTTGATGGACACATCCGTGTTCAACATCACTGGATACAGCAATGAAGAAGACTGGGCGATTGCACAAAATGACGCCAACAACGAATACAATCCAGACCTGTGGAGCAAGTTTGAGTGGTTTGTCGATGGCGATGGCGCTTGGCATTACTGTCAGTCTGCCTACGATGCTGCCAGCAAAGCAGACGCCATGATGGCCAGTGCGGACAACAGTGACCTCGAAACTGGTTGTGGTGGATTTGCATGGTCTCCTCTTTCTCCAGCAGAACAATAAACAGTCCATGTACGGTCTAGACCAGCGATACAGTCCTTCAACAGTGCCGATGTCTTTTTGGACACAGGCATTGTGGTTGGGCGCTGTGATTGGGTGTGGTGAATCTGACAATGACAGCGCTACACCCAATGTAGAAGACACGGCGCATCTTGATACAGCCGATGATGGAAATGAAGTCCAAAATGCGGAGACAGACTGTGAACCTGTGACATATACGCCTTACCCTTTTGTCGCCGAAGTCGTCGACGTTCAGTACGGTGAAGGCGCTGGGTTCGGACAGGAATCTTTTCCCGACATCGTTCTTGGACCACCACAAGGGTTTGGAGAGTACCGTGGTTCACTGGATGTGCTCACACTGGGCGAAGGTGGGTCGATCACCCTTGCCTTTGAGCAAAGCATCGTTGATGTCGAAGGACCCGATTTCATTGTGTTTGAAAACGTCTTTGTCGGATGGCTGGAAACGGGCATTGTATCTGCCAGTGAAGATGGTGAAACTTGGTTCACTTGGGCGTGTGACCCAGTTGATGCGGACAACAATTTTCCGGGTTGTGCTGGGGTCAACCCTACCCTCTCTCACCCAGACAATTGCATTGATGCGCGCGATCCACTATTGGCGGGTGGAGATGCGTTTGACTTGAGCGACATTGGACTGTCCGAAGTACAATACATTCGTATAGAAGATTCTGGTGCCAATACGTTGGGTGGCTTCGATTTGGATGCGGTCGCCATCATTCATGGACAGCCCAACTAGACGCTCTTCATTTGGTTCAAGCCCATAGATCCGGATCAATTAGTAAATACAGTACTCAGAGCAAAATTCCATTGTCCCTGTATGGAGCCCCACATGTCCACCACCCCTGAAAAGCAACGCGCTTGGAATACCGCACTCACTGTTAAACCGGGCAACGTTGATCTACACATTCCTACAGAAAACATTCAAGGAGAGATACCCCTAAACTTTCATGGGGGCTCTCTGTTGTCCAACGGTCCGGGCTGGAATCAGTACGGTGATATCAATATCCACCCCTTTGATGGACACGGCTACGTACGTTCTTTTGCCTTTCATCGAGATGGCTCTGTTTCACTCAAGGCTCGATTTGTTGAGACGGAAGCCTATCAACGAGAGAAAGAAGATGGACAACTCAGTATACGGGGTTTTGCAACCAACCCCCACGAGCAGTTCTGGAAAAATATTGGCTATGACATCCCAAGAAATGTCGCCAACACCACCGTATACCGTTGGGGTGACAAACTCTTAGTCGGCTGGGAAGGCGGAGAACCCCATGCGATCGACCCAAGTACGCTTGAAACATTTGGTGTTGAAACGTTCAACGGAACCATCGCAGGCAAAACGACACTTGCACACATGCATCATGACCCAACGACAGACACCCTCCTGGTCGTGAACATCACCATGGGTCGGTTTACCGGTTTGGCAATCCACGAAATGGACATCAACTACCGATGCATTCGCTCTCGTTCAGCCACCCTACCCCACACCGCTTTTGTGCACGATTTTGCGTTCAGTGAAAACTGGACCATCTTTGGTGGCAACGCGCTGCGCATTCGACCGTTGGAGTTTGCCAAAACATTGATGGGTGCCAGCACAATGCTCAATTCTGTTGCAACAGACACCACCATTCCCGGAGAACTCTTTCTCGTATCGCGCACAGAAAAAGACGTTACACGCCGAATCCGATTGCCCAAATCTGTCTATGTTGTCCATTTTGTCAATGCGTTTGAACAATCTGATGGTACCTTAATTGTGGATGCCTGTATTTTTCACGACTTCCCCTTTGGCGAAGAATTTGGGTACACTGGAAAGCACACGCCCTTTGATCCAGCCCGACCGGACTCTAGAGACCCACAGCGACTCTATCGGATTGCCGTTTCACCCAACAGCGATGAGGCGCAATGGGAACAAATCAGCCCCTACGGTATTGATTTTCCAAGAGTGCCCTATGCGGACTGTGGCAACAGCGCATCCTACATGGTCGGTGCAACCAGATCAGACCAAACCCACAGCGATCCGTTTGACAGTCTGATTTACATTGACCTGCAAGACCCAGAATACCCTGCACAGATCTGGACAACACAGGACCACTGCTTCGTTGGCGAACCCATCATTGTCGACAATCCCGATGGAAGTGACCACGTCGTTGTCCTGATCAGCGATGGACTCAACGAGCACACGACGATGAACATTTTTGAAGTGGAAAATCTAAAAAAAGGCCCCGTGTGCAGTATCTCCCTGCCCTTGCTTCCAATCGCCTTTCACGGAGAATGGGACCCCAAAGGACGAGAGCAGGTCTTCAAGCGATGAGCAAAATGAGCGAAAGGATTGCAAAGTTCGCTCAGTGACCACCCAACGACAAGCCAAAATAATAGTTGCCCACATAATGCGCCGTCTCCGCAGGCAAATCGGACAGACTGAGTTCGGTACCTTGAGGGACGTCATAACTTTCTGGGTCATACGAGGTCACCCCTGCATCGTCCACTGGATAGGCAAATCCCTGATTGATTGGAAAATACATCCGCTCTCCCGTATCGGAGAACACAGTCATCGATGCAATACCCGCAAAGACAAAGTCTTCAACGCTGGACCAATCGGCATAGTGCCCTTCTTGCATCGACATCGAAAGATCTTCGGTGAGCGGTCCATAACCAAAGCCCGGTCGCTCAATCATCAATGCACTCAACGTGTCGTCCCAAGGCGATGTCAAATACTCACACCCATCGCTCGCCTGTGGCGTCGACAACACCACGAAACCATTCCACACTTCTAAGTCGGCACCAGAAAAGGCGTCAAACACGAATCCATCTGCATAGTCAGGGTCTGGAGCAACCGTATTTTCATCAAATTCCCAGTCCACTGAGCAATACTCTTCGAGGGTGCTGTCAAACAACACCACTGTAAAGTGGGCTGGTCGTGTATCGCCAGTCGGCATGATCATACTGGAGACTTCACCATTGATTTGACCGTGCTGAAACTGAAAGAGTAAAAAATCTGGATTGATGTACCCATCATCGACTTCTTCATCGGTGGAACCTCCATCTCCCCAAGAGCCTCCATCTGAGTTTCCATCTGAGTTTCCTCCAGAACCATCTGAACCACTAGACCCATCGGTGCTCTCCCCATCTGAAGGTTCTCCGGCCGGTTCACTGGACGGCTCTTCCAAAGTGGACAGGTCCTTATCGGCATCCGTTCGTTCTATACAGGCTGAAAGTAGAGCCACCATCCCAACCGTTAACACACTTGATTTGTACATATGACCTCCATCATATTTATTTTTTAACCGAAAATCACAGTCAAACAATCGAAGGGTTCAATCAAACAGCACTCATTCTGGATTCATGATAGATTCGAGGAATTCCAACCACAAAGCCCGACAGCGTAAATGCCATGGTTTCTTTTTGTGCATCTCACTTTCATTCTCCATCATCGCTCCCTTGTTCGACACCCAAGCAGTCCCCAGCCAAACAACAACAGGGACATCGGCTCTACACTTGAACACCCCACTCGCTTTCGGAGACTTTGCTCATACTCCGTATCTACCAAGAGGTTCTCGCTGGCATTTCCAGCCCAATCATAGAACGTCAAACGCACAAATGGATTGTTGTCTAACGTATCGGGGGAAGCAGATGTTGAACAGAGTCCTTGTCCAACAACCAATGGGACTACGTCAGAAGTCGCATACAAAATCACCCAAGTCTCTATGGGAGCGACCATATTGTCGGTCACCGCAAATTCCACCTTTGCATAGGCCACATCCACATCTGCCAACTGAATATCCAAGATTAGGTGATCGGTGTCCCCCCATTCTGAGGTTCCTGTTTCGCGATACACATCCAGAATCTCAACGATTTCTGGGGCTGTGTCGTCCACAAATTCTCCTGTGCTCAAATAGGCATGGACTTGATTTGGAGTGTTGACATCAATCAACTGATAGTCCGTGTTTGGCGTAAGATTGACTTCGGGAATCATTTGAAAGGCATTGGGACCGAGTTCCAACCATTCCACATCTTCTGAAACCAACGCATCTTCTACCCGCAAAGCCCAAAAGGCATCTGGACTTTGATCGTACACGAAAGGTCTGAGATTGAGCGGCATGTTGCTCTGCTCACCAAAGGGCGTGTGGGGTGGACGAAAGTCACAGTCTAAGGCTTGTGCCGTATTCAACAGTGTTTGAAGCCACAATCCCATCCACATACCATTCTCCTACAAGACCGTTGATCCAATACGAGCAACCATTCAAAGGCACTCGGGAAAGGTTGCTTTCAAGTATTCGACCAGACGTTGCTCTTCTTCATCCAGACTTGTTGTATCATACCAACACACGTCTCGAACACCTTTGGGTCCTCGAAAATCCATAAAATTGTGAAAGAGAAACCCTTCACCATTCAAGCGACAGGAAATCGGCTTGTGATCGAGGGTGATGGCATCTGAAAAGGCCCTGTGTTCAACCCAATCAATCTCTTGCCCCTCTTCTACCAACACTGGTGGTTGATTGGGTCTGAGAAGCCAGATTTCACCTCGACTGCAAAGAACCAACCCATCTGGGTCCAGTGCTTCGACTTTCGTGTCTTCCGGCACCACAGCAAGCATGCTCTCGGCAGTTTGGGTGTAATCTTTGTGCACTTGATTGTTTGCAAAGGGTCGATTGCCAAATCGACGTTTCACCACGCGCACTTTGGGCAAAACAAACTGAACTGACAAGACCTTGGATTGCTGTTGAAGCCGGCGCAAAATGGTTGAGTCGGTGACATCAAAATTGACATCGCCAAAGAAAAAGGACCGCGTTCGGTCAAAGTGCAATTCATCCACTCTTGACCCACCGATGAAGTCAAAGAACAACGTTTGATTGTGTTTGGACTTTGTTGGATTTCGGGTACCTGAAGAGGAATGCCCCACCCAAACTTGACCTTCCCCAACCACATCCACACAGTGTAAACGCATCTTTTGTGTACCAGTTGTCGGTGTCCGATGGATGAACCGACTCGATATCAATGCACCACGATTGTAACTGACCACTTCGTCAACGTGGGCATGGTTGACACCCAACAAAGACTCAGAGGAGGCTTCAACCCCCAACACCAAGCCATCAAAAGCGTTCACTTCGGTCGTCAAACGCTGTTCTACACCGGATTGTGTCAACCCTTTTGGAGTGTCAAAGCCACCACACACTTGCGTTCGAAACGGTTTAAGAAAGTCATTGAGTACATCGCCAAGTGTGGTAGAACTCGTTGTCAGCGCAATGCTTTGCACTTGTGTTTTGTAGACGGGCAAGGCTGAGAGAATCAAATGATTGTGAACTTTCCTAGCCAATTCTTGTTGTTCTTTCTGCGTTAGTGGTTTGTTTAGATCAATGCTCATGCTAAGTATCCTTGTGTGTATGTAAATAAGTTTTAACGGCATCACCCGTTTGATGACTCGTCGGTATCAATGGAGTTTTTGTGGCAACCATCGAATATATGCTGAACAACAAAAAAGTTTCCTATCCAGACTTTTTGGAGTTTGTCAAAAGCAACCCACTCAAAGAATTTTTGCACCATTTCCAATACCCATTTTTGGTTGGCAACGACCTCTACGCTGGTGAAATGGAAGATGGAAACAGTGGAGTGGATGGAACGGTGCAGTTTGTCGGTGGTGTAGACAAAGCGATGGCTCAGGCTTCAAGCGCACTCAATAAGTTTGTGAGTAGAAGCCTCTTTTACCTACAGCACAACTCAAGAAATCCCGGTGGTGTTCAACTGTTCCACGTTGGTCGAACCATCAAAAGCGACATCAACATCGTTGACTATACAATTTCAAAAAGCCACGCGTTCATCACCTATGATGGTGGGAAGTATTACCTCAAAGACATCGGAGCCACCAATGGTACCTGTCTCAATGGAGAAACCTTGGAAAAAGATGAACCACATTTGCTGAACGCCAGGGACAAGGTGAAACTGGGGCGATTTGAGTTTGTATTTTTGCCACCGTTGGAACTCTATTTGAAAACGCGAACCTCCAAGTCAATGGAAAACAGTTTGGAGGATGAGCTTGCAGGCATCGTACGCTTTGCCAGTGCACGGGTGTTGAACACCATTGCCCGCAAACACAAACTCAACACCGAGGGACTCAGTCGAACTGAGTTGCGCGAAAAATTGCTGGCAGATATCCGCCCCCTCGATATTTTGCTAGAACTGTTCTAAGTCTGATGTGACTCAGTCCTCATCGTCATACCGTGGACCAGACCACATGTACTCAGCGTGAGAATCGGCCTCTTGTCGCGCACACTTGATGCTGGTCAAGTGATCGTACTCTTCCTTGGAAATCGGTGTTGCACATTGCTTGAAACGCTCCAAGCCTCCTTCACTAATGGTACGTCTAGACGGAAGGCCTTCCCAAATAGAGTAGTAATTTTCAGAATAAGGCAACACATCGGGGGTCGGCCAAATAAACGGTTCTCGATAACTGCCTGGAATCCATTCTTCTGATGTTGTGCCATAGGCGTAGTATTGGTGATGGGGTGTTGTCTCGGTAGACATGGCGTTGTCCTCGGTTGGGGGTGTGTTGGGTGCATCTGTTGTCTTGGGGGTCTTGGGTGTCTCTATGGACATGGCTTCTCCAGCATTGCTTGGTGATTGAGTGGGTGTGTTGATTGAGGTGTCGGATTTCGACATGGTGTGCTCCAAGGTGAACAATATTGATGTTGAACAGTAAGAATTGAAAAGTGGATTGGCGTCATTCAGACATGGTGTCCTCCGTTGATTGGGTTGTCGATGTAAAAGGTCGATGCAAAAGATCGATGCAAAAGGTTTCGAACAATTGGATTTCCACGCTGGGCATAGAGTTGAACAATCTCAGTGGTGGTCATTGCGGTTTCTAGATGGGGACCGATAAAGTGCGTCCCCTCTGTTCGGAGATGGTTCACCCAATGTGCCAGCCGGCGTTTGGTGTATCTGGGCACCAATCTGTGACGGGCTTCCATACACCACAGCGCGTCGTACAACTGCTGCCGCAATTGGGTGGCTGTCAAAACAGAAGGACAATGAAAGGGCATGTAGGGCTCAGA
>CBFIFY010000085.1:0-14500 GCA_965661985.1 uncultured Myxococcota bacterium | reverse complement strand
TGCAACGACAACGATGCCAGTATCAATCCAAGCGCAGCCGAAACTTGTGATGGCGTTGACAACGACTGTGACACACTGATTGACGATGCAGATACAGGTGTAACCGGAACAACAGATTACTTCTTTGACAACGACTCGGATGGCTTTGCCGGTAGTTCTAGTGTAGCGGCATGTACACAACCCAGTGGAACGTTTGTGACCTCCACAGACTGTGACGACTCAAATGCAGCCATTTTCCCAAATGCAACAGAAATTATTGACGACGGCATTGACCAAAACTGTGACTCAGGTGACTTGTGCTACGTGGATGCTGACGATGATGGTTTCCGTACAGAGACTACAACAGCATCAGCAGACTTGGACTGTTTAGACTCTGGCGAAGGTGAATCCAGCGATGCTTTGGATTGTGATGACTCTTCGTCGGCTGTCAATCCAAATGCAACAGAAGTCTGTGACTCATTAGACAATGACTGCGATGGAGATATCGACGATGCAGATTCCAGCGTCGATACATCAACAGGAACTGTATTCTTTGCAGACAACGATGACGATTTGTATGGAGATGCTGGAAACACTGTACAAACCTGTGCTCGACCTTCTGGTTACGTCACAAACGCACTCGATTGCGATGATACAGACAACCAAATCAAACCCGTTGATGGTGATGGTGATGGTGTAGATCGATGCAACAACGACTGTGATGACAATGACGAATTCTCTTATCCTGGTGCTGCCGAAACTGAATCGGCAACGGACTGTATGACCGATGCTGACTCAGATGGCTATGGTGATACCACAGCACCAAATGGTGGAGTATCTGGAACAGACTGTGACGATTCTGAGTCTGCTGCCAATCCTGGCGCCGATGAAATCTGCGATGGAATCGACAACGACTGTGACACATTGGTCGACGATGCAGACTCTAGCATAACCGATGCTACAACGTGGTTTGCTGACAGTGACAATGACACTTTCGGTGATTCATCAAACAGTTCTGTCTCCTGTTCGCAACCTTCAGGCTTTGTCAGTGACGACAGCGACTGCGACGATGCATCGTCGGCTGTCAATCCAAACGCAACTGAAACCTGTGACGGAATCGACAATGACTGTGACAGTTTGATTGACGACGCCGATACTGGTGTAACCGGAACAACAACCTTTTTCGCAGACAGCGACAGTGATACCTTCGGTGATTCATCAAACAGCACAGAAGCATGCTCACAACCATCTGGCTTTGTAACCGACAACACTGACTGTGATGATTCAAGCAGTGCGGCGTTCCCTGGTGCAACAGAAATCTGTGATGGTATTGACAATGACTGTGATACTGACATTGACGAAGGCACAAGTGGAAACACATTCTACCTTGACAGTGACAACGATGGTTTTGGAGACAATTCACAAACAACCGACGCTTGTAACCAACCAACAGGATATGTCACCGACAATACGGATTGTAATGACAGTGATGCCACAGTATTCCCAGGTGCCACAGAAGTGTGTCTAGACGGTGTAGACTCTGACTGTGACAACACAGATTCATTGGGTGCTTGTGATGGTACAGTTGCCGATGGTGACTTTACAATCACTGGCGTTGGATCGGGTGACAGATTGGGACAGGCTATATCTTACGCTGGTAACGTGACTGGTGATACAACCAATGACTTTGTTCTTGGCTCTCGATGGAATGGTTCAGAAGCAGGTGCTGTGTATGTATTTGCCGGTTCTTCATCACTGAGTGGCACAGCAAGCGCGAGTACAGCAGATGTTACGATTACAGGTTCTGGCAGTGAGCGTTTCGGTTTCAGTGTTGCTGGTGGAACATCCATGCTTGGTGGCATCAATGGTGACTTCAACGGTGATGGCAACGACGATTTGTTGATTGGAGCCCCGAACGCGGACGTTGACGGTTCATCCGTTGGATCTGCATACATGTTCTATGGGCCACTCAGTGCAGACACAACCTCAGCCTCTGCAGATGTTGTCTTCACCGGTCAGTTTGGTCAAGACCCAACGAATCCATCCAACCACAATGCTGTGAACACAGGATACACTGTGGCATTTGTTGGTGACATCAACAATGACGGTATTGGAGACATCGCAATCGGTGACCCATCGAAGAAAAATAGTGGTGCGACCAATGGTGAAGCCTACCTCATCTTCGGTCGAGCAGATACTTTTGATGGTTCAGGAACTCAGTTGACTGGACAGTACGAAGGAACAGTATCCCTCAATGAAGTCACTTGGCGTTCTACCTTGGGACGTGAAATCAAATCAGAGGGTACTTCTCGTGAGCAGATGGGAGCCGCCATCGACGCAATCGGTGATGTCAACGGTGATGGCATCGACGATTTGGCCATTGGGGCGTATCGTTGGGACCAAAGCTCGTCAAATGTGGACCAGAACAACGGGGCAGTGTTTGTTTGGTATGGTGGTGGAAGCTTGTATTCACAAAACTTGGTGGATGGAGATGGCAACGCAACCAACAGCCCACTTTTGGTCTCTCACAACGCGTCCAACCACACGGCTGACGTCACAATTTTGGGTCCGAGTGCAGGAGACTCCATCGGTCGTTCACTTTCGGGAGCGGGTGACTTTGATGGTGATGGAAACTTGGATATCATCGTTGGTTCTGAACATGCTGGCAGCAATGCGGGTATGGCGATGATTGTCAATGGCTCTGGAACAACCATTGCTACATTCACTGGTGAAAGCGCTGGCGATGCTGCGGGTCGTTGGGTTTCTACAATCGGTGATGTCAATGGCGATGGTCGCTCTGAAGTGCTTGTTGGGGCCAAGTTGGCGGATGCCAATGGAACAGATTCTGGGGCTACCTACATCGTATTGGGTGGAGCGACAGGCACAAACAGTCTTGGAACTGCCGAAGTATTTCTCACCGGTGCGGGTGCTGGAAATGAAACTGGGATGAATCTGTCAGGTCTAGATGACATGGATGGCGATGGCATTTCCGAAATCTTGATTGGAAGTTACCGAACAAGTTCAGATAGTGGCGCCGTACAACTGATTTTCGGAAATACCTTCCAATAATCTTTTCGTCCACATTCAAAAGGGAGCTTCGGCTCCCTTTTTACATATTCACCATTCGTTGATGCCAAGTCGCATTAGGAGCTCAACATGACCAATTTATTGATGATTTGTACAGGAAATATTTGTCGTTCGCCCATTGCTGAAGGTCTTGCACCGGTTCTCGGTAATTCTATGAATCTACAAGTACATGCAAAATCTGCTGGAACCTTGGGTTTGATAAATCGAGCAGCAGACCCCAAGTCTGTTCAAGTATGTCAGGACATCAACCTTGATATATCCCAGCACCGAAGTCAACCCATCACACAAGAGTTGATTGATTGGGCAACCTACATATTGGTCATGGAGCGTCGTCATGCACGTCATGTTCGTCAACATTATGAAAATGCCGACGACAAAACACTAGAATTGGGTATGTTCTGTGGGCGTCCCAGCATTCCAGATCCAATTGGACAAAATCTTCGTGAGTTTAAAAAGTGTCGTGAACAAATTGAACGTGGGCTAAAAAGTTTCCTCTCCCAACTCAGATAATTCGTTTTCAATCGACTGTGGTTACAAGGAACCAAAGGATAGATTGGGCACCAACCAGACCTCTCCACGCTCCGTCAAGGGTTCTGGATTGATTCCGAGGTCAAAGGCAATTGGTCCAATCACAGTACTGTATCTCAGTCCAACACCGACACAATAGCGAAAGAGTGGATCGACTTTCAACAACATAGAGTCACTCGAACTGTATGGGGAAATGAAATCCAAGTGTCCAACATCAACAAAAGTCACCAAACTCGATTCATTCATATCCCACTTTTCCAATGGATAATGCAACTCAACGTTCAGAAGCGCAAAATATTCCCCACCCGTCGCTGTCCACCGATCACCAGAATCGTGCCTGAAGGAATCATCGATCAACCCATCTAATTGATCTGGATAGTCATAATCAGACCAGGCCCTTGCGTTGGCAGGTCCAACTTGGTTTCTGGCAAACCCACGCATAGAATTCGAACCACCCAAGAAAAAACGCTCTTCAAGTGGGAGTGGTGTATCATCATTGGTACGTCCAATGCCCCAGTTTCCACTGACTTTCCATCGAAAATTATCCATTGGAAGCAAAGTCGTCATGCCACCAGTCAATCGCACTGTTGGCAAATCATTCAAAAGACCATCCCCAATCCGAACATCTCCAGACAACACAAATCCACGAGTCGGATTAAAGGGGTCGTTTCGATAATCCAAAACAATAGAACTTTGCACACCACTCCACCAACGATGAACCACATCCGTCGTCAACAGCATAGACCAAGGCTCTCCCTCCAACAACAACGACGGTTCCACATCATCCAATTCCATTCTTCTCAGCCTATATTCTATGAGAAAATTAACTTCGTTGCTGGGTGCAAGCCCCAAACCAATGCCCATTCCAGATTGCACAATACGGTAATTGGGTTGTTGAACAATCTCTTGAAAGATGGATTCGATGCGAACATTGCTCATTTCCAACGGTGTTCGTGGCGCAATATAGGTAGACGCCAAGCGCCAAATCGGTTCTGTACTATCAAAACGCCACGCATCATCTGTCCAAGCATATCCAAACTGGCCGAGAACAGATGCTTGACGCCCATTGCCACCAATATTGCGATTGTGAACCGAACCGATGGCCAACACCCCCAAGTCGGTAGCCAAGGAGCCACCTGTTCCAACCGCCCATTGAGGTCGTTCCTCTACAGTAATCAACAAGTCTTGTTGCTGAGGTGTATCCCCTATCAATCGCACAGTGGTGCTTTCAAACAATTCCAATGCATTGAGATCGTATCGAATATCTTCTATGATACTTGGAGAGAGCGCAGTTCCAGGGGTCAATCTAACGACATCATCAATCACTTCTCTCTTCGTTAAGCGGTTGCCTCGAACACCAATATTCCTAAGCAAAACCTTGTCACCTTTTTGTACCGTATACTCAACATCAACAATTCCCGTTTGGGTGATGGTAGTATCCACCGAGACAGTTGCATACAAAAATCCTGTATCCTGATAGATCTGTTGGAGTTTGCGCTTGCCTTCTTCTATCAAATGAGGTTGGTAAACCCCAGATAGTTCTACAACCACAGATTCATTGATGCTGTCTAGCCCCCCATCAACAGATACCAGACCAAGTCGGTACTGCTTTCCCACATCAATGTCCATCTTCAGAGAATGCAAGGAGACGGTCCCACTTGAACGAATTTCGTCATTTAGCGCAACATCAACATCAAGATAGCCCGTTGCAATGTAAGCCTGCTCAACAGACTGAACCCCCTTTTGAACCTGCGCAGGATTAAAGAGACCATTGACCAGCAGTCCCGGTTTTAACCCTTCGTGTTCCAACGTAAATGTGGACAGCAATTCTGGAGCTGTAAACAGGCTGCTCTCTGAAAAGACGATGTCTGTAATTTCATGTCGATTACCAACCTGTACATCGGCAACGATCATATGGAGTTGTGCAGACTCTTGCAAGGACAGGTTAACTGTGGCATCCAAATACCCTTTTGTTTCTAGCCATTGAAGTAAACTTTCAGTCAGTCTTGGGATATCAGAATCTGACAAAAAAATACCACTGTACAGATTCAAATGGTTTCGAAGAAAGTCCGCAGATTCCAATGTCCTCCGAAGACGGAAGCCACCATCAAACTGGCTTACAGTCAGGTCGACCCTCTTTTGAGGTTCAATAAGGACCTTTAACTCCTGCTCTTGACTGGGTGTTTCTTGAAGCAAAAGGCGAACTTTTGCATCCAACCAACCGGAACGATGCAACAAATCTTGGACAGCCAACTTAAAATCATTGATGCGTCGAATTTGAACCAACTCTCCCTTTTCGATGCTGTACTTTCGCAGCAATTTTTGATAGGGGCGCTTCAACTCTTTTGGAAGATTCACAGCCTGTATCGATGCGAATCGATTGTCTCGAACACCGATGACCTGAATGGACAGAGCGATTTCCTTATTTCGCTCCTCGAAATCCAACTTCAAGTCTACACCAACATACCCAACAGCCTCTAATTGAAATTTTAGATACTGCTCCAACTTCCAAAGTTCCAATGCCGGGTGGAATACCTGCCCCAAAGAGTACGGAAGTTTTTCTTTCAACAGTTTCTTTACCTTTCGGTTGTCTGCATCAATCGACACAGCACTCAGTCGTGGAGAAACGGCAATATTGTACCGCACGTGCAAGAATGGCTCACTATCAATAGAATCGTTGAGTACATCTACCGAAATGGACTGAAATTCCCCCATCGTATATAACGTACTGAGGTCTCGTCGTACCTGTACGGGATCAAATGGTTCCCCCACCTGCACCGAAAGCAAACTTTGCAAGTCACCTTGCGGAACAAAGCCCTCGGCGTTCACAATAGAAACAGCACCAACATCGTAACGATGGTACCACTCCGTTGCTTCCGCAGAACGAAGCATCAACGCTGTAATCAGTCCAATTCCCATTGTACCTCAAACTCCGCACCCACAGCGCCATTGCCATTGATGGTTCGACCCTGTTGTAGACTAGACCAATACAAACGGGTATACAGGCGTTGAGTCAACCGCTGTTCCCAACTCACAAACACATCGGTTGTATCCGTGATGTTTTGTTCCAGTCGAAGAGTCCCGTTACCAATATCCTTTTCTGCCAATAGCCTCAACGCTGAAGACACATAAGCCGAATTTCTGTCCGTTGGTCCAGAAACGATATCCACTCGGTCAAGACGAAGCAATTCACTCTGAAATATACCAGAACCGACCTCAACAAATCGTTGAGATGCACCAAACTTTGAAAAAACCAAATCGGAACCTTCAATGGCCAACGCGGCCCCTAAGCCCCCCTCTGTTTCCAACTCTCGACGGGTCATTCCAAAGAGCAACAAGGCATTGATGTCGGCTTGGGGCAAGGCTGGCGTAGAAGCCGTGTGGGTTTGCCAATCACTATACAGTCCAGTAATAAAATAGCGAATCTCCACCTCTCGTTCAGGTGTGATAACCGATGTCTCCAAAGCAATATCCAACAACGGATCAAACGTACTGGCGTCTTCATAGCGCAATGTTCCACGCAATACGTCGAAATCCCGTTCTTTAAAGAGTACCCGTCCTCCTTCTGTTAAGGTAATGCTGCCCAACATTCCCGGTGAAGCCATATTGCCCACAAACTTTAATGAGGCAGACGCACTCATGTCGGCCAAATTGTTTCGAATGCGAATCGTATCTTGTGCAGTAAAGTCAATTGCATATTCAAAATAAGGCTCTAATTCTTCTTCCGTTGCCCCTGTCAACGCCTCTGGTGCAAATGTTAACAGTGCGCCTTCCCACCCAATTCGATCCACAAAAGTCATTTCAGATACAACCACAGAACCAGTGATCAAAGGCAGTTCCGCATCTCCAGCAACACGAAAATCTCCCGAGCCCACGACAGGGGGAAGCCAGTCAAGCAACTGAATTCGACTCTGGTTCATCGAGAGTTCAAGATTGTACTGACTGGGTAGAAATTCTTCAGTGTCAACCGTGCCCACAAGAGACACTGTACCACCACCAACAACACTGTCCCATGAACGAATCTGTACGTCTTCGTACAGCATCGAGATGTCACTATAAATAGATTCAATTGGGTGTGGAAACCAACTTCCTTGAAGAAAACCATTTTCAATTTTCAACTCGGCATCCATTCCTTCTTCGGTCCATTCTCCGGCCACATTCATGACACCAGAAGCTCTTTCAGTTCCCTCCAATACCATCTCTATGACAGACATATCAAGAGTTCCAGAGCCTTCCACGAGATGGCGATGTCCTGTCTTCTCACCGTACAGTTTCAAATCTGTTTTGCCTGAACCAAGAATATGTATGGGAGAAGTCCGCCCTTGTACACCGTCCCACTCAACAGATGTCGATGTTGCCAATTTCAACCAACGGTCTTTCCAAGAGAGGCTGGCATTGTCAAGTTTCACTGAACCACCAAACTGCCCTTGCCGTTGCCATATCTGCCCGTCAGCATTCAACAAACCTGAAACGGTGTCCTCACCAACCACGATCGTGGTGATCGCCTCCACTGGAAAATCTTGCAACTGAACGTCAACGATGTAATCTTCGTCCAAAGAAAAGCCTGTGAGTCCTTCGATGTGTACACCTTTGAACAACGTGCCTTGAACAACCATCCCTTCTGATTGAGAATGCAACAGCAAGTTGGCATCTCCAAGAGGCTGTACACCGTGCCACATATCTCGAATGCGCAGCCGACCATTTGGAATGAATCCCTCACCCCGAATGGTACCCAAGAAATCCACTTTCCCCCGAACAGGATACTTTCCGTCTAAGACCCATGTCAGATACTCAACAGGCAAACCACCAACAATAACTTCAAAATTATTGATGCCATCTTTTCGGGTCCCTCGCATCCAAGCAGAACCGAGTCCATCGTTGCGTTCAACAGAAAATTCTTCGATGGTCAGTTGTTCGGCATCTTGAGACAATCGAAATCGTCCAGAGTCAAAAGGCTCCCCCCACAATGTAACATCAGACAATCCAAAATCGGCTTCTACGTGAAGATTGGAGGTCACACCAGAAACATTGACCCTCCCGGAAACGACAGCATCCACATCCAAGGGATCAAAGAAAATCCCCATCAGATTGTTGGCTCGAGCATCAACACTATCAAATTGCCCCTCCATCCATAGTTCCGTCCCAAAGCGCATCAGCATAGTTCCTGTAAGAGTAGACGCTCCCTTCTGAGCATTGTCGATATCAAAGGTCAACTCTTTCAAATTTTCCCCTTCGATACCCATCTCAACACTGTCAGCATAAGATAGACCCAGCATAGAAAAATTGGAAACGTGATACCGGCTGGTCAAACTCAATTGCTTCATTGGGCCTTCAAGTCGTCCACCACCTTTCGCTACGCCTCCTAATTGACTGCCCCCCAATGGTTTCAATGTTGTCAAATCCAGTTGAGAGAAGTCAAAGTCGACAATCATATTGTTGGGAGCTGGAAACTCAAAGACTCCTTCTATTTTGCCTGTACTCTCCAAGGATCCTTCATTTTGAAGACGGACGGTATCCAGTTGATACTGCAAAGTCGTTTTGCTCAGTTGAATTGCTCCTTTGAAATCCAATTCATCCAATACCAACAGCGGCTCTTTTTGACGGATGTTCCCAGAGGAGGATCCAAAATCCGCGCCTTCAATTGCAATGTCACCACTCAGATTCAAAGGATTGAGGGTACCAGACAACGTGAGTTCTGAATCCAGTTGCATTTCGAGCCAAGGTGCAGAAGACAAATCCAAATCTTGCCCCAACTCCCAAAGATTTTGTCTTTGTCCGATTACTTTAAACTGAGCATCGTTGTTCCCCACATCGACAAAACCTGTACAGACACTTTGCCCCCCTGCCCAACCAGCCGTCAGATTCTCAATCCACAACACACCATCTTTGAAAAGAAATTGAGAGTTTAATGAATCAAATTGATAGGTAAATGTTCGAGTTGTAGCCTGACGAGTCAGGGAAAACTGATTTCCAGACAGTTGCAAACCAAATTTAGGGTTTGATACATCACCCCTCGGCTTCACAGTAGCATATAAGTATCCTTTTCCATCCCATTTCGAATGCAGTTCAAGAGTCGATAGATCTAAGGCAGAGTCTACGGCGCCTCGGAGGAAGCCATCCTCGACACCGAAGTTACCAAACAGTGACCCCACGGAAGATTCAACATTGATATCCTGAATCCAAGCATCGCCATTTTCTAAGACAATGTCATTCCATTGAAAGGGTGAAATCAAGATCTTTCGGTCCCCAGATTCAATGAGAGCATTCTCTTCAATCCAAAGTTGTGCCCGTCCTTGAGTGTGCGTCAAGTTGATGTTTGGTATATCTACCGTTCCAGTTTTTGAGACGATGTGAACCGTTCCCGAACGAACCTGCACCCGAGGCAAGGCCGGTACTTCAAAGGTTCGCTCAGTTTTTGGTTGCTTAGGAAGCAAATCCAAATCGACCGTAATCTTTGGAGAGTCAACAATCAGAGTCCGTAAAATCAATCCATCCCAAGGAATCTTCACCCCCACAAACACAGACTCAACTTCTAAAAGGGTTTGACTGGCGTCATCGATTACAATGTTGTCCAACTGAAGTCCCAAAACTGCAGGTCGGATAAGGCAATTTTCCACCTCAATATGATAAGGGGTCGCTTCGTTGATGGTGAGGAGTACCACATCTTTGATAAAGTTAGATACCAACGGAATGCGCAATATCATAGGGCTGAGCACCAACAACAGTCCGAGCAGTTGCAGGCGACGCTTCCAGTAGCCAACAGCTACAATTTCGTCGTTTTCATCGTTGGTCACAGTCATACAGAAACAACCAACATGACAGATTTAGTCCAACAGACTTAGAGCCTCTCTCCAAAGCTCAATCTCGCGGACACGATACGTCGGTGCAATGTCAGCAATTTCATCCAACGTTCTAACTGTATTGCGGGTTCGCTGTTGCAAAGAATAAATACGAGCCAGTTCCCACAGAGCCTCAGTGTACACTGTATCCTGTGGACCATGGGCATCCATTGCATCCTGCAAGTCGTTTAGGGCATTGCGGTATTGTTCTTTTTCGATGCGCATACGAGCCAGCAACACTGCAGACGCAAGGCTATTCATCGAAGTCAATGCGGATTCCGCTTCTTTTACAAACCCTATCTTGAGGTATTTATACACCATCTCAAATTCTGGATACAACAGGATATCGCCATCGGTTTCTTGCACACCTGAAGACGACAGTCCAACACTGTTGGTACTCGATGCTGAAAATCCAGTGTCCATTCCAAGGTCAGCGAAGGGATCTGTATTCAAAGCGGCAAAGGGATCTGCACTTCCCTGTTCAGTACCGCCCGAAAAAGGTTCCGACACGAATGGATTTTCTGAAGGCATTGTTGGTGCTGGTGCAGACTCCAAAGCCCACACACCCATTTTCTCTAGGGCACCCATATGAGTTGGATCCAACTCCAGAATCTGATTGAGCATTTCCAGCGCAGGTTCCAACTGTCCTTGGGCATGCAACGTCATCGCTTGAGTCATCAAGTGACTTGTAGTGTCTTGAGTTTGATCCTCGCCTTTCCCCATTGGCGCACTGTTGACTGAGTCAATCTGTTGCCCTGATGAATCTTCTACACTGTCCAATTCTTCTATGGAATCCAAATCTTCCAAGTCATCATCCAACAGATCATCGTCGATCAATTCTTCAGAATCTTCTTCGGACATCCCCAAACCAAGCAGTCGAAGTTGAACATCTTCTAAGACTTGGGGGTCTTTGTGCTTAAAGTTCTGCAACAACTCTACAGCCTCCTCGACTGCATCTGTATGAACAAGAGATTCGACGAGCAAAGCGAAAATTGATGGACGCTTCTCCAGTCCTTCAGCACCTTGAATGCACCCCAAAGCATCTTCATATCGTTTAAACTCCAACAACAATCGTGTTTTGATGACGAAGCGCTCTTCAACTTTGGCGCCAGCACGCGACCATGGCTGTCGATGCAAACGCAGCACATTCGCTTTTGCCATTCGCTGTATACTGGCGATGTCTTCTGGCAATTCTTCTTCTGTCGCCCCACAAGACAATGCTTCTTCAAATGCCATGGACTTCTTTACGGCATCTTCATACCGCTTACCCGACTCCAACCACAGTTGTTTCGCTTTGGCATCATGCCCAACCATCTGCAATCCTGTCGCCAACAAAGCCAACACTTTTGGGTCTGTTGGAAAGTCTTTGTACACTTGCTGTAAATGCTCCAACGCTTTTCGTGGCTCTTTAGACTCAAATCTACATTGGGCAGCCTCCAGTCGAGTTTCCCAATGGTCTCTATTTTTGAGCGCTCGTTCAATGGACCGTGCTGCCTCTTTGGTTTGACCGATTTTGCGATTGAATTCGGCAAATTCTTTCCAAGCGTCACTGGCTTTGTCCGACCAATTTGCAGATTCCAAAAGTTCAGCGTAGGTTCTTCGCTCAGAAAGTTCTCCCGGACACATTTCAACGATGCGAAACTGTATTTCCTGAGCGACAGCGGGTTCACGTCGCTGTGTCATCTCTACAGCTTTCTTGAGATGAATCAACGCGTCCGATTCGAAATTGCTCTCAATCATACAGTGAGCGATTTCCAAATGCATTTCATGATCTTTTGGACGCATTTTGATGAGTTCTCGATAAATCGGAATCGCCATTCTGTACTGTTTGTCTTTGACATCTGTCTCAGCGATGGTCAACATCAATTGTTCTGCTTCTCTTTTGTTGCCCAAGCGCATAGACAAATCGGCAACTGTTTTGCGCAATCTTCGACTTTTGGAATCCTTGCGAAGCAATGCTTTATAACTCTTCAAAGCATCTTCAATCCGACCTTGCGTCAAGAACTGAGCGGCGCGTTGTTCTTCTTGTTGTGCATCAAAACTCATACGAACCTCATCGACTGTTTTCGGTAGAAATGTAACGTGTCAAAGCCTCAAGCCCCAACAAATAACTGTCCACCCCAAACCCAACGACCTTTCCAATTACAACATCCGAAATCATCGAACGATGACGAAAAGTTTCACGAGCATACACATTGCTCATATGCACTTCAACACAGGGAATCCCAACAGCCAACAGTGCATCCCTTAAAGCAACGGATGTATGCGTGTACGCCCCTGGATTAAACAGGATACCCGACATTGCAGTTCCACTAGGCGAGAATCCTTCATGCGAAAGTTGAATCGCGTCGATCAACACACCTTCGTGGTTGCTCTGTAAAAACTGCAGTTCAACGCCGAGAGTACCCGCCTTCGATTCCAAAGCTTCGTTGACATTTTGAAGCGTGTATTTGCCATATAGGTCAGGCTCGCGCAAACCGAGCATATTGAGATTGGGTCCATGCAAGACCAATATTTGTGGCTGGGTGTTTGTCATGACCAACAAATGTCAAAGGATTGTTGTTTGGGAACGCTCGACTGTAAAGATACAGACAATATGGCTCTTAATTGCCACCCGCTGTAATTGTGAACGTTTTGGAATCCCAACCAATACTGGCCAAAATACTGACATCTTCGATGGCGCCTTCACCTTGAGTACTCACTGGCATTACATCGATCAGCATATAGGCACGAACTAGACCACGATTGTCTGTTTCAGCAACCATATGAGTTGGGGCAAACCAATAAACGCCATCTCCAGTATCGAACTCATACGCATCAGCATACGTTCCAGCAAACTGATAAAAGGTTTGAGAATCGGTGTCCCAATACCAAGCACACCAGTCTTCGTTCATTGAGTAATTGCCATTGGAATCGGTGCAAGCGGCCTTAACATCTTCTTGAGAGGTAATTCCACCGGGTAAATCTGGATAGGAAACCACTTCGACCGCCTGTTGTGGTATCAGATACACACCTCCGTAACTTGAGGTGATCTCAACACGGGTATTCGGCAAAGGCATCGTCTCACCAGATTGCTGGTCATTTCGGTATACGCCAATATCAAAAGGAATTAAGAGACCGGACAAATCGAGTTCATTGTTGTCTGCAGACCATGCAATTTGAAGATCTTGTGGAACATTTACTTCTGCATCAAAAGGGGCGTCTTCCATTTGAGCAACACAACCAGAACCAACGAAGGCGCAAAGAGCAAGTAATGATGGGATTTTTTTCATAGCGGTACCTCAATCAACGAAGGGGTTTGGTGTGAACAAAGCAATCAAGTTTTGGGTAGAAAATTCGACCAACTCTTCAATCTCATTTCGATCCAAACTCGAAAGATGTGCTTGTCCAAAGTCTCGCACAACTACCATTTGCAATTTATCACATTGCATCTTTTTATCGAAAGAAATTGCGTCAAACATTGTCACAACATCTATATTATCACAATTATATGTTGACATGTCAAGTCTTTTAATGAAAGATTCCAGTCGCTCCACAACCCTTTGAGACGTCCACCCTTTAGAATGGGTCCACGCTGTCTCCAACCACATCCCAATCAAAACTGCCAATCCATGGCGCATTGTACCGAATCCCAGACAGCGTTCTATGGCATGACCAATGCTGTGCCCAAAGTTCAACAATGCTCGACAGCCCTTTTCAAGTTCATCTTGCTGAACGATATCGGCTTTCACCGCACAGATATTTGTCAACAAGGTGGGCAATTGACTTTCTGAATCCAGAGTGGACCAAGCCTCTTGTTCAAAAGTGATCACAACCTCATCTACGAGACCTTCAGAGTGCAAAATAGCATGCTTTAGAACTTCTCCAAACCCCGCCTGAATCTCTTCTGCATCCAAAGTTTGTAGAAATACAGCGGAAGAAATTACACGATTCGGTGGATAAAAGGTGCCGACTCGATTCTTTCCACTGGCCAGATTCACCCCTGTCTTACCACCAACAGAAGAATCCACCATCGCCAACAGCGTTGTCGGAACCTGTACCCAGCTCACACCCCTCAAATAAATAGA
>CBFIFY010000084.1:0-15469 GCA_965661985.1 uncultured Myxococcota bacterium | reverse complement strand
TGGTCAAACAGCATTTTACAGCGGAGCGACCAAATCAAATCTGGTGCTGTGACATCACGCAAAAACGGACTCAGGAAGGTTGGGTCTATTTGGCTGTTGTGCTCGATTTGTATGCTAGAAGAATTGTTGGATGGGCTACAGCATCGAACATGACGACAGACTTGCCAATGAAGGCTTTAAACCAAGCATTGGTGCTTCGAGGCAATCCAAAAGGTGTCATCCACCATTCAGACCGAGGTTCTCAATATACTTCGGAACAGTATTTGAAAAGGCAAGAGACGGCTGGACTACACACGTCCTTCGGTTCAGCCGGCACTTGCCTTGATAATGCTGTCGTAGAAAGTTTCTTTTCAGTGTTGAAAAGAGAGTGTTTGCACCGCCAAACTTGGACCAGTAAACGAGAAATCGAGGAGGCGATCAGAGATTATATCGAAAGATTTTACAACCGTACCAGAATCCGAGGTAATGGTAGGACACCGTTGCAGTCGGAACGATATTACAATCAAAAATTTGCACGAGTTTGTGCATGACCAACTGTCCGTTTTTTCAGATAGGAACATTTTGATGACTTGGATGTTTGCGAGTGTGTCGGTGGTTGGGTCGGTTTAGCAGTTTTTTGTATACCTCGCGTTTATATCCTTCGGGCATCCTTTGAATCCATTCGACATTCTCAACTTTGCTAGTGTGCTGATTTGTATTTTGGAGACTTCTGGCGGGATGAGAGACAGTCAGACATTGGTTTGAGAGATTTTAGTTCTAGAATTTGAAGTGGTGGTAAAATCCGTTGAAGTTGGAGCAATACTGTTGTCAAAGATTTTCACATGTTTGTACATGCTCGACTCCACTTTAAGTATAAACATACAATCAGGTAATGTCGAAAATTCATCAAAAAATAATCAAATAAATGTCCGAAAGTACATGCTCTATTCGTATATATAATTCACCCAAATGGAGTACACTATGGCCAAAACATGGATATCAACAGCAAAATTTTATCGAGAAATCTCAAATGTTTCATACAATCTAAAGATGCCCAATTTAACGATTGAAGAACAACAAAGCCTATATCCTCAAATCATTGGTTCTATTGCACACAGTGATTTCAAGTCCAATATGGATGAGTACATCGGAGAATTGCAATTCGCTGAAGATGAAAGAGACATCGACAATGACATCCGTGTATCACATGGAGACTGGTTTGACAGAGCCGCTACAATTCGCCTGTTTATGTCACAATATCTGGCGGAATGGATAACGGCTCAACCCATTCTTCCAGACACATACTTTATTCAAAAGAAAACCATCTCATCCGTAGAATGGACGCGCAACCAAGATGGAAGTGTGGAGTTGGTAATCCACAACGAGGGTGATCAATGGCCGATTCGCCGCAGCTATTCAGTCAAACAAAGATTCTTGATTTATAAATTTCTGGAATCAATCACAGATTCCTTTGAACAGGTGGATGCGAACTTACGTGCGGATTCGGGCAAGAAGAAAACGTATGAAGCAATCGATTTACTGACAGCACCATTCAAAAATGGAGATGATGCGACTTTGAATTCACTCCTAGAGGGTCGTTCCTATTACGTCTTAAAATATTGTATTGGTGTCGAAGATACTAAGCGAAAATTTTACACGCATCGATTGGTCTCTGGAGAAGTCTCAGCCTTAAAAGAGGATTTCTTCCGCAGTGTCGAACAAGGATATGTCCCCAAATTCAATCCTGAGTCCATCACGCGACCACGCGTCCCACCAGTAAAAGAATCCAGTTATACTCGTAAACAAAAAAGACTTCCTGATGGCACACTCAACATACATATCTGGGATAGTGTAGGCGTTGTTGAAATTCGTCCAAAGGGAGCCAAAAGCAAAGAAACATTCCCTCTTTGTGCCATCATTCTACCCGATGGTCAGCTGTTGATGCGCAATCAATTTGAGTCACAAGAACTCATTGAAAAAGTACTCAATCGCTAACCCCCTACTCGTTGAGGATTCCACCAGTACATGGAATCCTCACGGCTGGATGCAAAAGTAGTGGGTATGGAACCATCTAGGGCATCAACATCCTAAAAATGAGCCATCATCACAAGCAAAACTGCCAAATCACAAAGAAACACCCAAATCAGCAACAATCTCCCCCACAAGTTCCCAACACACTTATAAAGTTGAGAGTGTCGAATGGATTCAAATAATGGCCGAAGGATATAAACGCGAGCAATACAAAAACTAAACTGCTAAATCGACCCAGCAATCAACATCCTAACAAACACCCAAGTCACCAACAGTCTCCCCCACAAATCCCCAACACACAAAACAATACATTTTCAAGGATGAGAATGGCGAATGGATTCAAAGAATATTCTCAGAATAAAAAAGGTCGCTATACTCTCGTATGCGACCTTTTTTAGGCGAGAATAGGCGAAGAAGACAACGCCAAGCCTCATCCTTTACGGGTTGGCGCCATCGTTAATCCACCCTTCAATGACAGCCATTTCAGTAGCAGACATGGGGGTTCCATTTTTTGGCATTTGATCATTGGAGCCACCAACACTGAGGTGTGTACCTGCAATCTTATGGTAGAGATAAGATTGAGACGCATCACCAGCCGTAACGAGAGGCATCGATACTTGATTTGGTGTATACCCCATCGTGGTGGAGTAAGAGCCCAAATAACCATGACATCCTGAACACCCGTACTGACTCATCAATGGAGCCACGTCGGTTGCAAAGGAAGAAGCCGTTACCGGTGGAGGACAAGTTGGATTGGCGGTGCCCGGTGTACCAAAATCAAAGCCATCGCCATAGGTCGTCGTCGCTTCACACCAATTGGCTCCACTGTCGTTGTCTGTGGCATTCATGAACCCTGCATCCAATGCCATTGCGGCACCCACTGGGTCAGGGAATGTACTGCCGTTGTCCCAAATGATTTGATCAATCACACCATCGACATTGCTCAAATACAGTTCGTCATCGCCATTGCCCAAGGTCATGTCTGTATATTCATAATCTACGTTCATGCCACCGTTGGTAGCCGTATCGGCATTGATGCCAAACACCAAATAACCATTCGCTGGAATGATGAGAGAAGAAGATACGGTAAAGGCATCGCTTCCGTCGTCGGTCACCATCAACCCATTCAAATCCACGTCAATGTTGGTGGTATTGTAGACTTCAAACCACTCACCCACGTTGTCATCAACAGCACAGGCACTGGTATATTCACCACAAGGGTTTTGCATAACCTCAGTGATCACCAAGTCTCCTGGAATCAACAAATCGACGGCGGCTGTTGCTGGTTCTGTGTAATCTTCGTCAATGTCCCCATCACAGTCATTGTCCACGCCATCTTGGGTGTCATCTGCAGCCCCTGGATAGACAGCAGCATCCGCATCATCGCAATCACCCTCATTTTCTGTGACTCCATCGCCATCGTCATCAACGTCCATCGGATCTGGCTCTTGGGTATCGGCGGTGTCTTCGACGTCTGTATCAGTTTCTTCTGTGTCAGTTTCTTCTGTGTCAGTTTCTTCCGTATCGGTCTCGTCTGTATCGGTCTCGTCTGTGTCCGTTGTTCCAGTGTCAGTTTCTTCCTCAACAGCGGTATCTTCAACACTACCAGTGTCGGTGGTTTCAGTTGTTTCTTCAGTGTCCTTGTCTCCACAGGCGGTAAAGGTCAAAGAACTGATCAGTAAAAGGGAAAGGCTTCTCATAGATGGTCTCCAAATAAGTGTGTTAAAACAGGTAGCCAATGCTATCACATCTATACAGATTTGGCAGTCCATTCTCAAAACCCATCATCAAAAAGTCATGCCCTTTAATTCTCGTACACTGTTGCAATGGCTCGCATTGCCCATATTTATTGGATGGGTGACGTTCTCCTTGTGGGCGTTGTTGTTCGGCATGACCAAAACAGGGGCACTTGGACTGGTCTTGATCCCCATATTGCTTCAGCCTTGGCTCAACGTTCCCATTCACCGTCGATGGAACTGGTTTGGGATACTCATCCCATTCACCATGTGGCAAATCAGTTGGATAGAATACAAAGAAAACCGCATCGCCTACAGTTGTATGGTGCATCAAATCTACCACACCTTGCACTCCGATATTCCTAAGTGGTGCCCCACAGAATACCGCACTGCCATTGACGATTGGCAACCCCGCACGCTGTACAAACCCAGCCAGCGCATGGCCATTTGGCTACACCACATCGGGCAGATTGTGTGGTTTCAAATCGACGACAACACAATACAAGCGCAACAGTGGCGACAATTGCACTTTTCACAGGCGGCAAAAGAGATTGGGCAGGCTCTCCCACCAAAGCAGCTTCGTGGTCTTTGCAACCCGAGTGGTCCAAAAGGAGGCACGCTGATTCGTAGAAATTCTGCGTTGCTTGCCAAAAGTGTACACTGGAAAAAGTGGTATGACAGCCAAGAAGACACCTTGAATCAACTTGCACAGTGGGAACAATTTCAAGACACTCTTGCAAGAAAAACAGACGATGACACCACAAAGGTTGATCAACTTGTTCGAGCGCCTGCAACAATCTCATTGAGTCAAACCCGCACCAAAAAGGAATGGAAATTTCGTCAACCCATACTGCATACGCCAACAGATATTGAAAAATGGCGTCCCCCATTGACACTTCGCACGGTGGAGATCCCCATAGATAGTGCCATGTATTGTGGCTTGCAAATGGAGGGTTGGCTCTTTCCATACCGTGAAGAATGGGCTTGGACAGAATCTCAAGGGTCATAACGTTCGCCAAAATGACATATTGGCTGTTGCCAACAAGAACCATATCCGATACAAAGATCAGCCAAAACACAGTTCAAAAAGGGTACCAAAATATGCAACAATGGCGCTATGATTACCGCAAACTCCATGCAGAAATGGACCTTTTTGCACAAAGCATGGGCGATGTCGCATATTCTCAAGTCTGGACCTACACGAAAAAGATGCTGGCGGCCCACGCAGAAGCAATGCGACCAGAAGATATGGGCTTTGAAGAGGCTTTGGCACTGGCGTGGAGTCAGTTTGAATCCACATTTGATGAAGATGACGATGAGGCTTTGCTGTCTCTAGCGGGAATTGTCATTCACTTGGTCAATACCGTCCCTCTGGGACAAACCTGTGCATTCAACGAGGCCATCGAAATCGGTTTTGCCATGGCGCGTGGCTTTTCAAAAGCAGAAGCCGTTGAACAACTGCGTCAACAACAAATACGCCAAGAAGTCAATGCGACCCACCCACCCTATCCATTTGCACCATGCCTGTCGGTGGTAGATGGGGACAAGCAACAATAAGGATTTCACAGTCCCCGTGTGCATTTGCTGTTGTGCCCTTTGAGACATCTGGGTTTCTTGGATTGTAGAGTCTATGTTGAGTACACCTGCACTCGCCACTACACTCAGACAAAACCCTCGGTTTCTGACGCCGAAACAGCGTTGGGATCGCCATCGCGTAGACAGGAAATCAATTGACGCAACGGAATCGACAACGGCAAAATGGTTCGAGAGAGTAGCATATCGGTTTGCAACTGTTCGCCAACAAATGTGGGGGCAAAGGGTGAATAAAAGGCGCCCATTTTGGTCAAGGTTAAATCAGCGGGCAATTGCTCCGTAGATACCTGTACTCCCATGTCGTTTACCGTCGCTTGACCACGGTGTACCATCGTACGCCCAACGTGATCTGCATTGTCCAATCCAAGATTGGTCATCCAACGACCCATCTCGTTGTCGTGTTCAATTCTGTCTTCAGCAGATGCAAACTCTCGAGTACTGGATATTCGAACAGACAAGCCCTGTTCAACCATCCAAGGAATCCCGGCAATCGCACGGTTAAAAGAACCTCTTCCGCGATTGGCATCGTGAACAGAAGCTCGAATGTCGTCCACCGAGACCTGTATTTGTAGCGGCAACCCTCTACAAGACAGCAAACCTGCCCTCACCCGCTCTCGAGTGAGGAGCGTACCATTTGTTAACACAATCACCGGTAATGTCTCTGTGATTTGACGGAGCACATCCGGCATCCAGGACATCAAAAATGGTTCGCCCCCAGTGACACCAACGGAAGTAAACCCCAGTTCTTTGGCTTGTGTCACAGCATCAACCATCTGCTCTGGCGACAATCCACGAACGGGACTGGATGGGTTTGAAGCAGTCAAGCAATAACGGCAAGACAAATTACAATGGTAATTGGAATACAACCACAGACGACCAGAACTTTGTCCGTTCGAGATGAGTGCTTCAAATTCAGCCCGTAGACTCACAACCAATCCTGTTTGTTCAGCCATTCTACATGCTCTAGAGCAGTTGGAATTCCGAGCGCAATGCAGTATCGATTCAGCATAAGGGTGGTACCAATGAGCATCGTGATCTCTACAATTTCATAGTCTGCCCACAACGCTTTGAGCTTACCCATCTCTACTTCAACATGTTCATCATCTGGTTTGGCTCCACCGATGGCTTGTATGTAAGACCACAAAACAGCCTCACGATCCTGAAAAACACCTTCACCGTTTTGGTCTTGTCCTTGTTCTAGTCCCGACAACACTGCAATTTCCTTCGGTGTTAGCCCTTCTGTATACGCCACAACGGTGTGTGTTTGCGTACAATACCGACACCCTTGCAGTGCGCTGACTCCCAAGATGATCATTTCCTTGTGTCGCATCTCCAGTGCCGAGGCTCCAAACTGCTGTCCAATGAAAGGCATCGCCACTTGCAACAGTTCCGGTACCTGAGCCAAAGTTTGCACCAACGGTCCAACATCTCCATTAAAGTATTGTTGTACGGACAATGGAGCCTGTGCTTTTGTAAACCCTTCTATTCTCATCTAGGTATCTTCACTCATACACTATGGTTCAAAGGGCGTTTGGGCAAACCATGCCTGAGAATGGGCAACCACTTGCGCAATGACCGTATCTTTAATCTTGCGATCCATGGTGATGGCATAAAAAGTTTCTGAAAATGGCAAAGCCCCTAAATTCAGCAAACTGTATCGATCACAAATGTCACTGGCGATACACGTCGGCGCCAAAAATGCCCCCCAATGATGCTCCCCATAGACTTTTACCTGCGCAGAGTCTTGAAATTCTGCCATGATCTTTGGCTCCACATCTTCTTGACTGCAATAGACATCGAACCGTTGACGCAAGGTTGCCTCACTGGTTGGCAAGAGCATGGGCAATGTTCGCAAATACTCATTCACACTCAATCCCTCTTCACTCTCATTTTGTTCCAACAAAACTTTGGAGGCAAACAGGCTAATGCCACTCTCACCGAGTTCGTGTGAGTACGCTTGAATCCGAGAAGATACAGGTGCTGGCGTGTCGGATAAAACCAAATCGATCTTTCCCAGCGCCAAATCCGTCAACAATGCGTCTGGTCTGTCTTCTACATAGACCATCCTGAGATTTTGAGTGGACAATTCACTCATTGGCAACACGTGGAGGACGACCAATTTTGGCACCACCATTGCAACCCCCACCACCAAGCGTGTTTCACCATCGCCATCGTCCAACAGCATTTCCAACTTTTGACCCAAGCCAAATATCTCATTGGCAAGATGATAGGTTTTCCAACCCATTTCAGTCAAAATCATTTGACGGTGCACACGCTTGAACAGTTTGTGTCCAGCATTCTTCTCCAATGTTGAGATTTGGGTACTGATGCTCGAAGGGGAAATCTTCAGTTGTTCAGCGGCTTGTGTAATTCCGCCTTCTTTTGCCACCAACCAAAAATAGTACAAATGGTTGTAGTTCATCCAATTGCCATTGGGACCGCGACCTGCCACTGTTTTCACCTTAAGTTACACGTTCAATTCAATGTAACGTTCCGATGTCAACACTGCCATTTGAAATGCTCAACCAAACGGTATCCAAAATCAACCAAACGTCATCGTTTGAGAGCATCCAACAAAGCATTTGAGACATCAAAAACAGGCATCACCATATCTGTTTGGTGACGCTTGCTCCTTATTGGCGGTCTCTTTCTGTACGATATTTTGGCCAAGTGGTATTTTGGCTATCTTGTATGTAACTGCCCGCTTATCGGTATTGCCTAAAAGAAGCGATGACCTTTCCAGAGATATTGGCCTCAGACTCGGAACCGACAAATATTGGGCGCATTGTGTCATTGGCTGGCTGCAGACGGATGCGTCGTCGTTCACGGAAGAATGTTTTCACCGTTGCTTCACCATCAATTATCGCCACAACGATGTCCCCATCATTGGCCGTTGCTTGTTTTCGAACGAGAACGATATCTCCATCTAAAATCCCTTCGTTGATCATGGACTCTCCTTTTACTCGAAGAGCAAAGACATGTCGGTGTCCTCCGGTAATGGATTGATCAAACTTCAACACTTCATCGGCGTATTCTTCAGCCAAAATGGGTTGACCGGCTGCGACGTTCCCCAAAATTGGAACAGGAACAACATCGCGTTCAAGGAGCGCTTCAGACTTGTTGGTCAATACCAAACCTCGAGCAAGAGAGCGACCGCCATTGGGGCGTTCAATGTACTCTTTGCGAATGAGCATATTGACGTGTTCGGATACCCCGTTGGTGGACTTGATTCCAAGTTCTTCACCAATTTCGCGGTAGGTTGGTGGCATACCATTGTTCACAACCCCTCGAATAATACAATCCAACACTTCTTTTTGACGCTTCGTCAACTCATTCATATCCATTCCTCCATTCTACAATCACTGTGTCCACAATCATCTACAATCAATCAGACGTTGATCATCAATCATCTGGACAATTTTTTAGTTTTTGATCCACATTTAAGACTCAATTACACAAAATTGTATACATGAATCGAAAATAAATGTCAATATTTTCAGGTTTTTTTACCGTTTACACCCAATAAAACCATTTTATGTCCGAAATATCCCAAAATACAAAAAATCAATACAATCCAACTTGGTCTACAAGCAACCATCAACGCACACGCGCACGCACCCCATCGTTTGTCTCGATCAAACAGCCCCAACAGCAACAGTACGATGATGCCCACTCGATAGGTAAATGGCAATACGGGCAGCAACAAGAGAGCACTCCCCATTATCGCAGTCAAGCCCAATGTGGAACGATCACTTTTTGAACCAAAAAACACAGCCAAAACCAGAGACACAACGCCAAGCCACCACGGTGTGTGCCCCACTTTCCACTCTCGCCACCAATCTCTGGGCAAATATGCTTCCTTCAACCCTTGTAGAGATGGCTCACCCAACACATACTGTTCCCAAAATTTTGCAATGTGCTGTGTGGGAGACGTCGTATCACACAACAAACGAATTTCTCTTTGAGACTCTTCCATACTCCATCGCTTCAAATGGGTGGTGTACCGACCATTTGCTTGCCACTCAATTTGATCGGTATCCAGAATCAACAAGCCCCTGTCCACTTCAACTTCGCTCCAGTAGACGCTGGGCTCGGCAATCAAAATCTGGTCCAACAACACCAGCGTTTGCAGAGGGGTTTGCAACGGCGTATTCAACGTGGATGTCAATAGACTGTCGAAGACCAAAAACTTTGATGACTCTCGCCACATCGGAGGTTGATGCTCAACTTTACTCCAAACCGATTCGCGCTCACGGTTGATTTCCAACCAAGTATGCTCTTGTATGTCTTCTTGCAATTCAGTCATCCAATCGGACAGCCAAGCCTCTTTGTCGGTTGCTGAACCACCCTCTTGATAGGACCGCTCCACCAGTGGCAACGGTACTTCTATGGACAACTGAACCAAAACCTGGTCAGGCTCCACCGTTACATGAACTTTGTGACCGACAAACTGAGACTCAAATGGATGGGCAGTCGCCACACTGAACAATGCAGATATCCACATCATGGGCTTGTTCCAAGCAACGTCCACACTTGATTCTGCTGAACAACAAAGAGACCTTGGGCGATTTGGTAGCGCTGTCCATTTTGCTGTGGCATCCAATCCAACAATCCCTCAATGTGTCGATGACCAATCTCCACTCCCTGCTCCCAACACCACATCCGAAGCACCCGAGATTGTATGGCCAATGGATGTCGACGCAACTCTGAAAGTTTCACCTCTCCATTCTGTGATTGAGTCAGCACTTCTCGATAAGCCTGCTCTGCAAGAATCGCGAGACAATCGGCATCTCTTGAGAGAAGTGTGGACACAGAAGCCAAGGCTTTCTCAGGATTGGGGTGAATGTTGGAGAGTTCTGACCACAGGTTTCGAATCGTTCCACGGGTACTGTTGACATTGGACGGGTCTTCACACCACTGTAGATTTTGTCGGTGCGCATACTCGTAAATCTCGGTCTTAAAAACATCGAGCAGTGGCTTCAACCACCGACCTTGTCGACGATGCATGCCCTGTAAACCGTCCAACCCACTGCCACGCAATAGACGAAAAAGTATCGTTTCCGCTTGATCGGATGCGTGATGGGCGGTGGCAATCAATCCTTCTCGACGCTCTAAGTGAGTGCGACGCGCAACTCGAGCACGTTCTTGCAAATTGGGTCCTTTGGACAACTGAAGCGATTCGATCTCACAAGACACATCCCATTCCGTACACACAGACCGAACCATCTCGACTTCGGAACTAGACGCGTCACGCAGTCCATGATCAAAGGTCACCACCGACAATCTGGCCTTGTGAGAACGCCTTGTTCTACACAGCACATCGAGCATCACCATCGAATCGACACCACCAGAGATCGCCAAGTTCAAAGCCTCCCCTGCACTCCAAAGTCGATGGCGCTTAATTGTTGCCAGTATTTTCTGCTCAAAAGATGCCACGCGTCTGTCCTAGAAAGTTTCAGTGAGAAAGATTGGAAGATATCTTTGGCAAGTCGGCAATGGAGAGTGAATGGGGTATCACATCTTCAGAGTGTGCACGTACTCGATAAGTATGGACACAGGCCTGACAGGAATATTCTATCCAAACAATCCCACCCACCAATTCAAATCGCATCGGTTCAAGTCTCGCTCGACAATTCGCAGCCCTGTCGCCTGGCACAATGTCCACGTGCCGTCCGCGCAAACACAACGGACAATGGTCTCGTATTCCTTCGATTGGCAAGGCTATTTGCTCATGACAGTAGATACATTCAAAGGTCTCGTTGAGGTGTATCGGATTTTTCCGTACCTGTGCGTCTTGGGATCGATCCAGCAACATCCTCAACAACTTTTTGCCGGAAGTTGTGGCCTCCACTTCATACCCTTGGGCTTGTAAATACCCAAGCAATGCCTTCTTTTGATCGAGCGAAGCATCCACGGCTTTTCCAGCCCGTTTGATCTCTCCACGGGTTCGAAGAGACTGCCACTGTAACAACCACTCTTTCATGCCCATAATTTGCCCTTCAACACAGAGTCTGGCTCCCCTTCTGGATGCGACTGTACAGCAATGCTCTCTTGACTTGCACGTTTCAACAACCTCGAAATGCTGCTTCCAAGTACGTCGACCTCTGTATAATTGAAAGCCTCACCACCAAAATCTTCGATGCAACCCAATTGTCTTTCGAGCATATCTTGGTCCTGGCGGACCACCCGCAACGCAAAGGGCAACACAATGGGCTTGAGCAACCATGTCCAGACTCGAATTTTCACGGCCACAACGGTGAACATGCGAACTTGGGTATCGGAAATGGGCGTCAGGCAATTGCTCACCACAATGTTGCGATCTTCCAAACGATATTCCACCTGTGCGATGCTGGGCAAGATGAAGCGATCATAGTGCTCAATCTCCCCCCCGTTGGGTGCCAAAATGCGCCCCATCAACCCTTCAGGTCTGGGTTCACCAAAATATTGACACTCCGCACGATCTGAAAAACGACGAACCTCGGTGTCGATCAAGTTTCGCTCCACGCCCCGAAACAAGCCCTTGTGTAAGAAAGCCGTATGAGGCACATCCAAAATGTTCTCCAAATTGGCGTGCAACGTTCCCGCAAAGTCCGCCTGAAAAGGCACCTGTGTGTAGGCTGGATCGTCGTGGTGTGGAAAGGAAAATGGTTCGTGATTGGGCTTGGTGTTGGGCTGTCCAAAAATCCAAATATGCCCCTGTTGTTCGCGTGTTTCAAAAGATGGTACTCGACGCTTGGCATGATTCGGTTCGCCTTCTAGAGCCGGAATATTCACACATTCCCCAGCGCCATCAAACTCCCAACCATGATAGGGACATTGAAGGTTGTTGTCGACACATTTCCCCCCTGACAAAGGAACGTTGCGGTGTGAACACCGATCCAACAACGCGCGTACAGTTCCAGACGCTTCTCGAAAGAGCACGATGGCACTGCCCCAAAGTCGAATGGATGTTGGTTTGTCCTTCAGTTCACTCGACAAACAGGCAACGAACCAATAGGCCGTGGGGCGATGCACCGACAACCTTCCAGTTTCTGTATGCAAGGTTCCACTCACGCTTTTTCTCCACACATGCGCTCTTCCACAATTTCAAATTTTCCAAAGTCGTAGGGTAGTCCGGCAGCACCTTCAACTTGCACAACGCGCTCTCGCACTCCAGTTTCAGCCAGTTTGGACACACGATGGTAGCAAAATGGATTGTTGCCCCGTGTTCCAAAAAAGCAGTGCGTCGTAAAAGAACAACCCGCTCGACAAACATCGGCATAATAACAGGTCTTGCAAAAGCCAGACAGTTCACTGCTGTCTCTATCCCGAACAAAACGCAATCTCTCGTTGTTGTTCCACAAGTCTTCGATGGTTACATCGCGCACGTTGCCACCCACATAGGGTGCAGTCGGCAAGGATGGACAGCCTTTGATCTTCCCATCCGACTCAATCCCCAAGGTAAACCTTCCAGCCTGACAGCCATACCACGCCTTGGCGGCGACACCCGGTGTAGAGCGCAACAGATGCTCATGGGGACCGTAATATCCGATGTTGTTTCCCATCGTCACGTTCATCACTTTGTTCGGTGCAATGCCCGCATGGTAGGCCTCTGTTAACAGTTCTGTTTTGATGGCTGCCAGTTCATCAATGGCGTCAACCATCTGCCACGGTTGCAACAACCACTCTGGTCTATCGGCAGCACGACCCATTGGAACAGTCAACTGAATGCGCCACACCTTTGCACCAGCCTCTCGAACCGCGTCCGCCGTTTCTTTGAAGCGTCCCAATGTCAATTGGTTGACTTGTGTGTTGGACGTAACGTTCATTCCGGCTTCTTTGGCCAGTTTCATCGCACGAATGCCAGCCGCAAAACTTCCTTCTCGATTGCGTAGTACATCGTGCACATCGGCAGGTCCATCAATCGACACTCCAATTCCACGCAATCCCGCGGCTTTCAATTTTTCCATCCGACGAGGGGTCAACCCCAATCCCCCAGTTTGAATCGCCACATAAATACCTGCCTTGGACAGATATTCCACCAATTCATAGACATCGGAGCGCAAATAGGCTTCCCCACCAATCAAGGTCACCTCTCTGGTACCCAAACGAATCAGTTGATCGGCCACCTCATATTGCTCGGCGGTGGTCAGTTCATTGGGACGAGAGAATTCAGCGCGAGACCCACAATGTGAACACGAGTGGTCACAGCGCATCGTCGTTTCCCAAACAACATAAATCGGCTTGGGGTTCTCTCGATCGGAGGCTCGAATATCTCTGGGACTGGCCATGGGGACTCCTCACCACAAATGTGGTCTACACCGTACTATAACCACAATATTTGCACCGTGACTGAAAACGAAAGTCTGTAAAATTCTACAGCACCAGCACATCACAAAGCATTGTTTTATTTGCCCATTTTCGTAATTTTACAACAAAAGGGATGAAAAATTGACGAAAATTAACCAAATTGGTCAGGTAAAATTGACGAATTTTAACGAAAGACCATACTCAGCCCCGTACAACATCGGTTTTACCGACACCACACCATTGGCACAAATTTTGCTTCCTTGTGGACTCAACCCACAATACAGGAGCAACCATGCCCAAATACATTTCTTTGATGTCCGACTTTGGATTCAAAAAAGTTTTCGCCAATCCCGACCACCCACACATCCTCATCAGTTTCATTGAGTCTGTTGTACCCGAACTATCCATTCAGTCTATCGAACATATCGACACCACCCAACTCTCCAATTACAAAGACGACAGGGTTTCCATTTTCGATGTATTTTGCCGACTCAACGACGGTTCCTTGGTCATTGTAGAGATGCAACAGGTCCGACAAGAGCACTATGTAGACCGAACAATCCTCTACGCCAGCCACATCATCCAACGACAGTCTCGAAAAGGAAAGTGGCAATACGAACTACCCAAAATCTACGTCATTTCCTTGATGAACTTTCGATTGTCCCCTACCGACCGAAACCTCATTCACACGGTCAGGCTGCAGTCCGACCAACACCCAGACCAATCTTTCTATGATAAATTGAGCCTCATATACATCCAACTGCCCAATCTCTCAGACACGTTCAGCCAAAATCCCAACCTTGAACACTGGCTGACGATGATTCGACACCTTCACACCCGAGAAGAACCCATGACCATAGATTCAAACACCAGACTCACCAAAGCGATGATCGACGCGATGACCCTCGCCGAATTCGAACAACTCTCACCAGACGAAAAGTTGCTGGTGGACATCGCTCAATATGCCGAAACCGAAGAATACTCCAAACTGTGGACTGCTCACAATGATGGAAAGCGTGAAGGACTGGAACAAGGACTGGAACAAGGGCTGGAACAAGGTATCGAACAAGGACTTGAGCAAGGAGAACATCAGGCTAAAGTGATGATGGTGAAATCTCTGCTTGAACAAGGTGTATCAATCGAAACAATCTCTATTGCTACAGGTTTTAGTGCTGACATCATCGAACAAATGAAACAGGGGTTGAATCGATGATGGACTCGAATACCAGACTCACCAAAGCGATGATTGACGCGATGACCCTCGCAGAATTCGAACAACTATCCCCAGACGAAAAGTTGCTGGTGGACATTGCCCAATATGCCGAAACCGAAGAATACTCTAAACTGTGGACTGCCCACAACGATGGGAAGCGTGAGGGACTGGAACAAGGACTTGCGGAAGGTGAGCATCGAAAAGCCATTGAAACGGCGAGAAACTTTCTCCAACTTGGTTTGAGCATCGAACAAGTCGCCAGTGGAACCGGCTTGTCCATCGAGCCAGTGACAGCCCTCAAAGCCAACTTGGATGGCGATTCGGATTGACGGTTGCTCTTTCGTCGATGGTAGATGGTCAATGGTCGGATGGTGAGTCAGTCACCGTCTGACCCTTGGTCTGCACAACATGGATATACGCTCGGTACAGGATTCCCCGTTCCGAATGTTTTCCCGTACAGTGACCCTACATTTTCCCATAACGTGTACGAACCGTGTATCGGAACACGTACGGAACACGCACACGGAACAAGCCCCGGAACAGGGATCCCGATCCGGAACCCTATACATCCGCCGCTACGCTATCGCGGTACCGTAGGTGTCAGACTGCGTACAATCACTCTATACCA
>CBFIFY010000083.1:0-15514 GCA_965661985.1 uncultured Myxococcota bacterium | reverse complement strand
CAACCATACCACCAACCAGAACGGCAAAGACTGTGAGAACTGTGAAGATCAGTGGCTTGCCTTCGAGCATGTGGTGAAATCCAACTGTGGTACCAACCTTCTGCGCTTTCCACCCCATGGCTCCAGCGACAGCCACCAGTACCAAACCAACCGTGTAGGTCACTGTATTAGGAATCAAGAACACCAACAATCCAATCATGCCAATGTAACTGAGTAGCAAAGCCGGATGGAACCACGTTTGCAGAGATGTTAGATCGGGGGCTTCTTTGCGCCAAGCAGGTACTTCTGGAACAGTCACGATTGTGTCGACAATCTTTCCACTTCTAATGGTGAGTGCCAAGTTGACAATCATCAAAATGAATCCCAACAAATAGAGCGTACCACCAATAAATCGGAACCAATACATTGGCTTGATGGCGACAACTGTTTCAATGAAATTTGGATATTGCAACAAGCCTTCTGGAGTGTAGGCACGCCACATCAACCCTTGTGTAATACCGGCAACCCACATGGAACCCATGTACAAAACGATGCCCAGTGTACCCATCCAAAAGTGAATGTTCCCCCAACTAGTACTGTACAATTTGGTTCCCCACAGTCTTGGCACCATCCAGTAGAACATCCCAGCGGCCATAAAACCGTTCCAACCCAAAGTACCACCGTGTACGTGTCCAACAATCCAGTCTGTATAATGTCCCAGTGCGGACACAGTTTTAATAGAGAGCAGCGGTCCTTCAAACGTCGCCATCCCATAGAAAGACAGCGCAGCCGCCATAAACTTCAAAACAGGGTCTCGACGCACTTTGTCCCATGCCCCTCGCAACGTCAACAAGCCGTTCAACATTCCACCCCAACTCGGTGCCCACAACGCCACAGAGAAGACCATCCCCAGAGATTGAGCCCAATCAGGCAAAGCGGTGTTCAAAAGATGGTGGGGTCCTGCCCAAATGTAGACAAAAACCAATGCCCAAAAATGAATGATGGACAATCGATAAGAGAACACTGGACGATCAGCCGCTTTGGGAACAAAGTAATACATGATACCCAATATCGGCGTGGTCAAAAAGAACGCGACTGCATTGTGTCCGTACCACCATTGAACCAGTGCATCCTGCACCCCTGCAAACACAGAATATGACCGATCCCAAGTCATTGGCAAAGAAAGATTGTTGACAATGTACAAGATTGCAATGGTAACGATGGTCGCCATGTAGAACCACAAGCCAACATAGAGATGCTTCTCCCGCCGTTTGGCCAATGTCCAGAAATAATTGACTGCAAAAATGGTCCAACTAAAGACGATCAGCAGATCAAGTGGCCATTCCAATTCAGCATACTCTTTGGCCTGTGTCATCCCCAAAGGCAGGGTAATGGCAGCCCCAACGATCGCCAGTTGCCAAGTCCAAAGATGAATGCGACTAAGCAAGTCCGATGCCATCCGCGTTTTTAGCAAGCGTTGTGTTGAATAATACACCCCAGCAAAAATCATATTGCCCACAAAGGCAAAGATCGCCGCATTTGTGTGCAACGGACGCAAACGACCAAAAGTAAAATATTCCACGCCTGTGTTGGCTGGCCACCATGCCAATTGCAGTGCAATGATCGCACCGAGGGACATTCCAACAACACCAAACAAAATGGAGAAAAAGGTGAAATATCGAACCACACTGTCGTCATATGTGATCTCGATGGTCTTATTTGGTTCCGACATAGCAATCCCCAATTGATGATGAAACAAATCCTTTACCCACCCGATTCAAACTCTTTCAGCCAAATTGAGCAGTATATTGAATATTTGATCAAAAATAGCAACAATACTACATTTCAAATGTTCAATAAATATATTGAATAATAAATCATTAGATTGAGTGCCGCAAGACACTTGAGTCTGTTACTTTCCAATTGAAAGTTCAAAGGTTCATTTTCAACTGGAATTAAAATCACTGTCAAAGGATCTCTTTCCTTCACAAGAGTGAACGCCAAAGTGTTGACCTTGCGACAGTCTTATTTCTACGACTCAAGTGCCGATCATTTATCGATGAACAAATCGACTGAGGGTAGATTTACGCTGACTTGACCGGTGAAGCAACTTACCACACATACTCTTACGCTGACAGATGGTCACAATCCAGATTGCTTGGATTGGATACAGAATTTGAGTATTGACGATGCTATTCGCAGGCTGACAATGTCGTGCTAGCCGGAGCTTCGTTTTCAACCACAAATTGCCCTGTGCCAGAGAGCCAATAGATGTAGCCCACGTCCCACAAATCTCTTGGAGAAAGCACCCTTGACTCTTCGGCGATCAAAGCACCATCTAAATACACACGTACCGTCGCGGTGGTGTCCCCGTTGCCATTGCCACTGAAGTAGTGCACCAAAATGTTGTAGGAGCCGTCGTAGGGAGAATCAATCTCAATCTCTTCTGGACCATAGCCAATGCGGTTGTCCAACGACAACTGTGGGTCGTCCGCAATGCCAGAAGCCCCCCAACTCGGATTGGGGTTGCACCAACAACAGTCACCATCGTAACTGTAAAAGTCATAGCCTTCCATGACCATGTGCAAATCAACGTCGGTATTCCCCTTATCCCAGACCAATTCTACTTGGATGGCCTCATCTGGAATGGCGGTAAACTGGCAAGTTTTGGGGTCAGACTCCAATCCAATGCTGTTTGCCACCGTCAGTTGCAATTCATAGTCTCCTGCGGCATCTACAAACAATGGTGTGTATTCCAAAGTGGGCTCTTCAATGGTCGTGGTGGACCCCGGAGGTTGTTGCAACAGAGTCCATTCATAGGTCAACGGCTCATAGCCTTGGGGGTCAGAAGAGTTCTGAGCATTCAAGTGAATGGTGGTTGGGGGATCGACTTCTGTTGGACAAGGAAACTTGGCTTCCGGATATTCAAAATCTCCTCCACCGTTTCCAAGCAACGCAACCGTTTGCTCTCCTTCATCTGGGTCGTTGCTGAGGATGGTAATCGTTGCGTTGTCTCCAGTTTCAGCCGTTGGTGTATAGGTGACCACCAGTGTACTGCTCTGCTCAAGCCCGTATGAAACCCCTGAGATATCGGTCATCAACTGAAAGGTTTCAGCCCCTTCGATGCTGACGGAATCAATGATAAGGTCTCCAGTTCCCCGATTGGTGACGGTAAAATACTGGGTTGCCGTCTGTCCTTGTGCCACCGTACCAAAATCCACTGCGCGTGGAGTCACCTCGATGTCCGGTACCGGTCCAACAATTCCCTCGCCGTTCAAAGGCAACAGCACTTCTTCTGCATCGGGGTTGTTGCTGGTGATGACAATGTTGCGGTTGTACTCTCGGTACGTTGCTGGCTCGAAAGACACGGTCACCGTTTGACTTTCGTTGGGTTCAATCACCCCTTCAGTTGGCTCAATCGTATAGACACCATCTTCGTTGTTCTCAATCTCAATGGAAGAAATTTCCAGTTCCGCCAATCCAGAATTGATAATTTGAAACTCTTGGGCATCACTGTAGAGAACCACCGTTTCAAAATCTACACTCTCGGTGTTGAGCACCAAAGTTGGAAACAACTCTCTAAACTGTGTCTCTTCGAGTTTGTCGCCTGTGCAAGATAGCACCAGACCACTCAAACCCATCAACGATACCCATAGTGCGTTCGACGCAAATTGATTCTTCATGTTGATTCCCTTTTCTATATCTCTACTTGCCATGTCTCTATCTTTATTATTGTCGGCTCAACGTTCGCACTGTCCCCCGTTGGTTGAACCGTATTTTTGGCACTGTCATTGCATAGAACTAGTACAGAACTGGCATAGAACAATGATGTCGGCAACCTTTTGAGGATTGAGTTACAATAGACATAGTATAACTGGAGTTTTCCATCATGCCTTTTACCACATCGATCATCGTCTTTCTTTTTGGCTGTATTGGCTGTCAATCTTGCCAACCTCAAATAGACGTCCCAGACAACACCGACAATCAACCCGAACCTTCAGATGAGAACACCGACACTGGAGAAGATGTTGATACCGCGGATACAGGAATCGAAGTTCCCCCTTGCCCCATCATGGAAGTTGAACCCAACGATAATTATGATGAGGCTCAACTGGTTTTTTTGGAAAAATGGATCTGTGGCACCTACGACAAAGAGTTTGACTTGGACAACTTTGGCTTTCAATTCCCCGAAGAAACTGGATGGCTCAAAGTGTGGGGACGCGCTCAATCTGTAGGGTCTTTATCGGACATTTTGATCACATTGGACCAAGGCTCCAACACCGCCGTTTCCTTTGCACAGGTTGGCACCACCGATCCAATGATGGTTGTCCCCGTGACCAATGAAGATGTGCTCTACGCCACCATCTATGATCAGTACGGTGGATATGGCGAGAACAATTTCTATGAAATGCTCATCTCTCAAGTCAAAGCCCCCGTTGAATGGAATCGATTGGAAAACGACGACATTGGCAACAACAACGCCCCCGCAGGTGCAGAATCGGTTGAAAACGGCGACCAAATATTTGGAACGGCTTCCACCAATTACGACACCGACTGGTTCCGCTTCAGCGTTGCCGAAGGTGAAAGCATTCAAGTCACATTGGATCTGAGTGCCTTTTCAGAAGGCTCTCCGATGGACCCCATCGTCTATCTCTATGATGATCGCATCTTCACCAACCCAGATGCCCCTTATCGCGCGGTTCGCAACAACCGTTCTGGAGAAGTCGGCAATCTAGACCCGCGGCTCCGATACACCATCTCGGACGCTGGCGATTGGGCGATTTTGGTCAAAAACAACGGTCCCGGTGGCTCAGATTTCCACTGGTACGTCATAGACATTGGACTTGAACCGACAGAATGACTGATGATTGTCTTGGTGCCCAATCAAAAATTCGGCATCAGAATTGCAACAAATTACAACTCTACATCGATATTTCGATGTGCTGACACTTTCCGTTTTATCTCGACACCTTTGAGGATTTTATGAAATACACTGCTTTGCTAACACTCTTGGCTGTTTCCACGGCCTGCACCAAAGATGAGCCCAAACCACAACAAGGAGATGTTCCGACAGACACAGGGTCTGAAGAAGATACCGGTGGAATCATTGACTGTGATGCAACCCTTTCCAGCACACCATCCATTGAGTTGCCCACCTCAAGTTGGTTCTTCAGAGACGCAGTGGAATTACAGTTCGACGAAGTCAACATCGCGTTGGACTTGACCTTGACCGACAGCAGTGGTGCAGATGTACCTGTGGGATTTGAATGGAACGAATCCAGAGAAATTGCCAACGTCCTTCCAGATTCCGGTGCTTGGATGGGTGACGAAGACTATACCCTCATTGCAGACTTTTGTGGAAAAACAGAAACGTTGACCTTTGGTACTTCAGAATATGGACTCCCATTGGAGAGCAGTGCAGACAGTTTGGTTGGCAAAACCTACAACATTGACCTCGCATCGGCAGAATACAGCCACCCTCCAGGAATTGGCACGTTGCTCTCGCAAAACATTGATCAACCCCTGCTCTTTGGCATCGAAAGTGCGTCTGTAGATTCTTTAGATTTCATCGCAGCGCTCGGTGCATACACCAACACTGGTGGCATCGACCAAACCACTGGACTGTGGTATTTCCCAGGTGCTGATTTCACCACCAGTCCCTACTTTGATGCCTATGCTGAAACACTGGAAATCCAGTACGGTTCGATTGACATCCCCATCTTTGACTTCCAGATTTCCGGTACGTTCTCGGCTGATACTCAAAAGATTGGCATGGCGCACTTTGAAGGACTTGGAGACACACGCGGTATCGCTGTGGAACTGACTCAAGATGAAAATGGGCTATGTACATTATTGGCGGCCAGTGGTAGCGAATGCGTTCCCTGTCCAAATGCCACAGGTGATGAAGCGTATTGTGTATTTCTCGCTGGAGACATCGAAGAAGTACTGATGGTACCAAACCTGACACTCGAAGAAATGTAACTCGATTGCCTTTGGAAAGATCATGATGACCACCCTCAGTGTTGCCCAGATTCAAATTTTGTGTCACGGAGCGGCACTGGGATTTTTTCTGTTGTTGGGTCATGTGTTGCGACGCAACGAACAAGCGTTGATTCGTCGTGACATGCTGGTCAATGTCGGAACAGGACTGGCAATTTTGGTCATCATCAAGCCACTGATGGGCTGGCTCAGTTCTGTTTTGTCCATCCACTTGATTTCATTGGAAACACTGCATCCACTACTGCAATTTGGATTGGCATTTCTGTTGCTGGACTTTACCCGCTATTGGCTCCATTACATGCACCATCGTGTACCGTTCTTTTGGCAATTCCACCGCGTTCACCATTCCAGCGCAACACTGGATGCCACCAGTGGACTGCGAATGCACTTGTTTGATTTCATTCAACTGTCTCTGTTGCCCACCCTTTTGTTCGCCACCCTCTTTGACATCCGTACTTGGTCAGAGTGGATGTTGCCATCGGTCTTGTTGGTAGGGACATTCTTTGACGCCTTCCAACATGCCAACATTCGCTTCAATATTGCACACCCCGTTGGTGGGCTGTGGCACACACTGCTGAACAACCCTCATTTCCATGCTTGGCACCATGTACGAGACGCCGATGGACAAGATGGAAACTATGGCAATGTCTTGTTGCTTTGGGATCGGGTGTTTGGCACCGAAGTCACTCAAGAGACGTTGCCTGAATCGCTGGGTCTCAATGACACACAGGCCTTGGACACATCCAACCCACTCTCTTTGCAACTGTTGCAACGTCCAACTGTCTGATATACACTGGTCTCTATGACCAAACGCACACGCCTTGTATGGGTACTTATTTTTACCCTCGTCAGTATGTTCATCGCCTTTCGAGGTTTGAACTGGGATGAGATGCTGTCCGGGATTCAACAGGCCAACTTGTGGTATTTCGGGCTTGTCTGTCTTGGATATCTGTGTACACACGCCATTCGAACCCTGCGTTTGTGGTTGCTCATTGGGCATCGTGGTTCCTACACATCCATGTTTTCCATCAACACCATTGGTTTCTTGGCCATCAACGTCATCCCACTGCGCATGGGAGAGTTGGTGCGTCCTTATTTGCTGGTGGAAAAGGAAAACATCCCTTTTGGAGAAGCCATGGTCGCCATCGTGTTGGAACGGTGGTTGGACATGATCATGTTGCTCATCATGCTCTTTGGCTTGGGGTGGTTCATTGACCTACCCAACGGCATCGAAGTCAATGGAATTGACATTTTATCCGTTGGACAACGCACTCTGGGAACAATGGTCGCCTTAGGGGCTGTGGGTCTTACGGGCTTGATTGCCTTTGGAGAGCCATTGCTGAAACGCTTCGTAGAACATCCCAATGCGCTGATTCGCAAAGGCGTCGGGTTCATTTTGTCTTTGAGAGATGGCGCGCATCGACTGTTTGCCAATCCACTGCTGGCACTCCAGGCTTTTGTGGTCTCATTGGCGGTGTGGGGAACCACCATGGTCGCCATCTGGTTCGCCCTTCAAGGATTCCCCAACCTGCCCAGTTCAGTGGGTGTCGTTTGGTCGGTGTGGACGATTACCCTCGTGGGAATGGTGGTCGCACCAACACCAGGTTTCATTGGGGTCTATGAACTGTTCTGTGCTACGGCACTTGGATTGTGGGGTGTGGATCGCGTTGATGGCACCACGTTCGCCTTGGCTTTACACGCCTCTCAACTGCTCTTTACAGTGTCCATTGGGTCTGTCTTTTTGATCCAAGAAGGCATCAGTCTCAGCGACGTACTCGAAGAGTCAAAGTCCTTGAAAACAGACTAATATTTGCTGGGTCCCCTACAAGACAAAGCTACAACAAAGCATTCTTTGGTCTCAATGCACCATATTTAAGGAGTATCTACGTCACTCTGGCTGTTACTCTGGCTGAACACAAACCAAAGCCTCATGCGCTGTGCATTGATTGCTCCAAACATCATTCCACTCTTTGGGTATGGTCAGCGATATTCTCAAGGGTCTTGGAGTATGTCGATTCCTCGGGTTTGCGACCAGTCGATCATACTCTTCATGAGACTCTTGAACGAGGGACAGTGCCCGATTCACCACAGCCCTGTCTATCTCTAGATGTTGATCAATGTCCACGTCACCGTTGAAATTCCTGTGTGTTTGAATGTAGATGTCCATCAACTCTACGGTCAACTGCTTCAATCTCGGTAGAGAAACTGCACTGTTTTCAATTTGGTCAAAAAGTTCCACTTGCTTTGGAGATACACTTTCCAACCCCAATACCAACTCGATCCTCTCCATTGGCTTGAGAGCTTCTATGGTCTCATTTGTGATCTCCTTTACTCCCAACAGACTCAATTCACGAAGGCGAAACAATCCCCCAAGATAGACCAATTCTCGAGCCAACTCGGGTGTCAGTTCAGATATGCCATTGAGGTACAACGAGCCGTAATTGCGTTTTGTGATCAACGCTCGGGCTACCTTTGGGGACAACATCGTCAATCCATTCAACGATAGACTTTGAACTCTTGCTTGAGAGAGCACTTGGGCGGTTGACATTGACAAAGATGTCAAGCCATTGAGTTCAATCGGGTGATGACAAGCCATGGTTGGGTGACCTGTATACTCAATCAAATGTCGAAGTTCATAAGGATGTTTGGCTATCTGTTCTGTCAATATTGAGTGCCACCACGTTTTTGTATAGGCGTGTGGGTCCCAATCCACCAACACCTGTGCTTGTGTGGGTGTGAGGCTGGTCAACCCATTCAGGGTCACACGCACATCCTCATCCATGGAACTGTGGTTCAATACCTTCTCGATTTTGGGATCCCAGGTTGTCAGCAAATCCAAGTCCGACATCTCTTCAGTCGGTCCAAAACAGACTATAATCGCCAACACAACCCCAATCGTTCTTAGAATTCGCCCCCTCGTCACAGTCTGCTCCTTTGTTTTCAATACAGAAAAATCACTCAAACGCTTACAGTTTTCATCAACAGTCAAAATTCATTCCACGAAACATACCACAGGGATAATTTTGATAGACCAAAGAGTCCGGAGTTTGAACCATGTAGACGGACTTTTTGGCTTCGGGTTGATTGACCCAATGTTCAAACATCGTTGCTGTGTGCAGACCCAGCACGTTGGGTTGTTTAAAAGAATAACTCCCCCAGCCTTTGCCCAACAACGCTTCGACCACCTCCCAACTGGCTGACTCTAAATTGACAAAAGTGATGTATTCGGTGTTGGATTTGGAAAGTTCACGCGCTTGCTCAACAGTCAGTGAATCCACCCCCAATTCCAGATCTTCAAAGCGACCAGCACTCAAATTCTCATATGTTTTGATCGTCAGACCTTCTCTAACATTCGGCAACCTCAATTCCTCATGATAGAACTTTCCCAGCACCAACGCTGTATTTTCTGAAAGGGTCGTTACACCGTTCAATTCAAGTTCAAAGTTTGATTTCCGCACCAGTTTGTAGGTGGCTTTCCCATGAATCTCGGTCAACCCATTCAAGGACAATCGATACCAGTCTCCCTCTCCGAGCACACTAGCCGTTTGCCAATCCAACTCGGTCAATCCATTCAAAGATAAGGTATGAACACACGAAGATTGCTCTGGAATCCAGCCAACAAACAGCAGGTCCTGTACAAATTCAGGCCAATTCCTCCATTTGTCTGCCTGTGATGAAGTCCACGACAGCAAGGGCTTTCCTGGGTCCCAATCTACGATCAATTGCGCCTGCTCTGGGGTCAACGATGTCAAACCGTCGAGGTTCAAATCACAATCGTTGAAGCGGTGTTCGGGATAGGTCAATGTCCGCACAGCTTTGCCATCGAGGCTTGTGACTTGACTCAACTCTTCAGGGCTGTATCGACACCCAGTCAGCAATACCACGCCAGCAACGAATCCACTCACAAAGCCCTCACACAATACAATATAAACAGTGTACTTTAAAAGACGTATGCCCTGTAGATTTTCAGACAACCGTCCTATGCTCTATGCTCGATAGAACGTCACTGGGATTCCCGCATTCGAGAATTGCGCCACCGATGTTGCTGTTTTTGAGACCAGTTGGGCTTTGTACACGTCTGTTGCAATAAAGAAGAGTGGCCAATCGGCAAAGTGTTGACGATGGGTTTGCCCCAACCAGTGATACACCGCGTCCGTTCGGCGACCGGAACCCATGCCGTAAGGTGGGTTGCAGACAATCATCCCCTGTACTGGACAATCGACAAAGTTCCTGGGGGTCAACTCTCGTACGGTGCAGGCCACGGTTTCCACCTCCACAGAAACGCCTTTGGCATTGACACGCGTTTTCTCAACGGAGGGAAGGTCTCTATCGGCGCCGAGCAACCGACAAGTCGAAGGAGCTGTATTCCAGTTGGATTCACCCCACGACACGCGCCAGTTCTGAAAGACCCACGGAGAAGATTGAAAGGGATTTCGACTGGCAAATCGCAAACCGGCCTCGATCAAGAATGTCCCTGAGCCACAAAACGGGTCCAAAAGGGTTTGGTATTGATCGAGTTCAGCCAACCAAAGTAAGCACTGAGCCCAGTTTTCTCTAATTGGTGTTTTGACATTGGACTGTCGCCACCCTCTTTGATGCAGTGGTCGTTCATGAAGCGCAACCGACACCCACAGTTTGTTGTCAAAGATTCTCACTTGGACCATCAACGGCGATGCGTCTGCTTTTGGGAAACCCAATACGGCTTTTAAGAAGCGAATGGTCTTTTCTTCGACGATATCAGAGCGGTTCAATTTTGATTTTCGGGTACTGGCTTTCACCTGAACGTTGGCATTTTTGGGGAAAACCGACCAATCAATCGAATCTAAGTGTTTGCGAAGATCCGACAACGACCGCACAGCCTTTCCATTGATCAGTTGCCATCGAATGGTTGTCGGCGTCCTCATTTCTGTCAACAAATGCACCCGTTCATCTGTTGCACGGGTATAGACACCACCTGTGCTGACATGGGCCGGTAGCCCCTTAGACTCCAATTCCAAAGCGACTGCACGCTCCAAACCATTGGCGATGACACAGAAAAACTGATGGGACTGAGACATATTATTTTCCTAATTCATGCATCCATCTTGACGATTCTAGTGAATGCCATACTCTATGAACATAAGACTGGAGCGCCATGAACCGCAACAAGCACACAACACATTTCGGCACGATGCGCTATGAGATCACCGGCATCAAGAAAGATTTCGTGGGGGACATGTATCACACCCTCATGCGCTCGCCATGGTGGACGCTGATATTGTTGGCCTTTGGTTTGTATGTGGTGTCTGCGCTGTTCTTTGCAATCTTATTGAATCTGGGATCTGGGCACATCGATGGCGCGAACTCTTTTTTGGAACTGTTTTGGTTCAGTGTACAGACCTTGAGCACGGTGGGGTATGGCAACATGCACCCTGCTTCGAACTGGGCTCAAAGCGTTGTGTTGGTAGAAACCTTTACGGGTCTTGTAGAAACTGCCATCGTCACAGCCGTTCTGTTTTCAAAATTTTCCAGACCAAAAGCACGGGTCGCCTTCTCCGAACACGCCGTATTGTTTGAAAGTCAGAACAAACTCTACTTACAGATTCGATTTGCCAACGCGCGTGGGTATGCGATCGTAAATGGCAAGTTGCATTTGTCCGCACTGGTCAATCAGAACGACACTCATGGAAACCCCATTCGCCGAATGATCAGTCTGCCGTTGTTGCAAAGCGACATTCCGTTCTTTGGATTGAGTTTCACCGCGACACACTGCATTTCTGAAGGGTTCTTTGCCGGCAAAACCATGGAAGAGTTGCACGAAGAGTTGTTCCTACTCATCGTATCGTTTCAAGGCATCGACGAAATACTCGAGCAAGAAGTCCGTGAACAACACTTCTACAGACCCGAAAAAATATTGGAACACGCTCGCTATCAAGACATGGTTGTGCCACACGATTGGGGTGCAGAAATGGACCTCAACAAACTCGATGACCTCATCGAAGAAGACATTCTGGAAATTCCCGACAGCGTTGCGCAACAATCTGAATATGCCAGAATGGAATAGTGTTGCGCTTGAGCGCCAAGTCTAACCAAATCAGATATACTTAATTCAATTGTTTGTATTCTCGATCCAAGTCTAGATGGCATGGAGTATCGGAGGTTTCATGAATTGGTTTAACGCATCTGCAGTTTCGATTCTTTTGGTGGCTTGTGGTGATAAAGACACGGGTTTTGGAGAAGAAGATTACTTAGAAGGAAGCAGCGCTGGAGACTGTACCGACAACTTCGACAACGACTTTGATGGACTAAAAGACTGTGAGGACGATGGGTGCGCAGATGCAACAGCCTGTCTGCCCGATGCCGAAAAGGACAAAGACGGCGACGGGTTCACAGCCATTGATGGAGACTGTGACGATTCCGATTCTTCGATTTACCCAGGGGCACCCGATGAGTGGTATGATGGCGTCGATTCTGACTGTGCTGAAAATGACGATTATGACCAAGACCAAGATGGTCAATCTGCACTTGACTACGGAGGAACCGACTGTGACGATGCAGATTCAAGCATCTTTGCTGGTGCCGACGACACCTGGTATGATGGTGTAGATACCAACTGTGACGGACTGTCCGATTATGACCAAGACGGCGATGGTGAAGATTCTATCGATTATGGTGGTGTAGACTGCAATGACACCGATGCCAACGTCAATACCAGCGCGAGTGAGACCTACTATGATGGCGTCGATCAAAACTGCGACGGGATGTCTGATTATGACCAAGACGGCGATGGATACGACTCTTCTGACCATGGTGGAACCGACTGCAACGATCTTTCGGTCGCTGTATACCCTGGGGCGAGTGAAACTTACTATGATGGTGTAGACCAAAACTGTGACGGACTCTCTGATTATGACCAAGATGGCGACGGACAAGATTCCGCAAATTTCAACGGGACAGACTGTGACGACAGCAATCCCAGCATCTATGATGGTGCTCCGGACGTCTGGTACGATGGAATCGACTCAGACTGTGCTGGAAACTCAGATCACGACCAAGATGGCGATGGACAAAACACCACCGCCGTTGGTGGAACAGACTGTGACGATACTGACCCAACCGAATTCTTTGGAGCAACCGAAATTTGGTACGATGGTGTAGACTCCAACTGTGATGGACTCTCCGACTATGACCAAGATGGCGACGGTGAAGATTCTGATCAATACGGTGGAAACGACTGTGATGATACAAGTGCCCTATTCAACACCACCGCTGTAGAAATCTGGTATGACGGGGTCGACCAAAACTGCGACGGCATGAGTGACTATGACCAAGATGGCGACGGTGAGGATGCACTCGAACATGGTGGATTGGATTGCGACGATACTGACAACACCGTATATCCAGGAGCAACCGACTCACCCTATGATGGCATCGACCAAGACTGCGCTGGTGACAGTGACTACGACCAAGACGGCGATGGACAGCCGAATATTGCCTATGGTGGAACCGACTGCAATGACTTCAACGCCGACATCTATGTTGGTGCACCCGACACTTGGTACGACGGTATTGATTCCAACTGCCAAGGAAACTCCGACTATGACCAAGACGGCGACGGATTTGACTCTTCTGAGTATGGGGGCAACGACTGTGACGATTTAGAAGCTTCCATCAACCCCATCATGTCTGATACCTGGTACGACGGCGTAGATTCAAACTGCGACGGACTCAACGACTATGATCAAGATCAAGATGGCTACGAGTCTATTGATCACGGTGGAACAGATTGCGACGACACCAGTGCCACCATCAATCCCGGAATGAGCGACACTTGGTATGACGGTGTGGACTCAAACTGTGATGGACTCAATGACTATGACCAAGATGGCGATGGCGACGATGCACTGGGCTATGGTGGGACCGACTGCGACGATACCAATGTTGCAATTTACGGTGGTGCAGACGATGTGTGGTACGATGGGGTAGACTCTAATTGTGACGGACTCAATGACTATGACCAAGATGGTGACGGCGACGATGCACTCGAGTATGGTGGTACCGACTGCAACGATACCGATACCAGTATCTACGCTGGTGCCAACGACACGTGGTACGATGGTGTAGACTCCAACTGTGACGGCGCCAACGACTATGACTATGATGGAGATGGTGAAGAAGCCCAATTTGCAGGTGGAACCGACTGTGCAGACAACAATGCCAGCATCAACACTCAAGCCACCGAAGTGTGGTACGACGGCATCGATCAAAACTGCGATGGGCTCAACGACTATGACCAAGATGGCGATGGACAAGTCACCACCGACATTGGCGGAGCAGATTGTGATGACACCGATCCCAACACCTACTTTGAAGCCACAGAAATCTGGTATGACGGAATCGATCAGAACTGTGACGGCGACAGTGATTACGATCAAGATGGTGACGGTGAAGATGCTTTGGAACACGGTGGAGTGGACTGTGACGACAGCAATGAATACATCAATACGGGTGCCTCCGATGCCAATCTCGACGGTATTGACAACAACTGCGATGGACAAATCGACGAAGGTGCTCAAGCCGGTGATCAAGATGGTGATGGATACGATGAGGTAGACGGAGATTGCGACGACACCGATGCATCCATTTACCCTGGCGCGCCAGATGCTTGGTATGACGGGGTCGACTCAGACTGTTCCGGCAACAACGACTATGACCAAGACGGCGATGGACAGGACGCCCGTCAGTTTGGTGGAAATGACTGCGACGATGGCGATGACACCACCTATCTGGGTGCACCAGAAGTCTGGTACGATGGCGTCGACCAAGACTGTGGTAACGATTCCGATTATGATCAAGACGGCGATGGACAGGACATAATCGCCTATGGTGGAACCGACTGCGACGACACAGACCCCAACACCTACGGCGGAGCCACCGAAGTGTGGTACGACGGCATTGATCAAGACTGCGATGGATTCTCGGATTACGATGCAGACAGAGATGGGTACGATTCTGCGGATTATGGTGGGGACGATTGCGACGACAGCAATGAATTGGTCTCTCCGGGCGTCATGGAAATTTGGTACGATGGACTGGATCAGGACTGTGATGGCGCCAATGACTTTGACCAAGACGGCGATGGCTATGACTCTATCGATTTTGGTGGAACCGACTGCGACGATGTCAGTGAAACTGTCTATCCTGGAGCACCCGACGCATGGTATGACGGTGAAGATTCCAACTGCGATGGTGTCGATGACGATGACCAAGATGGCGATGGAGAGGCTCCATTCTCACGAGGTGGTCCAGACTGTGATGATACCGATCCCAACATCAATACACAAGCGACGGAAATCTGGTACGACGGCATCGATCAGAACTGCAATGGCGACAACGACATGGACCAAGACGGTGATGGCGACGATGCGTTGGAACACGGAGGGGGTGACTGCGACGACACCGACACCAGCATTTATTTGGGTGCGACAGAAATTTGGTACGATGGAATCGACCAAGACTGTTTAAGCGCCAATGACTTTGATCAAGATGGCGATGG
>CBFIFY010000082.1:0-15520 GCA_965661985.1 uncultured Myxococcota bacterium | reverse complement strand
GGTGACTTATGTGTTTGCTTGTGGGTCGATAGTTGTTTGAATATGGCAGTATGTTTTTGGTGACTTGGGCGTTTGCGAGTGTTTCGGCAGTTGGGTTGATGATGCAGTGTGTATTTTGATCCGTTGTCGACTTGCCAGCCAAGAGCATTGTAGAAGGCTATCAGGTTTGTTGACCGCAAGCGAAGTGTACAATCGTACACGAGTCTGGAGAGCGAAACCCAGTCGATGAAACCGAGAGATCTTCGGTTGTGAGACCGGTATTGACAGGACGATCACTCTGTTGGGAGAGGTGATGGTTTGTAGAGACCTTCGACGTATTGGATGTATCGATTTGTTTTTGCAAGGGCGCTTATCGAACAAATCGGGGTGTTGTGAATGTTCAACGCACGAAGCGATATCCGACACCGTGAACGGTGATGATGTACCGAGGGCGAGCGGGATTGATTTCCATCTTTTTGCGCAACTTGAGGATTTGATTGTCGACCGTGCGGGTTTGCATGGTGGGTGCATATCCCCAGACTTGCTCCAAGAGTTCTTGCCTGGACACGTCTTGTCCTTCTCGTTCTGTCAGGTATTGAAGGACGGCATTTTCATGGGTTGTCAGGTGGGTTTCGAGGGCACCACGTCTGAGCACTTGGTGTTGTAAATCAATGGTCAATCCATCTAGATCAATGATGTGTGTAGGCTTGATCTCTGTTCGCAGTCGCGCTTTTACACGGGCGAGCAGTTCTGCCAGTTGAAAGGGTTTGGCAACATAGTCATCGGCGCCGACGTCAAATCCAGTCACCAAATCTTGGCTGGTACTTTTGGCGGTGACCATAATGATGGGGCGGTTTGGATCTTCTGCTTTGCACCGTTTGACCAACTCAATTCCACTGATCCCTGGAAGCATCCAGTCAAAGATGCCCAAGTCCCACGGTGTGTCGTCTGCCACGCACTCTTCTGACGATTGAAAGTGTGTGACTGCATAGCCTTCTTTCTCCAACGCTCTTTGAATCCCAAAGGCGATGGTGGTGTCATCTTCGACCAAAATAATTCGCTGTATGCTCATGGCGTTGTGGGTGCTGGGGGTTTGCTAGGTGGAGACTGTTTGGTTTAGATTGGCGCGATCAATACCACTGGCACTGGGCGTCGCTCAAGTATTGCAGTTCAGTGTCGGTGTGGGTACCTGTGGCGAACTGGTTTCCAGACTCGTGGAAGAACCAGTTTGCCGTGCCATCGTCGAGTGTTTGTACATCATAGGTGACGATGTAGGATTCGTAATCTTGTTGCAAGGCTTCGGGGCAGTCCGATGCAGAGTCAATCATGGTTGCAGCAATCTCAACAGACAGATCACAGATGGCACAGCCGAGGGGTTCTCCAGTGCTGCCCGAGACTGAAATGGTGATCATGCAGTCGTCTTCTCCAGTATCTTTCCACGTTTCGTTGGCGATGAAATAGGCGTTTTCTAAGCCACTGATGGTACCGCCGTTGCGCACCATGGTTCCAGAAAAATACACTGCGGCTCCCGGTACATCGGTGCCGTTAACATCTTGACAGTCCTCGTTGACCAAGGAAGATTCGTCCACGTGGCTTTCCGTTGGAGTGGCGACCGTGCCGTCTTTGCTTTCTTCAGCGTCTCCACAGGCAATGAGTGAGGTGCCGATTAGGCAGAGAAATGGGAGAAATAGAGTGTTGCGCATATTGACTCCAAGGAGGTAACTTCAGGTTCAATTGTGGTGACAAAAGGTATAAAGAGTGTACGGTTGCTGTGACGACTCGGACAGAATCAAAACCATCGACAGGACATATCTGTAACATAACGGATTGTGCCATCTTTGTGGTACCCTTCACCAACCCGTTTTCCAGATTTTGAAAAATAGACATCGACGGTGCCATCGTCCTTCAGGTCTATGTCGTACCCGATTTGCTGACCAGTTTCGCCTTTGGTGAGGTCTTCAGGGCAATTGGAGCCTGTGATGTCGAGTTGATTGGTCAACGATACACCAAAGTCACAGCGACCACAAGCCTGAGTGTTGGTCTTGGAACCGGATAGGCTCCACCGAACCGTGCAATCTTTTCCATTGTGTCCAGCCCACTTTTTGTTGGCAAAGAGCACCCATTCTTCTTCACCACTGGCGCGGTTATCGGTGAGCACAATTTCTCCTACAAAGTACGAAGCTGCCCCCATGACACCAGGTCCATTGTCACAACCTTCTCGACTCAACCCCTCTTTGAGATTCGGCAATTGTGCACCTGCACTCGGCGCGGGGGTGCTGACCGCTTGTGCTTTTTGGGATGGTGCAGTGTTTGATGGTGCAGTGGTTGATTGTCCGTTGTCAGGGTTGTTGTCGGCATTTGAGTCGCAAGCCAACATTGAAATGGAAAACGAAAAGAAAGAAAAAAGGGCAAGAATTGGGGTCATACAGTCTCCATCGTGATTGTGTTGAGTATACCACATCTTCTGTGCAATATTTCTGTCAAGGTGGAACCCAACGGCGAATAATATAGTCTGACTGGGGTATAGTTTCTATAATACAATCGATACATCGACCCACTTGGAGCGCTTATGTTGTCCTTATTGCACAGTGTCTTAATTTCGACTGCCTTGGCCAATGATTTGGACATTGGCTATGACGCCATCATTTCAAAAGGGATGTCCCCCACGTTGTACATCACCCCTTCAGCCGATATCAAAGAGATCAAGATTGGAATTGATGCGAACGGCAAGCACTATGACTTTGTGAAAACAGGGGAGCCGGCGGGACAAGAGATGGCCTTTTCATGGAAAGCCGATCCCAATGCCACCATGGTCAATGCAGAAATTTACGCGGTGTTTTCCGATGGATATGTAGCCGAAGCCATTATGCCGATGGAATTTTCCTACGGTGCGGGTCTGACGGTGGACTATGCTTCAGTCAAAGCCGATCGCCAAAAGGAAGAGATTTCGGTACGCGTCTCGCAACAGGTACAAACCGCTGAGATTGTTGCTTACGGTGCTGAAAAGAAGGTGTTGGACCAGCAGACATTGTCGCTCAACGCGGGCCCCGGAGAGATTGTCTTGCCGTGGGTGGGCGGGGTCAGAGACACAGTCCTCATTGATGTAACCCTACGAAATGCCGATTCCTTTGCTGGTTTCACCTATTCTCCTTGGTATTTGGATATTCCCCATCAGGATGTTTTGTTTGAGTCCAATGCCTACATCATTGATGAAAGCGAAGAATGGAAACTGGAGTCCACACTCAAAGAACTCCAAGAGGTGTTGCGAAAGTATGGCTCTGTGGTTCCGGTAAAACTCTACATTGCTGGCTGTACAGACACCGTTGGAGATGCTTCGCACAACAAAAAATTGTCCAATCAACGTGCCAAGGCCATTTCGGATTGGTTGCGTGGTCACGGGTACGATGCACCGATTTATTATTATGGATTTGGAGAGTCCCTGCAGGCTGTCAAAACAGGGGATGGTGTCGATGAGTCTGCCAATCGACGGGTGTTGTACATTGTCACCTCGGATACGCCACCAGATTTGCCATCTGTGTCATGGCGCCAGTTGCAGTGAATCGCCACAATTGGGTTGCCTATCTGCCGTGTAGTATCATTCCGTGTTTTAATGGGGCAGAAACTGTGAACTCAGCGACCTGTCCTGCGATGTTGACTGCCCTCAGTCTATTGCAAAAACGAATATCGGCTGTCCAGTGTCCAGTTGAAGACTGTCCATATAGGGACTGAATCGGAGGCTGATTGCTGTCCAGTGGTTGGGCTGTAATTCTGTCGCTTGATGCATCGACTCGAATTGGGGTAGAGAAAGAAGTCGGCGCTGTACTGGCAGCGATTCTGTAGGCTGTATTGCTTTGAAACAACCTGTGACGCATCGTGTGCACCGAGTTCCAGTTTTGGTCTATTCCAACAAACCTTCTACCATGTTGCAGTGCTGAAATTCCAGTGGTGCCTGATCCCATAAAGGGATCCAACACTCGATCGCCGGGATTTGAGCAGGCGAGGATGATTCGATCCAACAAGGCTTGCGGTTTTTGGGTGGGATAGCCCGTTCTTTCCTTGGCAAGTGGGTTGAGTATGGGAATGTTCCACGTGTCGTCGGGGATGGTGCCTTTGGGGTTGGGTAGATATTTTTTGCCGGTTTTGCTGGTGATGCCCCCTTTTGCGTAGCCCGAAGAGGCTTTGTAGGGGACTCGAATGGGATCGGGGTTGAAGGTCCATTGACGGTTTTTGGTATACCAAAAAATGCTGTCGTGTTTTCTCGAGAAGTATCGTTTTGCCCTTCCGCCACCGGTGTAATGCCAAATTATCTCGTTTCGAAATTGCGAAGCCCCAAACACTTCGTCGAGTATCGCTCGGATGTGGTGGCTTTGTTGGTGATCGCAATGCAAGAACAGAGAGCCTGTGTCTGCCAGAACATCTTTTAATAACAGGAGTCGCTCGTAGATAAACTGTAAATACTCATCTACTGAAAAGATGTCTCCAAAAGCAGGTTGGCGATGGGATGTTCCATCAATATTAAAGGTCTGCGTGTAATTGGCCTGTGAGCAGAAGGGGGGATCAAGGTAAATGAGATTGAAAGGCGCTTGCAGTTCTTTGGCCGATGCCAACCACGAGAGGTTGTTGCCACAATACAACTCTGCGGTTGGGGTTGTTCCAGAGGTTTCGTATATTGAAAATTGTGTGCGGGTTGGGGCGGGTAGGGCTTTTCCAGACCAAGTCAGTGTGGGCATGGGCTTTATTTGCAGTTGGTGAACGTACAATCACAGGTCAGAGAGACCGTTTGACCTGCTTTGATCTTGGTACTGCCGACTTTTGCCGTGCGCCCGTTGGTGGTCAAGTGAACGCTGTAAGAGCCAACTGGGGCGGACTGTGTAAACTGTGTGCCACCGCTGTCTTTTAAGTGCGCTTTGCAAGACCCATTTTTGTAGGTGAACTTCACAGTGCCCGTTTCACCAGCAGGGGTGCTTGCTTTTGCCTCTTTGTTCTCTTTGTTCTCTTTGTTCTCTTTGTTCTCTGTGGACTCGGTTGATGGGACGGTTGGCTTGTCTGCTTTTGTTGTTTTGGTTGCTTTTGTTTCGATGGGCTTTTTCGTTGAAGTCGCCTTGTTGCTTGTAGCTGTTTTTGGTTTTGGTTGCTTTGGCTTGGTAGATTTGGTTGAGACTGCCTTCTGGGTTTCCTTTGCGTTCTCTGTTGACGATGGAACCGCGGAGGCTGAGTTCGGTTCCGCCTTTGCTTCAGTCTGCGTATCTACTTTGTTGACCTTGTCCACATTCACTGTTGAATTGGAGATTGTCGGATTGGGGGGTGGACCATCAGAATTGGATGCCATGCCAAAATATCCACCGGCAAGTAGAATCAGGCCGAGTGCGCCAAAGACAAGACCTTTGGAAGAAGAGGACTGTACAGTCTCAGCCGAGGTGGTTGGTGGAGGGGTTTCAGAGACCTTGGTTTGTTCACCGGCAGATTGTTGTACAGCGGTACTGCGCGCGGTATTGTTGCCCATGTTGGGGCTGTGAACCTTGCGTTCCGCCACCAAGGAAGAGACTTGGTTGCTTGGTGTACTATCCTCCATAAACCCAATCGCAGTATCGGGCGATATGTCACCGGTGAGATCGAGTCCCAAAGACATCAGCGTGTCCACATCGGTGTTTCGTTCTGTAGAGGGGCGATCGACGAGCCATTCTTCTTCCCCCAGTAAGACGCGTCGCAGCGTGGCACAATCTGGGATTCTAAATTGGGCGTTCTTGGTCAACGCACCATCGATGGCCTGTACATAGCGTTCATCCAAATCTTGAATGTACAGTCGGGGGGTTGGGTGGGGCTGACTGGCGACGGCATTCAACAAGTCCAATGTATTGGAGGCTCGAAACGCTCGATGCCCCGTCAACAATTCGTACAAGATTGCACCCAATGAAAAAATGTCCGCGCGTTGGTCTACGTCCTTGGTGCTGCGGATTTGCTCCGGTGCCATGTACGCTGGGGTACCCATTTGTTGGCCGGTTCGAGTTTGTCCTTCTTTGGCAAGGTCCTTGCCCAGTCCGAAATCACAGACTTTGGGGATCATTTTGCTGCGGGTGCGTTGCATCATGACGTTGGCGGGCTTTAAGTCTCGGTGGATGATGCCTCTATCGTGGGCTTCTTCTACTGCATCCAAGATTTGCAGGAACATGTCTTCGGCTTCTTTGGCGGTTGGCGCTTCTTCATTGAGGTAGTCATCGAGTGCAATTCCATCAATGAATTCCATGACGAGTGCTGGAAAACCGTCGACTTTGATGACGTCGGTCACTTTAACGACGTTGGGATGTTGCAATTGGGCTTGCAACTGACCTTCAGTAATCAAACGATCTTGTAGAGATGGCAAGGTGACCTTGAGAATTTTGACTGCGAATGGGGTGTCAAGGGTCGCATGGCGAACTTTGTACACGACGGCTAAGCCACCTTCACCAAGTTCCTTGTCAATGATGTATTTGCCATCCGCAATGGAATCGCCGTGTCGAAGTGTTGTGTCCATACATTCAATCCTAATTCTAAGGCTTTGATCCGTGGTTTGATCAGTGGTTTGATCAGTGGTTTGATCAGTGGGTGGTGATGGTTGTATAATTTAGATACAACCATTTTACCTTTATACCTTGCAGTTGATAGCCCATACAGTACACATCATAATTGACTGGTATGGTAAATACATTCAATTTTCTCTGAAATTTCCTTCCCTCATTGTCGTATGTATCTGTTTCCATTGTTATTTGCCTGCGCACCCAACACTGCAGTCACCGAGAAAGAATCAGCGCCATCCACGAGGACTGTCTCTCAACAAAGACCCGTGGAACAGTTGCCTTGGCCAAAGGAAGGTGTCTTGGTCAAAGGGGCAACAACATTGGAGCATTGTTTAGACAAGGTGCCTTCGTGTCAGTGTTGGTTTGAGGAGCAAAAAGAGAAATGTGCTCCACAATTTGTGTCAGAGGTTCTGTCATTGCCACATTTGTTGAGCGAGCAAATGCGCACGCACACATGGACAGAAGACTGTCCCATACCACTCGAATCCTTACGGTTGCTTCGCGTATTGCACTGGACGGAACTCGATCAGGTGCAGTGGGGGGAGATCATTTTAACGGAGCGTGTTGTCGCGGATGCCGAGCAGATATTTGAGGCTCTGTATTTGGAACGCTTTCCCATTCACTCGATGAAACCTGCAGTGCAATATGAAGGCAGCGATGAACAAAGCATGGCGGACAACAATTCTTCTGCATTCAATTGCAGAAAGGTCAAAGGAAGCAATCGCTGGTCAGAACATTCCTATGGAGAGTCCATCGACATCAACCCTCTTTGGAATCCTTGGGTCAAAGGGTCAACGATATATCCCAAAAATGCTGGGAAGTATGTGGATCGGAATTTGGTCATTCCAGGGATGATCAATGAAGGCAACACCATCGTGTCAATATTTGAACAACACGGTTGGCGATGGGGCTCACAAAAGAAAGGGGTCAGCGACTATCAGCACTTTTCCAGGTCTGACCACGAGTCTGTGCATGAACCATAACGCCCCACAATGGTGGGCAGAGGCTGTTTTCTACCAAGTGTACCCACGCTCTTTTGCGGACAGCAATGGCGATGGGATTGGAGATGTTCAAGGGTTGATTGGCAAACTGGATTATCTCCAAGACTTGGGGGTAGACGCGGTTTGGCTATCCCCAATTTTTGCTTCACCACAACGTGATTTTGGGTACGACATTTCAGATTATTGTGCCATAGATCCAATTTTTGGCAGGATGAAGGATGTCGATGCCTTGATTGCTGGGCTTCATCAACGAGGAATGCGTCTAATCATGGATGGGGTGTTCAACCACACGTCTGATCAGCATCCGTGGTTTCAAGAGTCTCGAGATGCGACCTCATCAAAAGCCGATTGGTACATTTGGCGGGCGCAACCGAACAATTGGACATCGGCTTTTGGAGGTTCTGCTTGGACATTTTGCCCACAAAGAAAAGCCTATTACCTTCACAGTTTTGCTTCTTCCCAACCCGATTTGAACTGGAGAAATCCCGAAGTCCAACAAGCCATTCTCAACGCACAGCGTTTCTGGTATGACAAAGGGGTCGCCGGATTTCGCTTGGATGTCTTCAATGCCTATTGTAAAGATGGGAACTTTCGAGACAATCCCAAAAGAACCGACTGGTTGGGCTTGTTGGGTGGTTTGTTCTATGGCTACATTGGACAAGAGCATGTGTACGATCGTGATAGACCAGAGTTGTTGACTGTTCTTCATCAGTTTAGAGAACTTGCAGATGCATACAATGCTGTCTTGATAGGAGAGACGTTGGACGAGCGTTTTGAGTATCAAAGGGCATCAGAATACGTTGGTCCACAAAAATTGCATATGGCGTTCGACTTTTCTCCCTTGCATGCATCTTGGAACGGACTGGATTTACAGGTACGGAGGTTGAGCCAACGCATCGAGTGTCCAGCATGGGTGTGGAGCAACCACGACTTTCCAAGACAGTCCAACAGGTGGATACAACACCCCAATCGCTCAAAACTTTTGGCGGCCGTTCAATTGCTTTGTAAAGGTGTTCCCGTTCTGTATTATGGAGAAGAGATTGATCAGCCACATGCGCGCTTGAAACGTGCTGAAATCGTTGATCCACCTGGTCGAAAATACTATCCGTTCTATCGTGGGAGAGATGGTGCCCGCACCCCAATGAACTGGGGGCGAGGTGCTTGGGAGGATGTTCAACCATGGCTTCCAGTGCGTGGAGAGACCACAGTTTTCGCACAAATGAACGACGCTACTTCAGTTTGGCAGTGCCATCGGCGCTTGATTCGTCTTCGAAAATCGCAAGCCGTTTTTCGACAGGGGACAATACACTGGGACAGTACGGGATTTTGGAGGATTTTGGACAATGAGCGATGGTATGTATCTATTAATTGGACTTCTACCCACAAGCACGTAGATGTGGACGGTCAATTTGTAGATGGTTTATTGACCAAGAATGGGGCCATAGAGCCTTACGGCTATGCAGTTTGGAATTGTACAGTGTATTGAGTACCTTATGCAAAAGTCACGTTGGGTCACGTTGGATTAAATTGCCTTTGTTTTTGTGTTATAGTTCATACAAGACTTCAACAATGCAATGACGATATTACCCTTAGAAATTTTGGTTTTAGATGACGAAGCCATGTTGCTTGACCTTTTGCCGGCAATGCTTGAACCGCACTCAACGGTGTGTTGTTCGAGTTTGTCAGACGCGTGCGAAGCGATCTCTCAAGATTCGACTAAGTTTGATCTGTTGCTTTGCGATTTGATGATGCCCAAAGGGGGTGGTTTGGATTTGCACAAATGGTTGCTTGAACATCATCCTGCGTTGTCAGAGAAAGTGATTTTCGTAACTGGTGGAATCGGCCAAGATTTGGAAGAAAGGGTGTTGGCGACCAATCAACCGATCTTGTACAAACCGTTTTCCATTGCTAAGTTGCACGAGACGTTGGGAAAAATTGTATCTTCGTGATGTATCTTTATGATATATTTTCGTGATTGAAACTTTCTTAATTGAGCCTTTTTCACTTGAATAGAGATGATGTGATTATCCAAGTAGCCGTGGCATAAACCGTTCAGTTTCTTCCATGTACTGAACATACTCGTCAGAAATAGAGCAGAGCATCCTTTCTTCATCACGGACGCGTAGCATGACCAACAGTCCAAAACTGCAGGTTGGTAAAAGTCCAACGAGCCACGACCCACTGAGCAGTCCGGCACCCATGAGGTACAAAAAACCCACTGTGTACATTGGGTGTCGAATCCATTTATAAGGGCCCTGTCGAATGATCACATGGTCTTCTTTGAGGACAAGGCGGGCTGAAAAGTACACACCCAAACTGTGGTGTACCCAAATCAACAACGGCAAACTCAATCCCATGATCATGGCACCCACAATCGAACTGGGGGACATGGAGGTGGTGTACCATTGACTGAGCCACCATCCATGCGTGAACAGCAACGTCAAACTGAATTGTCCAGCCAGTAACTTTTCACGGGTACTTTGGACTTCTTGAAGTTCAGGGTCTTCTGGTTGGTGATAGTAGGCTCGAATGCACACGAAGGCGACACTGAAGATGGCAAACAGGACTGTGTTCATGTTTACATTCTATTCCATTCATTAGAGAAATGCATTGAGTAGATTGTGATAGATTGGTGTAGGTGATACCATGAACCTATAATTAAAGAGATGCTTTGAGTACGTGGAGTGATGGCATGCAAGGACGGTTGTTCGGTTTGATCGTGGTGGTTGGTACTGGTTGTTACAGTAACTGGGAGCCAAAAGATGCGGATGGCGATGGCGTTGCGGGTGTGTCGGATTGTTGGGAATCCAGTGAAGACCCAGTGCAACCTGAGGGTTCAATGGTGTATGACGAGCCAATTCGCGCCTCCGATATTTATGTGGGCGCAGAAGATCGACCCTATGACGGCATTGACCAAAATTGTGACGGTTCCGATGACTTTGATGTGGATGGAGATGGGTTTGTTCCAAATGCCTATGTTGGAATTGCGACCTTGGGTTTGACCGAGACGGGTGCGTTACCGGGTGGAGACTGCGACGATGCAGACGCTGTACGGCATCCCGACACCGAAGAGTTGTGCGACGGTTTAATCAATGGGTGTGATGCATCCTTACCAGCTGTGGAAATCGATGGGGATGGAGACGGTTTTGTTTCATGCGTCGTGGTGGACTCTGGCTGGGCTGGCGATTCTACCGTTATTGGAGGTGAGGATTGTGACGATGAAGATGCAGTGCTCTTTCCAACGCAGGTGTGGTATGGCGATAGAGATGAGGACGGTTTTGGAGACACAGAAACAACAGAAGTTTCCTGTACTCAACCCAATGGGTACGTGCTGGACTCCACAGACTGCGACGATACGGATTCGACCATCTTTCCTGAAGCGACCGAACTCTGTGACGGTCAAGTCAATGCCTGTGGTACAGACCTAGACTCAGTAGAAACGGATGACGATGGGGACGGGTACGTTGAATGTACGATTGATGTCAACGGATGGGACGGAGACGTCGGGGTGATTGGTGGGGAGGATTGTTCTGACAGCGATGGAACGGTGTATGTGTCACAAATTTATTATGGAGACCTTGACCAAGATGGCTTTGGAGACCCCAACAACAGTATAACAGCCTGTGAACAACCGATTGGCTACGTGTTGGACTCGACGGATTGCAACGATGGAGATGCTACGGTCTATCTGAATGCCCCTGAACTGTGTGATGGTCAATCCAATGCTTGTGCTGTCAACATACCGTCAAACGAGATTGATGACGATGGGGATGGCTTCGTCGAGTGCTCCATTGACTCAGGTGGTTGGGATGGCAGCAATCCGGACATGGACGGTGGCGATTGTGATGATTTTGACGTCAATGAGTTTCCTGGGCAAGTCTGGTACTCCGATGTCGATGAAGATGGATACGGAGATGCGGGGTCTTCTCAAGTTGCCTGTGAACAACCGACATTGACCAGTCTCTTGGACTCCGATTGCAACGATGGAGATGCAACAGTCTATCCAAATGCCCCTGAACTGTGCGATGGACAGGTCAATGCTTGTGGTGGCACGATGCTCGGTGGAGAAGTGGATGCCGATGGCGACGGTGTGGCTGTGTGTACATTGGACCAAGGTGGTTGGGACGGTGTGGGTACGGTTTCTGCCGGTGGCGACTGTGATGACAGCGATGCGTTTACCTTTCCTGGCTCTGCAGAAAACGACAGCCTTGCAGATTGTATGAAAGACGACGATGGGGATGGCTTTGGCTCTCCAACGGTTTCAGGCAGCGTAGTGGGTGGAACGGATTGCAACGATGGGGATGCAACAGTCTATCCAAGTGCATCTGAACTGTGTGATGGTCAAGTCAATACTTGTGGTGGCTCGTTGCCAGTCGATGAAAGTGACGACGATGGGGACGGGTACGTTGAATGTTCATGGGACACCGATGGTTGGGATGGTGATTCATCCGTCATTGGTGGAGATGACTGCAACGATACCAGTGCCGTAGAAAATCCTCTGGCTGAATGGTTCAATGATGGAGATGGCGATGGATTTGGAGACCCAGATTTTGGCGCCATGGGCTGTTCGCGTCCAACTGGCTTTGTGACCGATTCAAACGACTGCGATGACAACGATGACATGACGTATTTGGGCGCCACTGAGATTTGTGATGGTAAAGTCAATGCCTGTGGTGGTACCTTGCCGTCAAACGAGATTGACGACGATGGGGATGGCTATGTAGAGTGCGTCGTCGATTCCACTGGTTGGGATGGTCAATCCATTGACGGTGGTGGAGATTGTGATGACAACCACCCTCGAACCTATCCAGGAGCCGCCAGTGTAGATTCAGCAACCGATTGTATGCGCGACGACGATTTGGATGGGTATGGAGACGACAATTTGGGGTTTGCATTTGTTGCTGGCACCGATTGTGACGATGCCGAAGATACGGTCTATCCAAATGCGCCAGAGTTGTGCGACGGTCAATTGAATACTTGTTATTCCGGTTCGATTCCTTTGAACGAAGTGGATACAGATTTGGATGGCTATGTCGCCTGTGAAGTGGATGCCGATGGTTGGGATGGAGCAAGCATCGATGGTGGGGGCGACTGTGGTCCGAATGACAACGACATCTATCCATATGCTCCTGAAGATGCTGATGAGATTGATCACAACTGCGATGACATGGAATCTGCAAAAACAATTGAGGCTTGCGTTGGGGGAACCTATGTGGCCGGTGGCGTTGAAAAATATTTTCTGTATTGTGGGGTCAATCGAACACCGGGGGGCGCTGCTTTTGTGTGTCGAGACTCTGGTTATGATGAGTTGGCTTCCATACACAGCCTGGCGGAGATGACCTTTGCCGCAAGTCTCGCATCCAGTCAGTTTATCATTGGGTACCACCGCGACGACAATTCTCAGCCTTGGGAATGGAGAGATGGCACGACAGGGAGTTATGAGTACTCAAGTTTCTCGGAAACTGGTGCAGGACAACTGACCGACGTTTTGGTTGAGTTTTCAGGTTCAAGTAGCAATATCTCTCAATGGACTGCGATTGAGTCGGACTTATCGACCGCTTTTATGTGCTCCAAAACCTTTTAAGATTTGAGGCGACAAACAGTGTTGGCAGGAGATTCTCAAGGAACGCATTCAAAAATGAGTTCAACTTCGTAGCAATCTCCCAGCGCAGCTTCTGCTGCTGCTCCACCGGCTTGCAGGATGTCCCCAACGGTTTCTGCTGTCGTTTCCTCTTGTGCATTTCCAGACGTGACTGAACCAGCAGCCTGAGCCGCCGCAGCCAATTGTTTGGCGCGTATATAGTCTGCTTCATCCATATCGCAGACGAAGGTGATCAACTCTTCGTGCACAACAAAGCGACTGTCTTCTTTTTTACACCACCTTTTTGCTTGTCGAAGTGCTGAGCTTGTGCCTGCATCGCGATCGTCGGTCATCAACCATACTGTGTGGATGCCATCGGGACCGGGTCGTACATCTCCAACACATCCAAACAGTGTCCCCATCAATGTGAGCAATAGAAATCGAGAATGGCGTTTCATGTGTCCTCCGTTGTTGTTTCTTGCAATTGTCTACGTACGGCATCGCAAAACTATTCAAATTGAAGCATGTATTATTCTTGTCTCAAGGTGGACGCATTGGGTACACTGTGTTCTATTTTGTGATAAGTGTGATTGAACCCAAGGACGACGAAGTTATGCGTGAAGAGCTCTTGAACAGCATTGAACAAGATGGCCTATTGCCTCCTTTTCCTGATATCATCCGTCAGTTGCGCGAGATGATTGAAGACCCGAACACGGGTATGAATGAAGTGGCACAAGTGATTCAATCCGATCCTGTTCTCACAGGTCGACTGATTCGTTTGGCCAATTCCGTATTTGGTGCGGGTACCAGCTTTGTTGCCAATGATCTGAACCGAGCATTGGGGCGGTTGGGCTTGAAAATGGCGATGGATTTGGCCTACTCTCTGAAAATCCCATCGATGTTTCCTGAAAAATCTGGCTTTGCGTATCCAGATTTTTGGAGGTACTCATTGGGACTCGGTGTGGTTGCTTCAAAACTTGGAGAGGCGCGTGGGCTGAGTAAAGACGAAATTTCCCATGCCTATCTTGGGGGATTGATGCGCAATACTGGAGTGTTGCTGTTCGTTCATTTACAGTCCAAAGCCTATATTGATTTGCTCAAACAAGGTCGAAACAACATCGAAGGGTTGGATCCAATCCGAATGATTCGTCGATCCATGCAGTTTGAAGGAATGGAGACAAAACAGTTTGGCATCAACAATGCTGAACTCGGAGCGGCTTTCATTCGACGCTGGTGGAAAGTGGACCCAGAAGTCCTGTCCTATGTTGAGTGTCGTCCCAAAATTGTACAAAACAAAAAAGAACACCTCGTTGAAATTGCACGCTATGTTCTCTGGGACGCCAAGGTACCCGATGGTATACTCTCTCCAACAGTCACGATGCCACCACAACTCTTAGAGAAATTTTCTATTGGTGAAGGGCTAAAACAGCAGTTACATTCAGACTTGAAAGTAGCGTTTCAAATCATGCGATAGGATAAGCCCATGCCAGCCATAGAAGTTCGCCTACACGGAGTACGCGGGTCCATACCCACACCATCATCCTCTTCGGAGATCGAAGGCAAGATTCGGGCGGCTTTGACCAAGGCTACAGCAGAAGACATCAAAGACGAGGCCTCAATCGATACGTTCATTGATGGATTGGAAAAAGTCGAAAAAGGCTGTATTGGGGGCAACTCGACGTGCATTCAAATCACCATTGGTGAGCATGAACTCTTCTTCGACGCTGGGTCTGGGTGTTTTGCCATGGCGAAGACACTGTTCGGTGGTCCTTTTGGACGTGGTCAAGGAGAGGCACACTGGTTCTTTACCCATACCCATCATGATCACATTGTTGGTCTTCCAATGTTTGGACCCATCTACATTCCGGGCAACAAGTTTAAGTTTGTGTCACCGATTTCCAATCTCTACGAACGACTGGTTCGGTTCCAACACTTTGACTTCTTTCCAGTGCCTTTTGACTCATTTGGTTCTACGATTGACTTTGTTGATCTCTCTGAAACTCCAAAGTACCAAATTGGCGAAGACATTTTCGTATCTTGGTTGGCCAACGATCATCCTGGAACGTCATTCAGTTATCGAATCGAGCACCAAGGCAAAGTCGTTGTGTTCTCCACCGACGCCGAGTACAAAGACATCTCTTTCAAGGCTATGTCACCGGTGATTGACTTCTTCAAAGACGCCGACGTACTGATCTTTGACGCACAATATGTCTTTACCGATGCCGTACAAATGAAGCGCGACTGGGGACACAGTTCCAGTTTTGTGGGCATCGATTTGGCTCTGGACGCAGAAGTCGACACGTTGCTTCTGTTCCATCACGATCCGATGCACACCGACGCAACCTTGCTTCAAAACCTCAATCAAGCGCGTCAGTACCTCGTCAACATGGAGCCGGGTTCTAAGC
>CBFIFY010000081.1:0-15904 GCA_965661985.1 uncultured Myxococcota bacterium | reverse complement strand
TACTATTGATGGCACCACCGTAACCATCTATGACATCCAGACGGGTGCCGTCGCTGAAGGTGAAACGGTCACCATCCAAAATACTGTTGTCACATCTATGTTGACCGGTGATGAAGAAGGGTTCTTCATCCAAGACGAAGGTGGCGGTGAATGGACTGGTATCTATGTCTTTGTTGGTCAAGCAGGCGGTGGAATCGCACCATTGGTTGGAGACAAACTGACCATTACAGGTTCAGTGTCTGAGTTTTACGATTCGACTCAGTTGGTTGTATCTTCTTCAGAAAGTTTGGTTGTCACAGGCGATACTGAACCGGTTGCAACTACAGTGTCTTCTGTAGACGATTGGGAAGCTTACGAGGGGTGTTTGATCAGCCTTGAAGATCAAACGGTGACTTCTGATGTGAACTCTTATGGTGAAGCTGATTTGTCGTTTGGTATTCCAATGGACAATACCTTCTTCAACTTTGATACTTGCTACGATGCTTCTTACAGTTCTATTACCGGTATCGTCACGTACTCTTTTGAAGAGTTCAAAATCAACCCACGTTCTCAGGAAGACCTTGTGGGTGGTGCAGAAGGTGAATGCGCTGGTTCTTTTGCAACTGTTGCAGAAGTGCAGTCTGGTAGTTTTGAAAACCGCACTGTGACACTCGAAAATGTTGTTGTTGCTGAAGCCGAGTCTGATTTTGATGGATACTCGGTTTTCTGGATTCAAGATCAAGGTGCTGGTGAATGGTCTGGTTTGTATGTGTTTGTGCGTGAAAACACTGCCGCTGAAATCTCTGTTAACCGTGGGGATGTGGTGACGTTGACCGGTATGATAGAAGAGCGCTACGATCAAACTCAATTGGTGTTGAATGACCCAGCCGACTTTACACTTGAAAGCCAAGGTGGTGACATCACTGCTGTTGCGTTGAGTGCTGCACCTGCAGATTGGGAAAATTATGAAGGTGTGTTGGTGACTTTGGAAAATGCAACCATCGGTGCTGGCGGTCAATACGGTCAGTATGCCATTGACAACTTTGCTGGCATCAAACTCGACGATGAACTATTTGATTATACAGTGGCCCAAGGCGACAGCATTGAAGCATTGACAGGGTTGGTGTACTTCTCTTATGGAGAGTTCACTTTGTTGCCACGTGATGAAAATGACATGACTGGTCAAGAAGCTGGAAATGGTGGTGACAATGGTGGGAACAACGGTGGGGAAGCAACCGTAGCGACCATTCCAGAAGTTCGAAATGGTACTGTACCTGTTGGTAGTCTGGCTACCATTGACGGTGGAATCGTCACCAGTGTTGGCACATCAAGTGTCTACATTCAAGACCCAGCCGCAATGGACAACGCGGCCATCATTTTGTACTTTGGCTCTGATGCCTTCTCTGCCAATGAAGGGGATCAAGTCTCTGTAACAGGTGAAGTTTACCAACACTTTGATGTATTGCAACTGACCAATATTTCGGACTTTAGCGTTACTGGTACTGGAAGTATTTCTCCAACTGTATTCACCAGTGCTCCGTCAGATTGGGAGGCTTATGAGTCGATGCTGGTGGAACTTCAAGGTGTTGAAGTGACTGCTGGTCCAGACCAATATGGTACTTTTGAAACATCATTCAGTATGGGATTGAGTGATTATTGGAATGCTGATTTGGCAACTGGTGTGTCCGTTGGTTCTACCTACACTATCACTGGTTTTGTAAATCATTATTATAGCAATTATGAATTATTAACTCGAGACAACAACGATATTGTTGCGCAATAATCAATCAATTCAGTTATGTGAAGGGTGGACTTGTTCCACCCTTTTTATTTTTGATAATAACTGAGCACAACTGATGATTGAAATTGAACACCAAAATCTCTATGGTGGCAGTGGCATTGTTCGGATGAAGATGATTGACGAGCCATTGTCCCAACCATTTAAGGCTGTTCATTTGTACACTCTCGATCCGCTTGCAAACATTGGACTGCATCAACATCCAACCGAAAGTCTATTGCTGTTGTGTAGAGAAGGTGCAGGCACAATCGAAGTCAATGGAGAATCCAAAATCCTTCAGCCAGATTCTGTTGTTGTAGTGCCGCGCGCCGCAACGTTGACCATTGCGAACACATCGGGCACAAAATCACTGGCCTATTGGTTGGTTCGCGCACAGAGTTAGTTCTAGTAGTTCAGTGATGCTTGTTGTGGGGAATACCAAAACGTATCCCAGATACATCCACGTTTAACTGGTTTTGTGATGGTTTGAAACGGTGCTTATAAGAAACGCTTTTGATCCGATTAGGAAGGTGGCAGGTTTGGCCCTGGAACTTCGGGTCGAATTTCTTTGGGATTGTTCTGTTCGTCCACCAACAGAACGGTCGGCTCAAATGTTTTGGCCGAAGCTTCATCCAACTGACAGAATGTTGCAATGATTACCAAATCACCCGGTTTCATCAAGTGGGCAGCCGCACCATTGATACAAATTTCACGACCGCCTCTCTTGGCTTTGAGGGCATAGGTTGTCAAGCGTGTGCCACGAGTCACATTCCAAATGTCCACAGACTCGTGGGGCAAAATGTTGGCGAGTTCCAACAAATCTTCATCAATGCTGACCGAACCCTCATAATCGAGGTCTGCTTGTGTGACAGTGGCTCGGTGTATTTTGGATTTGAACATTCGCAGCATCATTGGCAACCTCAAGTAAATCGTTGCTTGAAACTATCCCATTCATAGGGTACTGTCCACCCATTGGAAAGAATACACTTTTGAAGTCAATCTTATGGACAACTGTCGTTGACTGCACCTGGTGTACCCGCTTCACCCGAACCATAGCTACTCGTGGACTCACACCAATTGACCATCGAATCGTTTGATGAGGCGCTCAATGTATCCAGTGACAACGATGCCCCCAATCCATCTGGATAGGTGCCATCTATCGATACTGTGTCAATTGTTGTTCCAGAGGCTGACAGCGTTAGGTCGTCTGTTTGTCTGAAAGAGATAGCTCCATAGGAATAGACCACATCAACCTGTGGAAGTCCGCCGTTGAGCCCGCCGTTTGGATTGACTGCAAAGAGGGTGTAGGACTCTGGTTCTACGGTGACATTGTGTGAGATGGTGAAGCCAGTGTTGTTGGAACTACTCACGCTCAAGCCATTGAGGTTGATGGTAAAGCCTGAATTGTTGTATACTTCGAACCATTCTCCTCGATAGTCTGAAACGGTCACTGGATTGGTCATAATTTCACTGATGATCAAGTCTCCAGCGCCGAGAGAGGCACTGTCCAATCCTGGGTCTGGACAGGTTTCATTGTCTTCTCCAGGTGTTCCACTGTCTCCATCTCCGTAAGTTGATGTGGCTGCACACCAGTTTGTGCTAGAGTCGTTGCTGGTTGTGTCGAGTACTCCCAAACTCATGCTTGAACCGGATGAGAATGGAAAGTTGCTGTCCCACGTCACACTGTCAAAGGTCGTTCCATTGGCGGAGATGCTGATGGAATCAGAATATTGGAACGAACAATCTCCATAATTGTAAAGAACGTCTACGTTGCCCATTCCACCATTGATTCCAGCGTTGTTTCGTACTGCAAGAAGGGCGGTGGAGCCTGCTGGAATGCGCTTTGTTCCAGATACCGAAAATCCATTGTTTCCACCACAGGCAACGTTGAGTCCGTTTAAGTCAACAGTATCCGCGGTGTTGTTGTAAATTTCAAACCATTCTCCACGGAAATCGGCTACCGAAGCGGGATCCACCATCACTTCACTGATGACCAAATCCCCAGCATTCAATCCAGACAAGGACACCGAGGTAGGACAACTGTCGTTTGCTGAACCTGGTGTCCCCAAATCACCGTCTCCATAGGATGTCGTAGAGACACACCAATTGCCAGCGACATCATTGTCTGCCGGTGTCAAAGAATCGAGGCTCAGTGACACACCTGCTGTGTTTGTGCTGTGCGTTGAACTGCTATAGGTTAGCGTATCCAAAACTGTTGAAGCATTTGATACCGTTAGGGTAGTGTCCTTGTTGAGTCGCAGGTCATTGTATGAATACACGTAATCGGGTGTGAATCCACCATTTCCGATGGAACTTGCAAACACACCCAACACAACATAATCTCCAGCCGCAACCAAGACATCTTGACCGACCGTAATTCCTGCATCAGAACCATTGTCAATTTGCAGTCCATTGAGGTTGAGTTCCGCGCCTGAGTTGTTGTAGAGTTCAATCCACTCCCCACGGTAATCGACAACCATGTCTGGATTGTGCATCACTTCTGTTATAAAGATGTCTCCAGCTTGGAGTGAATCAACACCAGGGGTACTGGATTGTGCACTCTCATAGGCGTCGATGGCATCTTGGATTCGAATCTCTCCCGCACCATAAAGGTTGTCCGTTCCTGTTGCGCCGAGATCAGATGCTGTTGATTTCAAGAAGGATTCTGCTTCGGCTGCTGTTGCTCCAGCACCCATGACCAATGCGACTGCACCTGCCACATGGGGGGTGGCCATGGATGTGCCTTCAAAGAAATAATAGTTGTAGCTACCACCAACGATGGTTTCCTGCAAGATCCCGTCGACTTGTCCATCGCTGTCAGTGTCAACGCTGACATCTCCACCAGGTGCGGCAATGTCGGTTTCTGGTCCAGCATTTGAATAGCCAGTGATGACGCCTTGGTGGTCAGTTGCAGACACAGCAATGGAATTGTCGTAGGCAGCTGGATAGTTGATCCCGTTGGTTTGGTTTCCATCGTTCCCATTGGCGGCGACTACAGCAATTCCAGCTGCAGTCAAGGCATCTACAGCAGCTTCTTCGGAGGCGGAAGCAGTGGTCGATCCGAGCGACATATTGACGACATCTGCACCGTTGTCCATGGCAAATTCCATCGCCGCAATCGAGTCAGAAGAGAACCCTGTTCCATCAGCTCCCAAAGATTTGAGTGGCATGATGCTGACGTTCGGAGCGACACCGATGACGCCTACGCTGTTGTTTGTGGCTTGTGCGATGGTCCCTGCCACGTGGGTACCGTGTCCCTGATCGTCGGTGGCGTCATTGTCATCGTTGACGAAATCGTATCCAGCCACCATATTGACAGGTGTGTCATTTCCACCTGTTCCCACACCGGTGTCGATGACTGCAACAACAATTCCAGTTCCGTCCTCAGTGGCATCGGTAGCCTGTACGATGTCCATATTTTTTTGAAACTGATAGAACGGGTCATTGGGTGCGCGAACCATCTCACCTGAAAAGGGGACCATTTCAGTTTGGGGAATGGAGCGCATTACGACGGGCTCCACAATCGTATACTCACCACTCTCATTCAGTTCCAATATGACCTCTCGATAGTCTACACCTTCTGGGACTTCGATCTCCTGAATGTCAAAGCTGGTCATGTCTCTCAACAGTGTCAACTGTCGATTTTTGAATCGAATGTTTTCGCGAATCCCGTCTCGTCTTTGCACCAAGATTCGATTGGTGACAATTTCTCCATTGGCCTCCGCCTCGTCCCACGCACTTTCAGATGCTGTTGTGGATTCGGTGTCGTTGAGTTGTTCTGGAGCACAGCCAAGAATGAGTAAGGGCAATAAAGGAAGAAGGGTCATAACATTCTCGTAGATTTGTGTGGAAAGATGTAATTAGAATGACAGATTTCTACTGCTTTGTCTTAGAAGTGGAGTATTTCAAATGAATCATTTCAAATGAATCAATGTTCATACGGGTCTGACTTACCACCATCATAGGCTTTGAGTTTTCGATAGCGCTGTTCATTTTTGTATTTGCTCATGTATTTCGACCAAATTTTCTGTGGCTTAATGTGTCCATGGTTGGAAACGAACAGAAATCCGGTGACCCATCCGCCCAACACAATCAAAGATTCAAGTGAGCGACCATTGAAAAAACTCAACAATGCCAACAGTCCCGAGCCCCACGCAACCCAACTTGCTTGTATTGGGAAAACAAGCAGATAAATGGTCGCGAACGGATTTTTGAGTCCAAAGATGGCAACCAATGCAATGGTGATTGCTCGTATCCCAAAGGCAGGTGGACTTGTGCTCGGCACTGCACCAGTCACAATCCCCAAGAGACCAACCATTGTGGTGATGATCAAAATCCAAAGCAGCAACCTGTTGAGCCCTTTCTTTCCATAAGAGTCGAGCACGACGGGGAGGAAAAAATAGAGTGCCAACATTTCAAACAAAAAACCGAGTGGGTTGTTGTAAATAAACAAGAAGTGGGTCACAACTGTCCATGGCATCGAGAAAGTTGTACTTGGACTCCACGCAATCCATGTTTGCAGTGGTATCCCCATCCATTGCATAATGATGTTTTCTAGTATGTATAGGACAACCCCACCAATCAATATTTGTTTGACAAATGGTGTGGGTGGGTCAAATCGAAATGCAGGAATTTGTTGGGACATTGCGTTCAAAGGTGTGGGTTTTACTCAAAGATATCACTATACTGTAACCATGGAATTGCAAATAAGCCACCATTGGGCTGTACCAAAGTCACCATCAATTGATGTGATTCAGCATCGGCTGTCACATTGTTTTGCACATTCGGAATCTTTGCCCGTGGATTTTTCGATCCACGATTGGTCTGTCATTCTTGGTGCGCCCTTGCCAGAATTTTTGCAACAATACGTTCAAGACATTTGCCAAGAGTGGAGGAATGACCTTTCAACGGTTCCGAGGGTTGTTTTGGGGCAACCCCATTGCTTTCTCGCTGTCGGAAACTCTTGGTATATTGCTTCTCAAAAAATATACGTTGACCAAGATATTTCATTGGAAGATCTGCGTACTGCAATGGCCGCGTATTTTCATCAGTCTAGGTTGTAAGGACAACCTGCGGTTAATAAATGTTCTCAGACCATCAAGTCTGTTGACTGGTAAAATAAAGTTGCATTTGTGGCAAATAGACCTGTTCCCACGCGAAACGAAATTGCTCTAATAAAGGAGTAGGGATGTTTTCATGTGTGATGATGATTCGGCACCCGTTGGGTCGTGTTTGAAAGTCAACGGTTAATTGTGTACTTGGCATCCAAGTGTCAAAATCTATGGTTCTCCAACTGATTTTGAGTTTCTTTGGCGTTTGTACATCCAAGAACTTTCCTTTGACAGCACCATTCCACAGTTCGAACTTTCCTTCTGGGACTGGGTTGACCTTTGCCAATGCTTGGGTGATTTCTCCTTGCTTCCAAGAGTCTGTCCACGCAGCAAAGACAACCTCTCTATCGACATACACGTCGCAATAAAACTGTAAATCGCTCATGATACTCCCACGTTCTACATTGTGCCTATCTTCTATCCTGTTTTATGCAGATGTTATCCAAATGTGTTATATTTTTGGAGTCCACACTGAGGGTATATGCCAAGTTTGACCAAAACTGTCGTCTTCACAGATCTCGCAGGGTACACGCAAAAAACTGCGACCATCAGTAGAGATGAACTACAACAACTCGCCGAAGCACACGAGAAACATGTGCTTGAACTGTTCAAACCCTATGGTGGACAGTTGGTCAAGAGTATTGGTGATTCCTACATGGCAGTGTTTGATTCCGCAACGGATGGCGTCAAAGCCTGTTTAGAGTTGGTGCAAACCACTTTGCCAGGGATGGGGATGGAGTTTCGAGCGTCGGTGGCAACGGGCGATGTTCAACAACTTGAAAATGATTATTTCGGCAACAACGATTACTTTGGTGAACCTGTCAATCTTTCGGCCCGCATCAATTCCATTACACCTGCAGGAGAAGTGTGGTTCGCTGATCGTACTCGTCGATGCATGACACAGTCTGAAGTGGCTTGGGAAACGGTTGGTCTACACGCGTTCAAAGGGGTTCCTGGAAAAGAAGAGTGTTTTCGTGCAGTATCGCCAACCCAGTGCTTTTTGCCAGCGGCACTCAAATCCATCATTGATACCGACCAATGTACTGTGATTCGAGCATCGCAAAAGCCAAAGATTCCCAAAGAAGGGTTGGTTGTATTGGAAGGCTTTACCATGGGCAGTCCAGAGTTGGAGTCCATGCTTCACATGCTGTCTCATTTGCCCCAAACAGATATTTGGTTGGTTGTGTACACCATCGCTTCTGCTCATCGACTTGAATGGGAGGAGCGGGGGTATCGCTTGTTGATTGGCACTTCAGAGGGATTTAACACGGCTTTGGAAATGGCGTTGGAAGCCAAAAAAGACTTTGACGCCAGCAAAACACAGACGTTGACTCTTGATTTTAGTTCTTTGGGAGATGTTTCTCTTGAAGTCATCGGTGTCGCACTGCCAGCAGTCCCCTTGGTCAATCTAATTGGTGCGTACAGCATGGACTTGCTTGCGGACGGATCGTGGGGATACAATCGAACGCGTTCATTGGCTGAGGTCCATGTGACAGCCAAAAGTGTCACGCTCACCCCATTTAGACCTGGGATGATGATCAACTCTGTGGGGGTACCAACGGGGGAAGAGGTTCATCTAAAGCAAAACTCGCGCTTTCGAATGCACGAATGGGTCTACCGCTATCTCGGTCATGTTGGTGGTCTGTACACAGGACTGATCATCGGAAACGCTGCATTTTCTCAGCAGTTCAACGTCAAAGACAAAATTGAAATCGGACGCTCTCCGAGCGGAAATGGTTTTGAACTGGTTGATAGAGGGGGGAGCGATAGGATTCGCTGGATTCAAGGACCACAAACCAAGAAGGCCAAAGCGCAAGGGCTCACCCTCGATAGAACGTTGATTGGTCGACAGCACGCCAAATTGAACATCGTCCGCAAAGACTTGATCGTTGTTTCACCAATCCACAACCGTCTTCCAACCTTTGTGATTCCCAAGGGCAAATCCAAACTTGAACGGGTCAACAAAGAACAAGTACTGAAGTTTGGTGATATTTTGGTTGTTGGAACTTATGTCTTTGGACTCAAGAAGATGTACTGAAGCGGTGTATTCAGTTCAAGTGGCTAATTTGTGCAGTCCAACCATTGTTCCAACAAGACTTTTTCTGTAGACGTGATTCCACCACTTGGAGGCATTGAGCCTTCCTCAAAAACGGTGACTTCAATACGTTCTCTCCATTGATTGGCCATCGTCTCTGTGTCGAAAGCGACATTTGGAGGTGCACCATTCCGATTGGGTGAGGTGCTGGCGTGACAGGATTGACATTTGCCATCAAGGAACCCTTGAGTCCAGTTTTCATAGGTCGGTGGGTCACTGCAGTCTGTTCCAGTGTCCTTTGAACGATCACACGCGATCAGTGTCGTACAAAGCAGTGTCAACAAAGTTGCTTTCATAGCAATCCTCCCATTATGGGGGGTGTGGTCCCAAAATCTAGAGGATCCAAATCTGCCATCGCAAGCAGTGTTGCACCCAAATGAGACGGTTTGAGTTTTACCCCTCTGTTGCTCATTTCACCACTGTTTATATCCATTTGCTGTCCCAATACTTGATCGGTATATCCACCGATGGTTCTACCACCCTGTACACCGCCGATGATCATTGCTGAGCCGACGGGCCAATGATGCTTTCCACCCATCTCATTGAGGGCAGGATGTCTGGACATTTCTGAACACACAACGACAGTTGTCTCCTCAATTAGAGGCGTGCCGTTGAGGTTGGTTCTGGTTTGCAAGGCCTCCATCAACTGTTGCAACCCCAAAAATAACAAATCATAGTGCCAATTTTGTTCAAAATAATCTGCGTGTGAGTCCCAGCGCATATTGCAGAACCCTTGATCTTGAACGATGGCGCATCGAGTAAGGTCATTGGCAAAGAAATCCAGAGCGATTTGGGCTTGCCCCATGAAAGATTCAGAGCAGTCATATCCAAAGTCATCGTTGGACGAGTTTAAGTCAATTCTTCGCAACTGTTGCTTGAGTTCTTGCAACTGTAGGTTGGCACGTTGGTAATCGTCGACGAAATTTTGCGTTTGTGGATGTGGAGTATGGGTTTGGGTACTGCGGTTGTAAAGGTAATCGGCAACCAAGGACTCGTGTTCGCGAGTGGGGTCGCTGTCACTTTCAAAAGGTTCCAAAAGTCGACTCAGCTCGTTGTTTTCGCCAACTCGGAGAATCGCATTGGAATAATTAGTAGAAAAGGTGGGGCCCGACATCAACAAATGAGGGGCTGTGTACAGTTTGGGAGAGTTGGCTCCAATGATTGCACCCCAATCATCTGTCCCAACAGGACTGCCCGTCATGAGAATGCGCTTTGCTCGATCGTGGGCGACCGTTTCAAAGTCCAGACCGTTGATGATCAAGCACTGGTCTGCCCATTGTTCAAAGAATCTTCGGACTTCTGGACGATTGGCGCCATCGACAAATGACAGACCTCCGATTGTGGATTGTACATCGTCATAATCTGTGTGGACATAGGGGTTGCCAAGCATTTCAGGCGCAAAGACCATGGATGTGTCCCAAGCGCCGTCGCAGAAGACAAATAAGAATCGCCGAGTGGTGTTGCGTTGCATTGCCAAAGAGGGAAGTATGCTCATTCCCGATCCAAGCAACATTCCACCTTGCATGAAGCGTTGCACAAACTGTCGTCGTTTCATCAATACCTCACAAAGTCTGCATCTTGAAACATAGCCCCAAGGACTACCTCCCAAGCGGTGGATGCGGATTGTCCACTGATGTCATAGACTTGAATCCAGAGTTGCAACGTTTCTCCACGCCATACATCGTCGCTTTCTAGGCCGTGCAACAATAGTCTCAAGTTTGACAATTGCTCTGAAAATTTAGAATCTTGGAACGTTATGTTGAAATCGAATTCACTCTCTGATGCAAAATTATTGAGCGATGCATACTGACCATGGGCTTGAGCAATTCGTTCGGTCACCACCGTGGAAGACAGATTTGGATAGCGCTGCTGCTGGAAGGTTTGATAGCCATCGACCCCACCAGCCATGGTGCGGTATTCAATGTCCATCAATTCATGTCGTTCATTTTTCCATACCAGGCCAGTCAGATTTCGAAGACTGTGTTCAATTTGATAGGGACTCATCATTCTATCTCCTTGAAGTGTATTGGTATTTGTATCATGCTCTAATTGATACTCTTCGGACAACAGTATGGACTTCCAAATCTCCTTGAACTGATAATTAGTTTGAAATATTTCTTGAATATCAGACAGTTGTGAGAAATCATTTGCGTCGATGTTGCGCCTGTATAGCATTTCCATACTTTGTTGGATTGTACATTGGTGAAAACGAAGGTCTTCAGACAAGCGTTGACCAACTTCGGCAAAACCAGTGACTGGAGTACCATACCAAGCTGGGGATACGCCCATCATTTCCATTCCCATGAGCTCTCTTTCTGGGTGATAATACGTTGCTTCAAGTGGATTGAATTGTTCGATCCACCAAAATCCAAACATGGATGATGCCAACGGATCCAAGGAGGCGTGACAGGTTAAACAGGATGGATCCTCACGGGTAGCAGTTTCTGTGTTTTCAATGATGTTCTCACTGGCAGTGAAGTCGATGGGTCTGGCCAAATAATCGTCACACAACAACATTTTGGTCACCATTGCCGCACGGGTTCGATTCATGTTGAAGCCATCCGTTGGATAGCGCCACCATAAGCCATTGGTGCTTAAAATCCCGACAGGAGGTCGACCGTCTAGATACCGTGCTTCTTTCCAAGTGTCCAAATTGTGGATGCTGAGTTCGTCAGGTGTACTGCCATCGACATATTCCATTGGAAAGATGGAAACCAATAAGTCATTTGCCAAAACGGTTTCTGAGGTGACAATGTCTTGCCAAGGCAAATCGTTGGCTGCCACATATGCCATCCATCTTAGGGGTTCTTCCCCAATAGAGCGTGCAAAAGGGTACCACCAATCGTAAGAAGGCAAATTGAAGTCATCCGTTACGATGTCAAATTTATCGACCCTTGTGTGCCAGATGTCACCAAAGCGATGCACCAAGTGCTCTTCAAAGTCCGAATCATCCAACATATCGACAATGATACTTTCCCACTGCACTGATTCAGATTGAACAGACCGGTATTCTTCCAACGTGGGAAGGTGTCCTCGAACATCCAGTGACATTCGACGTAGAAGTCGTGTATTGCTCAAGGCAATGGTTTCCTCAACAGGAGTATCTTCAACCTGGGTACAGGAGAGCAACAGCCAAATCATTCCAACTCCAATATCTGAGAGATTTCAGCGTCCAACTGTGTGCTGTCCCAACTGTGCATTCCGTAATCTTTTCCTTGGAATGAAACGATGCCCTGAGTACAAGAGGCTTGTGCAGTCCAAGACCACCACCCACCACTGGGGTCACGAAAGAATACAGTTCCTTCACGGTCATCACAGGTTCCAAAAAGAAAGTTCTCCATGTAGATTGATCGATTGTGAATTGTATAGCCACCATTCAAAAATGTGGCATCATCGCCTGTCAACATGGACAGGCTGACACTCGGCTTGGCCTCTAGCCAAGGAGTTCCATCTTCGAAACCTGCTTGTAGAAATGAGCCACGGACATCCAACAACCGATTGCCTCCATCATCAATTATGGCAACATTGCCAGCACCTTGAAACTTTCGGCCATCCGGTGTGACAATTCGACAGTCACAGTGTAAGTCAAATTGCCCATCTTCCAATCGAACCTCGCCCAACCCAGCATAAAAATAGTCATCAGAGGTTGAGCAACCCGCATTGTCGACTTCCGACCCGTCAAAATTAAAATTGGTTCCCGGGCACGCTGGTGTTGCACCTTCATCATATAGACTCAAATACAGGTCGCGAATTGGAAAGGGGTTTGGCATGCCGTAGGTCATCAAAACGTCCAACTCCTGAAGCATTTCTTCGACGGACCAAGCTGGTTCAATCGTAGATATTTCAGTCTCCAACACAGGCTCAGCAATGGGGGTTGAAGTCTCTGGCTCTTCACAGCCGAAAAACAATGAAAGCCAAATCACTGTTCCGCCTCAGATTTTGAAGGGGGCTCCTTAGCCTCATCATCCGGACCATCGAAATTGTAAAACTCGATGGGTGTAGTGCTCCATTGGATTGTGGGGATACTAAGGTCTTGATCTGTAATCGTAATGGGGTCTGACATTCCTTGTACATCGTTTTTTGAAGGTCCATTGGTATCGGCGTCCACAAAAGCAGCGACGCGCACTGTACCCAGCATTTTGGGGACTCTCAACGTTGGATTTGTTCCAGAGCAAACAAGTCCATACTTGAGTTCACCAAAGGAGCTTTCAATCAGGTCAATCATGACCTCATACCCTGCAGCTTTGACATCCAACGAAACGGTCAAGGCAATGCTGTTCTCTTTGGACAGTGGGGCATCTTGATCAGGTGGCGGAGCACAGTCGTTGTTGGCGATGGCCTCTAGTTCCTCAGCAGGTTCCCCTTGCGGTTCCGGTTCAGAAGGGCGATTGGTGTTCGGGCGCTCCTTTGATTTCTCTGCCGATAGAGGTTCTTGAACCGGCACTTGAGAAAGGTCATATTCTGGTTCACTAGAGCAAGCGACGAGATAAAAAAGTAATGTGGTCAGTGTAGTCATTGAGAAAATCCGGTAGGGGGTGTAGAAGTCAACAACGCCGTGCTTTCTTTTATTGTAGCACAACATCGAAATCCAATTTCATCATTGCGAATGTGGGCTTCAGGTGTGGCAGAAGAGCGACATTGACCCAAGCCTTCTGAGAAGTTCCAGTTTCCACCATGCAGGGTTCCACCATCTGTCCATTCCCAAAGGTTTCCAGTCATGTCGTAGACGCCTTCCGGAGTCTTACAATCTGCGTAAAGTCCTGAAGAGACTGAACCACCACGCTTTAAGTCACTGGCGTGGTTGCACTGATCTTTTGAAAATTGATTGCCATAGCTCCAACGTCTCTGTTTTGGACCTGCGCAAGCATCGTTCCATTCTTTGAAGTCGCAGAGGTGTTTGCCCATTGTTTTGCATTTCGAACGGGCTTCATTGAGTGTGACAGAATGCGTTGGTCGTGTACCCCCTTCATTTGGATATTCAAAAACGTCGATGCACCCTGTGCTGATCTCAACCATATTTGAAGGGCAAGAGTGGGCGTATTCTGTTTTGGTCAAAGTGCGATTCTGAGTAGATTCTATGCGACAACACCGAAACCCCAACGAATCTATAGCGTTGTTGGCGGCAGTTAACGGATAGCCAATTTGGGGGGTGCACTGAGCTTTTCTTCGATCGGATACGAAGGAACCACCACGAATTTCTTTGATGGGTATGTCTGGATTGTTCTGAAATTCTGGAAGGGTTAGGTCATCCAAAGTCCATTCCCAGACATTGCCAGTCAAGTCGTATACACCAGACTCAGAAATGCAGTCGGAATTTGAACCAGACGCTTGTACGCCCGTGCCTTCATCATTGCAAAAACGTGCTCTGTAGGCATCGCCATATGGATACGCCGTTTGTGTTTGTCCTTGGCAAGTGGCTTCCCAAATACTGACTGGGCACAGTGTTTTGTTATTTTGTTTACATAACTTATCAGCCTCATACCATGTAACAGAAGTGAGAGGTGTTGCACCTGCGACATTGGGATATTCAAATTTGTCCATCCAAACATTGGGGGAGACTTCTAGCTCATTTGTCGATTCGTAAGAAACATCCTCTACTTTTGCAGATCTGTAATTTTTTGCATCTTTGGAGATATCGTTCTCATTCAGAGACCAGTTTGACCAACAACATCGAACACCAGCCGAGTCGATTGGTCTGTCGGTAGCCAGTCTATAATCTGGTTCACGGGAATATCGGACTGAGCAGTCCGCATAGCGCCAGTTTGTATACCAAGCACCACCCGCCAGATTGCCAGAGAGGTCATTCCAATCGTCCAACACCCATTCTTCCACGTTCCCATTCATGTCATAGAATCCGTGTTCGCTGACGCACTGTGACTTTTTTCCGCTCTCAATCTGTTCGGTGCGTCCATGCATCAGAGAGGTGTGTCCCTGAACGTTGTGTTGGTTGGTATAGCAGCGACTTTGTTTGAAAGTATTTCCATAAGTGAAGCGGGTGTGTCCACAACCCAGTTTCCATTCTTCCATCGTACACATGCGTTTGCCAACACTCTGACACAAGTCTTTCGCCTTTGCGAAGTCCAATTCTGCGACTGGGACTTGTCCTTTAACATTGGGAAATTCATACACATCCATAAAGAAAGTTTGACCATTCTCCTTGCTTAGTTCGATCATTGGACCATTAGAGGAAGGTGGTTGATTCGCAGTGCATGCAATGAGCCAGACAAACATCATGAAGTTTCACAAGCTACAAATCGTTTTGTGTAATTTCACAGGCTCTTTTGTTTTAACGTCTCTATGTTCTTGAAGTTGTTTTGGGTTGATCATCTGAATAAACCTTTTAGGATGTGTGTAGCAATTCATAACCAGTTTGATCGAGGTGTATCATGGCAACTATAGAGAATGGACCCGAGGATTCACAATTAACAATTTTGTTGGCACACGGTGCTGGCGCAGGAATGGATACGCCTTTCATGAACCATATAGCCGAAGGGTTGGCAGAAGTGGGTTGGAAAGTGCGCCGTTTTGAGTTTCCGTACATGGAGAAGGCGCGATTGCGTGGCAAAAAGTGTGCACCGAATCCGTTGAAGGCACTTCAAGCCTCTTTTCAAGCGGAGATTGACGGTATTGATGGTCCTGTCCTGATTGCAGGTAAATCAATGGGTGGGCGAGTGGCCACGACCTTATTGGAAAGTTCAAGAGTTCTTGGGTGTATTGCTTTGGGATATCCATTTCATCCACCCGGAAAACCAGACTCTTTGCGCACTGAACACTTACAGTCTATTCAAAAACACTTGCTAATCTTACAAGGAGAGCGAGACCCTTTTGGTAAGAAAGAAGAGTTTCCCAATGATTGGCTTCCAAAGGAAGCAACTTTGTGTTGGGTGCCCGACGGTGAACACAGTTTCAAAGCCCGAAAGAAATCTGGGCATACCACTGAAG
>CBFIFY010000080.1:0-16213 GCA_965661985.1 uncultured Myxococcota bacterium | reverse complement strand
CTGAAGGTGTGTTGATCATCGGTGTTGATTCAGCATTGTATAAGTTCAACGTAGTGGACTGTAGTATGGAAGTGTTGATTGCCAACTCGTACTATGAAACTTCTGGTGACATTGTTGGTTTACCAGATGGATACCTCTATTGGTCAGTACGGGGCAGTGGTTCAGACAAACTCATTAAGGTCAACCCGCAAACTGGCTATGAAGAATGGGTGGGGGACATCGGAGAAGAACGCCTTTACGGAATGGGGTTTGCCAACGACAAACTGTATGGGTTCTCAGGGTCCGGAGTCATTGTTGAGATCGATCCGCAGACGGCTTGGAGTTCATTCATGAAAGAAGCCAACAACCTGTCTTGGTGGGGTGCTACAACAAACCCAGTGCTGTGGGAATAGTCTATTGTTTTGACTAGGGCTTAGAAATAGACCTAGGTTGAAAAAAGTGCTTTATCCCTTCGAATGCGATAGACTACAGGTGTTTTGTATACAACTATAGAAATAAATGGCATTTGAGAAGGAGCGCAACAATGACTTGGAAACTGGGCTTGTTGACTGTGGTTGGTTCGTTGATGGCGTGTGCGCCAGAAACCGTGGAACCGGGCACGCAGAATTTTGATGAATTTGATGAATGGGGTACAGGCATCGAAGATTTTGCAGTTGCCCCCACAACGGAGACCGAAAGTGGCGGTACCGCAGACGATACCTATGATGGTGCCTACGCTGGAACTTTCAGCATGTCATTGGAGTACAATGGGTACATCTGCGACTTCAACAACGTTGTGCTTCAAGTATTGGTCACCAATGGCGAACTCTCTACGCCATTTACTCCAATGGCATCGACCACATGTGACTTGGGAGACGGTGCGAACACATATTCACCCCAAGTGGACTTTGAAGGTGTTGTCTTGGGAGACAGCATGATGTCTGGGAGTCTGTTTGAAGATTATCAGTTTGTCTTTGAGACAGCGTGGAGCGCAATGGTGACCGACGTAGGTAGTGGCAGTTATCAATTGTTTGGTACCTTTGATCAAGAGGTGACCACAGCTTTTCCACCGGGGACAACGCGAGTTTCTGGTTCTTTTATATTGAACGAACAATAAGCCAATCACACCGTCGATGGACAATGGATAAGGACAAGGGATAGGTAGGAGAAATAAGATGCGACAAATGACAGTGTTGAGCCCGTTGGTAATGGCTTTAATTGGATGTGGTGGTGGACCGATTGACGCAGGGACGTCTTGGACACTGAAAACAACCGAAACCTCAACCCGTACCAGTTATTGGTTGCGTGAAGGTGGGACCCCTGTAGAATCAGTGGGACCATTGGGCGATGCCAGTTCCTGCATTTTGGCTGAAACCTCCTCGGGAACCCAAACAACCACCAGCACCTCAGAAGTGTTTACTGTCAATACCGCACTTGGAGATACTGAACTATACCATCCGTTGGTGCCCAACAGCGATGACTTTTCGTCGACCTTGGCGACGGTGTTGCAAAGACGCACCCGTGGCGCTGGTTCTGTTGAAACAGTTACTTCATTGTATGATCCTGATTCTGTCATTGGGAACGTTACGACAACCACCTATGCCGATGAAGAAGTGTCGACTGGTGCCTCTTTTCATGGGGTGGCTGTGGATGAATACATCGTCGAGTTTCCCTTGGGCAATCTCTGGGCTGACCCAGAAGTTGAAGTCAGCAGTTCGGATGTCACACTTCTGTCTAGATTTGAGCCAAGTGAAGGCGATATATGGGCTTCGGAAAATGGCAATACCGTTTACATTGCGGGTGCCAAAGAGCAACTTCAGTTGGCTGGTGCGGTGAAGAAACCCGTGAAGATTCAAGCGTTTGACATTGGAAACCTACAAGGAGATGGTGCTGACATCTTGGAGCAATGTTTCAACTTGGGGTTGTCACAAACTCAGACAACCGATCCAGATGGCGAGAATGTTTCCGATTCTGTTTTGTACATTGATCCAGGTTGCACAGACGCATTTGAGCATGTCAAAGTTGGTTCAGAATGGTGGTTGGGTCCAGTTTTGGTCAAAGAGTCGGTTGAGGTAACCCGCATTGAAATCCGACAAGCAGGGTATGAATGGTATGAGGAAGACGCCATTCTTGGTGGATGTACACGTCGATTTGAAAGTTACAAAGGCTCACCCAATGCATTGCTGTCGGTGGAGTATGATTTGATCACCGCAACGCGAGAGTCTAGGATCACCAAGTGGGTCGAATAGGGTTGGTCTTTTAGTATAATGAAGGGCGCAATGAAATGAAAGGATGGATGGGTCACTGGTATCTGTCAGACAGTAGTATACGGATGTTGCTCGGTGAACGGCTCCCCATCATTTTGGAGGCCTTTGGTCAAGTCAAAAAACAGTTGGCAACCTATTTGCGAAACCCATCATCTGTAGATGTCGACGAGTTTATTGACCAGCACAAAGCATCGATGATTGTGGCCTTACAGGTGGATGGGCTTGCCCAAACCAGTTTGCAAGTTGAAGATCGGTTGATGACTCTTTTTTCTGTTGTGGAAGGAGAGGCCGTCACGAAACGAGCACGGATTCAGTCTGCCATTCCAAGAGGAAACTCGGCAATGCTGATGGTGAAGGATTTGGAAGACGGTGAGCACAGCACCTTTATTTGGGAAAACGAACAGTTGACCACGGTGGATCAAGGGGTTGAGATGGTCTTTTCACGTGAACCAACGTTCTTTTTCACTGATCCAGAGTTGGATGTGATGGAACAGTTGCTGGCTTGGATACAATCCGATTCGTAGACTTGTTTCGGAGTTCTCTTTTATAAGTCTCTTTGGCTTGTTGGCGTTGTCCATCCCCAAACCAACCACCATCCAAGCCATAGGAAACCTGCTACCTTCAATAAATCTGCCGCGGCGGTAAACTCAAATTGACCAACAACGCAGGTTGTCATGAGACCAATAATGAGACCAGACCATCCGAGTTTTGGACGATCATTTTTCAAACTGTTGGCCAACAACATCAAGGATATTCCCATCAATCCATTGAACATTGCATCCCCAAATATTGCCAGCGAAAGTGCAATGTCGGTTCCTATACCGGTGATATCCTGTCCACGAGACGTCAACTGTGCCAAAATCAGGGGAATGGGAATAAAAAGTGCATTCCATCCAGAGCCAACCATCAGTAGAGAACCAATCCACTGTTTGCCATGATTGATTAGGTGGCGACCAAGCGCCATGCCGCCTAAGGCACCAATTAAAAACAACAGTGGCGAAACCATATGGGCAGTTGGATGTGCAATGATACTCGCTGTCCAATCTGACAGTTCGTGCGGTCTGTACACACCAGGCTGACCTGCGATGGGAAAAACACCGGTTAGGTTGCCGGCTACGAATAGAGTGGTAAAAATACGAGTTGCTTGAGAGGGCATTGAATTTCCATGATTATATATTGAAGTATGACGTAAAAGAAAAGTGGCATGAAAATATGATGGACTTATCCGTGTACTGCACTATATTTCTAGCATGCCTTCACTATTTGACCAGCTGCAAGATTTGTTCGTCGTCGGTTCCTTTGATCAAACAGGATTCCTGCGTCATCAGAAGTACTTTGATCGCAGCGACAATGGTGTGGACGTTACTGGACGAATCGCTCTTATCACGGGTGCCAATTCAGGCATTGGCTATGCCACGGCATTGGAATTGGCGAAGCGTGGCATGGTGGTCTATCTGTTGTGCCGAAATCCAGAACGAGGTCAAGATGCTGAAGACAAGATTCGTACTTCTTCTGGGTCCCAGACGGTTCATTTTCATCCGTTGGACTTGAGTGATTTGGCTCAAGTGAGAACTTCTGCAGAAGACTTGCTTGCGAAGATTGACGGGTCAATTGATGTATTCATTCACAACGCTGGGATTTTGCCACTGACTGAGATGCGTGGAGCGCAAGGGCATGAACTGACATTGGCGACCAATCTACTGGGGCATCATTTGTTGACACGATTGCTGTGGGAGCGACTCACCGGTCGGATGATTTTGGTGTCATCCGGTGGTATGTATTTGGCACCACTCAGCACAACAGAATTGTTTGCCACGACCTTTCCAAAATTTGATGGTGTTCGGCGCTATGCCCTAACCAAGCGAGCACAGGTGGCACTGACCGAAATCTGGGCTCAGCGCGCCCAGCAGACCAATAAATCTTTGGTTGTGCATTCGATGCATCCAGGTTGGGTCGCGACTCCTGGTGTAGAGCACTCTTTGCCCGGTTTTTGGAAGCGTATGGAGCATCGTCTTAGAGATCCAGTGGGGGGTGCAGATACAGTGATTTGGCTGAGTTGTGCCACCACTCCGATGAAAAGCAATGGTCTCTTTTGGTTTGATCGAGAGCGCCGCAAGACACACTTTTTGCCTTGGCAGTCTCACTCCAAGTCTGAAAAGAAGAAACTGTGGGATAGACTCGAGCAAGAAATCGCGCCGTTTTTATCGGAACAATCATGACCCCAAAGCAAATCGGAGCTTGGGCACTTGCATTCAAGGTGCTGTGGATTGTGACACTGACTCAAGCTGGAGAACGGGCTTGGCTCAGTGCACTTGCTGTGTGGGGATACACCTTGTTGTGTGGTCGTCAGCAACCCAAGTACATTTGGGGTATCGTTGCTGTGGCGATTGCGTGTTCTGTCGTGGGGGACGGTGGTCTGGGCTTGCTTGAGGTTCTGAAAACGCCTGAAGGTGTGTCGCTTGGTTTCCCACCAGTGTGGCTCATTGGCTTATGGGCTGCTTTTGCGACGTTGCTTCCGATTTGTTTTCGATGGCTGTTCAATCGATTGTGGCTAGCGGCTATACTCGGAGCTATGAGCGGCACGGTTTCCTATGTGTCTGGGGGGAAGCTGGGTGCGTTGATGGTTGATGGCGATGGCTTGCACTGGATTGCGCTAGAGTGGGGAGTTGCGATGCCACTGCTGGTGTGGTTGGTTCAACGAGGAGAGTCCAATGTCCTTGAGACGGAGAATACTAGGTCTGCCTAAGCGCGTACTCGGTAGGAAGCAACAGTCTGTTCCCCAGCAATCTGAAACGCCGTATGTTCAACGTGAACCCATTGGTGGAGATGATGTAGAGCAGACATATACGATTGCAGATTGGACACCCAACCATCCTGAACTGTGGGACTGGATTACATGGAAGCAGGCACTGTTGTCAGATTTTGCGACAGATGAATGGATTTCAAACATCGAAGTTTTGGCGGATGGTATTTATCGAATCTCCATCTTCAATTCAGAGATTCTAAACAAACTGGCTTTGGAAATTGAGGCACTCGAACTATGGGCAATCGAGAGAAGGGTCTGTTTACAGCCACCCAATTCGATGCACGATTACGGCATTGAAATGACTTTGATTGGGTTGGACAAGGTTCTTCAGCGCTTCACCATCGAGGTCGCAGACAAAATCGTTCTTGAACTATTCCCTGAAGTGCGAGATGAAGGGGTCGATCACCATCATGCCTTCTCTGTGACCTATGGTACCACACACAATCGTTCACTGGGTTTTCATGCCGATGATTCCGAGGTTACCTTCAATTTTTGCGTGGGTGGAGAGTTTGTTGGTTCGGACTTGTACTTTCAAGGTCGTCGCTGTTTCAACCACATGCAAACTGATCACAGACCTGAAGAGCACGTAGAGATTGAGCAAATACCGGGCACCTGCATTGTCCACGCGGGATTGCACCGACATGGTGTCTTGCCCATTTTACAAGGCAGTCGTCGTACGCTCATCGTTTGGACGAAGTCGAGTCGGTTTAGAGAGCGAGAGGGTCGCAGTGAATGTGGCGATTGGTGCGGAGAACGCTGAGAGACTTTGATGCAAATGTGTTATACTGGTCTTGTTGTGGTGTTCCGTCATGACTTGCAATCTTTCCGATCCACTCTGTTGATCGGAATTGCGCTCTGCGCAATTCTCTGTAAAAGGCACAATCTCGTTTGAGGTTGTGTTTTTTGGTTTGTTGGTGTACCTTTTCTCTGTTCTGCATTGAGAAATTGGGTTGATGGTCTTGAACGTTCCTTTTAATAGATAAAGTTAGGCAGTGTTCGTGTTGAGAATGGTTTTGAGGTTGCATTCAATTTCCCTTTTGATTTTGTGGATAGAAAATAATAAAGCCAACATTTTTCCTAGAAACTCGACCATGACTTCGATATAGTTTTTAGAGCAAGTTACTACGATGGAGATTCCATGTTGATGTTGATGACAATCCTCGCCTGTGGCGATAAGACAACCGATACCAGTGTTCAAGAAACAGCGGCTGAACCAACCGACACTGCTGTGGAAGAACCTCCTGTTCCTTTTGCGCCCATCGACGGTCATTGGACGTATAGTGGTGGTGAGTTGATAGAAGCAGGTACGACTTGTCAATTGGACTCTGCAACAGAAGGGGAACTGACGGATCCAGTTGGCTTCAACTTGACGGGTGGAGAGGGTATTTTTACCATTTTGGCTGATGGTGAGACCGATGGGGGCACTGCTTGTACATTGGTTGATCCTGAAAGCACTGAGCCAGGTGGGTACATGTGCGAAAATGCATCCGTTGAAGAGTGGTTTGAAAAGGTATACACCGATGACTTTGGAAACGACATGGACGTCAAGATGATCATCGATACCGCAGTGACAGGGCTATTTACCGATGCATCCTCTTTGACCAATACTTTTACACTGACCTTGACCTGTACAGAAGTAGACTATGTGTTCCCATTGTCATGCTCTGATATCAACGAGCAATTTCCAACACCGTGCACGATACAGTTTACGGCTGAGGCGACCCTAGATGAGTAGTAGATCAGTAGTTGATGAGTAGTAGATCAGTAATAGGTCAATATATAGAGCAGTAATGAGTTCAGTATAAGGATTGGTAGAGATTAATAGCGGATCGGTAGAAGGTCAATAGTGAGACTATATTGAGTCTGACTTGTATTCTGTCCTCATTTTCGAACCTTGCTTTTGCGTTTGTTTCATTTAATTTGTTTGTTCATTTTGATGCTGTTGGCATCGCTTTCCTGGAGTATGTATGAGTAATTTACGACCTTTCTGTGGTGTGCGCCCCCAATCAGAGTTAGCCGCTGAAATCATTGCCCCACCCTATGATGTGTTGAATGAAGAAGAAGCACGAGAAATCGTTTCTCGTTTGCCCAAGTCCTTCTTGCGTGTGACACGTTCAGAAGTGGACTTGCCTGTTGGTTCAGACTCTCACAGCCATGAGGCTTATGAAAAAGCCGGTGAGAACCTGCGCAAGTACATTGCCGATGGTTGGATGGTCCAAGACGACAGCCCTTGTTTCTACCTTTACACACAAACGTGGCAAGGCCGTACCCAAACTGGGTTGATGGCGCTGTGTGATACGCAAGAGTATGACAACAATCTGATTAAACGACACGAACTCACCCGTCCTGATAAAGAGCAAGACCGCACCGACCACGTACACATCTTGGGTGCACAAACTGGATTGGTATTCTTGACCTACCGCGACCAACACCAAGCGGTCCAAGACGCAATGGCGCAAGCAAAGGCATTGGATGCAGACTGGTCAGTGACCACGGATGACGAAGTGACCCATGCATTGACAGTGGTCAAAGACCCCACCTTGGTTGAGGCTATTCAAAGTGCGTTTGCTGATGTGGATGCCTTGTACATCGCCGATGGACACCATCGTTCTGCCGCGGCTTCTCGTGTGGCTAAATTGCGTGAACGGTCTGGAACCAGCGGGTATTTCATGGCGGGCATCTTTGCTGATTCAGAGTTGCGTGTATTGCCCTATAACCGTGTGGTGGCAGATTTGAACGGCCACTCACAAGAAGAGTTTGTCGCAAAAGTGGCTGCCGGTTTTGACATCACCCCATCCGACAATGCTGAACCCCCAACTCGTCAAACCATGACCATGTACCTCGATGGTGCGTGGCACTTGCTCACACCCAAAGCACACATCTTGTCAGATGATGTTGTAGAACGATTGGATGCTGCGTTGTTGCAAAACAATGTACTGAATCCAATTTTGGGCATTGAAAATCCTCGAACCAATACACGCATCAAATTTGTGGGTGGTATACGTGGTCCGGGCGCATTGTCCAAAGCAGTGGATGCCAACGGTGGGGTTGCGTTCTGCATGTTTGCAACGGGTATGGATCAGTTGCTTGATGTAGCCGACGCCAACCGTTTGATGCCGCCAAAGTGCACTTGGTTTGAGCCGAAACTTCGTGGTGGTGTGTTGGTGCATCGCTTGGATTGATACCAACAAGGTACTTAAACAACACATGTGGTCTTGAATGGGTTTTCCCATTCAAGACCATTTCTGTATCTGGTCCTTTGGGAGCAATATCAGTTCAATGCGCCTGAGAGTTTAGAGCAGTGCCCCATTATCCAAAATCGAAGCTAAAATCCCCAATTATAGAACTGGGAGGCCGAAAAAGTACGTGACCAATTACGAAAATCAGATCCACTGTGGTCTTCAATTAAAGACTTGACAAAATAGGTCGTCAAATGAATCTCTAGTCGATTTTGTTATGGTTATATGTAAGTTGATTATGTGATTTGTAATTTTTGTAACTATATTTTGTTCGATGTTTGGTAATGCAATGGAATATTCTGATCTGTCATCTTATGTTCAAATGTTTGTTTGTTCTGTATTGTTTTTGGGACTCATTTCTTACGGTCCCAAGATTTTACTTGATAGACGACTGAAGACGTTCCTAGCATATTTGAATGTTCATGGGACGGCAGATTTCAGTTTTGTATCATCAGGACTGACGTACTTTGGAAGTTTATTGGGTACATACAATGGTGTTTATATCGAACTTATTGTTGAAAGTATCGAGGATGCAACCAACGGAATACAGCATGGATTTTCATCTCACAGTCATTACAGGTTAAAACCTTTTCTCTGCTATAGCCTCACTTATAAAGGGAAAAAACGATATGGTCAATTTCAGGTGTTCGATGCTATCAGGAACTTTTCAGAGGTTCAAGAGAAGTTGCTCAAAGATGTAGAGACATTGCTCTCACTTGATCCAGACGAGTAAGGGCCGAGTCACGTGTAGGCAATTGAACGGTAGCGGAAATATTTAATTCCTATACCAATCAAGGTCTCATCAATTTAGATGGGTATCTAAACCAACGCCCCATTCTCCAAAAATGACGCCAATATCTCCAGCATTCTCATTCGCAGTACCTCAAGGATGCCATCTTTGCCGACAATCTCCTCACCAGCGTCATTCTTACATTCGAGTGGGGGTAGGTCACCATTGGTCATCTTTGCATACAGTGCTTCGGCAATCTCATCAACGGTACGCGTTCCATCCATCAGTGTCACCATTTCCCGCACCCATTCATCTCGAACGACGACCATATCGTGCAACTGGGTGCTGATGACTTCTTGATAGGTGGCTTGATGGCGTGCAACACCGTTGAGATGAGGGTGTGTTGGGATGTCATTGGCTATTTTGGGAGCATAGAGATGTGCTTGAATGACCTCTTTTAAATACAGCGTTTGGAGCAATTCAGCCAAACTCAATATTTCTTCTTCGGAGAGGGGACTTCCTTTAACGGCATTGGCAATCTCAATCAGTTCATCAAAATGTACACGTTTGGGCCACATTTCGTGTAGATGTTGAAAGAGTGCAACTTGGATGAAACTTTGTGCATCGCCATCCTCAGAGGTCACCGGCAACGCTGCGATCAAGTCTGCTTCTGTGTCCGTTTGATGAACGCTGTCCCCGTTGGTTTCTTGGTGTTCTGTCTGTTCAGTATTGTCAGTGTTCTCATCCTCTGCACTGAGCCATTTGTCCATGGCTTTGTATGAATAATAAAAATCTTTGAAGACATTTGGTTCAATCCCACGCGTTACCTCTCTCGCGTGGTGAACAAATAGAGAGCATCGAAAACGTCGACACCGAAGCATATCCATGTACTGTTCCAGTTCATACTGGGTGGGTGATATGTGGTTGAGTACGTCGCGCGTTTCATCAGGCCAGTGAAGGTTGATCATGCTACTGAGATCGGTATCTCCAAGGTATTGCAGGGCATTGTTGTCCAACAGTTTGATGAACTCATAGAACCAGTAGGGCTGGTTGTGGGCTTCGAGATATTCGTGGTAGAGATACTCTTCGGTCAAACCAGAGATGAAGTCAACCTGTGACGTGACGAATTGGCCATAGGAATTGTTGACCGCATCGGGAACGTGAGTGCCCAAAAATTGAACCAATGCTCGAGCCTGAAGGATTTGCTCTTTGGGTTCTTCCATTCTAAAAGCGTGAAAGCGCATCATGTCCCGTAGCATTTCGTGTTGCTTCCATGCGGGGTAGGCATTGTAGGAGATGTAGCCAATTCCGAGTGGGCTCATTTGTTCACGACAGATGCGAAGAATGGCCTCTCGGACTGTGTCGGGCACCCAGGAGAAGACCCCGTGGCAGATGATGTAATCAAAGGTGCCAAATTGATCCCGAATGTTGGTGATGTCCATCGCTTCGAGTTGTACGTTGTTGGCTCCTGCTTGCTCAGCCATCTTCTGCCCACGTTCAATGTGGACTTCGGAACCATCTACACCCACAAATGTCGCGTTGGGTAGGTTGATCGCCATGTTGACGATGTTCGAACCATCACCACAGCCCAGTTCCAATACTCGAGCGTTCTCCAAGGGAATGGTTTCCATTCCAAAAACGCGGGCTGCCAAAGCAAGTCTCTCAATGTGGGTTTGTGCGTGTACACGTCCCATATAAGGGATGTCGTTGTAAGAGGTGTCCATCAGAGACTCCCGTATTGTGGTGTATTGACGAGAAGGTTCTTATTGAACGTACCCAATTTGACGCATGTGGGCTTCGGTTTCTTCACGTGTGATGTCTTTTTCAGTTTGCTCAGCGACGTCTTCGGGGAGTACCTGTGTGGTGTAATAATAGTAGCCACCGCCCACAGCAAGTAACAAGAGTCCCAATCCGATCCAGTGTTTTTGTTGCATGTCTATCCTCGCGTGTACATTGGTTGATAAGATGATGTCTCGGTAAACGGGTGTTGTAATTAGCCTTGTCGACAAAAGAAGTGCCATACGTTGTCTCGTTCAATGGCTTCGGTACAGGTACCAATTTGCAATGCAAAAACAGGGGCTACAAAGGGAGTATCCAAATCGGCTCTTTCGAACCAGCCCAATTCCCCACCGCGAATGCCATGTGGAGCGATTGAGTATTTCTGTGCCAAGGCTCTTGGGTCGACCCCTTTTGCCAAACCGTCCTCAACCAATTCTCTGTTTTCGATAGCATCGACTTCGATGTGTATAAGTTGGCATTCTTCCAACGGCAATCGTTGGAGTATATGGAATCCAAAACCTGTTTCCACGACGTTTGATATTTCGTTGATGTCGAGATCAAAGAGTGCAGTCTCAAACTCCGCAACCATTTGTCCCTTTTCCACGACACCAATTAAACCCCCATCCTTCTTTTGTGGGTCCTCGGAATACTGAGCTGCCAAATACCCAAAGTCAACGCCTGCATCGAGCATGGATTTGTAGTTGCTGGCTTGCGTTTGCGCGTTGGTCTTGGTTCTCCGACTGGTTGAACGCCAAGCACCTTCATAGGTCAGCAGCAAATGTCGAACTTTGGCCCGATGTGTATTGGGGGCTGGAATGACGTTGACGGGTTCTGCTTGAGGAAGCGTTTCACTACTGCAAGCAACACCAACTGTACCCCATATCAAAACGAGGCACAGGCATTGAGAAATGCTTTTGAAAAGAGATGTGTATGGAATGTCTGTAAACGTGGTCATCGAGTGGTGTGTCTCTAGAGAAAATCCGATACAGTTATGAATATACATGACTTGTATCGAAGGTGTAACAGAATGCCATTGGAAGATTCAAATTTGTGGTTGGATATTGACGTTGAACATTGTTTGTATCAACTCAAACAGCTTGAGAAACGGGTGTTGTCCATTCATGAACGCGCGATGCGCCGTACACTGGTGGTGGAGTTCGCTTCGGTGCTGACACCGACTGAGTTGGTCTTTTCACTCAACTACATCCACACCCGCGCTTTTCACGGCAATCCATCGGCACGAGAATTGATGCAGGAGTTTGCCTTGGAGCCATCTGCGGTTTCTCAGTTGCCCTACGACACGCTCAAAGAAGCGTACGGCATCGCTCGAGAACGGGGACTGGAGAACATCCAAGGACTGTTCTTTTCAGGGGCTTCAGGCTCTCAAAACAAGCCCATTCAACACATGGACACCCAGGGCATCTCAACCAATGAACATTTGGAATTGCCTTTGGGGTGGAGGCGAAAAGCCGCCCGAGAGTCCAATCGCAACATGCTCGATAGACTTCTCCACGATCAAAACTGGCGGGTGATTGACTTGCTGCTGGACAATCCAAGAATCACAGAGCGCGATGTGGTCAAAATTGCAGCACGGCGTCCCACTCAACCGGCCATTATTGATTTGGTGGCCAAGCATCCCAAATGGTCGGGTCGTTACAAGGTTCGAAAGGCGATTGTGTGCAATCCCAAGACGCCCTATGCGCTGGCCCGCTCTCTGTTGGACACCTTGTTGCAACAAGACATTCGTGAGGTCATTGGATTGGGGGTCTTAGATGGGCAACTGTTGGACGAGGCACGTCTGCTGTTGCGTCGAAAAAGTGGCGCACAGGATGACGATATGACCGATGCTATGGATGAGATGGAGGCGTTGATCGCCCAGTTTGATTCAGATTTACAACAAGAAGTCGATTGGATTGCCGACAATGAACGTCAAGAAGAAGCCGAAGTGGAAGATTGGATGGAAAGCATCACGCAGGGCTTGATCGATGGGACCTTGCCCTTGGTTCCGGTTGGAGAGGATGAGTCAGAAGGGTAATTCTCCAAGCATCATCCGCCACGCAGCTTCGACCGTATAGACTTCTGCAATCAGTTTAATGAGTGTTTTCTGGGCTTTGAGCAGGTTGTTTTCACGTTTGATGAGATCCAATAAGTCACTGCCCCCATTGGTGAATCGAATTCTTTCGAGTTCCAAAGACTCTTTCGCCAAGTCTACAACTGTTTGTTGGGTGTCAATTTGATCAATCAGACGTTTCCAACCAGCGTGTAGAGTGTTCATATCCTGAGTGGCTTTGTCCACGGTTTTGGTTCGATACTGAACAATGGCGGCACGTTTGGCTTGCAAGGCTTGCTGTTTCCCTCGTTCTGCTTTCAGCAACGGAGCGTATTCATATTTGAGTCCCACATAGGGTTCAGAATATTTGGTGTCGGCAATCGACCAATCGTGTTCCATGACCAGGTTGACTTTGGGAAGTTTCTTTGCTTGGATCAACTTCAATTGCACGTCAATCTGTTGCAGAGCGATGTCCCACACAGCTATATCGGGTCGCTGAGACAGTGACCAAGAGTTGTCCGTTGGGGCTTGTGGAATGGGTAGGTCAAACAAATTGAGGGGAGGGATGTTGCTTGGAGACTGCATGTCTCCAGACTCTGTTCGCCAGTAATAAGCAAGTTTATTCTGTTGCTCGGTCGCAGCTTGTTGACTGCCGATCCACAATTGCCGTCGTTGCTCTTGTTCACGTCGGTTGTCGATGACGGAGAGTCGCGATTTTGTACCGATTTCATATTGTTGTTCAAAAGCGTCTTGCCTTTTGCCGGCCAACGAGAGACTTTGTTCCGCTACTTGTTGCAATGCCCAGTACTGCTGGAATTTCCAGAATTGACGTTCTGAGGCGAAGAGAAGTTCCAGTCTTCTTTGCTGTTGTTCAAGGGTGACCCAATCCACATTGAGAGACTGAACGAGCAATTCGGTTCGTTCTGCATTGACAAAGAGACCGTCCAACAGGGGAATGGACACCCCAATGGTGGCTTCACCCATCTCGGTGGTTCCATATTCATCGTATGTAGGAAAGGTACCAACGCCTTGTTGCCAACCACCCTGTACAGAGATTCCCCATGGTGTTTGTTGCTGTATAAGGTGTTGTTGAAGGTCTCTTGGGTATTGGCCGTCATACTGACTGACAGAACCCAATAGAGTGGGTGTAAAGACAGCCGACGCTTGAACTTGTTCTCCTTGTGCCCGTTCAATTTCAGCAGTGCTGATGGTCCATTCTGGATGCGTGGGCAGATTTGCGATTAAACTGTCCAAACTTGAATTGGGTATCGCATTGGCCAAAAGAACAAAGCACCACCAAATCATGGAGACTCCAACACAGATTTCTTTGGCTTCTTTTGGACTGGAACAGACAACTTTTTGCCCTTGTCCACCGTTGGTAGAGCGGGGAAGCCGTTGATTCGTCGCCAGATTTCATAGCCAAGTGATACCGTGCCGAGCATAACCCAGCCTTTGACCCGTAGCCCTTGGCGCAATCTAGAAGCCTCTGGCCACGGTGGTTCTTCTGGATGGGGTTCAACCAAGACTCGGAACTTTCCTTTGTAGGAACTCGTGGCATCGATCATTTTGATCTGTCCAGCATAGGTACCCGCATCTGCACCTGGGAAGCCAACCAGTTGCAATGCCGGCCATCCTTCAAAGATCAGGCGAACTTCTTGACCAACTTCTATCAGGGAGATGTCATTTCCATCCACTTCCATTTCGACAACGCGATCATTCGTGGTGGGAACGAATCGCATCAAGGCGTCTCCTTTCTTGATTTGTTCACCGATGAATCCTCCATCTATCTGATAGATGACCCCGTCTTTCGGCGCCAAAACTTGTTGGGTATTTTGCTTTGCAACCTTGCTATCCAAGTCCAATTGCTTTTGTTCAAGCGAGGCGATCTTTCCTTCTATATCGTTGATGTCTCCTTGAATCTCGGCCAATTTCGCTTGCCCTTCTTGCTGTGTACGTTTGAGTTGATCGTACATACCGTTGATTTGGGCTTGCTGTGCGTTGACCAAACTGCTGGCTTTGTCTCGTTTTAGTTTTGCGAGTTCGAAGTCCCGTTGAGAGATGATGCCCTTACTGAGAAGTTCAGTGTAACGTTCCAATTGGGCTTGTTCTGTTTGTTCTTCTGCTTTCAGACCAATGGCTTTATTTTTGAGCGACTGGATTTTGTTTTCCACTTCGTCAAGTTTGTTGGTCAAAGCGGCTTGTTGGCGATCATACTTTTCTTGATACTGAAGAAGTTTGCTACGGGCTATGTTGACTTGATCCATTCCCAAGGACGCTCCACTGGTCAGTCGTTGTAAGCGTTCTGGGTCATTGTCTTGAAGGCGTACAAGAACACTGTTCTTGGAGACCAAATCGCCTTCAGACACAAGCCATTCTACGACAACCCCTTCGATGGGGGATTCGATTTTTTGTGGACGGTTTGACGGATCAAAACTGCTTACCGTACCAATGCCAATTGCCGATTGCTGCCAAGGAATCAAGAGAATACCGATCAGTACAAGTGGAGAGAGTGTCAACATTAGGATGGCGAATAGACTTCCAGAAATGGGAGAACGCACTGCCGGGCTGCGCATGAGTGAATGTCTGCGCCGCTGAAAGGGATCCAATTGCTGAATTTGTTCTGTGTCAAAGGTGCACTGTTCAACAGTCATATGGGGCTCATCTGCTGAATGGTTTTCATCGTACTGGTGGTCAAGGTCGGATGTAGTCATGCAGTCCTCCACACAGTCCAATCGACAAAAAGGGTGCTTGCGAGTACCAATATGTTTGATCGCTTGTCTCAAGCACAATGCACGTGAGCGATTCTCGATTCAGTATTGTAAGCCAACGCTGCCGCCATTCTAGTGGAAGTTCATCAAAGAATCGATACAAAACAACCAACGTATGATTGCCAAGCAAGCAACGAGATAGGAGGATTCCTTTGAGCAGTAAGGGTGCATCGTGTATCATTGGAGAGTTGAGAGTGATTCCCTGTTCTTGAAAAAATGATTTAATGCCCAATTGTTCAAGTGAGTGCCAAATTTCTTGTTCACCAATTCTGGGATTTCCCATCGCGATGTTGTCAAAGATGCTTCCATCGAACAGTTGGCTACTCGCAAGCAAACAGACACCAGTGTATCGATCGGCAATCCCGATGTTTTTGACTTCAACACCATCATGCATGACCAAACCAGATGTTGGAGTGCGAATGCCACACAGGAGTTCTGCAAATTGCCGAAGGGGAACAGTCGGAGAAACTTCAAGAAAGTGTATGTGGTTGGAATCAAAGACACAGGAAAGATGTCCTGGGACTGTTGGTACGGACAAATCGTCCACCACAACTTCTATGGGTTTTGGATGCTCTGACATTGGTTTTGGACGCCC
>CBFIFY010000079.1:0-16846 GCA_965661985.1 uncultured Myxococcota bacterium | reverse complement strand
GCGATTTATTACAGAAGTTCTAGGACTTAAATACTGTTGGTGACACAATTTCGATGCTCAACTGGTTGGACGGTAAACCTTGGTTTTCGCCCATCAATCATATAGGGGGTGGGAAAGGATTTTCGAAAGTGGGAAAACGGTGGTGGAAATGATTATCATGACATGGGAGAAAGGTATGGTACACTTGATTGTATTGTGTGTAGAGATTCCTCAATGTTTTACAATCAATGGATAGAGAATGTCTGAAAAGAGTGCCCAATTGCTGTATAGTACTCATGCATTGCAAAGAATGTTTTCTCGATCTATAACACAAGATGAAGTAGAGAAGTGTTTGATACATGGCATCGCAATTGCTGAGTACCCGGATGATACACCATATCCTAGCAAACTGTTATCGTTCACCTCTTCTATTCGCACGATTCATATTGTAACTGCATACAATCCTGAAGAAAACAAACACATCATTATTACAGCATATATACCCAATCCAGATCTTTGGAATGAAGATTTTACAAGCAGGAGAGAAAAATGAAATGTGTCATCTGTAAACATGGTCATACCTCCCATGGAAAAACGACAGTTGTCTTTACAAAGAACAAAGTGAGTGTCATTATTCGAGAAGTTCCCGCTGATATCTGTGAAAATTGTGGAGAATATTATTTGGACGAAGAAACAACCAAAAGAGTCTTACAAATTGCACAACAAGTTGTAGAGAAAAATGTGGAATTGGAAATCTGTGATTTTGCAGCGTAGTCTGGGACTATTGGTGATAGTATTTACACAGACAATCACCACGGTGTCGGTGTCTACCGAAGGTTCGTCAAAATCCACTTCACCACATCATCTACGCCCCAAATGGGTAAGTGCTCAACTATTTCCGACACAACAGCCACCGTACGAGCCACAATACCATTCGGCACAAACCAATCTGCCGGCGGGTCGGCAATCAGCAATGTCGGAAAATTCTCACGTCGCCAGCCTTCGATCAAGACCACATCCATGTCGCCGTAGAATCTTTCGATCAATTCAAAAATGTTCGGTGGCTCGGCCAGTGGTTGGTCAAAGAGGAGTCGCTCTTGTCCAACGGTGATGTTGGGAGCGAGGGCACCCAGTTTGTGTCCATCTTTATTTGGTACATCAAGAGTGTGGTGAGAGTGTTTGATGGTGGCGACCTTCAGTCCGTGCTCTTTCAATCGACGCACGAGCTCCAGCATCCAAGTGGTTTTGCCACTGTTACTGGGGCCAGCGATTCTGAACAAGATGGGACTGGGCATGTGGTTAAACGCGCATTGTTCGGTCCCAAGTGGACATTTCTTGAATGAGTTGTTGATGTACGCGTTCGTCTTCATCCCACGCCGAGTTAGCCTCTCTGTATTGTTTGTATTTGCGAGAAGAGCCCAATAGAACGATCAACGCCACGAGTGCCAGCAGTGTACCATCGACACTCAAGGAACGAAGCCACAACGGCATCGACAGCGTTCGACCACGCCATGCCACATCGAGTTCTTGTGGCGTCATGCCAGTTGCCCGCACCAGTGCCACATCCAACTCACGACCTTGAGACATCTCTTCGATTAGGATTTGTAGGCTTTGGGTGCCGTGCTCTTGAAAGAGATAGGCGACGAGACTTGCGGATTGTGCATAGGCCATACGGGCTCGAAGAGCATCGGCGGGGAAGCCCTTTGCCAGTTCCAGAAAGGACATCGGTTCCGCGAACGTTCCGAGTTGGTCGACTTTGGTGGCGGTGTACTCACCAGCGACGACCTGTGCAACACCTTCTTGAAGCCATCGTGGCACTGGATAATGTGCAAACGCTCGACCCAATAGGATGTGAACGATTTCATGATCGAGCACTTGGGTGAGGGGTTCTGCCAACCCAGAACGGATGCGAGGCGAACGTAAAAATATCCATCCGTTTTTTGGCCAGGCGGTGCCATCTGCCCAGTCGGGCGGCGCATGCGGTTGCATAGCCTGAAACTCGGCCTGAGTGTTTGCTAGGTAAATTTGCATGGAGCCCCCCGTAGGAACCCCCAATTGTTTTGCGATGCGTGGGATGGCGGTGTGGGCATGTCGCATCAAGTCATGGGCGACGGTTTCATCTTCGACGGAGGCATACACATCGGCATAGGGACTCGACGAGCGCAACCAATCTGATTTGCTCTCCAATGGTACGGTCCAGTGCGGTATGTGGGTGAGGTCAGGTGTTGAAACCCATTGTGCCTCGGCAGTGGCGTCCGATGGTGGTAGCCAACAGGCGAGCATGAGAAGAAGTGTGGTCAACCAAGTGCCAAACCTTCTTAGTGGAACGGAACCAAACCTTCTAAGTAGAACAAAAGACGATAAGAGCGATGACATGCAAAATCCAAAATGTGTAGAGTGAAGTCGGTACAGTATAAGAAAGTAGAGGAACGTGTTTTGAAAGTAGACCGCCCACACAGAAAAAGTAAAAGAGAAAATAGAAAGGTTGTGGGCTAACTTTAGTATATACACAAAAAGTGGGATGCCCAGTTGCCTTCTGCTGTAGATGAAAAAAAACGCGTTGTCGGTTAAGGTTTGCTCGATGACACTGCGAGTTTGGTTTCAAAATTCAGTTCTGCTGAAACAGTATGAAGAAGGACAGTCTGTTCGACGGGCGATGCTCATCGGCTTTGTACTGCGTATTGTACCCGTGATGATTTGGCTGTCATGGCCTTGTGTGCGAGACGAGTGTACTTATTTGCGCTTGTCGGAGCGGATTTTGCGTGGGGAGGGGATGACGGCTTCCAACGGTTGGATTTGGGCGCCGGGCTATCCATTTTTGTTGTCGATTCACGAGTGGTTGACAGGCTACGGAGCGGGCATAAAAACGACCCAGTGTATTTTGTCGGTTGGAATTATGGCGTTGCTCTTTCATGTAGGGCGTCGATTTGCCAATTCTCAGGTGGGAAAGGTGGCTGTGTGGATGTATGCACTCAGTCCGACTCAGATATTTTTCGCTCAGTCATTGTGGTCGGAGTGTATCTATGGTGGGCTTTTGTTGTTGGGTGTCTACTTCTTCGATCGATTGACGGAACAGACCCAAAAACGTGATGAACCGAGACAGGGAGCGTCTTCTGGAAAACTTCGCTTGGCGTTGACCACAGGGGCTTTGGTTGGTGTGTGCGTGCTCTTTCGAGGTGTTGCTACCTATATGCTTCCGATTTTTTGCGCAGCGGTGATTTGGAGACGCTGGTTTACGGCAGAAGCCTGGAAGCAGAGTATTGTGTTGGTGTTGGGGGCTGTATTGATGGTGGCTCCTTATTCGACGTATGCTTCTCAGAAGTTTGGGTCCTTTATGATTTCCGATCGCACGTTGGGACAGATGATGTGGTTGGGGAACAACGATTTTGAACCGATTGCGTTTGATTGGGGAAACGGACCATTGAGCAACATTGCTTTTGAACGACACACAGAATCTGGACGAGAACCGTGTGCCAAGAAGATTGAACCCGTTGAGCGAGACAAGTGTCAGACAGCGGCAGGGGTTGAGTGGATCAAAGCCCACCCTCAGGAATTTGTTCGGCGCATACCGTTGCGGATTGCACAAATGCTCAACCCACATTCCTTTTTGACTCGACATTTGCGATGGGGCAACATGCAAGGGCTTCCACGATGGATGGATGAGGGCATCATTGTAATGAACGTTGGGTGGAACTTGGCTGTGTTGTGGCTTGGAACGATTGGTTTGGTGTTCTATGGGCATCGTGGTCGAGGTCTCTTGGTCAGTGGCATTTGGCTGTACCACATCGCAGCGATCAGTTTGTTGGCGGGATTGACTCGATATCGAGTGCCCTTGGAGCCCCTGTTGATGATTTATGCTTCTTGGGCGATTGTTCAATGGGGAGACAATTGGAAAGGGGCCTCTGTCCCACGTCGCGCTTCGGCTGTGGTGTTGGGGGCGTTGGTGGTATTTTTTACGATGTGGTTCTTCCCGACGGCATGGGTGCAGTGGCGACATTGGTGATGCCATCCGCGACGGGATATAAAAGGTAGATGCAAACAGTGTGAGGGGGCAATGATGAGTGGAACGATGGGATTGTGGCTGTGGATGCTGGGGTGTACTCAAGAAGCCCCAGTGAGCGAGCAACCAATGGTGGTGTTGGTGAGCATCGATACCTTAAGGGCAGATCACCTTTCTTCCTATGGGTATGAGCGCAAGACATCGCCATTTTTGGATTCCTTGGCGGACAACGGTGTTCGTTTCGAGTACGCCCGTTCAGCCTCTCCTTGGACATTGCCAGCCCACGCGACGATGCTCACCGGACAACTTCCCGCTACACACCATATTGTGGATGATTCTGTATCTCTGTCCACCGAGACGCCAATTTTGGCAGAGGAGTTGCAACGCAACGGTTGGGGGACTGGTGGTGTTGTCTCAACGATGTATGTGTCGAAGCGTTTTGGTTTTGAACGGGGTTTTGATTTCTTCGAAGACTTTGATTTGCTATCGGAGAAGAAGAACCTCTCGGGCACGGTTGAAGCAGAAGACATCATTGATTCTGCGTTGTCATGGTTTGTGAAGCAACCGGCGGAGAAACCCCTGTTCTTGTTTTTGCACTTCTACGATGTGCATTATGCGTATGAGGCACCCACACCGTATGATACTGCATTTGATCGCGCACCCAAGAAGGGCGATCTGCGGTACAAAAACTATTTTCACTTCAAAAAGAAGAAGGTTGACAAAGCCCAGCAAGAACACCAAATTGCTCAATACGACGAAGAGATTTTGTATGTGGATGCTCAACTCAAGCGTCTTTCAGATGTCCTCAGTGCCAAGCGAAGCGACATCAAATGGGTGGTGACGGCAGACCATGGAGAAGAGTTTTGGGAACGTGGTTCTTGGGGGCATGCACACACCTTGTACAGTGAACAGTTGCACATTCCACTGATCATTTCTGGTTCAAACATCCCGACCAGTGTAGTCTCCTCTGGTTGGGTCGGAAACCACGATGTGGCGCCTACGATTGCTTCTTGGGGAGATGCAACCCTCAAGGCTGACGGAATTGATTTGTCTCCATACTTTTCAGGAAAAACATCTGTCCCCGAGCGTCCAATGCTCGCAGAAACAACCCGATTTAAAACCAATCGTCTATCGTTGTTTGAGGGTGGCTACCGCCTGGAATGGGATCTCAATACTGGAAAGTCAGAACTGTTTCACACACAAGAAGACTTGAAAGAAACCACGGATGTATCTTCCACTGAGCCAGAGATCGCCTTTGCGTTTAAAAAACGCGCTGAAGAGTTGTTGGGTAAACCATGGACTGCAAATGCCGATGGCAAACTGATGTTGTCAAAGGCCATCGCACTCAAAGAGGGACGTCACCAAACTTCTTTGGACGTTCAAAAGGGGGAGCAGTTTCAAATACTGCCGTACGACGCAGCGATTTCTTTTCAGGTTGACGAAGAAACAAAGGGGCCTTGGTATCTTGTCGGTGGAGAGTCCGTATCCGATGGATCATTGATTCTAGAGCGACAAGCTGCAACGCGTGTGGAGTTGGATGAGGCGGCCAAGAAAAAACTGGAACAACTCGGTTATATTCAAAACGATTGAGTACGTTGTAGAAAACTGTTGAAATTACTTGAAATACAAGATATTTCAGTGCATATTGATGTGTCGCATTTGGTTTTTGGTCAAAGACCAGCATTGATGTTGAGAGTTGAATGAATATGGTCATTGAAAGAAGGCTATGGACGATCTGTTTCAACACATTGGATAGACACATTGATTGAATCGTTAGAGATCAATAGAACATAGAAATTAGTCTTTTCAATTTTTGAATAGCAGATTTAGAAACAACAGAGGACACACCATGGGATTTGAAATGGTTGAAGAAAAACGAGAGCCGTTGGCAAAAATTAGAGTTGTTGGAGTCGGTGGTGGAGGTGGCAACGCCATCAACAACATGATTTTGCAAGGGATGGAGGGTGTTGAGTTTATCGTTGTAAACACAGATGCTCAAGATCTGCAGCGCTCCAGAGCTGTTCAGAAGTTCCAACTCGGTTCAGATGGCTTGGGTGCTGGTGGAGATCCAGACAAAGGTCGTGAGTGTGCGTTGGAGGATCGTGAACGCTTGATGGAACTGGTTGAAGGCAGTGATATGGTGTTCATCGCGGCTGGAATGGGTGGTGGAACCGGTACTGGTGCGGCGCCGATTGTTGCACAAATTGCCAAGGAATGTGGTGCGTTGACAGTGGCTGTTGTGACAAGACCCTTCTCTTTTGAAGGTCCAAAACGACGCAAGCAGGCAGATTTGGGTATTGAAAACCTACGTCAATGTGTCGATACCTTGATCACCATTCCAAATCAGCGATTGTTGGCAATCACCAACGAGAAAACAACCGTTCGTGAGGCTTTTGAGAAAGCCGATCGTGTATTGTATCAAGCTGTGAAAGGTGTCAGTGACTTGATCAACATCAGCGGTCAGGTCAATGTGGACTTTGCTGACGTGAAGTCGATCATGCAGGACAAGGGAATCGCCTTGATGGGTGTCGGTCAGGCAGCAAACGAAGACCGTGTCATGTTGGCTGCTCAGCAGGCAATCAACTCTCCATTGTTGGCAGATGTCAGTCTTTCAGGTGCGCGCTCTGTGTTGGTGAACATCACATCTTCTTCCACGATTGGATTGATGGAAATGTCAGAAGCTTCACAAATGATCGAAGAGGAAGCCCACGAAGAGGTGAACTTGATTTGGGGTTGGATCATCGACGAAGATATGGGTGAAGAAGTTCGCGTTACTGTAATTGCGACCGATTTTCAAGAAGGATGGCAACCGAGTACGGCTGTACCTGGTTCCACACCAAAGAAATCTCCTTCGACAGGCCGTCCAACTTCAGGCACACGTCTTCCCAAAGCAGGATTGTTCGGTGGGAAATCCAATCCAAAGCCAAGCAATCAAGGTTCTGGGTCCAACATTCCACCATTCTTTGGAAAAGATCGCTACTAATCTGGTAGACGCATCATGTAGATGTGCAGTTTGAAAAAGAAAAGGGAGGCGAGCCTCCCTTTTTGTGTTTGTGTAGATTGTGAATGATTAGCCACCAAGCTTCTTGGCCATTTCAAAGGCTGCGTAAGTCAGAATTCCATCGGCACCAGCTCGTTTAAAAGCCATTAAACTTTCAGCAATACAGGCGTCCCAATCCAGCCACCCACGCTCGCTTGCTGCTTTGATCATGGCGTACTCTCCACTGACTTGGTAGACAAAGGTTGGTTTGCCAAAGTGGCTTTTGACTTGGTGGAGAATGTCGAGATAGGGCATCCCTGGTTTGACCATCACCATGTCAGCACCTTCTTCGATGTCTAGTTCGACCTCATGGAGAGCCTCCAATTGATTGGCAGGATTCATTTGGTAGGTTCGTTTGTCTCCTTGACCCAATGAGCCTTTGGAACCGACAGCATCTCGAAATGGACCGTAAAATGCAGATGCATACTTGGCTGAATAGGCCATGATAGAGACGTCTTGAAAACCGTCGCTGTCCAAAGCTTCACGGATGGCACCAATGCGTCCATCCATCATGTCTGAAGGGGCTATGACGTGACAGCCAGCGCGGGCTTGATTGACGGCCTGTTTGCAAAGTGCTTCGAGACTTTCATCGTTGACGACCACACCATCTCTAAGCAAGCCATCTTGGCCGTGGCTGGTGTAGGGGTCAAGAGCGACGTCAGCAATGATGCCAATATTGTTGGTACACTCCCGAATGGCGGACATCGCACGACAAACGAGGTTGTCAGGGTTGTAGGCCTCTTCACCATTGGGCGTTTTCTTGCTTGATGGCGTTGCGGGAAAGAGTGCAATCGCGGGAATTCCGAGAGATTCTGCTTCCTTTGCGCGTTCACAGAGAGATTCAACGCTCCATCGGTATTGCCCAGGCAGTGATTGTATAGGGTGATTGTCCGTTTCTTCGTGGACAAATAAAGGCCAAATTAAATCGTCGACCGTTAAGTGGTGTTCTTGTGTGAGGCGTCGACTCCAATTATATTGACGGTTTCGACGCATTCTTGTCATCGGGAAAACAGGCATGGTGGAACTCCAATGATGTTGATTGTGTTAAAATTAAAATTATCAAAAAAGATACTCGAATCAAGCTAAAAGCATGTTAAGAATAATCGCGTTGAAAAGGACATAACGCATCTCAACAGAGGAGTTTATTCGTGGGAATGATTTTGCTCAAATATGGTTTGCGGGTCAAACGGTTGCCATTGTTGGAAAGCAACGGGTTTGGTCGCAGTCCTGAGTTTGGCATGCGCTCTATCCCGGTGAAGAATCTACCTTTGTTTTGGCTTGAAGTGCGTTGGATGTCCAATCAGTGGGTGTGGCGAGCGTTGAATTCGGAAGAAGACACCAAAGGAAAAGGTGGGGTACTTCCACACGGATGGAGAACTTTTCAGGATAGAGTGTACTTCCACAGTCCCAATGTGGTCATGCTCGAATTGTTTGATCAGTCTCCGCCTGAAGTGATGGTTGAATCGTTGAATGCTGGTAAGTTGATACCCATTTCAGAGTTTCAAGGGTTGCACATTGGAGATGCTGGCTATCGCGTTGATCCAGAAGAGCCTGTTTTGCACAACGGGGCTTCCTTTGTGATGAATGGTGAGGCATTTCGGTTGTGGATTCCTCAAAATTATGCGCCATCGGTTGAGAGTACGTTGGTCTTGTCAAATGCACAGTGTCGTTTGGATATTTATCCCAAGCAATTAAAAGCAGTGTTCACCCAAGGTCGGAACAGTGCGTCTTTACAAGGAGAGGTGGTTCGATTGTTGTGGGTATATGCCCAAGAGCGTTTGGAGTCTGATGGGTGGATGGACTCTTCGGTTGCATTGGAACGATGGATTCACCACGGTGGCAATGCGGGTAGTGATGTGGCTCGGGTTTCTTGGGAGCGCAACAAAATCCGCAAACTTTTGCTGGATCAGTCGGTGCTGTCCGTTGATAGTTTGTTTGAACGCTATCGTCAGGGGACGGTCTGGTCCCATCGTTTGAACTTTGAACCCAGTCAACTTTCGATCTTGAACGACTGAGTCACAGTGGTGACAGTGGTGCTGTGAACACGCTGTTTGTTTGGTCTGTTTGCTTTTGTTGTGCGTGGACTCGACAAAGAGACAAAGAGATAAAGAGACAAAGAAAAAGGGTGATCTTGTGAGACCACCCTCGTAGCGAACACCAATTCTAACTACACAAACAGTGTATCACCTTATTTTTTCCAACTAGACCCAACTAGACTGTGTGCTTTGTTAATGGTAAAGATTTGTGAAGTTTTGTAAATGTGACTGGTTTTCATTTTGGGTAGGGCTATATAGTAAGTAAGTACTCACTTACTACTGAGAGTCTATGCGTCCAAAGAAAATATCAGATGAAGAAATTTTGATGGCTGTGCGACACTGTATCGCTGAACAGGGCGGTCGTGTGTCAACTCAGTACATTGCCGATCACTTGGGTGTATCTCAAGCGACATTGTTCAAGCGCTTTGGATCCAAAAGCAACCTGTTGCAGACTGCCATACTTTTACCGCCAACAGCGCAAAAGGCAACCGAAATGATGGCTCGCTTGAAAGCGGGTCCCACCGACGAGCCAGTTCGTGTCCAGTTGGAAAGGTTGTGCTTGGAGATGATGCGGTTCTTTGAGGATGTTTTGCCTTCTTTCGCCAGTTTACACGCGTCAGGCATGTGCTTTGAAGGTCCTTTGCCCGATGATGCGCCACCAATTTTGGCGCGTCAGTATCTCACGCAGTGGGTACAAACTCTACAAAAGCAAGGACGGATTCGATCTACGGTTCATCCAGAATCGATCGCATTGACATTGATTGGCGCGATGCAACATCGTCCACTCCGAATACACTTGATTCGAGACACGAAATTAACACAAACAGATGAAGAATATGTGGCTTCAATCGTCGAAGTGCTCTGGCACGGGCTGACAACATCGACGACGGATCCGAAGGAGAGAAAATGATGGTGTTATGGACGATGGTTGCCTCCGCGTTGGCAGAAGTGTCTACTGATACGGTGTCAGTGGAGCATCAGTGGTGGAATGACTGGGAAGATGCCTATGTTGTAAACCTGATAGAGGAAGGACTTGACTCTGCTCCTGACGTTGCAATCGCTTTGGCACGGGTAGAACAGGCACAGAGCATTTCAAAGCAACTGCGCGCATCTTTTTTGCCATCGCTGTCTATTGCCGGCAGTATGAATACACAGCCTGCAGATGCGTTGGGCTTTGGTTTTGGATTGTCCAATCTAGATGATTTGTTTCCTGCAGATCCAACTGCGCCAGTTGAAGAAGAGGATGAAACGACGTTGTTTACATCGGGAAATGTGGCGCTGCAGGTGGGATTGCCCTTGGATATTTGGGGTGCGGGCCTTGCCAATCAACGGGCGGCTACGTTGGATGCGCAAGCAAGTGAACTCGATCGTCTCAACGGGGTTCGCATGTTGTCTATGTCCATTGCCAACGCCTATTATGATGCCCTTGCCTTAGAGCAACAGTATGCAATTGCCCAAGAACAAGCGACATCTGCTCAGACGATGCTTGAAATCTCTACGATGAGACAAGAGCGGGATGAAGCCACCATTTTGGATGTTTTGCAACAACGACAGCAACATCAGGCTTTGCAGACACAGGTATTGCGTACCGAACAGCAGGTTGAATTGGCTCAACAGCGATTGGCTGTTCTACTTGGGCGTTCTGTTAGCCAGACCGATGATTTGCTTCGTGCATCGGAGTTTCCAACTTTCTCTGTCTACGATGATGTAGATGTTGATTCAATTTTGTCCAATCGCTTGGATGTTCGAGCGGCACAAAAAAGAGTGGATTCTGCAGAGAAACGTCGCTACTCGGCCTATGCTCAATTGATGCCGACGTTGGCACTCAACGGGCAACTCTCTCGTCAGGCCAATTACCGTGGTGAAGAAGGGGCAGAATGGAACACGTTGGATGCATGGTCAGCGGGTGGTTCGTTGAATCTGGTGCTCTTCCAAGGTGGCAACAAATGGGCTTCGGTAGAGTCTGCAAATGCGGGACTGATCATTGCTGAGGAAAATCTTCGAAAAGTACGATTGCAAGCAGAGCAGGAAATAGAGCAGACTTTGCTGGCTGAACGTCAGCAGTCTCAAATTCAACAGGTGGTCGAAGCGCAATCTGAAACAGCAGCCTTGGCCTATCAAGAAGCAGTCCGTCGTTATCAAAAGGGATTGGCACCCTACATTACAGTGTTGTCTACCCAACAGGCGAATCAACAAGCTGCATTGACAGATGTACAAACCCATCGAGATGCGGTGCGAATACGCTTGCAAACGATTCAATCTCTCACTCTTTTATCTCAATAAGCAAATTCCTGAATTCAGGAGGAACTATGAAAAAAATTGTATTGCCCTTTGTCATCCTATTGGCTGGTGCAGCCTCAATGGTTGGGCTCATTCGGTCTGGTAAAGCAGAACAGCGAATTGATGTAGAACCCCCGCCATTGCAAGTCGAGGTGATTGAAGCAAATCAGTCGGAGCAGTTGGTCAAGGTCTATGCATCTGGCGTTGTGCAAGCCAGTCATCAAGTCAATCTTACGCCCCAAGTGCAGGGCAAAGTAGTGTATGTCGCGTCGGATTTGAGACCGGGTCGTCGATTCTCCAAAGGGGACACCATCGCCAAGATTGAACAAGCCGACTACAAACTGGCGGTGGCGCAAGAGCACAGTCGCGTTGAGCAGGCCAAACTCAATCTCAAGATTGAACGTGAGCGCGTAGAAGATGCCCAGCGAGAATGGGAATTGCTTGGAAATACGGGAGAAGCCCCAGAGTTGGCGGCGCGAACCCCACAACTTCGATTGGCAGAGATCAGTGTTGAGGCCGCAGAAGCGGGATTGGAACGTGCAGAATTGGCACTTTCTCGGACTGTACTGAGGGCGCCATTTGACTGTATGATCAAGAATGAGCAACTTGAGCAGGGGCAAGTTGTTGGTGGTGGTCCAGTTGCTACTCTGCAAGGTACCGAAGAGTTTCAAATTCGTGTATCGGTTCCCACCTCAAATCTGTCAACATTGTTGATTCCCGGCATCACAGGTGAAGTTGGGTCAAAAGCGGATGTGGCATTTCAGGTGTCTGATCAAGTCACTGTCCACAAGGAAGGACATGTACTGGGACTGGAGTCTGAATTGGACCCACAAGCGAGAACCATCAATCTGCGCATCGCAATTGATGACCCAATGGATGGAAATGGATTGCCTTTACTGATCGGATCGTATGTGGATGTGACTTTGGAGGGGCAGTCTGTTGCACAAACTGTACGCATCCCTTCAACTGCGCTGAGAGAAGGTCAATATGTTTTGGTGGCCGACGCCGACAACAAATTGGCTCGAAAGGATGTCGAGATTGGTTGGTTTGATCAGGCGGATGTGGTGTTGACGGAAGGGTTGTCTTCGGGCGATCGGATTGTGACGACGGCTTTGTCCTATCCAATTTATGGTGCATCACTCGAGATTCTCAGTGAATGACAGTGTAGAGCAGCGTTAACCATTTCATATTGAATACATGGGGTAATCATGGATAAACAACCTTCAAAAATATCAGACATTGGTGGTGCGGTCGCTTGGATGACACGCAATTCTGTTGCATCCAATTTGCTGATGGGCATCTTGTTGCTGGCAGGGTTCTTCAGCGTTCTTCAAACCAAGCAGGAAGTGTTTCCAGAATTTAGCATCGACATCATTTCTGTGACCGTCCCGTACCCAGGAGCTTCTCCTGAAGAGGTTGAACAGGGGATTATTCTGGCTGTAGAAGAAGAACTGAGAGGCATTGACGGCATCAAGAGACTGAACTCCAACGCTTCTGAAAACGCAGGGTCGGTCATCGTTGAATTGCTAACGGATGCCAAACCAGACAAAGTGTTGAACGATGTCAAAGCCGCTGTCGATCGCATCACAACCTTTCCTGAGGATGCTGAGAAAGCCCAAGTTTCAGAACTGTCTTTGCGACGAGAAGTGATCACGCTCATTTTAAGTGGCAATCAAGACCTGTCCACACTCCATCAATTGGCCGAAAATGCTCGCTCTGAAATCCGAAAAGATCCAAATGTGACGCAAGTTGAAGTTGTCGATGTCCCTGAGTTGGAAATGAGCATCGAAGTGCCAAAGGCAACCTTGGAGTCGCATGGTTTGACACTGGACGATGTAGCGATGCAGATTCGCATTGCCTCTTTGGAACTTCCCAGTGGTGGGGTTAAGACGGACAACGGAGAGATTTTGGTTCGTGTAGCAGACCGCAAAAAGAGCCTCGAAGATTTTAACAACATCATCGTTCGATCTTCTTTTCAAGGTGCTGAATTGAAGTTGGGAGATATTGCCACCATTACCGATGGGTATGCAGATACAGACGAAGAATCCTATTACAACGGTGAGCGCGCTGTGCGATTGGTGATCTATCGAGTGGGCGATCAAACTCCAACAGCGGTTGCTGAAGCGGTCAAAAACTATAAATCACAACTTGAATCGGAACTTCCCAGCGCCATCACCGTCTCTGTGTGGAATGATTCGTCAGAGATTCTGAAAGGGCGGATTCAACTTCTTGTGGACAATGCTCGAATTGGATTGATTTTGGTCTTTGTGATTTTGGCGTTGTTTTTGGAATTCAGGTTGGCTTTTTGGGTGGCGATGGGGATTCCCATTTCCTTTTTGGGCTCGTTCATTTTGTTGGGTCAAACCGGTGCGACCATCAACATGATTTCCTTGTTTGCTTACATCGTAACCCTTGGATTGGTGGTGGATGATGCCATCGTGGTCGGAGAAAATATTTTCGAAAAGCGTGAGAAGGGACTGCCTTGGTTGGATGCGGCTGTAGAAGGGGCTCGCGAGATGGCAGTGCCTGTGACTTTTGCCGTGCTGACCTCTGTGGCTGCGTTCTCTCCCTTGTTGCTGGTGCCTGGTGTGTCAGGCAAGTTCTTTGGGCTCATTCCAACGGTGGTCATTTCGGTGCTCTTGCTGTCGCTTGTAGAGTCGTTCTTTGTGTTGCCTGCCCACTTGGGACACATGAGCGACAAGGAACCTGGACCAGTGTTGAAGATGCTGAACCGCCCAAGAGAGTGGGTTGCAGTGCGATTGGATAGATTTATCCAAGGTCCTTTTGATAGGGTACTGGATCTGGCTGTTCGGTTTCGATATGCATCCTTTGCAATTGCCATTTCGATGTTCTTTGTATCGATTGGTGTTGTGGGTGGTGGACTGTTGCCGTTCTCTTTCTTTCCAAAGATTGAGAGTGATCGCATCAGTATCTCTGCGAAACTTCCGTATGGCGCTCCCATTGAGCAAACGGCACATGTTCAACGCAGCATTGAAGGCGCGATTGACAAGACGCTGAGTGAGTTGGAAGAACAAGACATCGTCAAAGGGATATTTTCCACTGTGGGAGCTGGTCCGATTGGACGAACTGGGGTGCCGAAAGGTTCTCATTTGACGGCGGTGACGATTGAAATGGTTTCAGCCGAATTTCGCGAGATCGGTGCTGAAGAATTGTCGAGCAAAATCAAAGAGAACATGCCCCCTTTGCCCGGTGTTGAAAATTTAAAATACAACACCAATTTGGATGGTCCAGGTGCGGGTGCGGCAGTAGACATTCAGTTGACCTCCGATGATTTTGATTCTTTGTCGGCTGCATCTGAAGAAATGGCCAACCTGTTGAGAGGGTACTCATCTCTGATCGGGATCGAGAACACGTTTTCTGCAGGAAAGCAGCAACTTGACTATCAAATTTTGCCAGAGGGACGAAGCTTGGGGCTGACCAGCAGTGAAATTGCCAGACAACTTCGCTCGTCGTTCTTTGGTGCAGAAGCGCTTCGAGAACAGGTGGGGCGGCTGGAACGCAGAACGATGGTTCGATTGCCTGAAACGGAACGTTCAGTCGAGAATGATGTAGCCAACATTCGTATTCGTACGCCACAAGGGGGCTTCGTGCCACTTGAACAAGTTGCCGAGCGTTCTCGGGGACAGGCGCCCACATCGATCACACGCGAAGACGGGATTCGTTCCATCAACGTTCGAGCCGATTTGGCACCAGGCGTTCCTTCTTCGAGAGAAGTGTTGACCGATATTGAAAATACCTTGTTTCCAATGTTGGTTGAGAAATATCCAGGATTGGAGTTGAGGTTTGCAGGGGAACAGCGCGACCAAAGGGAAACCATGTCCTCTTTGGGGCAAAATTATTTGTTGGCACTGTTGGCAATTTATGGTTTGTTGGCCATTCCATTCAAAAGTTATGTGCAGCCCTTTATCATCATGTCGGCGATTCCATTTGGTTTTGTGGGGGCTGTTGGTGGCCATATGATCATGGGTTTTTCACTCTCCGTAATTTCCATGTTTGGAATTGTTGCGTTGACAGGGGTGGTGGTCAATGATTCTTTGGTCCTCATTGATGCTGCCAATACCTATCGTGCAAATGGCGAGACACCTTTGGAGGCCGTGAAAAATGGTGCCAAACGTCGTTTCCGACCGATTTTGTTGACTTCATTGACAACATTCTTGGGACTGGCACCCATGATTTTGGAAAAATCTCTTCAAGCGAGATTTCTGATACCCATGGCAATTTCTTTGGGCTTTGGAGTGCTGTTTGCGACGGCCATTATTTTATTAATTGTTCCTTCGCTCTATATGATTGTTGAAGACTTGTTGAATATATCGGGTTCCAAGTCAACAGTATCCAAATCTGTGTCAGAAGATGTTCCGACACTGTCTGTCTCTGCAGAGGTTCCTGCATCGAAATAAAGGAAGTAATACTTTATAGAATACAATAAAGACTGGATGTGCGATGTTATGGCATATCCAGTCTTTTAATATTATTTTCAGTATGTATATAGTAAAATATATGTATGATACTATAATGTAATTTTATTTGGATGGATTGTGATTTTTAATGTCTGAAATTACATCTTTTAAAATTTCAGTAAATTGATTCATTTTTTGATGAATTTGATGAATCTCATCCAAAGATTTGTCTTCAAAGAACATATTGATTGCTTGGTCTATAGTATCTGCAGGTGGTTGGTCTATCTTGACGAGCGCTATTTCGTTTAAGTACACAAAGACGTTTCCATCTTCTTCTTGTATTTCTTCTATGAGCCAATCGGCACCTTTAATGAATGCTGACCATTTCTTTGGTTTGCTCTGAATGGCGTTTAACAATGCATTTTTGTGTTGCACAATGGCGTGTTTTAATTCAGGACAGTCGTTGACGTCGATCAATCGGATAAATGCAGTTGTTGTGAACAACAATTTCTCTTGTGTGTATATTTGTTCATGAAATGCTTCCACGTTTCTGTATTGTTCTAGAATGTTCAATAAAAATTGTGGGTGCTCATTGAGTGTTGTGACAAGATCATTGCGTAGCTGTTGCCGGTCTCTATTTTGTAGCCAGTCTGGCTCAATTAAAAACAAAGAGATGTGTTCCCATGTCTTTAAATCAAGTGGGGTCAAAATCGAACGTTGAATGCTCTCAGTGAAATTGGCCAATGTTGCTTTGGTAACATTTGGATACCGTAGGGTCGTTGGAATTTTTTCTAAATAAGAGCTTGTTGTTTCTAGGCTGCCTTGATCGTAAGAGATGAGGCGTTGAATGTCTTGAGGTTTCATAAATACACGTTTGAGGTTTGGGTTTCAGGATGTATATTGAATATGTTCAATATACACCATCAAAAACGATGAGACTCTGACATTCGGATAAAAAAAGGTAAAGATTTGGAAACATATGGCTTTATTTTTTTATCAATCGATATAAAAGTCTTTTATAACCAAGGTTTTACCGAGTATATTGAATTGTTATGAATTTTCTGTATGAAGTACATAAAAAATAAAAACAGGG
>CBFIFY010000078.1:0-17323 GCA_965661985.1 uncultured Myxococcota bacterium | reverse complement strand
CTTTGATGAACTTTTGATAATGACGCTTGATGTATTTGGTGCGTATTTTTTCATCTTTGTGAAAGAAGAACTCTTGAAGCGCACGATACCGCAAATACTTGTGGCGTGATTCCAGAAGTACATTCCAAGCATCGAGTTCGATCAATCCATGCTCTGCAAGCTTCGTGAACGCTTGAAAGACGATATCGATTCGACTGAGACGCGTACAGGCACCCAACACATTTCTCAGAGACTTAATGGAACCGTATCGCTGACTGAGCAACATACCAAAGACATCGTCCAAGCGCGGATGATTGTCGACGATCATCGAACTGAGGAACGCTTCTGCATTTCCACCTTGTACTCCGCGAGTGAAGTATACGTTGAAGGCTTCGTTCGAGAGTTTTTCGTCAAAGGTCGACATCAATCTTTTCAACAAATCATCCACCCAAGGCCCTTTTGCTACAGTGAGCATGCTGAGAGCATCGAAGAACCGTTTATCCTGAGTGGGTGTGGGCTTTATAAGGGTACCAATCTCATTGCGGACCAACGACAACGCCTGAGTGAACGTGAGCTCTGGGATGGTTTGATCCTTGAATACAACGCCCAACTTTTCTGGAGTGGAAGCATAGCGCTTCATGACTTTCGCAATCCAAGCTTTAGACGCTTTTGCTGCGGCCTTGTCATCCGTCCTCATCAGACTCTGAACCTTGAGGCCTTCGTTCTTCAAGGCAATCAAGTCCTTTTTAAGGGACTCATATGCATTGAGGGAATCAGCAATATCCTCTAGAGTTTCATACACGAACACACGACTCAGAGTATCAAAATAGGCCTTCTCAAAGTTCTGACCAAACAAAGAAGGCTTCGGAATGCGAACAAAGATATTTTGGTTCACAAAGTGCCGATGAATAAATGCAGAGTCTATCCAAGACTTCACAGTCCCTTCTGTTGGAGAGGTCACACTGTCCGTCCAAATTTCACTCATACGCGCAAGCAGAACCTCAATGACTCTACCATCCACCATTCCGCTGATCCACTTCTTGACATCTTCATCTGTTGAGTGAAACAGAACGTCGATGGATCGAAGGAACAAGTCTTGATGTGTTGATTGCAGCATATGAGTCAATGCATCTCTCAACAAATCATGCGTGTGCAAAATCCACAAGGCACGTTTGGAAACGGCTGCCACACGCAGCTGAGAATCACTGCTCTCCAAAGCCTTCCAAAGATACTCACAGACCCATTCATCGGCAAAGAACTTGATGATTTGCTTAAAACCAGTTCGCTGAAGTGATGGATGTACAGAGGAGAAGACTGCTTTCAAAAACGGCGCATAGGGAGGAATCACCTTGTTTTTTTTGATCGACTCCTGTTCCTCAGATGTTCGAGCCTGCCGCATCGTCAGATCGATCTTCTTATAAAATCCGGTCGCCCACTTTCGCTTGGATTCCTCTGGATGGTTGAGGTAATCCATCCACATTTCATCGTGCCAACGCACCACAGTTTCGTCGCCGCGAATCATGGTATCCTGAACATTTTGGTCTATCTCAGTCAACAAGTGACTGTACACATCTTCGATTGGCAATGACAAGAGGAATCGGCGGGTGGCAATAAAGTCTGCATCAATCAGATTGTGCTTGCAGTAGGTTTTGATCCACTCGTTCAACGCTTCATGACCACGCCAAAACAGAACGCGGTTCAAGAGCTGAACTTCAGTCAACAGAGGCTGTGGTATACCAACGAGTGACGTGAGTGGGTTGACGGGTGATTGCACAGTCAAATTGTCAGCATCAGAAGCAGAGATGAGTCCACCACCATGCTGCTTGACATACTCACTCCAAGTCTCAGCGGTAAATCTAGGCCATGCGGTCCAATCATCAGCGCCCTCAATCAAGTCGTCAATACGCTTTTGGAGTTTGACCACCGCCAGTACTCGAACGTCGTCAAATGGCGATTCTAAAGTTTGGGCGATCAAACGCTGAATGGCCACGTCGCTTTCAGAACTGGCTTTTCGATAGAGTGCCCGCAAAATCTTGGCTCGGATGTTGATGAGCTTGGGTCTTTCACCACGCTCTCGAATTTGCTTAAACAACACCTGACGCGTATCACTGGTAAATGTGACCTCAGAGCTTTCAAACAGATACCGCACCGCCAAACGCTCAGAGTGAGAGTACACATCGTCTTTGAAGATCAAATCGACGATCTGTTTCACCATACGCTGTGTGATGCTGAAACTACTCTGACGAACAAGTGTACGGATGCTGTCTGCTTTGTCTCGCGAGTGACGTTTGACCTGCTCATTTTCAGCCTGCAGCACCATCAGACGAAGCTTATGCTCTACGATTGGCTCATTGATGAACTCCAGCAATCCATCAACAGAACGAGACTTGACCAAATCATCTTTGTCATCTACCAGCTGCAGCAAAATCGGCAGGGCAGAGTTTTCTCCTTGTTTCGCCAGTGCCATGGCACCCAAAGAGGCTATCGAAGGCTGATAGGAAAGCGCCATCTCTTGCAAGAGCACCTTCTCCTCATTCGTTAGATCTCGGTCAAAGGTCGGAGCTGGATTCCACAAACCATGTTCACTATCCTCTAAGTAGTCTTTTACGGCGATCGTCATCGGAAAGGTTTGTACGCAATAACGAAAAGTATCCATCTGAGAAGACCATAGAATGTGATTGGACTTCTTAGATGCAGCCAGTAGTGGTACCATTGTAGACACAATTGATTTGGCCTCTTCCATGTCCACTTCTTTTTCTGCGCGGGCTTCTTCTGGTACGGCATCCAAAAATAGCTGCTCAACTGTGCTGTTGATCACAAACTCATCGCCGCCTTTTCCGTATAAAAATATGGAGCGTTCTGTCTCTAGATCACTCATCTGATTGTGCAGTACGTCATCTAGTGAACGCAGATACTGCTGAACCCCTTCTTTGGCAAACAGCGACAATCTAAATGCGAGTACACGCAAATCTTCGTTGTTGCTCTCGCGCATCTGACGCAGCAGATCCTGAGCCACCGCTGTTGTCTCCTCGCTGTCAATCATACCCTTGAGGTAGATCAGCATCAATGCACGACGCTGTACCCAAAATTCTTTGTGTGCCAAAGCCAGCAGTATCCCTTCAACCCCAGGCATAAGGGCTTTTTCTTGAGAGAACAACAATTCAAAAGCATTGGCTACGATGTCTTCTTCACGATCATCGTTAAAGAGTGAAAGAATGCGCTCGAAAGCCATCTGATACGTTGTATTCTCTTCTGCAGTGCCTTGACCACGCTGACTTGCCAATCCTGCAAACCCGCGCAACGCCGCTTGACGAACTTCTAAAAACTGAGATTTATCGGCCAGCTCAAGTGGGTATAGAGATTTAGACCCATAGAGGTGATCCGTTCGAAGATACTCAAGCACCTGCAAACACGTTGATGCCCTGTTTACAGATATGAGTTCTGTAAACAAAATGATGAGGCGAGGATGCTTGGTGGCATTGAGTAAATCGAGGGCTCGAGCTACAAATTTAGGATTCTGCTCATGACGAATAAACCGCATCAGCAAATCAACAGACAGCTGGTCATTCAGCATCCCTATATACTCAAGCAACGACTCTCGTCTTTTGGGCTCGGACTTCATCTCATTAATCGCGTAAGACCACACACCGTAATAGGAACGTTGCACAGCATTTTCCACTTTACCCGTTCGATCGGTCGGATCCATATTGGACATCTGAATGGCGCGGAAGGATATAACGGCAGAGTCCAACTTGCCATGCCCCGAGACCTTTTCTCCGTCGTGACCGCTGATCAAAAAGTGACTGTATGACCATTTTCCATATCGGTCTTGAACTGGAACGACTGCCGTGGTCACACACTCGGCCAACAAAGAAATGCCTGAGGACACATCGTTGGAGGTTTGCCACATTCTCAGCGTATGATCTGCAGAGAGGGTATAAAAATGGTGTCCGGGACCTTTAAGCACCTGTCGGACCCTTTTAGAATGAGAATTGGTCGACGCTTTGGCTTTCTGACTGGGGATGTTCTCATGAAGACGAATTCGACTGGTGGTCAGGTCATCACAAAAGGCCGTTAAAAATGGCTTATCGCTCTCAAAGTCATTGGAGAATACTAGACCAATGATCGCCCCTGTATGATTGACCTGCTTTTTCATATTTTCAGCAGTCATGATCGATTTGTTTGAATCTTGCAGCTCTTGACGCTTGAAACCTCCATCGCCACTCGGATCGAACCAGAGGTACAATCCGTCGTCAAAGCCCAAAGCAAACCGACTCGTCGCCACATCTGTAGTCAAGGCGGTGATTGCGCGTACTGAGGCTTCTACATCAACTTCTTGGTTCTCTTCTGAGTTCACACTTTGACGATGTGGCTCGGGGGCACGCATTTCGAATACCACAGCATCACTGTCTAGATCATACACGCACATCCATTGAGAGGAGTCCGACCGGCGCACAACCAGCAGTGCACGATTGCTAGCCAGAGCCTCGATAAATTCAATCTTGTCCTCTAGCGCAAACGGTTGAATCTCAAGCCCACCTGTGTTTCCATCAAAGTCTGCTTCAGCGGCAATGTAGGGTACGTGATATCCTTGACCATCGACATCCACACAGACAATCCGCTGGCCCTGCTGACGAGCTGTACCAAATGTCGCTTTGTCATGAGCAGCATCGAGTTTCTTTTGGAGTCCGCGGCAAACGTCTTGATCGTCTACAATCGAACCAAAATATGTCAGCGCAGCCTGCTTGGCCTGAGACAAATCTTCAACCGAACCAACTTTTAATTCACGATGTACAATGGCCAGTTTTTCTGTTTCGCTCAATTCTTTCTTTGATGCATCTGACCGACGAAGCTTATCTTGCAACAACGAACGAATCTGAGACGACTTTTGCAGTGCATCGTTCAAGAGCCCCACGTCCAACGCTTGGTCATTTACCACAAATGGCTCTTCAGCTATAGAAGCGTTTGGTAAAGAGAGAAATCGCTGAATTGGCTTTGGAGTATCGAGTATCCAACGTTCAGCTGAAACTCGCGACGTCAAATTGTGAATGGGGGCAATCTGAATTCCGAGATTTTGCCCTTCAGAGTGGTGTGCCGCTATCAACAACCAATTGTGGTGCTGGACCAAATCAACAACATTTCCGCGAAGTGGGAGTTTGAGGGTTTTGGATGGAGCCATGAGTTCTACCTGTGTTTGTCTATAAATTCTGTTTGTATCTCTAAAGTTTCAAGGATGACTATCGAATATCAAAGTTCAGTCATCAAATACGGTCAGCGACATCAGAGGATCTGATTCATATTTCGCTTCAATGTGGGCAAGAGCCGACCACGACATTTCTTGCACCAACTTCCCTTTGTACTGGGTCAGTTCCTGAAAAACAGGAACCATAACCTCTGCAAAGGCTCTGTCCTGCATCGCAAGATCTCTGAAACTCTCGATCAGAAGACGCTTCATCTTCCACATTGGGACCTTGTCACTGCCCGACTCTGAACGTTTTCGAGGGTTTGCCGGTAGTTGAAAGAGCTGCTGTACAGCAAAGCGTACCAAACTAGCATGATCAGTCAGCTTGGGCTGGAGATTGTTTGGTGTTCCCTTACCCAAATACTTCATTCGTCCTCTCGAAGCCCCTCCTGCAGGAGGGTGAGCGTACGATACCTGCTGCTTTTTCGTAGATCGTTCGGACAACGTACTGTTTCCAGGGATGACGGAATCTTCAAACGGTCGCCAATTTGGAGTCACCAACGGTATGTGGGCAATGCTGTATAAGATCTCAATCACCAGTGCGCGTACATTTTGATCTGGACTGGTTGTCAGCTCTACAAGCTTGTCCGGTTGCGCAAATTTCTCTGGATACTCCTGAATGAACTGTAATCCAGTACTGCGAACCTTTGGCGATGCAGAATAGCAATACTCAAACAACTCTTCCGATTTGAAGGCCTCATCATTTAAATCAATTCGAGCGTATTTGGTTTGCGGATTGTTCACAACGTTGAAAAAATACTGAGACACTTCTGAAAAATCAGAGAACAGATACGGCTCAAGTGCTTTGAAACCAAACGGCTCTTCTCCGCTCAAATTGATACTGGATATCCAGTCCGTGAGGAACAAGTCGGCCATCTCCAACGCAAAAGCCCTGTGGTGACGTGAACGGGTTCCATCATTAGTCAGCTGAGCGTTGAACCATTCGAATGAGAATAGAGATGGGTCAACAGTGCACGATGCTGAAAACTCAAAAGTCTGCCCATTGTACTCTGCTAAGCGTTCTAGCCTAGAGAGAATGAATGCCTTCCAAAATTTACCATTGGATGGATTGTGAAGGATATCTTTCTCTAGAATACCGAGAATCAACTCAATACCCGCACGGTTGTTCGTTGGCGTTTCCAACAAGTCTGCTTCATTGGTTCCATTTAGTATCAACAAACCATGGTTTGGAAACTGTTTCTGGAACATCTCACGAATCGGGGAATACTGTGAACCACTTTTCTGCCTACGATCCAGCACCCATTTCAATCCTAGATTCTCCATGGTGAAGTCTGTACGACTGATCATTGTATTGTAAGCAAAGTCTGTCAATGTTCGACTCAGGCTTGATGGAAGTGTGACCTTGATTTGCTTCTTCCACTCTGGACTCTGATCATCACCGGCAATCAAGTACTTGGACAGTCTTGACTTTGATTCTGACCACTCATGGCTTGAGAAAATGCATTTCAACAAGTCAATTGGAAAGTCGTCGGCTGAAATCTTTTGGTTTCGATAGGCATCAATGGCATATCGTACATTTTGCTCCTGACCGGACAGCAACATGACACGGTAATCAACCGGTTGGAAACGCTGGCTAATGAGGGAGTTCCCATCAACATCTTGCTTGCTAAGCGCATTCCAAGACCAGTCATACAATGAGTATTTGCCGGGCTGTGAAAATAGGTTCTCGTAGTAGAGGGCGTAAAAATCAATGTCTCGAACGTGAAAATCATCACGAATGAAGTTTTTGGCAAGTGTGACTTCTTTCTGATGCTTAGAATACAATCGACCTTTTAGCCATTCTATTGTAATCTGCTGCTTAAATCGAGCCTTAATTGCTTTAACAGCGTAAGAGTGCATTCGAGTGTCGGCGATTAAATCTGTCCAGAAGTCCAAATTCAGCTGCTCTTGATAGGGCGAAGACTTTTCTCCATCTGGGAACAACAGGAAAATCCCGAGTTCATGAACCATGTTGTCTCGATGACGCAACAACCACAGCACCTTATCCAGATTGATTACATCAACGAGTTCATCCATGAACTGGCGAATGAAATCACATGCGTACTTAACTGTAGCTTTCTGAAGGTTGCCAAAACTTGGATCCAAGAATGTCAATACCACCTTGTGCAGACCAACCTCGATAAAATCCTCTTTTTGCAGCTTTGTTTTCGGCTTCTCAAAACCACAAACCCAATTGACAATAAAACGTCGCACATTCGATGAGGTCTTTGGATTCACCCCATTCCTGATGACCCAATCCAGAGGCAAGTCAACCAACAACTTCGAGTGCTTGTTGATCAAGTGATTGAAAGCCCAGTCACGGATTTTTTGGTTTTCAGCCTTCTGCCACAGTCGCATCAGCCTCTTGCCAGAGTCCACACTTTGCCAAGTCAGCGCTTGCGCCCATGTCGCCCATAAATCTCTGTTCCAATAATTATTGTTGAAAACTTCTACTTGCATCAACACTTCGGCCGTCACGGCCTCTTTAATCTCACCAGACAATATCGCATACTGCTCTGTATAAAGCCGAGTGAACAGCTTCAGCAAAAACTTTCTCGACTCCGTGGTAATCTCAACCGCGTTGTCTCCGATGGTGTTGAGCGTCTGATACTTTCCTGTATCCGAATAATAAACATGGGTCGGATTGCTCCAATTCACCTTGAACACATCAACCGGCATATAACGCTCATCTAGTCTACTGCGATGGTAACGCCAAGTCGTGATGGTACTGTTCACCTTAGCCCAACGGTTGTATGCCGTAGCAAAAAGCATCCAGCGCTGATCCAACAGTCCGCGTTTCATGATGAATTTAAACGCTTGCCACGGTCCCCATTTCAACTGAATGTGTTGAACCATTGTGCGCAGCTGATCTTGAGCATACTGACTGGTGTCATCATAGAGCATCAGCATAAACTCACCCAGCTTTACGCGGTCTGGGATGTGATCCGGATACTCTTCTTGTAGCTGTGTAAAGCGCTGTGACATCAGCTCTGCTTTCTTCTTTCGAAGTCCCTGGTGACCAGTGCTTCGCTTCATAGCCGTATATCTAGGCTGAACACCACTCAGCACAGCAGGTTTGATGGCATCCATGTGATAGTCGCGTCTAAATTTGGCATATTGTTTCAAAGATACCGTTTGGCTAATGTGAATGGGGCTAACCGCACCTTCAATATTTTTCGCCAATTGCTCAATGGACGGTAGACCAATAGAAGAAGTATCGCTTTTTAAGGCGAGCAATGCGGAGCCTCCAACACTCTTTGATGCATCAAATTCGATGCCATGATTTGTCAGTTCTTGCTCTACCGCTTCTAAAATGGTTGCCACTACAGCATCACGCTCTCCTTCGTCGACAGCATCCACTTTACTTACAAAAACGACTGCGTCGGTGACATTATTTTTAGCGGCCATTGCAATACAGTCCTGCGTTTGAGCTTGAACACCGAGCTCTGCAGAGACCACCAAACACAATACCTGAGCGCGTTCCAACACTTTTTTGGACTTGCTAACCGTACCAACATCAATACCAACAACTTGCTGACCGTCTGAGCCTGTAAAGATAAACTCTGTATTGGCTTCGACCAAGTGTCCACCTTCTGCATACAGATTCTGTAAGGCCTGATAGACTGTAGACATCCCATGAGAAGAATGCCCCATCACAGCAAAGGTCGTTCTATTGTACGAAATTCTTTTGACCGGATATGGATCCAACAAAGCGAGTTTACACGCATATTCAGCCAATCTTGGATCTTGTTCTTTGTAGGCTTTTACCAGCCCCTTCAAAGACAGTACTCCATCATCATATAACTGCTTGTCATCGATAGAAATTGTGTACATAGCCACCCCATTGTCAGAAATCTACCCGCGATTTCAAATGTACAATAGGGTATCACAATTCATATGCGTACTTCAACGTAAATATGTCCAAATGCGATACACTTTGGGAAAGGTTCGAAGTCACAAACATCTCCCCATTTAACAAAATCAAGTTGTCATGCCTACCTCTTTCGCCTAGACCCATGGCGCTGAAAGACCTGCTGTGAGACGCGCTTGGCTTCCAGAGACTTCTTGACGGCAAAAATCTTGTCTTTTGCAGTTCGAGCCGACTGCTCAACGTCGACAATCGGCTTGGGATATGCACTCAAATCTACACCCGTCATCATTTGCATCAATGGCGGTAACTCATGAGGCTTGTGAATGTACTCCGTTGGAACATCAGCCAATTCTGGTATCCACCGTTTGATAAAGACACCGTCTGGGTCTAGATCCGCGGACTGTTTGTAGGGATTGTACATTCGAATGGTGTTGATGCCTGTGACACCAGACTGCATCTGCAATTGGCAAATGTGAATCCCCGGCTCGTAATCGGTAAACTGACAGGCCAGCCAGTCTCTAAACTCTCGCCAATCCAGCCACAGGTTGTAGCAAGCAATCGACACGACCATCGCCCGCATGCGAAAGTTGAGCCACCCCGTAGCCACCAACGCGCGCATACACGCATCCACAATCGGGATTCCAGTTCGCCCCTCTTTCCATGCCTGCAAATGTTCGGGATTGCCCAAGCGGGGTCTAATACCCTCAAACATCGGGTGCATACAGTGATGTTCGATCTCGACTTGGTCTTCAAGCTTCTGCATAAAGTGACCGCGCCAGTGCAGTCTCGAAATGAAAGACTCCAGTGACTTTCTTTGTGAATGACTCAATGATTCAGTGCCTTCAGCATGCGTGGCGACACGGTACACTTCTCGAATCGACATCGTACCCCACGCAAGGTGCGGACTCAATCTCGAGCAGCTCTCAAACGCAGTGACGGGTGAGGACATCTCTTTGCGGTAATTGTGCCCCCTCGTTTTGAGAAAGCTCTGCCACAGCGAAATCCCCTTTGACCGGCCACCAGCCTGACGATGAGAGGCAGGACTACCCAATCCAACCTGTTCTGATGTCGGTGGGTTCTCCACAGACAAGTGATACTGCTGATGCCCCACTGGATTTTGCTGAATGGCAGGTGTGGGATAACGCGATTTCAACACCCCCTCACGCCACCGTTTAGCCCAGTCATCCCGACTTCTATTGGGTCGAAGCACTTCAAAGATCGGATACTCTCGCCACTCAACACCATTGCTTTTACACCACTGATGGACGTTCTTGTCGCGAGTGTAGGTCCATTCTCCACCCACTTCCATATGACTGTGTAGCTGAATGGTTGTATGTCTCGATTTTAGTTCTTCTAAGACTTCAAGTACCTCACCGACAAAGTACACCAATGGAATATTGAGTTGCTCAAGTTCCTGTCGCAGCTCTGTCAATGAATCGACGATAAATGCGTGGTGATTGGCTCCATAGTCTGACTGTGCCATTCGATTGGGCTCGAAAATATAGACCACCATCACCTGCTCCGTCAACGACGCGGTGAACAGTGGGCCATGATCTTGGATTCTCAAATCTCTTTTCAACCACACAACATGCATGGTCTTTTATAGAACAAATTGGGATGATAGACCACATACAATACCCCCACTAAAACATGAATGGGAGACTGCAATGAACGTTCGATTTCTGGGGTCGGGTGGCGCCTTTACCGACTGGCGTGAAAACTACAACAATGCACTGATTGAAACGAATCAAGACCACTGACCACTCAAAAACAAAAAGAGACCCCTTGCAGAGTCTCTTTCATTCGTAAACAGATATTACTTTTTCAACAGTTTGCGATACTCGTCTTCTTCCAACGTTTCAACACCCAATTTGATAGCTTGTTTGTACTTCGCGTTGGTTGCGTTGTGTGCGATTTGATCGCCACAGACCAAATAATCCACTTCACCACTCACTGCGGAAACGACATCTGCACCTGATTTTTCAGCTTCTTCGGTCATTTCATCACGGGGTTTGCTCATTTTATCTGTGAATACAATCTTTTTGCCCTTAGACTCATCTATACCTTCGATGTTTATATGAATACCGTCAGTATACACAAAATGAGAAAATGTTTTCACAAAATCAATCGCATTTCAATCTATGATACACTACACATCAACCAAAAAATAGATATCAAGATGACATTTCAAAGAGGCTACCATGGGGTTTTGGAACACAATTGGCAAGGTGGTAAAAACAGCGGGACAAACGATTGGACAACTGTCCATCATCGTACATCCCGAAGAGAATGCGATTGAACTGACTCCATTTGCACTCTTGGGTGTCAAAACACTTGTTGAATACAAATTTGAGGAAATCCAAGATATTACGTTCTCAAATTCCACCATCACGGTGACCGTTGAAAAGATGTTTATGACACACACATTGGTCATTGATGAAGCGTTGATCAACATTGACAATGACGATGTTCACATCACCGTTCATCTCGCAGAAGGCATCCCAATGCTTTTGCAAGGAGTCGGAGGACAAATCGTTGCCAGCATCATCAATTCGATGCTTGGATTCTCTGGGGATGCTGTTTCGGTGAACGTAAATGGAAAAGTCCTGACATACTCGATGCCCAAAAGCAAACTTGGATGGCTGTCACAAATCACCCTTCAACATACGCTTGCCGACACAGAATTCTTCGTGAAACCACAGAGCAGTTCGGTTTTGGTCTACTATCCTGAACATGGTATCGTCAAACCAGAACTGACATCGATATTCAATGCATTCCTATCTGCAAATGGTTCAACACAGATTTCATCCACAGACGATTGATCTGGATCTTTGACTCCCTATTTTAGAGTCCCAAGACCTCTCGAACAGCCACCAACACCTCATCATGAAACTGACCGTTGGACACGATGACACCTTTGTTTTCCGAGAGCGTACGCCCCTTAGAAAAATCTAATTTTTTGCCATAGACGTCGGTGACCACACCACCAGCCTCTTCAATTACTGCGACTCCTGCGGCATGATCCCAAATCTTCTCTTGATAGCCCGGTTTGGTTGGCAAACGGAGGTAAATGGTTGCATCGCCACGAGCCACTGCGGCATACTTACACTGACTGTCGATTCGATAGGGTTCCTCAGAGATGCCCAATTTCTCAGCAATTTGACTGGAGTGAGAGTGAGACGAGTGTCCTTTTTCCACGGACTCACAAAAATTTGCTTCGGACAGAGCACAGATTGCATGAACGTTCGCCTCTCCCAATCCATTTCCATCCATGTCGTACATTTGTACACCTTGACCTTTGGCAGCGACAAAGATGCTGCCCCTTTTGCCATCGGGACGGGGAAGGTTTGGACATCCCAAAGCACCCAGAATCACTTCTCCATCCTCGATGAGCCCCAGTGCAATCGCGTACTGATCGCCTCTCAAGAAACCTTTTGTGCCATCAATGGGGTCCAAGACCCAATGTTGCCCCGATGGACCACCTTCGTAGGATCCTCTATCGATCAATTCCAAGGCTGAGGATTCTAGCAACATGGGTTCCACTCGAGAAATCTCATCCATCATTCGACCACGCAACGTGTCGTCGACACGAAGTTCGTCGGCATTCTCTTCACCCACCATGACAAAGTCTGGAAATTCTTGATTCAAGACGTGCGAAACCAACGCTTGCGCTCCAAAATCTGCCAAGGTCACCGGTGACTTGTCTTGTTTTACCTGTGTGCCACTGCCATCGACGCCTTCTTTGACCAAGGCTGACTGGACTGACTGGCAAAGTCTTGCTGCTGATACTACAGCTCTAAGGGCGGTGGTTTGTTCTCGTTGCAACATCTCTAAATCCGGAATGGGGGGGTGGGTTAGCCAGCAAAATCTGACAAAATGGCGTTGAAAGTAGTTGACGGACGCATGATACTGGACACAACATCGTCTGCAGGGAAGAAATATCCTTGTAAATCCACGGCTGTTCCTTGGACACCACTCAGGTCTGCCATGATTTTGTCTTCATTGTGGGTCAGTCGCTCTGCCAAGGGAGCAAATGTTGTCGCCAATTCAGCGTCTGCTGTTTGAGTTGCAACTTTTTGTGCCCAGTACATCGCCAAATAAAAGTGAGACCCTCGATTGTCCATTGAGTGCAGAGCGGGGGTTGGAGACTTGCCCTTCATCAACACATCCTCAATCGCATCTCCCAGACATTCTGACAAAACCATCGCCTTGTTGTTGTCCATTGCACCAGATAGGTGTTCAAGTGCGGCTTCCATGGCCAAAAACTCTCCCAATGAGTCCCAAGCCAAATGATTTTCTTTCAGAATTTGCTGAACCAAGACAGGAGCGGTTCCACCTGCTCCAGTTTCAAAGAGTCCACCACCGTTCATCAACGGAACGACAGACAGCATCTTGGCACTGGTACCCAACTCCAAAATCGGAAACAAATCGGTGAGGTAATCCCTCAACACATTGCCCGTCGCCGAGATGGTGTCCAAACCGTCTTTGCACCGCTCCAAGGTGAAGTGCATCGCATCTTCCGGCGAAAGCATGTAGATATCGAGTCCTTCCGTATCGTGATTGGGGAGGTACTGCTCCACCTTTCGCATCATCTCCACATCTGAAGCCCGTTGAGGATTGAGCCAAAACACAACCGGATTGCCCGTGGCTCGAGCCCTACGAACAGCCAAGCCAACCCAATCTGCAATCGGAGCATCCTTGACTTGACACATTCTCCAAATGTCGCCCTGTTCTACAGCGTGGCTGGTGAGCACATTTCCGTGACGGTCAACCACATCTACACGGCCATCACTGGAAACTTGAAAAGTTTTGTCGTGTGAACCATATTCCTGTGCCTTCTGTGCCATCAACCCAACATTGGAGACAGAGCCCATCGTCGCAACATTAAAGGCACCATGCTCTTTGCAAAAATCAATGACCACTTGATAGATGCCAGCATAGCAACGATCGGGAATGGTAAACTTGGTGTCTTTGTATTCGCCATCTGCACACATCATCTGACCAGAGTATCGCAACTTTGCAGCCATCGAAGCATCAATGATGACGTCAGACGGAACGTGGAGATTGGTGACGCTGACATTGTTGTTTGGACAAGCGAGTGGCTGAGCTGCTTCAACGGCTTTGATCGCTGCCTGAATCTCTTTTTGGAGGGCTGAATCCAACGACTCCAGTTTCTTTTCGAGCGTTCGCATGCCATTGTTGGGAGAAAACCCAATCTCTTCAAATACATCGCCGTATTGCCCAAACACAGCCGCGTAATATGCTTTGACGACAGCGCCGAAAATGATCGGATCAGAGACCTTCATCATTGTGGCTTTGAGGTGAACTGAAAACAGCACATTCTGTTCTTTTGAGTCGGCAATGGACTCTTGCAAGAATTCAGCCAAGGCACCATAGGACATGGCAGAAGTATCAAATATCTCCCCTGCAAGAACTGGAACGTCTTTGTATTTGGTCACATTCCCATTGACGTCTACATGTTGAATGGTCAATGTATCCCCTGTTGACATGGTCACAGCTTGTTCCGTACCAAAGAAGTCCCCATGGGTCATGTGGGCAACATGAGATTTGGAGTCAGAACGCCACTCTCCCATCTCGTGTGGATTGGCTTGGGCATATTTTTTGACCGCTTTGGGCGCACGACGATCTGAGTTCCCCTCTCTCAGCACTGGATTAACAGCAGATCCTTTGACCTTGTCATATCGGCTTTTGATGTCGCGCTCTTCGTCGGTTGATGGTTCTTCTGGATAATTCGGAACGTTGAAGCCTTTGGATTGCAGTTCTGCGATGCAGGCGTGGATTTGAGGGATGGAGGCTGAGATATTTGGCAATTTCATCACGTTGGCTTCGGGCTGCTGCACCAATTTGCCCAAGTTTGCCAAAGCATCAGACACACGCTGTCCTTCTTCCAAATACTCTGGAAACTTTGCCAAAATCCGACCGGCCAAGGAAATGTCCGCCAACTCAAGTCCCACTTCCGCTTTTGACAAAAAGGACTTAAAGATTGGAAACAACGAAAATGTCGACATCATTGGAGATTCGTCTGTCTTAGTATACACGATGGATTGCGTCATAATCGGCTCCGATGTTGGATGAATGATACACAGTGCAATACAATTATTTGAACAATGTCAAGCACTGAAATATCCATGATAATTGAGTACATATCTAATGTAAATCCAGTCCAATCGCAACCTTTCCCAATGTTGAAATGAATCGCACTCTATTATTGTTCTCTACACTTTTTCTCTGCTGGTTTGCATGGACATGCCTCTATCCATACCATTTCGGATTGCCGTATTTTGAAACAGACTTCGTAGATTATTGTGTAGGTGTGACTCAGTGGGATGACCCAACAGCCCACTTTCCCCCAAAACGAAGTCGTCTTGCAGGTTGGTTGCCCAGCATACTGACACGTGGCTTCCCAAGCATCGAATATGGTGTCCTAAAAGGGTTGTTGCTCGCCTCAAGCATCTCGATGGTCGGAATCTCCCTTCTGCTAACAACATGGATGGAACGCGTGCAAACACTGGCTGGATGGTGCACCTTGGCTTGTTTGATGGCCTGCTCTCCTTGGATTGGAATGGGACGTTTTTTGACTTTCTATCCTGAAATTGTTTTGGGCATCACACTGGCAACAGTGGGGATTTGGCATGGACTGTTCAACGGTTCAACGGATGCTCCAAATATCTCAACCACATTTGGGCGGGGACTACTTGTTGGTGGAAGCATTGCAATCTGTGGTCTTATCGATGCACGGGGTCTCATTTGGGCAGGATGGTTTACAGTACTGTCGATTGGATGGAAGCTATGGCATCGAGATCCTCTGCGCGATGGACTTGCATTTTGGACAGGTTGGCTGTTCAGTCTGCTCGGTGGCTGGACACTCGGAAAATACACTTTTGGTCCCTATTCAACCTCGCTCATCCGTCAGTTGGACATCGCCCCGCTTCGAATTGCGCTTGGACTCGATGATGCAAGCAGCACCTTTCCCGTAGAGTTTCGCTGGGGTTGGGAGTGGAAAGGACTTCTGGACAACATTCAATTTGTCTTGTCTCAACAAACCGAGGGACTCCCTTCGAGTACGCCCAGTCTCTACTGGTGGACTTGGCTGGGCTTCATTGCCGTCAGTCTCTTGTTTCTTGTACGGAAGCATACTCTGGTTGTACTGGTTCTCATTCCAACATTTGTGGCGTATTTGCAAATTGGACATGCCGTTGAAAACCACGTTCGATTTTACATGCAAAGTCTTCCAATATTGGTCACAGCCCTTGGACTCTTGATCAGTGAACACATCCCAGAACGCAAAATTTATCAAGTTGGATTGCCAATCATTTTAATTGTACTGTTGCCCTATCTTTCCTTATTTGCCAATCAGCACTGGACCATCGAACGAGAGATCTCACACAAAATGCTGTCGCAAGCCCACCCAAATCATCACGCGTTAACCAACAGAAATATTGTGTATGGAACGCCCATCCACATTCAAACACTGCCTGTTACCTCAATCGAGCGACAAATCACCCAAAACTGGGATGTTGTCTGTACCGAAGCCCTACAACAACATTCTCCCACACTTTGGTTTGAAACACCATAAAAGAACAACTACAGAGACCCGACTACACTCAACAATATGGCCAAGATGAAAATGCTGGTCTGTGAAGGTAGATCGGATTGAAATACTGGACTGTTCTAGAAGCTGTATGTAATTACGAACAGGGTTTGACAATGATTCCTGGACACTCTGTCTTTAAGAGATTGACCTTGTCACGCAGATGCTCCCAAAAGGGAAAGGTTCGACATTGCTCAGGACGCACATCGTACATCTTGCATCCTCTATCAAAGAATACACAGGCAAAGTCTCCTTGAGGGCGTTGAATTTCTTTCAACGAAAATCGACCGTTCTCTCGATACGTATAGCGCGTAGCAAACTGAGCGAAGGAAATGCCCAAGGACTCCGCCATGAGCTCTATCTCTTCTGGGGTCGCCCAAATGTGTCCAGACTTCCCAGTGCAACATCTTCCAGGGCACGAAGCACATGCACGACTTTCAAAAACAAATGGGTAGCCGTCTTTCTGTTTGATGGTCATACACTTCACCTACTCAAATGATACATTCATATAACAAAGTAACACCGCATTGAATGCGATGGTGGCAAGACCACAACATGCATTAAAAATTAGAGATTGAGCAAAACTTCTTGCACTTTGATTCGGAATGTCTACTGGAAA